>CAYQAO010000049.1:21587-21894 GCA_964415485.1 uncultured Gemmatimonadaceae bacterium
GGTGCCCGGCGGCCCCCCCCCCCCCGCGCGGGTCCCAGCACCGCCGGCTAAAACCTGTTGCTTAACCGAGCCGGGGGGGCCTCCGCCCCCCGCTTCCGTCTTTACGGTCGGGGAACGGTGTTCGGCGCTCGGCCGAAGTGGGAGTCCGGGTGTGGCGGGACTGTCATCCCGCGCTTGCCCCTCCCCTGTCATCCCGCGCGCAGCGTCGGGATCTGCTATCCCTGCACCGAAACCGGCCACGGCTCCTCAGCTGTCATCCCGCGCGAAGCGTCGGGATCTGCTGTCCCTGCACCGAAGCCGGCCACGG
>CAYQAO010000050.1:0-21466 GCA_964415485.1 uncultured Gemmatimonadaceae bacterium
CCTAGTCCCTCGCGTACACCACCTTCGCCAGCCCCAGCAGCGCCAGCAGCCGTATATACACCCAGCCCATGTCGAACTCGAACCACCGCGCCTTGAACTTGGCCGAATGCGGGTCCGCGTGGTGGTTGTTGTGCAGCTCCTCGCCGGCCAGCCAGATCGCTATCGGCGAGATGTTCCGGCTCTCGTCCTTCACCTCGAAGTTGCGGTAGCCGAGCGCGTGCCCCACGCCGTTCACCACGCCAGCCGCCCAGAAGGGGATCCACAGCATCTGCACCACCCACACGAGAGTCCCCACTATCCAGCCGAACAGGTAGAGGTCTATCGCGAGCATGAGAGTGATGCCCAGCCAGTTCAGCGGCGTGAGGAGCCGGCGCTCCAGCGCGTCGTCAGGCGTCCCCTTCCCGTACTTCTCCAGCACTCCCGGCTGCCTCACGGCACGCCTGTAGTAGAAGGCACCCTTCAGCATGATGTTGCGCAGCCCTTCCAGCAGCGGCGAATGCGGGTCGCCCTCACGGTCCGCAAATGCATGATGCTTGCGATGACACGCCACCCATTCACGCGTGACTATCGCAGTCGTGAGCCACAACCACAGGCGCATCGGCACCGCAACCAGCGCCGAGAACTTCACGGCGCGATGTGTCTGCGCGCGGTGCAGGAAGAGCGTCACACACACGTTCGTCAGGTGCCCCGCGACGATGATGAACAGTACGGGCTTCCACCATTCGGTGCCCCAGCTTCCGAAATCAGGCATCGTACCTCGCGCTCCGGTCAGCGGACGACGTTGGCTGCAGGAGATTGACCATAACCCCCATGGCGGGAGAGGGAAGAGGGAGCGGACGACAGGCCCGCGGCCGGACTCACGGGCTCCCTACTGCAGCAACGGCCCACTCTCCATATTCCGACCCATGAGCCTACCCAGAATCCCAGCACTCGCCCTTCTCGCCATCGCGATCGGAGCATGCACTCCGCGCGCCACCGAGACCAGACCGTCGCCTGCTCCGGCCTACGACATCCTCATCACCGGCGCACGCGTCGTGGATGGCACCGGGAACCCGTGGTACTACGGCGATGTCGCCATTCGCGGCGATCGCATAGCGGACGTCGCACCGAAGCTGCCTCGCGCCGGCGCCAGACAGGTCATTGACGCAACCGGAATGGTCGTGTCCCCGGGCTTCATAGACATGCTCGGTCACTCCGAACGCAGCATCCTGCGGAACCGCACGGCCGTCTCCAAGGTCACGCAGGGAATCACCAGCGAAATCACGGGTGAGGTGAGCTCGGTGTGGCCGAACACGGTTGCCGGGCGGCCTGAAGGAAGCCAGGAATGGACCACGCTCGCGGAGTACTTCGACCACCTGGAGCAGACCGGGGTGGGCATCAACCTGGGCACCTTCCTGGGTGCCGCTTCCATCAGGCGTGCCGTGATGGGAGACGCCTCGCGCAATCCAACCCCTGACGAGCTTCGGCAGATGGGCGAACTCGTGGAGCAGGGAATGCGCGACGGCGCCATGGGCGTGAGCGCCGGACTCATCTACCCGCCGTCAACGTGGTTCACCACGGATGAGCTCATCGTGCTCGCGAGGCACGCTGCCGCGCACGGAGGCGGCTACGCCACGCACATGCGCAGCGAGAGCGATTCGCTTCTCGAGGCGATAGACGAGGCGCTGCGCATCGGCTCCGGCGGCGGCACCTGGGTGCAGATTCACCACCTCAAGGCCGCACAGGAACGCAACTGGGGACGCATGCGCGACGCGGTTGCGAAGATAGATTCGGCGCGCAGGGCCGGGCAGGACGTGACGGTGGACATGTACCCCTACATCGCTGCAGGCACCGGACTGGATGCCATCCTTCCCACGTGGGTGGAGGCAGGCGGCACCGACTCCATGCTCGTTCGCCTGCAGGATCCCGCCGTGCGCGAGCGGCTGCGCGATGGCCGGGAACAGGGCGAGTGGGGCAATCGCGAACGTCCCGAGACGATTCTCGTCACCAGCTTCGGTGAGGATTCGCTTTCCATCTACGAAGGAAAGACGCTGAAGGAGATCGGCGAGATGCGCGGACAGAATCCGTACGAGGCCGCGTACGACCTCCTCGTTGCCGATCGCGGGCGGGCGAGCGCGATCTACTTCGCGATGAGCGAGGAGGACGTGGCGTACGGACTGCAGCAGCCGTGGGTCTCGATCGGTCAGGACGCCGGCGCGCGTACGCCCACGCCCAACGGCCGCAGCCACCCTCGCGCGTTCGGCTCGTTCCCGCGCATACTCGGCCACTATGTGCGCGAGACGGGCGTTCTCAAGCTGGAGGATGCGATCAGGAAGATGACGTCACTGGCTGCACTGCGTGTGGGCCTGTCCGATCGTGGCGTGTTGAAGCGCGGCATGTATGCGGACGTCGTGATCTTCGACCCGGCTACGGTGAAGGACGAGGCTACCTTCACCGATTCGCAACAGCTTTCAACGGGAATCAACTGGGTGTTCGTGAACGGCACTGCGGTAGTGGAGAACGGACGCACCACGGGCGCGACGCCTGGCAGGGCGCTGCGCGGTCCGGGCGCGCCTCGCTGATGGCGTGAGGCGTGCATCGCCCGGGCTTGCGCGATCCTTGCGGTAGCATAGAGCCCGAACCCCTGACCAGGAGCACACGATGGCGAACGACTCCACGGCTTCCTCATCCGGCAGCACGCCGCGAGGCGAGTCAAAGAGCGCGAACGGCAGCACGGCCGCGCGTACGACCCGAAAGCGCTCGACATCCGGGAGTGCCAGGAAGTCCGCCACTTCCGGAAGTGGCGCGAAGGGTTCGAAGTCGAGCCGTGCCTCGAGCTCCGGATCGTCCGGTGGCAGGAAGCGCACGTCGAAGTCCGCATCAGCGTCCGGCAGTTCCGGCAGCGGGGCAGGGAGCGCTTCATCATCGAGTGGCACGAAGAGCACTGCGACCGGGCGTACTTCGAAAAGTGCCGCCGGCAAGCGTGCATCCAAGGGAACCACGATGAAGCGTGCCTCGAAGCGTGCTGCAGCCAAGCGCGCTACGGCGAAGCGCGCATCCACCGCCAGGCCGACGAGGCGTTCCGCACGAAAGGGTACGCTTGAAGCCACCGTGTCGGGAGTGCGCAAGCGCGTGAGCTCCGCCGGTCGCAAGGGTGCCCTGAAGAACGTGAAGACCGCAGGGCGCAAGACCGCCAGGCGGGCAGCGGAAACGAGCCGTCGCACCGTGAAGCGCGTGAAGCGCGTCGCCACCGGAATCGGCCAGCAGGCGCTGGAAGGCGTGGAAAGGCTGGGCGACATCGCAACTGAACTGGTGGAGAAGGTGAAGCCGTCCGGTCGCCGCTGAAGCATGGGCGCAACCTTGTACTGATCTGTGACGCAGGCGAAGTGGGCGGAGGAAGACTCCGCCATGAGTACCGAGAGCGGAGTTCACGTGTACCCCACGCGTGAACTCCGCATCGGTTGTCACGGCTGTCATTCGGCGCCGCGCAACGACATGCGGCGTCCGCTGTGGGCGGCTGCCAACCGTGTGCGCGAGCAGCGTGTGCGACTGGGAGCGCTTGCTGGTGCCGTCAGGCTGGTTCACGGTGCGCCCGGTGTCACGGCGCCGCCTGACGAGCCGGTGGTCCTCGCCCTCGTTCGGGACGGCGAGATGTGGATTCGCTCGTTCGTGGAGCACTACCTGTCACTCGGGGTGAAGCAGATCATCCTGCTGGACAACGGGTCCACGGACTCCACGGTCCGGCGCGCCTCACGATTCGACCGCGTGAGCGTCTACAGCACTGGCATCCCCTTCCGTCACTTCGAGGTGGGAATGCGCCGGTGGCTCACGCGCACCTTCGGCATGAATCGCTGGACGCTCGCGCCCGACATTGACGAGCTGTGGGACTATCCTCACTCGGACAGGCTCTCGCTGAAGGGCTTCATCGCCTACCTGGACCACCACGGCTACCAGGCGGTGGCGGCGCACGCGCTCGACATGTTCTCCGGACTGCCGTTCAGCCGCCTGCACAGCCGGCCTGACGACAGCCTCAGGGAGCGCTACCCGTTCTACGACCTGGAGGGCATCCAGAAGACCCGCGAGATGTACTGGATTCGCAACGGACAGACGACGAGCGAGGACATCTTCGCGACGTTCGGCGGCATCCGGCAGCGCCTGTTCGGGTCCGAGTGCCTGCTGCAGACGCGCCATGTGCTGCACTTCACTGGAAACGGCTCGGATCCGTATCGCTACGACGGCCACTTCACCGCCGGAGCCCGCGTAGCGGACGTCTCCACCGTACTGCTCCACTACAAGTTCGTCAGCACGCTCTACGACCAGGCCCTGGCCAACATCCGCCTGCGTCAGCACCACAAGGGCTCGCAGCATTACACGGGATTCGTGAAGGTGCTCGCCGAGCATCCCGACTTCTGCATGCGCACCCCCAGCGCCCAGCTGCTCGGCAGCGTGAACGAACTCGTGGACGGCGGCCTGCTCACGGTCTCGGAGAGCTACCTGGAGTGGGTGGAGCGACACGGGCGCACACCGTCGGGCAGCAACGGCCCTCCGCATGCCTCCACCGGTGCGAAGGGTACACCGTGGAGCGTCGAGTCTTCTGGCACCGGGACGACGCCGGGTGCATGATGCAGGCGTGCGAGACTTCCTGAGGCTGCTTCTCTCCCAGCCGCGCAAGCTCGCGGTCAGGAGCGTGAGGGAGACGGTGCGAGCTGCAACGGACGACCACGCGATTCTCGCACTGTGGTGGAACGAGGTTCCCAACTGGGGCGACATCGTCAATCCCGTTCTCATAGAGCACCTGTCGGGCCGTCCGGTAATTCGCGCTCAGGCCGTGTTCAACGTCAGGCGGCGCACCACCTACACCGTGATCGGCAGCGTACTGGACGGCCTGGCGCAATCGCCGGTGGAGGTGTGGGGCAGCGGGTTCAAGTTCGCCGACTCCCGGTTCCGCGTCCGCCCGCGTCGCATCCATGCGCTTCGCGGCCCGCTCTCGGCCGCCATCGCGAGACGCCAGGGGATCGAGGTGCCTGACGTATACGGCGACCCCGCACTGCTCTTTCCTCTCCTCTATTCACCCCGGAGGAGCGCGGAGATGGAGCTCGGCATCATCCCCCATTACGCCGATCGCTCGTCTCCGCACGTTGCCAGGCTCGGAGCCATGGCGGGCGTGCAGATCATAGACATAACGGCCGGCATCACCCAGGTGCCCGACCAGATCGCCCGATGCGCCGGCATAGCCTCGAGCTCGCTTCACGGGATGATCCTCGCGGATGCCTACGGCATTCCGTCCACGTGGATCGAGCTCTCCGACAGGGTGGAGGGGAGCGGCTTCAAGTTTCGCGACTACCTGGCCGGAGTGGGACGGCGCGAGGAATCGCCCCTTCGGGTGAACGAGGGCACCGTGCCTGACGACATCCTCGTGAGGCTCGGCAACGATCCGGCCCGGCCCTCGCTGGATGCCCTGCTGCTGGCATGCCCCTTCCTGGACCATGAGCGGCTCGCGTCGCTCACGCAGCTGCGCGGTGCCACGGAAAACGTGACGCCTCCAGATGGTGGGACGGATGCCTAGCGCGCAGCCTGCCGCAGCATCACGTCACGACGCCGCGCCGCTCACCGTGATGCACACGCTTCGCAGCCTGGCCGTCAACGGCATCACCAGCGTGGTCCTGCGAAACGTGAAGGAGCTTTCGCAACGGGGCGTGCGGTCCATAGTCTGCTCCATCCGTGACGACGACCACATGGCGCACGCCTTCCGCGACATCGGGGTGGAGCCGCTGTTCATCGGACAGAGGGGCCCCTCCACGACGCTTCGTTCCATCGTCCGGCTGCGCAAGGTGATGGCGGAGCTCGGCGTGCATGCGGTTCACACGAACCAGACTGTGGACCTTTTCCTCGCCGGAACGGCCGCCCGTCGCAGCGGCATTCCCGTGGTCGCCAGCATCCACTGGCTGGCCGAGCGAGACACCAGCGAGGTGGGCGCCGGATCGGCCGTGTCGGGGCGTGCCCGCCAGTGGCTGCGCCTCCTGGCGGATCGCACCCTCGCCGACCGCATCATCGCCGTTTCCGGCGCAGTGCGCGACACGCACGCCGCGCTGCTCGGAAGCTCCTTTCCGGCCTCACGAGTCGAGGTGCTCTTTCCCGGCGTGGAAATGTCCTCGGTGCCTGACGCGGCCGCCATCGCCGAGGAACGTTCGGGAACGCGCGAGGAGCTCGGCGTACCGAAAGACGCCATCGTGCTCCTCAACATAGGACGGCTGCACCCCGTGAAGGGTCAGCTGCACCTGATACCGATGATGGCGCACCTGCGCGAGCGTCTTCCGAATGCGCGTCTGCTGATCGCGGGAGAGGGCCCGCTCCGCTCCGCCCTGGAGGCAGCGATCCGGGAACACGGGCTGGACAGGCACGTTCGCCTGCTGGGCGCCCGGCTGGACATTCCCGTGTTGCTGCGCGCGTCGGACGCGCTGGTGCTCGCGTCCGAAAGCGAGGCGGCGCCCCTTCCTCTGATGGAGGCGATGCGTGAATCGAAGCCCGTCGTTGCCACCGGGGTCGGAGGGGTGCCCGAGATGGTGGAGAATGGCGTGACCGGCTATGTGGTACCGCGCGGAATGCCTCACGAGATGGCGGACGCCGTGGTGCAGATGTTCACGCCGCCCGAACGTGCCCCGCAAATGGGTGCGGACGGGCGGCGTGTTGCACTTCAACGGTTCGACGTCGCCCGCATTGCCGAGCGACTGGAGGCGATCTACCGGGAGATCAGTCCGGGTCGGTGACCCAGCACCACATCATCCCGCACAGGAAGCAGTGGTCGAGCGGCCCCGAGGCGAACTCGCGACCGAAGAGCTCCTGGCTCAGTGCCTGACGACTCTCCATGTACAGGTCGTCGTCGTGCGCTCCCCACACCATCCACGATCCCTCCGGAACGGACGCCGGCGGTGACGCTCCCGGAATCACTGCCAGAGTGGTCTCCGTGGATCTCCAGCCGCCGTCGGCAGTGCGGGTTGCAAACCGGGCATTGTAGCGCGCGCGCTGGCCGTCCACGATGCCAGGCTCCACGTACAGGTATCCCAGTGTGTCCCTGGGCGTGAGGCCCAGAGCGGGTACGGAGCGATCGCGGCTCTCCAGGATGTACCGGTGGATGACGTGTCCATCGCCTGCGTAGTCGTTCTCGCTCACCAGGTGCGAGCCTCTCACAACCTCGAAGCGTACCTGCGCGCTGTCGGGCGTAGTGCCCGGAATCTGCACCCAGTAGCTGCCCACGGACTTGTACTGGAGTGTCCGATCCAGGTAGCCGGTCACCGCATCTGCGGATGCGGTGAAGGGATCTGCGGGATCGCCTCCGGTAGCGGCTCGAAAGCCCTGCGCGGCAACGGTGTCTGCCGCAGCGCCTGCAGCGAGTGGATCCGTGGTGTCTCCGCCTTCCGTTCCGCGAGAGCATCCGGCCAGGAGAAGGAGCGCGGCAATGCAAGCGGCAGTTCCGTTTCGGACAGGAGTATGTACCAGCCTCGCTGCTGTCATAAGTGCTCCCATTCAGGGTTTAGGGTATGTGAACCGGGCGGTTCGATCCTTCAGTGAGCTTCCCCGTCGCACTCGTGCGGCTGCCGGCGCATTCCTGAAGGAACATCGGCCGGAGCTTCTGCGTCAGCGAACTGCTCCTCCACGAAGCGGCGCGTCTGCGGTACGTCGCAGTGCCGTCGCTGCGGCTGACCACTTAGCCGCTTCCTGCTGCGAACCGCCGGCACCCCGAAGTCGCGATCGCATCGCTGCCAGTTCCGGAATTGCAGCAGCCACATGAGGCAGCGAAAGAATATTCGATGCAGCCCTCGGAAGCGACGACAATCCACGATCCAGCATCTCGACGGCTGCGGTCGAGTCCCCGATCGCGATCGCCAGTCTGGCAGTGGCCAGCCAGTCGGAAGGCCAGGCGGCTCCCCCCTGCTGGCGCATGTCGGCAATCTTCTCCTGCACCACCGCGCGCGCGCCCTCTATGTCGCCGTCACGCAGGTCCAACTGCGCGCGGAGAAGCGGCAGTGGTGGCAAACGACGCAATGCCGGCTCCGCATCAGGGGGCAGCTGCAGCATGCCGAGGTGCGCCACTTCGAGAAGAAGCGCGTCGAGAACGCGTTCCTGCAGTTCTGCGGGAACGGCATCCTCCACTGTCTGCACCATGCGCGCGTAGCGCGACTGGACCTCGCTGGTGGGAAGGCCGCCGGTTATGGCGGCAAGCAGCAGCGACTGCTCCGCTGCCGCCCGCCGGACGCCGGGTACGTCCATCAGGTCGGAACGTCTCGCAAGTCCGCCAGGAGCGGCGCGCTGCTCCAGCGCCTCCTGCTCCGCCACCCGTCCTAGCAGCGCGGCGACTGGCAGGATCTCGCGCGCACCGCCGGGATCCACGTTCTCGGCCAGCGCCAGCAGCCCCACACCCTTGTCGTGCGCCTCGGCGAACGCTCCGCGCTTGAGCAGCAGGCGCACCTCCATCACTCCGAGGCGCAGGGCATGTGCATCCGTGTTCAGCACGGAACGCTCACCCAGCAGGGTGGCGGCCCTGCGGGCATGCCACAGCGCGTCATTGCCGGAGAGCGTAGCCATGACTTCCCCGTTCTCCTCGAGCGCCATCGCGTGCGCCTCGTGGGCCGAGGGGTCGTCGGGATCGGCGTTCACCCAGAGGCTGGTGAGATCGCGCAGCTGCCGCGCCGCACGCTGCGCCGCAACCGCCCTGCTGGACGGCATCAGCGACGGGTCGAGTACCCGTCCGGCAACCAGCGGCATCGGCGTGAACGCTATCGAGTCGCCCTGCAGTTCCGGAAACGCGATGAACTGCATGGTCTGATCATGCACGGCTCGCCCACTGATGGCAGCATGGGGGTTGGTCGGATAGATGGCCCGCAGCCGCGCGAACCGCGGCATCGCGAACATGCGGAACGCGGTGGGCGCGAGAGCGAGCGCCCGGGCATACGACTGCATTGCCGCGCTTCGGCTTCCCCGGAAGCTCCACCCCGTGCGGCTTCGTGAGTCCGGCAGCACGCCGCTGTCGTCCGCATGACACTCGGCACGACCCAGCCACGCTACCACGTTTACGGAGTCCTGCCGAATCAGGTCGTCATACTCCTCGCAGGCCAGGTCGTAGGAGCGCTGGGCAAGATGTGCCAGCGCGCGCGCCTGACGGGCCTGTCGGTCGGACAGCTCGTCCGACCTCGCTACCGCACGCGCCGCCATGCCGCCCCACACACTCCGCGGCAGCTCTCCTCTCCAGTGTTCCACCTCCGCAAGCCAGTACGACGCCAGCGCGTACGAGGAATCCTCCTCCACGGCTATCGCGAAGTGGTCTCGCGCGGCTGCCAGGTCCCACCGTCCAACCGCCGCCCACCCGGCCTGCATCGCCCGCCAGGCGGAGAGGCGGCTGGTGCCGAGTGGCGACGGCGCGTCCGGCTGGGTGGAACCGTACGACAGCAGCGCGGCCATAAGGTTGTGCATCTGCTGGGTGGCGTCGTTCAGCGAGGTACCGACCTGCACATCGTGGGTGCGCAGGCTCTTTCGGGATCTCACGTCATGCAGGGTGGCCTGCACCACGCTGCCTCGCGGCGAGTCGCTGACTCGCGCCACCACGGCGTACGCGGCCCCCACATCAGAAGCAAGCCGCATGCGGTCATCGTGCGTTGACACCCTGGTGCGCTGCAGCCTGTCGTCGAGCACCAGCGGGTCCACCACGTCCAGGTCCGTCCACCGCTGAAGGGCGTGCCTGATGAGCGCATCGCAATCCCTGATGTCCGTCGGAACCGAATTGTCCTCCGACTCGCAGGGCAGGACCACGATCCGGTTGTCGTCGTACGACTCGCTGGCAGCGAGCTGCCGCAGCTGGGACGCCGCCAGGATAGTCGCTACGCCTATCGGGCCGATGAGGGCAGCGCCGAGTATGACGGAGCGTCGCCGCTTGCGTCGCTTCCGGTCCTCGGCCCGCAGCACGGGCGAAGTCCCTTCGCTCGGAGTCAGGGTGAGTCCGGCGGCGGCGGGTGTGACCCTTCTGTGCTCCCCGGACCGGTTGATGCCTGCCTGCGAATGCGGCTGGGGGCCGGACGCCGCAGCGTCGGCAGGCTCGCCCGGGAAAGGCGAGTCGCCCGCTGATGCCGCATCGTCGGGCGCCATACCGGCTGACGCGGCCGTCGGCCCCGATTCCGGCGACAGGTTGCCAGCGGCGGGCTGCGACTCCAGCACCTCCCCCCGACGCAGGGCCTCGACGGCCGCGTGCACGGCCGGGTCGGGAGCCCAGGCCTGCTGCTCCACCAGTCCCTCATAGACGCGGCCAAACTGCAGCGCGCCGGTGCGATCGCCCGCTGCGGCAAGCGCACGGATAAGACCGAGCGCGTAGTAGCCGCTCAGGGGCTCGTGGGACGTGAGTCTGCGCCAGAGCTGAATGGCGCGACGGACGTCACCCGCAGCCTGCGCGTCCATGGCCTCGATCTCGGCGCTGCGAAGGAAGGCCGCGTTGAGCACCAGCCTGTGCTGCTCCACGAGCTGCGTGAAGCCTGGCGAGGCGTCGTCGTGAAGCACGTCGTCCAGCAGCGGACCGCCGAACGCGGCCACCACGGCCCCGTGGTCGCCAGCGGCGGAGGCGCGTCTCAGCTCCTCGATGTCACTCGTGATGCACTGGGGGTTCAAGCGGAGAACCTGGCCGCCCATAACGAGGTCGGGCGCCTCGAGATCGCTGCGCAGCTGCCCAAGTGCCTCCTTGAGGGCGCCGACTGCGCGTGCGGCAGGCAGCTCGGACCACACGAGCGTGGCCAGGTGCTCGCGATCCATGCCATCCTCTCCCGCACACGCGAGGATGGCCAGCGCACATAACGGGCGTCGCTGCACCGCCGCTCCCGTTGGGATACGGCCGCCGAGATCCACGGCGAGTCCCCCAAGGGCCTTCAGCCTAATCACTATCGGCGAATTGGTGAGAGACGACTAGATCGACCAGACTACCAGTGACGACTCGCGCTGGCAAGACATAACGCGATGGCCCGCCTACCGATGGACGGCGATCCTGTCCCCTTCTCAGGCGATCGAACGCTGCATCGCGAAGCGTGTCGCCGTTGAGGGTGTCAGAACGACTTCACCTCCTGCACGAGAGCGGACAACGACTTCTTGGCGTCGCCAAAAAGCATGGAGGTCTTCGAATCGTAGAATAGCTCGTTCTCGATACCGGCGAATCCCGCGCTCATCGATCGCTTAAGCACGAATACGCTTCTGGCCTTGTCCACGTTGAGTATCGGCATGCCGTAGATAGGCGACGACGGATCGTTCCGTGCCGCCGGATTGACCACGTCGTTGGCTCCGATCACGAGCGCCACGTCCGCCCGCTCGAACTCGGGGTTGATCTCTTCCATTTCCACCAGGCGGTCGTATGGCACGTTCGCTTCCGCGAGCAGCACGTTCATGTGACCCGGCATGCGGCCCGCCACGGGGTGTATGGCGTACTTGACCGTTCCGCCCCGCTTCTCGATCTGCTCCGCCAGCTCGCGGACCACGTGCTGGGCCTGTGCCACCGCCATGCCGTAGCCAGGCACGACTATCACGTTCTGGGCATAAGCCAGCTGAACGGCGGCGTCCTCTGCCGTTATGGTCCTGACCGTCAGGCCCTCCGAGCTGCGGGAGCTCGCGGCCACCGAGCCGAACGCGCCGAAAAGCACGTTGGCCAGCGAGCGGTTCATCGCCTTGCACATGATCTGCGTCAGGATGATGCCGGACGACCCGACCAGCGACCCGGCGATGATCAGGACCTCGTTGCCGATCACGAACCCGGTCATCGCCACCGCGATGCCCGAGTAGGAGTTCAGCAGCGAGATGACCACCGGCATGTCCGCGCCGCCTATCGGCAGCACGAGCATTACGCCGAGTAGCAGCGTGAGGCCGCAGAGCACGTAGAACGGCGTGAGGAGCGGGTCCGGCGTGACGATCTGGTACACGGACAGTGCCAGGAGCGCCAGGAGCAGTGCCGCGTTGAACACCTGCTGTCCGCGGAACGTCACAGGCCTCCCCGTCATCAGCTCCTGCAGCTTCGCGAACGCTACGGCGCTTCCGCTGAGCGTCACCGCACCGGTGAGAATGCCGATGTGCATGGCGACCCCGGTGGGCGCGGGCACCGCAACCCCGAGCAGATCCGCCTGGAGAAACTCCGCGGATCCCACGAGAAAGGACGCACCGCCGCCGAAGCCGTTCAGTACCGCCACCATCTGGGGCATCGCGGTCATCTTCACCGTGCGCGCCATCCACAACCCCACCAGGCCGCCCGCGATCATCCCCGCGATTATCACCTGGAACGAGATGATCGCCTGGTCGAACAGCGTCACCACGATGGCGAGCAGCATTCCCACGGCGGATATCCGGTTGCCGGACTTCGCCGTGTCCGCCTTGCCCAGCCGCTTGAGGCCGATGATGAAGCAGACGGCGGCGACCAGGTAGACGAGCGTCGTTATGGTATCCGGCATCAGGCGGCCCGCTCCCCGGCGGAATCTCCGGCCGGCTTGCTATCGGTGCTGAACATGCCGAGCATGCGGCCGGTGACGGTGTACCCGCCAACCACGTTGATCATCGCGAAGGCAACGGCAATGAAGCCGATGACCGACGAGATCCAGCCGTAGCCCGCACCTGCGACCACGAGAGCGCCGACCACCGTAATTCCGCTGATGGCATTGGCCCCGGACATCAGGGGCGTATGCAGCGTGGGCGGAATGCGCCCGATGAGTTCCACCCCGAGCAGGGTGGCGAGCGTGAAGACCACTATGCCAGCTACGAACGACATGATCGAGTTCCCGGTTGTCGGTGATTCGGTCTTGAGTCGTCAGGCCGCGCCCCGACCGACGATCATTGCTCCTGTTATCTCGTCATCCGCGTCCACCCGGAGCTCGCCCTCGTGCAGCAGGTGCCTGATGAGCGTCTCCATGTTGCGACTGAACATCATGCTGGCGTGCATCGGCACGGTGCTCGGCAGGTTCACCGGACCGATCACGGAGACTCCATTCGCCACCACGGTCTCGCCGCGCCGCGTCAGCTCGCAGTTCCCGCCGGTCTCGGATGCCAGGTCCACGATCACGCTTCCCGCGTTCATGCTCTCGACCATGGCTGCCGTTATCAGCCGCGGCGCCGCGCGACCCGGGATCTGCGCCGTGGTGATCACCAGGTCCTGGTCGCGAATGTGCGCGGCTATGATGTCCAGCGTGCGCGCCTGCTCGTCCTCGCTCTGGGCCTTGGCGTAACCGCCCGCCGTCTCCGCCTCACGATCGAGCACCTCGCCGCCCACGAAGCTGGCACCCAGGCTCTTCACCTGCTCGGCCGCGGCCGGCCGCACGTCGAAGGCGCTCACCACGGCTCCAAGCCGTCGCGCCGTGGCAATCGCCTGCAGCCCCGCCACTCCCGCCCCGATCACGAACGCACGCGCCGGAGGAATGGAACCGGCCGCAGTCGTCAGCATGGGCAGCAGCTTCACCATGGACGACGCGCCCAGCAGCACCGCCTTGTAGCCCGCTATCGTTGCCTGTGACGACAGCACGTCCATGCTCTGGGCACGCGTTATCCGGGGCACCCGCTCCAGCGCCAGCACCGTGATTCCGCGGGCCGCGAGCGCGCTCACGTCCGGCGCGACACCCGGAGGCAGCAGGCACACCACGGTAGAACCCTCCGGAATCGCGGAAATTTCGGAGGGCTGTGGCTGTTGCACCTTGCATACGAGATCCGCACCCTGGAGAGCGGCTGCCGCGTTCGCGGCGATCTCCGCACCCGCCTCCTCGTACATGGAGTCTGCGAAGCCGGCTGCCACACCGGCGCCGCTCTCCACAGCGACCGACACGTCCGCCCTCGTGAGGCGCCTGACTCCATCCGGCACGAGAGCTACACGTCGCTCTCCCGGAACCGTCTCCGCGGGAACGCCTATTCGCATTCTGTTCTGGGCTCGAGACTCTACCGCCGCATCCGCAACGAAACACTCGCGCCACTCGCGACGGCCACCGTGCGCCTACGATGCAACGCTGCATCGAGGTCTGCAAGCAACGCAGCCAATTCCGGCTTCCGCTTCACAAGCGGCTGCCGGTTCCCCGCCATTCACCCGCTAACGGCCCAACGCGATGGTCTTCATGGCTCCGCACGGTCGTACGGATGCTGACGCACGCCAGGCACCCGCCCACTACCGCCGCAACGGTACGCGAACCGCCCCGCGCCGCACAAGCCACCGGCTGACAAGCCGAAACGTGCGCTCGTGTCCGAAGTCCACGCTCAGCACGTGTCCCGGCTCCTCCAGCCACGTTAGCCACTTCTCGCGCGATCCCAGTGCGGCGAAGCCGCGTTCGGCCTCCTCGCGCGGAATGCGGTGGTCCTGCCGCGAGAACATCACCAGTACCGGCGCCTGCACTCGCGGCGCGGCCGCGCGCGCGCGCTCCGAAACGTCCAGCAGCTCGGCCAGCAGCCGGGGGGCCACCGTTCCATAACTGAGGCTCGCCTCGCGTGCCTCGGGGTCCAGAATGGATCGCTCTCCGCGTGAAGGCATCCAAGGCGACAGCAGCCCCAGCACCGGATGGCTGCGGGCTATCCAGCGCAGTGCCCGCGGCATGCCCAGATACGGCGCCAGGAGGACCAAGCCGGGCAGGTCCCGGTACTCGGCCGCCAGTATCGTGGCCAGCGCCCCTCCCATGGACTGCCCGATCAGGAACACCGGGTGGTGGGTCTCCCGCAGCGCTTCCAGCGCCTCGCGCGCCGCGGCGAGCCACGCCTCGCCGGTGGACTCCGCAAACTCTTCCAGCGAGCGTCCGTGGCCCGGAAGCAGGGGGACCGAAACCGTCCACCCCTCCTCGTTGAGAAACCGGGCCATCCGAGCGAGCGACTGCGGTGTATCTCCGAAGCCGTGCAGAAGCAGCACCGCTCCGTGACCCGTCCCCTCCAGGTAGATCGGTCCGGCGCCGGGCAGAATTCCATCCTCGCCCGGCCGCAGGCGCTCGGCCACGCTCCGGTGATGCCGGCGGGATTTCGCACGAAGGAGTGCCGCGGCGGCAGCGACGGAGGCCAGCAGGGAGAGAATACGGACACGCATGGGCCGCAGACTATTGCCGGGCGCTGCCGCGGGAAAGGTGTTCGCCGTACGGACGCAAGCCGGTGGGTCGCGCATTGGCCCGGAGTCCGATACTCTTGGGTGCCCCCGAGCGTCCTGTAACTGCACCTGTGCACCCGGCCTCCCGCAGGGTGCGCTCGGAAGGCATTCCCCCGAGCTCCACCAGCCCGGGGCGCCGGGGCGGCCTCAGTGGCCGGCCCGGCGTTCAGGCATGCCTGCGGCGGAACCTCAGGAGAAGCGGATAGACACGATGGATCAGGAGCGGGTTACTAGAGCGGTGACGCGCGCGGCCGGCACGGCGGCGCGTGGGACCGATGGTGCCCGCTCACGCGCTGAGTTCCGGCTCCCGCTCCACCTTCAGCTCGCGCGGGGAGTCGGCGCGACCTCGACCGCGGCGCAGGAGGGCCTGGGGCGACGGCACGTGTATGGAGCTTCCGTCGCGCTCCGCACTTCCCTCGGCAACGAGCCTGGCCATTACCAGCGACACGGACTCGCGAGTGGCTCCCACCATCTCGCACAGAAGCCGATATCGCGCTGGATCGAGGTACAGCGGCTCCGAGTGCGCGCTCCGATCGTCCTCGGCGGCGTCCGACTCGTCGCGCCCGGCGCCGAACTTTGCACCGATGCCGCCCGCCATGCGCCCGTTCGTGGGCTGAAGCTCGAGAACGCGCGACTCCGCCTCACGAGCCGCGGAGAGCCGCAGCAGTGCGCCTACCAGGCGCTGCTCCACGCTCGATGCAGCGAGCTCGCCGAGTCGCTGAAGGAGCTGCGCCCGCTCCGCGAACGCCTGCCCGAGAAGGGCGAAGGCATCCTGGGGACGTTCCCGTACCAGTGCACGGAATCGCGCGCTGCTCAGGTGCAGCGTCTCCACTTCAGTCTCCGCACGCGCGTCCGTGCGATAGTGCCCGTCGTCGCCAAGCCCTTCGGCACCGAACGTCTCGCCCGGTGTCACGAGCGCCGGAACGAATCCGCGTCCGGCCTTCACCCGGCTTCGCAGCACCACCTGGCCGCGCAGCACGATGAAGATGCCGTCCGCCGGCGCTCCGGTTTCGTAGATGGTGAAACCGGCCGGCCATCGTGCAGCCGCACCGTAGGCGGCAAGTGCCATCACGTCCTGCTGGTCGAGCCGGGAGTTTTCCCTGCGGTTCCCGTCGTCTGCCATGTCTCCTCACATGTCCGGATGTTCGCGTGGCGTGCGCAATGTTCGTTCCTGATTGACACAGCGCCTGATCGCGCGTGTCCCGTTTTCACGTTCGCGTGCGTCCGGCGCTTCATGGCGCTCACCGGTCTCACCAGGCGGGCCACCTGAATGCCGCCTGACGAGAGGAGCCCGCGCGAGCACGCCAGGCCGCCGGAGGTCGTGGTACTTGGAACCGACACCCTGCTGGCGGCCCTCCCGGCAACGTCCGTCCAGGTGGTGCACGCATGCCTGGCCGCAGGCTTCGACGCCGTCGTTCCGTCCAGCTGGGGCGACGAGCTCGTTGCCGCCGCATGCCTCAACGAGCTTTCCTCGCGTGAGGCAGGGCCGGTCATCCAGTGCAGCTGCCCGTGCGTCGCGCGCCGCCTCACGAGCGGAGGCGGCGAACTCGAGAAGTTCCTCCTGCCACTCGAGTCCCCGCCCGTCGCAGTCGCCCGGTACATTCGCGCGCTCTACGGCGCTGCGCCCGTCTCCATCACCTTTGCCGGTGCCTGCCCCGCAGCCGCCGACAGCCTCATAGATCGCGCCCTGGAGCCGTCCGACTTCCTCGCCCTGCTGGCAGAGCGCGGAGTGTCACTCGGCGACCAGCCCGTGGTCTTCGACTCGATACTGCCGCCTGACCGCCGCAGGCATCGCTCGCTGCCCGGTGGCGTGCCGTCTCCCGAAGCGCTTCAGGAGCATGGCGCGGCGCGCATCCTGGTGGAGATCGCCGCGGAAGCTTTCGCCGCGGAGCTCGCCGAGCACCTTCTTCAGGGCGAGTCCGTGCTTCTCGACCTGGCGCCGCGCCTCGGCTGCGCCTGCAGCGGGAGCGTCGCACAGATCGGAGCGCGACGCGCACGGTCCGTGGTGTGCTCCCTCGAGCCGCCGCGCGCGTCAACGCCGGTTGTGGACCTGGAAGTCAACGTGAAGCTGCGCACCACGCCTCACGACCTCGCGGCCGTCTCCAGGAAGCCCGGCGAGTGCGCGCCTGACGTGGACCGACGGTCGTCAGGGTGGCATCGCGCCGTGCCGGCCGATCGGGAGGCAGCCGGGCAGGAGATCCCGGAACGGGTGGAGCTGACTCCGTCACGGGACGAAGATCGAGACGCCCAGGCGGAGGTCGAGGCCGAGCCTGTACGGCCCGCGCCACATCCGTTCGACGCGCCATACACCTCGCCGGCTCCGCCAGCGTGGACGGCGCCGGGCGATGACGAGCCATTCCCATCGAAGCCGGAGCCGCGCGAGCCGGAACCGCGGCCATACGAACCGCGTAGTCGCGAGCCGCAGCGGCCCGCGTCGCCGCGGCCGATTCCGCACAGGCCTGCGCCGCATCGCGGCGTGCCTCGAACCTACGCGCTGGCGCGCGCAACGAGCGGAAAGCATCGCGCGGTTCCGGACCCGTCCCGCAATCTGGTCGAGGAGCATGCCGTGGGGCTTGCCACGCCACCGGATGCGCCGGCGACGCCGGACCCCGCAGACGAGTTGCCGAGCCTGACGCCGCTGCTGGGCACCACGATAGTGACGCCGCCGCATGCCGGCGACGCGCATGCGGAGCACGGTGAGCAGGCGGAGCCTCACGCGAACGGACGACGCGAGGCGCGGCACGCCGAGGAGAAGCAGGAATCCTCCAACGGCGAGTTCGACAGCTTCCTCTCCGAGATCCGGTCGGTGGTGGAGAGCTCCATCTCGGACTGGCGCGGCAGGCTGCGCGGCGCGGTGGCCGAATGGACCGCTCGCGGCTTCGTGACGGAGGTCCTGGAGCGCGCGCTGCTCCTGCCGCGCATGCCGGACGTGGAGGGGCTCATCGCAACCTTCGAGGCTGCGGCCGCGCACCTCGGCAGCCTGGAGCAGCGGGCGCTCTCACTCGCACCGGATCTTGCCGAGCGCCTGACGGGACATCCCGTCTTCCGGGATCCGGCTCGCGTAGCGGACGCCGAGCTTATCGTGGAGCGGCTGGCACAGCGCTCGGCACAGGGTGCGTCATCTCACGGCGCCGCCACGGGCACTCGGCCGCACGACGGAGACGAGACCGTGCCGGAGCTGGTGTACGAGTGGAACATCTTCGAGGAGTGCGTGATCGAGGAGCTTGGTGACACGCCTGGGTTCTTCCGCCCGCAGAACGGAAGCCGTTAGGCCGGGCACGTCGCGCGAGGCGCGTTTCCCCGAGCAGAGGGAGCCCACGGCCCCTCGTCAGGCGCCCCTGCGGAAACGGGGGCCTCCCGTCCAGGATCAGGCATCGTCGAGGTCGCGAATCGCGTCCTGTATTGCCGCGAGCAGGCGCCTCTCACGATCGCCGCTCTCCGGCAGGCCGGCCGCCAGCAGGCTGAACTGCCTCTCCAGCTCGCGCTCCACCTGTGCGGCGGTGGGGCTGGCGATGCCGAGCGACTCCAGGGAACGCACGGCGAGCGTGTTGAGCCTTTGGCGGATATCGTCGCCCAGCCCCTCCAGTGCTGCGGCAGGCTGTGCGGGCAGCTGCGCCTCGTGACGCCTGCTTCGAGGCGCAGCGAACAGACTCCCGAGCGGCGCGGGCCTGACGACGAACGAGCCGGCGGTGTGCTCGTGAAACGACTCCACCACGCCCATTCGCCGCAGCCTGCCCAGGTGAGTCCTCACTGCCTCACGAACCGGGGAGACTCCTCCGGGGCTGTTGTTCCCCCGCCCCGTGATCACCAGCACCTCGTCGGCCCGCGACACCTGCATCTCCCGCAGCCATGACTCGGCGCGCCTCACGGCCTCGTCAGGCAGTGGGAGGGACTCCCTAAGGTTGAGCGTGCGACCCGCGCCGAACCGGAGCTCGTCCAGCGCGCGGCCCAGCCGCGACGTACGGCTCGACACCACCAGCGGAGTTCCCCGCCGCCCCCGCTTCACCGCCCCGAACCGCCCCCCACTCGCTCCTGGTACTCCGGACGCAGCGCCTCACGAAGCACCACCCCGTCCAGGCGCTCCAGCGGCTCCACTCCCAGCGCAGCCGCCAGCGTCGGGGCGATGTCCACCACGCGCACCCGCCGCTCGTGCCGACCCGGAGCGAACGGCGCACCCCAGAAGATCACCGGAACCAGCGCATCCGGGTCGTGCGGCGCTCCATGCTGGTGATACGTAGCGTTGCCCCACGCGCTATACGGCGTAAGGGTCACCACCAGGTCCGGGATCAGGTCGTCGGGATACATGTGCAGGATGCGCCGAGCCACATGGTCGGAGAGAGTGTCCGCGTTCGCGGCATCGCTCCAGCGATCCACCCTCAGCACGCCCGGCACCGCCATGACCTGACGAGCGACCACGTCCACCACGGAGTCGGCATCCACGCCGGCCGCGGCGAACGCGTCACGGTCCAGACGCAGCTCCCCGCTCCCGAACCTGAATGCAGACCTGTCGAGCCCACGCGCCACCACCGCATCCTGAATCGGCTGCAGCGTGGGCGTGAGGTTCACGCGCACGCCCTGTGAGTTCGGATAGCGCGATGGAACGCCGGGAAGCGGAGACACGCCGTGGTCGGCCGTAAGCGCCACTACCACGCGATTGCGATCGCGCAGCGTGAAGAGGGAATCCAGGAAGCGACCGATCTCGCGGTCAACGCGAATCAGCTGGTCGTGCAGCTCGCGCGAGTCCGGACCGAACGTATGCCCTACCGCATCGGTGGTTGACAGCGAGACCGCCAGCAGGTCGAGCTGGGGCCCTTCGCCTAGCCCCATGGCCACGAGACCCTCCAGCGCGAGGTCCACCGTGAGCGAATCCATCCACGGGAAGTTCGCGAACTGCCGCGCGGCTGAATCGGGATCGGTCGGAAGGACGTGCGGGAACGTGTACGCCTCTACCGGCTGCCCCGGTCGTTCGGCCGCAACCGTGTCGGGCTCCGGATATCGCGACTCGTCGAGCAGAAGGTTCCACGCACGGCCAGCCATGGCAGCCACGCTCCGGCGCGCATTGAATTCATTCACCCAGTCGGGCAGAGTGTCCGCGTAGTAGGTGCTCGTGGTGAAACGCCCATCCGAGGCCCACCAGAACGCCGCCTGCTTCGCGCGTCCGAGCGGGAGTATCGCTCCACGGTCCTTCCGGCTCACGGAAAGAGCGCGGCTGCGATCGTCCTGCACGCGGAGCCAGTCCATGAACGAAGTACCGCGGAAGCGGAACGGACTGGCACCTGCGCCGCCTCCACCGATCAGCGGCGACTGCGGGTCGGGCACGCCGGCAGAATTCAGCACGATGCCATGCGAGCGCGGAAGCCTGCCGGAGAGAGCACCCGAATGCCCCGGTGCCGTCTCCGTGTTCGCGTGATCCTGCATGCCGTTCACGAACCACGCACCCTCGCGAGTCAGCCGAACCAGTCCGCCCGACAGCGTTTCCCTGAAGACGTCAGGATAATCGCCGCGAAGCTGGTCCACGGTAATCATTACGAGCAGCGTGGGCTTCAGGGAATCGGCTGCTGCCTGTGCCTGCTGGGACTGCAGCGCACCGGGCGATGCGATCGCGAGTCCGAGCGAGGCCATGAGCGCGATGCTTCGGCCTGCGAACGAGCGCAGCCGTGAACCTGCAGCGGAAGTGACGGAGTTCATGCCGGTGGTGGTGCGAAGTGGGGTCTGCTGCCTGAACTGCATCTTCCGGAATAGTAACGGGACGCACTGGCTCCAGCGCACGCCGAAGCGTCGGGCAGGAGACATGACGCCCGTCTCCCGGCCGACCTGGACTCCCTGTCCCTGCGCCGCGGATTGCTCGCTACGCCCGCCCGATCCCGCGCTGCACCACGCACAGCACGAGCTGCGTGCGGCTGCCTACCCTGAGCTTGCGATAGAGACGTTCCACGTGCGTATGAACGGTGTGCGGCGAGATTCCCAGTTCCTCGGCGATTTCCGCCTCGGTGAGGTCCTCGAAGATGGCGCGCGAGATGTCCACCTCACGACCGGAGAGCTGAAGCGCTCGTTCGGCACGACGCCATTCGTCGCCGCGAAGCAGTCGCACTCCCGGCGACCCGTCCCTCTTGTCTGCACTGCGTGACTGCAGGTTTGCTGCGTGCCCAGCGCCGTCTCCCGCCTTGCGTGGTGCTCCCGACATGTCGTCGGCCTTCATGTCCACGGTCTGGTCGGGCATCTGGTGAGACGTCATTGCTGTCTCCATGCGACCCACGCGTTGCGTGGGGCGAACGTCGGCCGACCACCGTGTGCATGACACCGGCGGTCGCGCGCGAGTCGCTTTCGCAGCCGTCATCGGCACCGATTGCCATCGCGTCCCTCCAACCTACCGGT
>CAYQAO010000051.1:0-2544 GCA_964415485.1 uncultured Gemmatimonadaceae bacterium
GGCACTCAAGTAACCGAGTCTCCTGAGAACCCGGTACGGTTCAGTAGCCGGTGCGGCACTCTTCATATCACTCTCGCGTGTACCCACAACGAACTGCCACGCGAACGCAGCACCACGCGCTGCTCTCCTCCGAAAAGCCCATTATTGCTCCCATCCTGGATCCAGCCAACGTTACCCTGGGGTCATCACGGATGTCCATGCATACCGGCGTCGCGAACGAGTAAGCGAACCGAACCCGATATCCGACAACTCGATGGGCTTCCGCAAATCACCGAACGGCGCGCTCCGAAGGCGTCGAATTGAAGTTCGCCTGCTCATCCCTGCACTCCTGCTGGTGACGTCGTGCGACTACCCCCACTGGCGCTTCGACGACTTCGAGCTGCAGGCACGCTTCGAGGCAGACGGCACCTGCAGCTTCTCGGTGGACGGCAACAGCCTCAGTAATCCGAGCTACTCCCAGGAGGTGGCCAACTGGCGGGACGACTGCGCCGGATGCGCCTCTGACGCGGTGGATGCCTATAGACTGGTATGCCGCGCCGATTTGACGGATGAGGGCGCGATGAGCTTGCCCGTCCTCTATGTCACCGTGTCGGTGCCGCGCGACTCGCAGCCTCACGCGAAGTCATTCGATATCAGCGACGACGCATCCGCGTATCGGGAGCCGGGCGGCGAGGTGTCCGTGCTGCAGGTACCTGGAATCCGCAGCGCCGGGTTCCGCACCGGCCTCACTGGCGCGCATCTGACCGGAAGAGCCGGATCCGTGGAAGTCAGGACTCTGCAGCGGGGGGAGGTACACCGGCGCAACGGTTTCAGCGGTCGGGCCGAGGCGACGGTCACCGCGAGCCTGAGGCGGAAGGCGAGCGGGCTCTGAATCGCCAGCTGCCGAGTTGCACCTCACGGCAGCAGTCGCCGTGCATCCCTGACGCGCGGTAGCTCGACGCGCTGCCGTCGGGCCAGGCACCGACCTCCTATTGACATCTACAGAAGTCGGCCGTATGGTCCTGTCGGCAACTACAGGAATCCACATCACGGAGCCGACGGTGTCATCGTCACGACCGCAGCACGGCGCCTATCGGGGCTCTCACGGCCGGCACGCTCACGGTGGCTGTCGCCAGACCCCCAGGCAGATGAAGCCATGAACTGGCTCGAAGCATTCCGCACGCGCATGCGCCTCCTGTTCGGTCGCCGCGCCGCAGAGTCTCGTATGGACCAGGAATTCAGCTTCCATCTCGAGATGGAGGCCGAGCGCCTCATGCGCGAGCAGGGTCTCGAGGCCGACGAGGGCAGACGGCAAGCCCTGGTCGCGTTCGGCGGCGTGGAGCGCCACAAGGAGGACATGCGCGACGGTCGCGGCCTGGCCTGGCTCAGCGGATTGAATCTCGACTTCAGGCTCGGCGTCCGCATGCTCGTGAAGTACCCGGGGCTGACCATCATCGGCGGCCTCGCTATGGCGTTCGCCATCCTGGCCGGCAGCATCGTCTTCGAGATGGCCATGCTCGCCATGTACCCCTCGCTGCCGCTGCCTAACGGTGACCGCATAGTGCACCTGCAGAACTGGGACATGGAGGCGAATGCCTCCGAACCGCGCGCGCTGCACGACTTCCTCGTGTGGCGGCAGGCCATGCGATCGGTGACCGACATGGGCGCGTGGGAGAACGTCCCGCGCAACCTCGTGGGACGTGACGGCGAGCCGCGCACGCTGAACGTCGCAGCCATTACCGCGTCCGGGTTCCGCGTTGCCGCCACGCCGCCGCTTCTGGGTCGTCCGCTCATGCCCGCGGACGAACGGGCAGAAGCGCCGCCGGTGGTGGTCCTCGGACACGACGTGTGGCATTCGCGCTTTGCGGGCGACTCCGCAATCGTCGGGCAGGCCGTGCAGCTCGACGGCGCGTACGCCACCGTGGTGGGGGTGATGCCCAGGGGCTTCGGATTCCCGGTCGCTCACGACGCGTGGCTGCCGTTCCGCCCGACCGTTGCCGACGAGGCTCCGCGCAGGGGCCCCGCCATCACCATGTTCGGAAGGCTCGCCGACGGCGCCACACTCGAGGAGGCGCAGGCGGAACTCGCGACACTCGGTCAACGAGCGGTTACGGATCTCCCTGACACGCACCGGCACCTTCAGCCGCAGGTGCAACCGTACGCGCAGATGTTCGCGATGACGCTCGGCAATGAAGGCATGGTGCTGGTACTGATCCAGATCTTCGGGCTGATGCTCATGGTGCTGGTCTGCGGCAACGTGGCGCTGCTGCTGTTCGCGCGGGCGGCAACGCGCGAGAGCGAGATCATCGTCCGGAGCGCGCTCGGCGCGAGCCGCCGCCGGATAGTCGTGCAACTCTTCGCCGAGGCGCTCGTGTTGGGCGGGGTGGCCGCCGCCGTCGGGCTCGCGGTCGCCGAGGTGGTGCTGCGTCAGTGGGGGATGACGTTCCTGAGGGCGAACCTGGACCAGATCCCGTTCTGGTACGATCTGCGCCTCTCCCCTTCGACCGTGCTTTATGCCTGTGCACTGACACTGCTGGGCGCCGCGATCGCCGGTGGTCTCCCGGG
>CAYQAO010000051.1:2644-20752 GCA_964415485.1 uncultured Gemmatimonadaceae bacterium
TTTATGCCTGTGCACTGACACTGCTGGGCGCCGCGATCGCCGGTGGTCTCCCGGGACTCAAGGTCACGCGCGGAATGGGGGTCGTCTTCGCGCCGGTACCAGCGGCGGCGGTGGCGGCCTGCAGTTCGGCGGCGTGTGGACGGCGGTGATCGTCGTTCAAGTCGCGCTGACTGTCGCATTCCCCTCCATAGTCCTGCTGGAGATGCGGGAACTGCAGCGGATCCGGTCGTACGACGTGGGGTTTGCGGCGGACGAGTATCTCGCGGTGAATCTCGCCATGGATGGCTCGTCAGGGCCGGGGGCGAACGCCGATAGCGCATCGCTGGCAGCGAATCGCGCGCGGTTCGGCGCGCTGCTCGAGGCACTCCGCGAGCGCCTGACGGCCGAGCCGGGAGTTGCCGGCGTGACGTTCGTGAACAGGCTGCCGCGAACCAACTATGGTGACTACCCCGTCGCCGTGGATGACTCGACCCTCATGGCGGTGTCGTCAGGCGCGTCAGGTGCTGCGCTGGCAGAGCCGCTGCGACGCTACACGACGATCGCGATGGTGGACCCGTCGTACTTCGAGGTGCTCGAGGCTCCTGTCCTCGCGGGGCGGGGATTCCACGAGTCCGACGTGGTCGCCGGAGAGAGAGTAGTGATCGTGGATCAGGGCTTCGTTGACGAGGTGCTGCAGGGGCGCAGCGCCATTGGCCGTCGCGTCCGCATCGGAGGCGGCGGCGTCCTGCCTGACGGGCCCGGCGCCGACTCGCTCCCATGGCACGAGATCGTTGGCGTGGTGAAGGATCTCGGCATGATTGGCGTGGCGGAGAACGAACGTGCCGTGGGGCTCTACCTGCCGGCCACGGCGGGTCGTGATTTCGCGCCGCACATGATGATCCATGTACGGGGAGACCCGATGGCATTCGTACCACGAGTCCGCGCGATCGCCGGCGAGGTGGATCCGTCGTTGCGGCTCTCGGAGTTCCAGCGCGCGGACCAGGTAGCTGATCCGCTGTTGTGGGTGATCGGCGTGTGGATGCGAGCGACGCTCGTAATGACCGCGGTCGCCTTGGGCCTCTCGCTCGCAGGTATCTACGCCGTACTGTCCTTTACCGTCGCCCGGCGAACGCGCGAGATCGGAGTGCGCGTCGCGCTGGGAGCGAGCCCTCGCCGAGTCATTGGTGCGATCTTCCGGCGCCCGCTGACGCAGGTCGGCCTCGGCGTTGCGGCCGGCGCCACGCTCATCGGCCTCGGCACAGTGTTGATATCCCGTACGGAGCAGTTCAGGAACGCGCCGATTGCGCTCTCATTCGCCGATGTCGCACTACTCGTGGTGTATGCGCTGTTCATGCTGGGTGTGTGCATGCTCGCCTGCATAGTTCCCACGCGGCGCGCGCTCCGGGTGGAGCCGATCACGGCCATGCGGGTAGAGTAGCCGGGCATCGGATGGTTCCCTCCCGACCAGACTCGCGCGGAGTGGGCGACGAGTTCATGACGCAGCAATACCAGCGATGGTCCCTTTCCTTCTCGATCGACTCGGCACATTAGATTGACGAAGCGCGAGGCCGGGCACTTTTACCCGGATGCGAGGGGCAGCATTCACATTCTTCGTTTCTCACCGGAGTGACGAATGCAACTCAGCGACATAATGCGCACGAGGGTCGTGACCATCGGACCGGAGGACACGGCTGACGCAGCCTGGACCCGGATGCGAAGGCGGGGAATTCGACATCTCGTGGTCATGGACGGCCCGGAACTAGTGGGCGTGATCTCCGAGCGTGACCTTGGCGGCAGGTCCGGAGCAGGCGTTCGCAAGGGGCGCAGTGTCCGCAGCCTGATGTCTCGCAGCGTGGCCAGTGCTTCGCCGGATACTTCGCTCGAAGACGCGGCGGACCTGATGCGCAGGGAGCTCATCGGCTCGCTTCCAGTTACGGAAGATGGCGAGCTGGTAGGCCTGGTGACGGCGACCGACGTGTTCGAAGCTCTGGGAAATGATGCACGAAGTTCACTCAGTCGGGCAGAGCGAAGCCTGCTGCGTGCACCCTCCAGCAGCAGGAAACTCGGCGGACGCCCGGTTCCGCGTGCACGGTCTCGCGCGGGTGGTGTGGCTCGCGCGGCAGGGGAAGGGGCCCTGACGAGAAGTCGCTCCGCGACGGGATCGTCCTCCATCAGAACTGCATCAGAGGCAGACGTGAGCGTGCGCGTGAGCGGTGTTACGCTTGGCGACGACGAGCGCGAGTACCTTCGCAGAAGGCTCCGCGACAGGCTCGGCAAGTACGCAGGCTCGATCGAGCGCGTTACGGTCCGGGTGAAGGACGTGAACGGCCCGCGTGGCGGCGTGGACAAGGCCTGTCGCATAAAGGTGGTGCTCGGCGGGTTCCCGAGCGTCGTGTACGAGCACCAGGCTCCGTCGCTGAAGTTTGCAGTGACCGGTGCGTTGAACGGCGTAGAGCGGGCCGTGAAGCGTTTGCTGGAACGCCGAAGGCCATAGCCGCGCCTGTCGCTCGTCAGGTAGCGCGATGAATGGTGAGCGGGCCAGCATCAATGGGTGCTGGCCCGCTCTTCGTCAGCTGCCGTTCACTCGTTCGGGTGCGTGATGCTGCGTGCGAGCGAAATTGCCACAAGCTTCTGAACGTCGCCGTCCCGTGTGATCCCATGGACGAGACTCGCATGGGGAATCCCTGCTATTCGGCCATGAGGCTCCATCAGAAATGCACGCTGGTTGACACCCACAGCCTGCGTCCTTCCTGGAGGTTGTTGTACACGTTGGTGTACTGAACGCCGGTCGGGTTGTCAGCAGACGGCGTGGCACGATAGGCAGCGTACTCCAGGAAGTCCTTGTTCAGCAGGTTGTAGATGGTGGCGCTGATGGTGATGCCGTGTCCCAGGTCGTACGAACCACCGAGGTGCAGCAGCGAATATGCCCTGTAGTCGCCAAGTGCCTCGAATGCGAGGTTCTCCCCGGCGGATGTTCGACGGGCCCTACTGCTTCGGAACTCGCCGCGAAGCCAGCCGTCGAAGCGGTCACTGGGCCTGACACGGACGCTGGCGTTCAGCATGTGGCGAGGAGTGTTCACGAGGGGAAGGCCTGCGTTGTCCCCGCTCTCCTGTCGGCTGTGCGTGTATGTGTAGTTTGCAGATACCGACCAGTAGCTTCCCAGGGGGAGGCGCATGCTCGTCTCCACACCCCGGGTCACGGCCTCGTCCACGTTGATGCTCTGCGAGAAGTTCTCCTGCGTGGGGAAGTGACCGTAGTTCACGCAGCCGGGCAGGTTGGGCGCGCCCGCGAAGGTACAATTCGGCACCGGCGTACCGCTCGTGATCTTGTCCCGGAAGTCGTTGTTGAAAACGGTGACGTTGCCGGCGATTCCGCGGTCGTTGCCGTAGTAGACGCCAAGTTCTGTGCTCGTGCTCGTTTCCGGCTTCAGGCCGGGAGTTCCGATACTGGCGGTCTGTCCCTGACGAGTGAAGCCGATGATGCCGTCCACGAGCTGTTCCACACGGGGAGTCTTGTAGCCGCGGCTGATGCCGCCCTTCACGGTCCAGAGGTGCGAGGCGCTCCACACCAGGTATGCTCGCGGGCTGACGTGCCCGCCGAACGAGCTGTGCTCATCGTGCCTCAGGCCTAACGTGAAGGCCAGTCCGGGCGCGAGAGTCCACACGTCCTCCAGGAACACTGCCCACTGGGTGTAGGAGAAGGGAGACAGCGCTACGCCGTCCACCATCTTCGCGTCCCAGAACTGCCCGCCGACTGTAGTGACATGCTGCGCGAACGCAGTGGTGAGCCTGGAGTCGAGCACTGTGCTGGTGGCCTCGAGAGTTCGCGGAGCGCCTGCAGGCTTGTTGGGCGCACCACTGCCGGGAGGCCCGCCCGGCGTGCCTGCTGGAAGCGTCCTGCCTAACGTGGACGTGCCGTTCCTCATGAGGCTCGACTCGAGCACACCGCGCCCCAGGCGCCATGTGTGACCGGCTGCGGCCTGCTCCCTGTCGAAGCGAAGCTCGGGGCCATAGCCGTTGAAGGACGGGGGAGACGCATCCGGGCGGTCGAGGGTGCCCAACTGAGCCCTCGAATTGTCGTACCTCTGCCTGGCGAGGTCGTAGTCGAGCCAGACCTCGTGCGCCCGCGCCGGCACCCAGGTCAGGCGGCCGCCAAACGAAAAAATGTCGGCGTGCACGGGGCTCGGGCCGCGAGCGCTGATTGCCGTCTCCTCGCCGAACTCGCCCGTGGGGCGAAGCCGGGCCTCCTCCCGCTGATGGAGGCTTCCCCGAAGGGCGAGTCCGAGGCTTCTCTGCACGAGCGGCCCCTGCACGTAGCCGTGTCCGGCATACGTGTTCCCGAACCCGGACTCCTCCTGCACGGTCGCGTCGGCAGTGAGCGAGCCGGTCCATTCCTGCCGAACCTTGCGTGTGATGATGTTGACCACGCCGCCCATCGCATCCGAGCCGTAGAGGGTGGCCATGGGGCCGCGAATGATCTCGATGCGCTCGATGGCGGAAGTCGGCGGAAGGAAGCTAGTGGACGTCTCCCCGAACCCGTTTGGCGTGATGTTGCCCGCACTGTTCTGGCGCCTGCCGTCTATGAGCACGAGCGTGTAATCACCAGGCATGCCGCGGAGGCTGATCGTGGCGCCGCCGGTCTTGCCGTGAGTGTCGCCGATATCAATGCCCTCGATATCGCGCAGCGCCTCGGCAAGACTCGAGTTGCGCTGCTGCGAAAGCTGCTCGCGGGAGATGATCGTGATGCTGGCGGGCGCGTCCGTCCTTTGCTGCTCGAAGCCGGATGCCGAGATGACTACCTGGGGCAGGCGTTCCGGTGTGCTGTCGGGGCGGGACTGGGCGGAGGCGCCGGTGGACAGCGCAAGGCCGGCGAGCGGGAAGCTGACGATCAGCGTC
Organism: uncultured Gemmatimonadaceae bacterium; assembly: GCA_964415485.1. Taxonomy (GTDB): domain Bacteria; phylum Gemmatimonadota; class Gemmatimonadetes; order Gemmatimonadales; family Gemmatimonadaceae; genus JBBQHX01. The sequence goes on from CAYQAO010000051.1 coordinate 7,520, forward strand.
CCGATCTCCAGCCGGAGTGCGCGGGGAATCTGGGGCAGGGGAATATGCCTGAACACGAACGATTGTCGAGTGTGACGCGCGAGTCGCGCGTTGAGTGCATTTCGATCTGGAGATGCGATATCGCACTGCCATGCTAATCGCGATAGATTAAGGGGACAAGTTTAATCGGAATTGAAGGAGGCTGTCGGCTACGTGTCCTAATGTCGTCGTTCCTGGAGGATCCCTATGCCAGAGGTACCTTCCGCGCAGCGATCCCCAGCGCGCGCCGCAGCTCCCTGCGCGATGCGATGTTCAGCTTCTCGAACACCTTGTGCAGGTGGTATTCAGCAGTACGGTGACTGATGAAGAGCAGGCTTCCGATCTCCTGGTTCGTGTGGCCTTCGGCGGCCAGCCGAGCCACCTGGGATTCCTGTGCAGTGAGATCGTCCCATGGGTGTTCGGAGCGCTTGCGAACGGTACCACCTGTGGCGACGAGCTCGCGCCCGGCACGATCTGCATACGCGATGGCTCCGAAGCGCGAGAGTTGCTCGTGCGCAGTTCTGAGATGCTCCCTCGCGTCCACGCGTCTGCCCTGCCGGCGAAGCCATTCGCCGTACACGAGATGCGCACGTGCCAGGTGCACTGCCACGCGCCCGCGTTCCAGCTGGGAGAGCGCCTCACGATAGCTCGCTTCCGCCTCATCGCCGTCACTCAGCAGTGCCCGGGACCTCGCCAGCATCCCGGCCGCCCACGGAGTGCCCACCGCGCTCGCGCGGCGCTCGAGATCCTGTAGCGCGCTCGCAGCCAGATCGTAAGCTCCAGTCCTCGCTGCGGACTCGATCAACTCGGGCAGCGTCCAGGCTACGAAGCTGAAGTCTTCTTCATCGCAGCCACGCCTTGCGCCAGCCAGTGCCGCATCGAAGCGGCACAGGCCATTGTAGAGAAGGGCCGTCGCGTAGCCTGCCAGGGCGAGTACCGTACCTTCGCCGCGCGCCGTGGCGTCACGCACCCGGCTTTCCATAAGGTCGAGTGCTACAGTCTCATCTCCGCGCCAGGCCGCCAGTGCCATGGAGGCATACGACACCGGGGCGTTATGCGTGGCCGCGGTGATGTTGTCTGCTTCCTCGATGAGTGCGGAAGCTCCCCTGAGGTCACCGTCATGAAGGTGCACCCCGGCCTTGTACATCAGCGCAACCGGCAAGGCTCCAAGGGCGCCGCAATCCCTCGCGAGTCGAACCGCGCGGTTCGCCATCCGATGCCACAGCTGATAATCCCACAGCTGATGTGTCGCCGCTTCCTGCGCGATAGGCGCCAGGGAGAGCCAGCGCATAATGTCACCCTGATCCTGCAGTGGAGTGCTTGCGAACGGGCTCACGGCCTGCTTCAGCGCGACCAGTCCGGTCGAGTTGCCATCGGTAAGGAACGTTGCGAGCCCGTCGAGAAGTGCATCCATCGGGTTCGGCGAAGACACACCGTGCAGGGCCGTGCGCGCAGCTCGTGCAGCCTCCGACACGTCGTCGGGGCCTCCCAGCCTGCCTGCGAAGATTGCCGCTTCGAGTGCTTCGAAGTACGCCTCGCGTGCGGCACTCATGTCCACGGTTGACAGCTGCCTCGCTGCGGCGAGCAGCATGGGTGCAGCGTCGCTGCCTCGTCGTTCGGCGAAGCTCATTCGTGCTCGAAGCCTCGCAACCTGTGCAACCTGCAACTCGCTGAGGGGACCGAGGTCGGCGACGGCGAGGAGCCTCGATGCGTCCTGGGGTGCGCCTGCTTCGAACTTCGCGTGAGCCGCTGCCAGAGCCCGCAGGCTGCGCCGGGCCGGGTCCGCGGTGAGCTCGGTGGAACGCTGCAGGAAGGCAGCAGCGGCGCTTGCGCCCCCGCGGCTTCGTGCACGCTCTGCCGAGCGCTCCAACTCACCGGCCACATCCTCGTCAGGCCCGGCCGTCGCGCGCGCCCGGTGCCACGCTCTTCTGTCCGGGTCAGAATCCGGGTCGGTAGCCTCTGCCAGCGCCCGGTGCACAAGCTGGCGATCCGGGACGGACGCCGCCCCGTAAATGGCCGAGCGCACCAGAGGATGCCTGAAGCGAACTCGTGCGGCGAACTCCACGAGCCCCTCCTCGACTGCAGGGTAGGCAGCGTCAAGGCCGATACCAAGTCGAGCGGCCGCACGCCACAGCAACTGAACGTCGCCTAACGGCTCCGCAGATGCAGCCAGAAGAAGTTGCCGGGTGTCTTCCGGAAGCGACCGCAACCGCTGCAGATAACTCTGCTCTATCCGCCCGCTGAGCGATGCCGATGCAGGAAGCGCGTAGCCGCCGCCCAACTCCGCAGGGGCGAGGCCTCGCGGAAATTCGAGGAGAGCAAGCGGATTCCCGCCAGCTTCAGCGAGGATCCTTTCCAGAACGTGCCCATCCATTCGTCCTGGCACGGTGCTGCTCAACAGCGAGCGCGCGTCGGCGTCGCCCAACGCCTGGACCCTGAGTTCAGGAAGGTCGCGAAGATCGCGGTGATCGCTCGGCTCACGGACCACGAACAGAAGCCCCAGTCGCTCCGCCAGCACTCGGCGCGCCACGAACGCGAGTATCTGGGATGACGCGCGGTCCAGCCAGTGTGCATCGTCAACCAGGCAGACGAGGGGATGCTTGCTCGCAGTCTCTGCCAGCAGGCCCAATACAGCCAGTCCGATCATGAAGCGATCGGGTGCATCACCCGCCCCGACTCCGAAGGCGGTAGCGAGTGCCTCACGTTGAGGGGCAGGGAGGTGAGCGAGGCCTCCGAGCATCGGTGAGCAGAGCTGGTGCACCCCCGAAAAGGCAAGCTCGGCCTCGGATTCCACGCCTGCGATTCGAATCACCCGAAACGCGGAGGCCTTAGAGCTGACGAAGTCAAGCAGCGCAGTCTTTCCAACACCGGCTTCACCGCGCAGTACGAGTGCACGGCTCTGACCAGCCTTCACGCTGGCCAGAAGCTGTTCCAGAGTCCTGCACTCGTCGTGTCGGCCGAGCAGGGTCGGTCGATGCTGCCGACTGGCCATTCCAGCCCCGGGTGGGTATGAAGCGGGGGGAACTTCGGCGAAAAGCCTGCCTGAATATATGTCGCGATGTGCGGGGCAAGGAGGCCGGTGCTCAATGCGACCGAACTGGGAATGGCCGTGTCATCATCCGCATATGGATACCGCTCTCATTCAGGGGAGGGAGGACACCTGAGGATTACGATCGTCCGGAGCCGGCAATGGTTTCGGTACGTGCCTCACGAGTCGAAGCGCACCTGATGGACAGCCGAGCACTGCTCGTGCAACGTCTTCACTGTCCGCGGCTTCAACATCTATCCAGGGGCGTCGCTGCGGGTTGAAAACTCGAGGCAGGGCTCGGACACATCGTCCGCTGTGAATGCACCTGTGGGCATACCATTCCACGGATATGTGCTCCGAGTGATAGACCCGCGTGGGTGATTCCGGGTCTGGCGCGCCATTCTTCTGTTCTGCCGGAACACTTGAGCCTGGGGGCGAGCCGATGCGTGACATGGCCTGTTCGCTCCTGCTCCGCTGGCAGGCAACAATTCCTGCCAGCGAAGCTCGGGTGACGCGCGCCGTGACACGGCGCGCTTACGGTGATTGTGGATGCGGCTCGTGAATCGGTCAGCAGCGCAGCAGCTTCCGCGAGCTATGCGGGGTTCGACGCGGACGGGGTTTGCGCGGACACGCCCGATGTTCCGGGCACGGATGCGCTCGTGGATCGCTGCGCCTGCCCGGCCTGCTCGATCCAGTCCGCCAGGCGCGTGGGCCAGGTGACAGCATCCGCACCAGGAAGCAGAGTGCGCTCCGTCAGCTCCGCACCGAAGTACCGGGCGGCGCTGTCGCTGAGCACATGACGAGGGTCTCCCACGGCACGCAGCCGCTGCTCGACGAGCTGGTCGAGGCGGAACACTTCCGGGCCTCCAACTTCCACGGAGGCATTGGTCGGGGGGCTGACCGCAGTCCGGCCAACGGCACCGGCAACGTCGTCCGATGCCATCGGTTGAATCAGCACGGGAGGCAGTCGTACCGTGTTTCCCTCGGTTGCGGCGCCGGCAATTGCCTTGAGGAACTCGAAGAACTGCGTCGCGAGGACTATGGAGAAGGGAATTCCGGACCCTCTGACCAGTTCCTCCTGCGCGATCTTCGCGCGGAAGTACCCGCTCTGGCTTAGCCGATGGGTGCCGACCACCGACAGCATCACGTGATGCCTGACTCCAGCCGCCTTCTCTGCCTGCAACAGGTTCGTGGTGGAGCGAGTGAAGAAGTCGAGCACCGCCTGGTCTTCGAATGAAGGTGAGTTGGAGACGTCCACGACTACGTCTGCCCCTTCGAGCACTTCTTCGAGCCCTTCGCCCGTGAGTGTGTTGACGCCGGTGTCCGGTGCAGCCGGGATTGCGTCGTGGCCGTGTTGCCCAAGCCTGGCCGCGACCTTCGTCCCGATGAGTCCGGTGCCGCCTATGATGACGATTCGCATGGTGAGTCCTCGATGTCACTGGTCGGGGGCCGTCGCTGCCGCAACAGGCGTGTCGCTCGCAGGCTGACTCCCGGTGAATGCCGATGTCAGCTCTGCAGGAACGTGAGAAGTTCCGCGTTCACCTTGTCCTGATGAGTCATCGTAAGGCCGTGGGGTGCGCCGGGGTAGTAGACGTTCTTCGCCCCCTTGATGATTCGAGCGGACTGCATCGAAGTAGTGCGGATCGGGACGATCTGGTCATCCTCTCCGTGCAGGAGCAGGGTGGGGATGTCGAACGCCTTCAGGTCTTCGGTGAAGTCCGTTTCGGAGAACGCCTTCACGCACTCGTACGCGTTCCTCAGCCCGGCCTGCATGCTCAGGCGCCAGAACTGCTCGAGGGTGCCTGACGACACCGTGGAGCCGTTGCGGTTGGCACCGTAGAACATGAGCGCGAACTCCTTGTAGAACTGTGAGCGATCGTCGTAGAGCCCCGTCCTGAGGGAGTCGAAGATTTCCAGAGGAATGCCCTCCGGGTTGGAATCGGTCCTCACCATGATGGGAGGCACCGCGGCGATCAGAACCGCCTTGTTCACCCTGCCTGTGCCATGGCGACCGATGTACCGGGCAACTTCACCTCCACCCGTGGAGTGACCGACCATCGTGATGTCACTGAGGTCGAGCTGCTGGATCAGCTCTGCCAGGTCGTCGGCATACCCGTCCATGTCGTTGCCCGACGAAGACTGGCTCGACCGTCCATGCCCACGCCGATCGTGCGCTATGACCCGGAAGCCTTTCTGCGCCAGGAAGAGCATCTGCCCGTCCCAGGCGTCCGAGTTGAGTGGCCAGCCGTGGGAGAAGGTGACGGTCGGTCCGGAGCCCCAATCCTTGTAATAGATCTCCGTGCCGTCGCGCGTTGTGATGGTGCTCATGAGAGTGCTCCTTGCAAGAGGTTGGACTGCAAGGGGCACGTTGTCATGTGATCCTGGGTGCTCGCGTCCGTGGAATACCCCAGTCGTTGTCCCGGCTCGGTACCGGGCACAGTGCCGGGTCGCCTGGGCAGAGGCTGGCGAGCGACTGGCGGTTATGGCCGGTAAGGCAGCCTGCGACATGAGGCCCGGGAGGGATGCCCCCGGGCCTCATGCAGTGTCGTGCCTCGGATTGATGAACTGCCGCCAGCGTCACGGGGCAACGCTGCCCGTGGAGTTCAGGCCGCCACAGGCTCCTTCGTCATTCCCCTTGGCTTCTTCGACTTTCCTGGCTTCGAGGTTCCCACCCGCACCGCACCGTCATCCGACCGCGCACCTCCGCCCGCCTTCACCATGTCAGCACCCTTCTCGCCGATCATCAGCACCGCGGCGTTGATGTTGCCTGACGGGATGGTGGGCATCACGGACGCATCTATCACCCGCAGACCGCTCACTCCGTGCACGCGCAACTCGGGATCCACAACGGCCAGGTCATCCGTACCCATGCGTGCTGTGCCGGAGAAGTGGAAACCGGTATCCGCGGTGGCGCGAATGTAGTCCAGAATCGCCTCGTCGGTGTCCGCGTCAGGCCCGGGCTCGATCTCGCGGATGACGTGCTTCCTGAGCGGCTCCGACTCGGCAATACGCCTTGCCAGCTTCATCCCGGCGATCGCAGTGCGAACGTCCTCCTCCTCTGCGAGGTGGTTGAAGCGGATGGACGGATTGTCCCTCGGGTCGGGCGACGTTACGCGCAGGCGTCCGCGGCTCAGCGGCCTGTTCTGGTACATGCCGAGTCGGAAGCCGGAGAACCTGGCCAGGTCCCAGCCCTTGTCGCCGGGCATGAACGGAAGGAAGTGCAGCTGAACGTCAGGCGCCTCCAGGCCCTCACGAGTGTACACGTATGCGCCGGCAAGCGATGCACCGATCGTGAGCGGGCCGCGCCGGCCACCGAGATAGTATTGCATTCCGGCGAGCACCTGCGTGAAGGGATTGCCCACCTGCCTGTTGAGGGTGTAGGGGCTGGACGTCTCGTACTTGCGTCCGTACTGAACGTGGTCCATGAGATTCTCGCCGACGCCCTTGAGGTCGTGCACCACGGGGATGCCGAGTTCCTGCAGGAGCTCGCCGGGACCGATGCCCGAGAGCTGCAGCAGTTGCGGCGTCTGGATGGCTCCGGCGCTGAGGATGATCTCGCGATTGGCACGGGCGCGATGAAGCCTGCCGTCGCGTTCGTAGACGACACCAACTGCGTTGCGTCCCTCGAACTCGACCTTCGTCACGTAGGCCTCGGTGACCAGGTGAAGGTTCCTGCGACTGCGGGCGGGCCTGATGTACGCCAGCGACGTGGAGGAGCGACGCCCCTTCCAGGTAGCGAGGTCCCAGTAGCCGGTGCCATGCTGCTGCGCGCCGTTGAAGTCCGTGTTGCGCGGAATGCCAGCGGCCTCTGCAGCGGCAATGAAGGCATCCGCAAGCGGGTTCTGCCAGCGCGCGAGCTCGATGCCTAACGGGCCGTCGCCGCCGTGGTATGGCCCCGCGCCGCGACTGTCACGCTCGTACTTGATGAAGTACGGAAGTACGTCCCTGTATCCCCAGCCCTCGGCTCCCAGGTCTCGCCAGGTGTCGTAGTCGAGCGGTACCCCGCGCACGTGAACGACTCCGTTGATGGCGCTGGAGCCACCAACGAGCTTGCCGTGCGGCAGAGGGAAGCTGCGCCCGTTGAGGTGCGGCTCGGGATCGGTCACGTGGTTGTGCCACATGTACCGCGGATTGAACAGGATCTTCGCGAACCCGAGTGGAATCCTCGACCAGTAGCTACGGTCCTCCGGTCCGGCTTCGAGAACCAGGACGGAAGTGTCGGGGTCTTCCGAGAGTCGGGCGGCGACGATCGCGCCGGCAGACCCGGAACCCACGACGATGTAGTCGAAACGGCTGGTTTCGTCGGACATGACCGGCTCCTTTGAAAGGGTGAAGGGCGACTTGCCCCGGTCACGAAAGCTAGGGGCATGGACTGGACGATCCATGTCGCTTACGCTGTTTCTTATGTCTGATCGTCCAGCGATCCATGTGGATGTCGTCACCGAGGTGCTGCGGGCCGTCAGCCTGCGTGCCGAGGTGTTCGGACTCTTCGAACTCCGGGCGCCGTGGGCGATTCGGGTTCCGTCCGGCAACCGGCTCGCGTTCTACGTGATGGCGGAGGGAAGCGCGCGGCTGGACCTGGACGAGGAACCGGCAAGGCGGATAGCGCTGAAGGCCGGTGATGCGGTGTTGTTGCCCCACGGCGTCGAGCGCGTTCTTCGCGCCGCCGGACGTGCGAAGGCGGCGCCCGTCACGTTAGGTGCGCCCGGGTTTCCACTTCCGCATCCCGGTGAGGTGGTGCGCTTCGGCGGAAATGGCGCGACAACGAGGTTCATGGCGGGCGCATTCAGCTTCGGAAGGCAGGCGCATAACATTCTGCTTGAGACCCTGCCTCCCGTACTTCACCTGCCGGCCGAGCGTGCTGATGAGGATCCCCATTTCGCGGCGATCGTCCAGCTGATTCTCGCGGAGAGCTCCTCGCCCGGTCCCGGCAGCGGCATTCTCGCTGTGCGGCTTGCCGAAATAATTCTCGTGCACGCTCTGCGAACGCAGATAGCGGGGAACGACCTTGACGCGCGCGGATTTCGTGCGCTTGCGGATCCCGTCATTGGCGCAGCGCTGCGCCTGATGCACGCCAGCCCTGCCGAGCGATGGACAGTCGAGCGCCTGGCGAGCGAGGTGGGCTACTCCCGCTCGGCCTTCGCTGCGCGGTTCACCGAGGTGGTGGGTGAAGCGCCCTTGCAGTACCTGACGCGGTGGAGAATGACGCTGGCGGCAGGACTTCTAAGAGACACGGGCGAAAGTGTGGCAGCCGTTGCTGAGCGAGTGGGTTACGTCAGTCCGCCCGCGTTTCGAAAGGCGTTCTCACGGGTGATGGGAACAGGGCCGGGGGCGTACCGCCGTGGCGGGTAGGAGGCACTTCATCCCTTGACAGTGTTCGAGCGGATGGTGCAATCTGTCCTATTCCCCTGGCTGGCCCACCCGCCAAACCCCTGGAGTGGACGACCTCCGCAACCGCATCGAATCCGCCCTCTCGTCCGGCTACAAGCTGGAGCGTGAGCTGGGCGGAGGCGGCATGTCACGAACCTACCTTGCTACCGAGTCGGCGCTCGGCCGCAAGGTAGTGATCAAGGTTCTCGCGCCCGAGCTGCTCGCAGGCATCTCCGTGGAGCGCTTCCGCCGCGAGATTCTCACGGCGGCCATGCTGCAGCACCCGCATGTGGTGCCGGTGCTCACCAGCGGCGAGACGGACGGCATCCCCTGGTTCACCATGCCTTACGTGGCGGGTGAATCGCTGCGCGAGGCCGTTTCCCATGGCCCGCTTGCAATCGGCGAGATCGTGAGCCTTTTGCGTGACGTCGCACGGGCGCTCGCCTACGCTCACGGCCACGGGATCGTGCACCGTGACATCAAGCCGGACAACGTGCTGGTGTCTGCCGGGAGCGCAACGGTCACCGACTTCGGAATCGCGAAGGCCATCAATGCGGCGCGCACCACCGAGGGGGTGACGGGCTCCACGCTCACGCAGGCCGGAATGTCCATAGGCACTCCGGCTTACATGTCGCCCGAGCAGGTGCTGGGTGAGGCCGTGGACCATCGCACGGACATCTACTCGTTCGGCGTGATGGCGTGGGAGCTTCTTGCAGGTCATGCACCGTTCCGCGCCGACAATTCCGCCAGGCTGGTGGCGTTGCACCTTTCGGAGGATCCGCGCGACATATCGGAGGTTCGTCCTGACTGCCCGACCCCGCTGGCTCGGCTGGTGATGCAGTGCCTGGCCAAGTCTGCAGGGGATCGACCGCAGGCGGCGTCCGAGCTCGTTCGAATGCTGGATTCGGTGACGCTGGAACGTGCTGCGGCGGTTCCGCAGTCGGGCCCTGAAGAGACACGACCGGCAAGGGCGATGGCGCTGTGGGGCCTGGTCACGGTCGGCGTTTCCATCGTCGCATGGGCGGCAACTGCCGCATTCGGCCTGCCGGACTGGGTGTTGCCCGGAGCAGTGGGACTAATGCTTCTGGGTGCGCCGGTCCTGCTGCTCACGGCGTACGTGCAGCGTCCCCTCGGGCGCCCGTCAGGCACCGAGCCCCCGACCTCCGGAACGGCTGCCTCACGACCCGCCGGTACTCTCGCGACTGCGGCCCTGAAGGTACGGCCACACCTGTCCTGGCGACGGGCCTGGATTGGAGGTGCGGCGGCAGTCGGATCGTTCACACTTGTGGTCCTGGGCTACATGGCGATGCGGGCGCTGGGCATCGGCCCCGTGGGAACCCTTCAGGCGCGGGGTGAGTTCGGCGTACGGGAAACGCTGATCGTTGCGGACTTCCGCGGACCTGCAGGCGACGCGGAGCTGGGTTCCACGGTTGCCGAGGCCCTGCGCACCGACCTCGGGCAATCCAACATGCTGACAGTCCTCACGCGGTCGGCATTGCACGAACTTCTCGCGCTCATGAATCGGCCTGACGAGAAGGTCATACACTTCGACCTTGCCAGGGAGATTGCGACTCGTGAGGGTGCCAAGGCGGTGCTGGATGGCCAGGTGATTCAGCTGGGACAGGGTTACGTCCTGTCCGCCCGCCTGGTTTCCTCCATGGATGGAACGGAGCTGGCCACGTTCCGGCGTGAGGCGAGGAACGAAGCCGAGCTGCTTCCGGAGCTCGGCCGACTCTCGCGGGCGGTGCGCGAGCGGGCGGGGGAGTCGCTGCGGGAGATTCGGGCCAGCGGGCAACTGGAGCGGGTTACCACGTCGTCGCTGCCCGCACTCCGCAAGTATGTGGAGGGCTACCGCGCGTACATAGACGACGGGAATGCCGATCGCGCCGTGGCGCTGCTGCAGGAGGCTGTCGCGCTGGACACCGCCTTCGCCATGGCCTGGCGAGCACTGGGCGCCGCCCTGATCACGAGCGGGAAGTTCGAGAACGAGCGCCGCATCCAGATCGCCTCGACGGCGTACCGACACCGGGACCGCCTCACGCTGCCCGAACGGCTGATGACGGAGGCTGCGTACTTCGTGTACGGCCCCGAGGCGGACTATGTGCGTGCTCTCGAGGCCTACGACCGACTCCTGCAGCTGGATTCCACCAACGTGGCCGCCCTCAACAACGCGGCGTCGCTGCTCTCGTTGAGGGGTGACCACGTACGAGCCGAGGAGTACTACGCTCGTGCGGCGGCCTCACCGCTCGTCACGGGAACGGTGTTCCGGAACATGATACATGAACAGGTGTTGAACAGGCGGTCACAGGCGACGCTCGACTCCAGTCTTGCGGAGTTCCGTGCGCGCTTTCCCGACTTCCTGCAATTGCCTGTCGCCGACATGGTCGTAGCCTGGAACACGGGTCGTTACGACCGCGTGGATTCCATTGCACGAGCCGAGTATGCTGCTTCGCCTTCGTCCACCGTAGGACTCAGGGCTGCGTGGGCGCTGGGCGAGACGGCCTCGTTGCGCGGACAGCCAGACGAGGCCATGAGGTGGTACGACATCTACTCGGCCGCGGTCTATCCGGTGAGTAGCCCGCTACGCGAGCTGGGAGCGGCACTCGATACAGCCTTTTATCGCGGCGTGCTCCTGGGTGAGATTGACGCGGCTCGGGGCTACGTGCATCGGGCGCTGGAACGCACGCCACTCGAGGAGTTGTCGCGAGGTGATCGTCCGTGGTACACGCTTCTGTATACGGCGGCCGAACTGCAGGATTCCACGCTCGCGAAGTCCCTGGTACCCGGCTACCTCCGCGACGTGGCATATCAGGAGGCGGATTCGGCGGGAGCACACGTGCGCATTATGGCCATGGTAGCGATGGCGTCGGAACGCTGGGATGAGGCCATCCCGCTGCTCCATGCGGCTCGTCAGGCTCACATGCTGCGAAACGGGGAGCACGAGAGGCTGGTCGGCACCGCGCACTTCGCTGCCGGCCGACCCGACTCGGCCATCGTCTGGCTCGAACGCTTCGTCGCCACTCCCGATCCCGAAGTATCCACGAGATCTGCATACCTGGCACGAGTGCACCGGCGGCTTGGGGAATTGTACGAAGGCAGGGGAGACCTCCATCGGGCGGTGTCGCATTATACGGCCTTCATTGACCTTTGGCGTGACGCCGAACCGGTATTCCAGCCGGAGGTGGAGGAAGCGCGCAGAAGGGTGGTCAGCTTGCAGGAGCGCAGCGGGTAGGAATCGTACGCAGCACTGGCGATCGGCGTACCGCCACATTTCCTCTCCCGAGCGAAGTTCGAGGACGTCCGAAGCTCGGCAGCCCGCCACCCACGCGCCCCGAACGCGCGTCGCCATGCCTGTCGTGGCCCGATAACCGTCATACACGGCTTGCCATCGGCAGGAGACTTGACTCTATACCTAGGTACAGGGTCTAGCTTCCGTTTGCACCATGACCGGAGGGCAGGCGATGAAGACGTTGACGATCGGACAGCTCGCGGACGCAGCGGGCGTGAACGTGCAGACGGTTCGCTATTACGAGCGGCGAGGCCTGATAGAGGAGCCGCCGCGGCGTCCATCGGGGTATCGCGAGTATCCGCGGTCGGATATTGACCGCATCGGCTTCATCCGCCGCGCGCAGGGCCTTGGCTTCACGCTTAACGAGATAAAGGAACTGCTGTCGCTGCGGATGGCGCCTGGTACCACACCGGCGCAGGTGCGCGACCGGGTGGACTCGAAGATTGCCGACGTAACGGAGAAGATCGCGGATCTCGAGCGGATTCGGGGTGCGCTAACACAGATGTCGGCCGCCTGCGAACTGCATGGTCCGCTGGGTGACTGTCCGTTCCTGGAGGCGCTGGAGGCGCAGCCTGACGCTGCGGCCCAGGCGCATGTCTGAGGGGTGCAGCGATGGTACTTCAAGCCATGATACAACAGCCACAGGAGTGTACGATGAGAATCTCGCGGGGTATCGGAAGGCTCGCGTTGGCCGTGGCTCTTGGCCTGGCCACGCTGGGACTGCCAGCGACTGCCCATGCGCACTGCGACACCATGGATGGACCGGTGGTGCATGCCGCCCGGCAGGCGCTTGAGAGCGGGGAGCTGGAGCCCATGCTGATCTGGGTTCGCGAGCAGGATGAACCGGAGATCCGCAATGCTTTCGAACACGTGCGGCGCGTGCGGACGTTAGGCGGTGACGCCGCGACACTGGCAGACCGCTTCTTCTTCGAGACTGTGGTTCGGCTTCACCGCGAGGGTGAGGGGGAGCCGTACACGGGACTGAAGCCGTCCGGCACAGATGTCGGACGCGCGGTGCCGGCGGCTGACCGTGCACTGGAGTCCGGGTCGGCCGAGGAGCTGCGGCACCTCCTGCACGACATGGTGGACGAGCGCCTGCACGAGCTCTTCACAGAAGCGCATGGCAGGCGCGGCTTCGCTCCGACTGACGTGGCAGCAGGCCGCGAGTATGTGAAGGCGTACGTGCAGTTCCAGCACTTCGGTGAGCTGCTGGAAGCGCTGGCATCCGGTCAGCATGGACATGCGGCGCCCGAGACACATGCGGCGCCGACGGCGCACAGTAATTCCGCGCTTATCTCCCCTGTCATCCCGCGCGAAGCGTCGGGATCTACTCACCCTGCATCGGAGCCGGCCACTACGCGCTGAAAGCTGGAAACAGCAGCCTCACGCGGAGAGCGCGGAGACCGCGGAGAATTGCACGGCGCCTGGAGCTTCCATGCGCCAGGTTCCTCTCCGCGGTCTCCGCGCTCTCCGCGTGAGGCTTCTTCATTGGCTCCGATGGCAGACGAACCTCCGCTTCGCCACACCC
>CAYQAO010000052.1:0-20548 GCA_964415485.1 uncultured Gemmatimonadaceae bacterium
GGGCAGAGGCGCAGCGCGCGCGCCATGGGCATCGCGCTTCGCACGCCGTACTGCCGCGCCTCGTAGGAGGCCGAGGTAACGACGCCGCGACCCTCCGGGCTCCCGCCGACGATGAGTAGCCGCGCGCGTCCCGCCCCTTCAGGGTCGGCAAGGCGTGCGACGGCGACGAAGAAGGCGTCGGCGTCCACGAGCAGTATGCGTCGTGGCTGTTGCAAGGATACGGGTCGTGTTCGGGTACGACCCGGAAGTTAATCGGGGGGTGGGCCGGAGGTTCGGCGGCCGAAGTTGATGCCTACGGCGATCTCGAAGGCGATCTCGCGATTCTCCCGGCCGAAGGGTCTGACGTAGTATCGCTCGCGATCGTCCGCAAGACCCATAGGGATCGTCACTCCGGGACGGACAGTCAGCCGGCCGATCGTTAATCCGGCAGCGGCGCTTCCCACGACATAGAAGTCTTCATCGCGTCGTGTGAGCTCAGGCGCACCAGCACGCTCCAGCCTGGCGCGAACGCGAGCTACGCGAACGCTGAGCGCAGGAGACATTTCTACCCTGTGTGACAGGTCGAGTTGCCAGGCCAGACCCAATCCCGCTTCGCCGCGTAAAGCCTGAATACCCACTCCTTCAAGCAATAGCAGTGTGCCAAGCGGCACCGTCTCGTAGGACAGCGACGCGACTGGACAGAAAAATGTGTTGGGAGTGATGGCTCGAACGTCGGCACCGACCTCCAGCCCTCCGCCGTATGACCAGGTGCTCACCTCGTCGTCATGTACCAGCGTGGTGCCGACGGTCGCGTAGACAGCGTCGCCGGCGGTCAACGATAAACCGTGCGCATTCGCGTACCGGTAGCGGGCGGTGCTGGCGGAGATGCGATAGCGGGCGTCGTCGAGCGGAGCGAACCCGGTGCACACTTGGGCATGGAGATGAAGCCATGGGGTGGAAAGTGCGAGCAGAACGATCGGGAGGAGCGTGCGCGTCAGGGCCTGGGCGTCAGGGAACATGATAGGCTCTCTCCAGGAGTCCTCCGTCGGGCTGCCTGTAGCTCAGAGTGACGACGTCACCGGCCTGAACCTGCAGAATCCCATCGTTGGGCGATGCTTGGTCCCGATCGACAGGGACAGGGACTACCAGAAGAGATTCCGGTGGACAGCCACCAGGTCCACAGAAGTTGAAGTAGGTCCAGACTCCTATCACCCCAGGCCACGACCGCGCCTCACGAGCATACTTGAACGTGGCATACGGCTCAAACAAGGTGATGAAGACTGAACTGCGTGTCCGCGTGGTTATGCGTCCCCCGATTGCGGTCACACGATCTGCCAGTACCTCCGGGTCATGGTCTGACGAGACATTCACGGCGAAGTTGAAGCAATTGACGCCGGGCCAGTTGTCACGCGCCGGGCAGAGTTCACTGTACAGCTCATATCGCTCCTGGTCGCCTGACGACGTCGTGATACCGACAGGAACCTGCTGCCCGCGATACACCCGAAATGATTCGTTCGCAGGGAAGCCGAGTATCGTCAGCACCCCACCGTCCGGAAAGGTAGGATTATTGACGTTGAGCATCAGACTGGAGAGGCGAGGATTGCGCTCACCAGCCTTCGGCGCAAAGGGATAGTCACAGGAGGGCATTGCAACGGCGACCATCAGAACCAGGAGCGGACGAAATCCGCGCCACCGTGCCGAGCATACTGTAGCTCTCTCTCCAATCATGAATCCAGACATTCGGGAGCGCCGTAATCGACGCCGACATCGTGCATGGCATACGTCCACTGTCCATTCGCATCCTGAATGGCAACCTCCAGCTTAAATGACGTAGCTCCTGCAGTGTGCTGGATGAAATCCCCGTAGTATCCGACTGGTGTCCCATCAACGGACCACGAGAAAGTGTGCGGCGTATGAGGCGAAGTACTCACAGCATGGAAGCTGCACTTGGCATGGGGTCTGATATCGGTCGCACCGCTTATGCTCGCCGAATATATCGGAGGTGGAATGTACACGGCATCGAATACATTCACTCGTCCCGAACCTACCTTCACTGACGGCAAGGGGACTGCAGTCGAGTAAGCTGTGCTCTTCAGGCGCTGCCTGACCTGCTGCGCTGTCCAGGAAGGATTCCGTGACCATACCAGCGCAGCAGCACCCGTTACGAACGCTGCTGACATGGAGGTCCCACACTTGAGATCATACTGGCCTCCCTGAACCATGCTGGAGTCGCTGAACGGAGCAGCAATCTCAATCTCCGGACCGTAGCGCGACCCTGCGTTGCAGGAGGAGGATTGCTGCGGGCAGTCCTCGTCGCAGTCCGGAAGGTCCCATGGATTGGTGCCACCGCCCTCGTCAGGTGGAGGTGCCACGGCAAACTGCTCATTCGACAGGACACCGGAAACCGCCATTACCTGGGAATACCGGGCCGGATAGAGCACCGAGGTCTTCCAATCGGGGAGGTCGCTCTCACCGTCCTTGCAGACCCATGATTTGGGAGCTCCGGATAGCTCATTGCCGGCTGACGCTATCATCAGCGCTCCTGCGGCATCCAGAAGTGCAATCGCCTGCTGAACGAACTGATTATGCGTACACCACCCGAAGCTCATGTTAATGATCGGACGCACAGGCACGGAATCGATCACCCACTCCAGTGCTGCCACCACATTCTCGGGAGGACATCCATCATTGTTACACACCTTGATGCTGACGAACCTGCCTGGATCGTTTGCTACACCGATGAATCCGAAATCGTTATCCCGGCCGGCGATCGTACCCGCTATATGCGGACCATGCCCTCGCATCATCGGGTTCGTCAGGTCGTCAAAGCACGACGTGGATGCACTGTCGGCCCAGTAGCAATCCGGTATCCAGTTCGCAGGTCCATCGCCAGCCATTGACCACGCATGTGTCTCGTCAATGCCGGTGTCGAGCATCACTACGCTCACCACCTGTCCTCGCGTGGACTGCGCTCCCAATCCCTGCCATACGTGATGCGCACCAATTCTTCTTACGCCCCAGGATGTATCCTGCGGCGGAGTTGCCTGCGCAGGGTAGGCCGGCAGCGAAGGGATCAGGTAATCGACAACCTCCAGGCGGCGTAAGTCCGGCACGCGTTCAGCGGGGACGTATGCTGCAACGGCACTCGTATAGCGAAACGTCCTGGTAATCCTCGCTCCCAAAGCCTCGACCGTGCGGCGAGCCTCGTAGGCCGTATTACGGTCGACTCCTGGTACAACGCCGGTTACCTCTGTTCGTGCAGCGTCAGCAGGCTTCAGGCCGATCATCACTCGACCTCCAGCGCGTCGTATCACGTCCACGAGCTCCGCGTCTGACATGGAACTCCAGAAGCTTCCTTCACTAGTTCCGAGCCGAACAGGCGGGATATGCTCGGCCATTTCCGGAAAGAACGGCAGCGCACCGCCCTCTACCACTTCAGGAGTCGAGGCACGTCTAATCGACGGCTCAGTCGGCTGTATCTGCTCGGTGTCATCGCAAGCGAGCACACCGAGGAGGATCATTCCGAACGAAACGCATCGCACCAGCCCGGGCTTCATTTGAGTCATGATCTCCGCTCCAGTCGTCGTTCTCCGCCAACCAGTCGCACCAACTGCCAGTTGTCAAACAATTACCGGAGGAACACCTCGTCAGGCAGCGACTGCCTTGCCCGCCGCGCTCGCCCCTGGAGCGAGCTTGCCTCCCGCAGCACAGCTTGTCAAGCAGCCGTCCTGAAGGACGGACCTGGCCACCACCCGTACCTCCGGTGATCGACCCACGATATCCTTCCCCACACGATGCCCGTCATCCGCGTGGACTCCCTCGCCCCCGATCCGCAGGCCCTCCGAAACGCCGCCGACGTCCTCCGCGAAGGCGGTCTCGTCGCCTTCCCCACGGAAACTGTCTACGGACTCGGCGCACATGCACTCGATCCCGACGCCGTCGCACGGATCTTCGCCGCGAAGGGACGCCCGGCCACAAACCCGCTCATAGTCCACGTGGCATCCGTGGAGGCTGCGCGCGACCTCACCTCACGATGGCCCGACGCCGCCGAGCGCCTCGCCTCACGATTTTGGCCCGGTCCGCTCACCCTCGTGCTGCCTAAAGCCGCCGCCGTACCCGATAGCGTCACGGCCGGACTCCCGAGCGTCGCCGTTCGCATCCCCTCGCACCCGGTCGCCCTGGCGCTCCTGCGCGAGGCCGGAATCCCGGTCGCCGCTCCCAGCGCCAACCGCTTCACCCAGCTCTCCCCCACCACCGCCACCCACGTCGAAGCCTCGCTCGGCGACTCGGTGAAGCTGATCCTGGATGGCGGCCCGACGAACGTGGGCATCGAGAGCACGGTGCTCGACCTCACCGGGGAGCGGCCCGTCCTGCTGCGCCCGGGCGCCATCACCCGCGAGGAGCTTGCGACCGCGCTGGGCACCCGGATCCTGGATCCTGACACCACGCCCGCCGAGGACGCCCCCAGGCCCTCGCCCGGCATGCACGAGTTGCACTACGCGCCCCGTGCAAAGCTCCTCGTCTTCGACGCCAGCTCGCAGAAGCTGGCCGAGGCAGCGGCGCAGGAAGAAGTGGCGAATGGAGGCCGCGCGGGCGCGCTCCTGCTGGCGTCTTCCGAACGCTTTGCCGCACCGCTGGAGGCACGCATTGCCATGCCGAGCGACGCCGCCGGCTACGCGCGCGAACTGTATCGGCGGCTCCACGAACTGGACGACGCCGGCTGCACCCTCGTCCTCGTGGAGCAGCCTCCCGCCGGCGCCGAGTGGGAGGGAATCCGCGACCGCCTGCGCCGCGCGAGCTCCGCGATGGCCTCCTGAACTGACCGACCGTCCGTCGCCGGACTTGCTGGCTCAGCACTTACCAATCAGCTTCACCGGATGCTGAAAATCGACCTTTCGGGACGCCGAGCGCTCGTGGCCGGCGTCGCAGACGACGGCGGCTTCGGATTCGCCATCGCAAAGAGCCTCGCCGAAGCGGGAGCGACCGTGTGCGTGGCCACCTGGCCACCCGCGCTGAAGATCTTCCGTACCATGCTGGAGCGCGGCAAGCTCGACGAATCCCGCCAGCTCTCGAATGGGCAGCCGTTCGAGTTCGAGCGCATCTACCCGCTGGACGCCGCCTTCGATCGCCTGGAGGACGCCCCCGAGGAAATCCGGGAGAACAAGCGCTACAGCGATACGGGCGACTTCTCCATCGAAGGGCTCGCGAACAACCTGGTGAAGGATTTCGGCGAGAAGCCGCTGGACATCCTGATCCACGCGCTCGCCAACGGCCCGGAGGTGCGCAAGCCGCTGCTCGAGACGAGCCGCTCGGGCTACCTCGCTGCGGTGAGCGTGTCCGCGTATTCCATGGTGAGCATGATGCGGAGCATGGCGCCCCTTATGCGGCCCGGCGGCTCCGCGTTGTCGCTCACGTTCATGGCGAGCGAGCGCGCGGTGCCCGGCTACGGTGGAGGCATGTCCTCCGCCAAGGCGGCACTCGAGAGCGACACGCGCCTTCTGGCCTACGAGCTGGGGCGTGGCTACGGGCTCCGGATCAACACGATATCGGCCGGTCCGCTGTCGTCTCGTGCAGCGTCCGCGATAGGCATCATCGAGAAGATGCTCCGCTACTGCACGGCGAACTCGCCCATTCCCGAAGCGCTGGACGCAATGGAAGTGGGCCACACTGCCGCGTTCCTGAGCAGCCCGCTCGCAACCGGCATCACCGGCGCCACCATCCACGTGGACAAGGGCTACCACGCGATGGGAGTGGCGGTGTCTCCGGAGGCCCTGGAGCCGCCGGCGGAAGAAGAGGGCTGACGCGAAGCCTGACGTGACCGGACCGCGCCCCGCCGCCGCACGAGGTCCGGTAGGCGCCGCCCTCGTGGCGCTGGGGATACTGCTGTCGCGCGTGTTCGGACTCGTCCGGACACGCGTCGTCGCGTCTGTGTTCGGCGTGGAGTCAGTGGCTGCGGACGCGTTCGCGGCCGCACTGCGGATTCCCAACTTCCTGCAGAACCTGTTCGGCGAGGGAGTGCTCTCCGCGTCGTTCATTCCCGTCTATTCCAGCCTGCTCGGCGAAGACAACGAGCAGGCGGCGAACAGGCTGGCGGGAGCGGTGTTCGCGATACTCGCGCTGCTCACCGCGGTGCTGGTGCTGGTGGGTATTCTCGCCGCGCCGTTCCTGGTGGACGTGATCTCCGGTGGCGGGTTCACGGGCGAGAGACGCGAGCTCACCATCCAGCTGGTGCGCATCATCTTCCCGGGCACGGGGCTGCTGGTGCTCTCGGCGTGGTGCCTGGGGATACTCAACAGCCACCGGCGCTTCTTCCTGTCGTATGCGGCGCCGGTGCTGTGGAACGCTGCGATCATCGTGGCGATCCTGATCGGGCGTGAGCGTGCCGGCCTGGAAGAGCTGGCCGTGTGGGCGGCGTGGGGCGTGGTGGCGGGGTCCGTGCTGCAGCTGCTCGTGCAGCTGCCCGCGGTGATGTCTCTCGTGAAGCACCTGACGATGCGCATCCACCGGCGCTCGGCTTCGCTGCGGCAGGTGGTGCGCAACTTCGTGCCTGCGGTGCTGAGTCGTGGCGTGGCGCAGGTGAGCGCGTACATAGACGTGATGATCGCCGGCAACCTCCCGTTAGGTGCAGTGGCGGCGCTCACCTACGCACAGCCCATCTACCTCCTGCCCGTGAGCCTGTTCGGCATGTCCATCTCGGCGGCCGAGCTGCCGGAGATGGCGCGTGAGTCGCGGCTGGGCGTGGACGGAGACATGGTGCCTGACGAGGACGCCGCCGCTGCGCTGCGCCGGCGAATGAAGAACGGACTTCGCAACGTTGCGTTCCTCGTCGTTCCGTCGGCCGTCGCGCTGCTGCTGCTGGGAGACATCATCTCCGGCGCCATCTACCAGACCGGCCGGTTCGACCGAGACTCGTCGGTGTACGTGTGGGCTATCCTCGCGGGTTCCAGCGTGGGCCTGCTTGCCACGACCATGGCGCGCCTGCACGTGTCCGCGTTCTACGCCCTGCGCGACGCGCGCACCCCGCTCCGAATAGCCGTGCTGCGAATCACCGTGTCCGTACTGCTGGGCCTTGCGCTCGCGTTCGGCGGGCCGCGTCTGCTCGGCATTGACGCCCGCTGGGGTGTGGCGGGACTGACCCTGGCAAGCGGAATCGGCGGCTGGGTGGAGCTGGCGGCGCTGCGGCGTTCACTCGCCCGGAAGGTGGGAGTCGTTCCCTTCGACGCCGCCCTGGTGCTGCGACTCTGGACCTGCGCACTGCTTGCCGGCGCCGTCGCGTGGGGCGTGCGCACGCTCATAGGAGTGGGCACCATCTCGCCGATTCCATTCGCGGCGTTCGTGCTGGGAGCCTTCGCCCTGACCTACGGCGCCGCTACTACGCTGGCCGGCGTGCCCGAGGCTCGCGCACTCGCCCAGCGACTCCGAGCCCGGCTGCCGCGCTGAGGCAGTCGTGCCCTGAATGCTCGCTTGACACCTGCCTGACGGTCGTCCGGCAGCCTCCCTGAGAATCCGCCAGGCTGCCGGGCTTTTCGGCAATCGGGCACTCATTCGCATCCGAATGCGCCGGGCTGCGTGGTGGCGGTGCGGGCGGCTTCGAGGATTCGTCGCATGTTGGCCGCGCTCGCTGACGCGTACTGACGCAGAGACGGTGCAGGCAGCCGCTCCCTGTGACCTGCACCTGACGACGCGAATTCAGTCTCGCACAGGCGAGCGTCTTCCGGCTTCGGCCGGCACGTGACGAACAGCCTGGTTCACTCGGAGCCAGGCCGCGTGTCGGCGGGGCGTACACTGGAGGCCACAATGCGCATCACAGATTCCCCGCGCCGCCGAGTGCTGCGGCGGCTGCTGTCAGCAGCGACCCTGGCCGCGTTCGCGACGTTCGGACTTCACGCAACGGCGCCGACTGCTCACGCGGACCCTCTCATGGACTGCATCGAGGCCGTGGACGACATCGTGAGCGGCTGCCTGGGCGAAGACGCAGGCGCGGCGCGCAACTTCGTGTGCAAGTGGGCAGGCGGGGTGGGCTACATGGCCTGCATCGTCGGCGAGGCAGCCAAGGAGATCGCCAAGAAGCTTCCGCTCGCCGCGTGAGGCCACACCCACCGGAATCGTCGGCCTGCGTGACACCGCGCAGGCCGAGTAGTCCGCTACTCCTGCACACACATCATGCAATACCGCCTCCTCGCCGCCATGGTCCTGCTGTCCGCATGCAATCTCCGATCGGGCAACCCGGCAGAAGATGGTGTTCCCGTCCATCGGGACTATCAGGCTCCCGAATCCACGGCGCGCATAACGTGGAGCGACGTATCGGGGTATGACGGAAGCGCCGCCGATTTTCTGGTTCGCGGCGGCGGCGACACGCTCGTTCTGCTCGATGGGCGAGCCGCAGAGATCGCGACGCTGCTTGCAGTTCCAGCCACCGGTAGCGATCGCGCAACGATCTGGAGGCTGGCGGGCCGCTTCGGGCGGGCGGGCGACGGTCCCGGAGAGTTCCGGAGGCCGGCTGGAATCGCGTCCGCTGCTGACGGTTCGATCTGGGTATGGGGCGAGACGGGTCGCCTGCAGCGCTTCACGACGGACGGATCCCTGCTCGGGGAAGGCAACGTCAGGCTTCCGTGTGCCCTGTTCCGCTCGACCATCGCCGCCACAGGAGAGGCGCTGTTCCTGGGCGGGCAGTGTGCCAGTGGCGGCGCCACGCGGGATACGGTTCATGCTCGAGCCTATCGCGTGGTGGGCAGCGAGTTGACTGACGAGCTGGTTCGTGCGCCCGTCGCGACCACGGACCTGCGCTTCGGCTCCATCTTCACCGCGCAGCGTTTTGTCTCGGAAGGACTGGATGGGGTGATCTTCGCAACCGGTCTCGACGGGTGCCTGACGACCATTCCGGCCGCTGCAGGCCAGGCGAACGCCGCCGATGGCTCGTCACCGTCCACCGAATGCAGGGCGCCCCCGGCGCGGTATCGCTCGAAGCCACCCGAGTTCCTGAAGCAGGTTGCCATGCCCAATGGAGCCCGTCCCCGCTGGCCGGACCCGATCTCCCCGCTGTTCGCGTACGTGGATGGAGCCGTTCCGCACATCGTGCAGATGACGTCTGCGGATTCCCTGGTAGTGACGCCGTGGCTGCAGGGCGAATCTCCCGTGCTCGCGGCGCCCGCCAACAGCTTCGTGGGCTGTCGAGGAGAGTACTGCCTGTGGTTCGAGGCGGCAGCGAGCAGGCTGGCGCTCGTCCGGTTCGGCGCGGGAGACGACAAACCTTGACGCACGCCACCGCTGAGCACGTGCTTCGCCACGGGAGGTCGCTTGCCGAGCGGGAAGTCCGCGGTGCGGGAAGCCTGGTGCTTCCTGTGGGGATCGCTCTCTGCGTTGCGGCGCTGGCCACGCTCCAGGTGCGAATCCAGTGGTCTCCACTGGTCACCGCACAGGCGTGGGACTCCCTGCCGTTAGGCCGCGATCCCGCGATGATGGTCGCGGGGCTGCTCGCGGCTGCATTCGCGTTCCGGATCGTGGTGACGCGCACGGACCTGGACCGGGAGAGCGGGTGGCTGCCGGTGATGCACGCCCAGGGCGTTCCCGCATGGTCCTATGCGCTGGCCGTCTGGGCGGTGGCCGTGGCAAAGGCGATCATGCTGCTGCTGATGTCTGCGGTGGCCCTTCGGCTCGTGCGAGCTCTGCTTCCACCACCTGAATGGGCGGCTTCGCTGAGCATTCGAACAATGCTCGGCGCCGCTGCGATGACGGCCAACGTCGCCGCGTATGCGCTCGCGGCTGCCTGCCTCGCGCGAGGCGCCGCACGAATCACCGGACTCGCTGCGGCGCTGGCTGCGCTCCCGCTCGCAGTCATCTCGGCCAGCATCGTGATGAAGATCGAGATCCCAAGCGCGGTTCGGTGGTCGCTTGCCGCTCACGTTCCTCCGCTGTCCGTCTCCGGGCCGTGGATACAGCTCCCCGTGCAATTCGCCCACACGTCCGTGCTTCTGGTCCTCGGGCTCACCCTGGCGGGGAGCCGGCTCACCAGGCGCGCATGAACGATCACGGCTGGACGGTGGAACTGAGCGACGTGAGGCGCGGCAGACGTCGTGTCCTCGATGCATGCACTCTGCGCCTGCGCCCGGGCGAGCGCGTGGGACTGATGGGGAGAAACGGTGCCGGCAAGAGTTCGCTGCTCCTGGCGTTGTCAGGCATGCTGAAGAACGGGCAGGTACTCTCGTGGGGCGCGAGGATGCCGCCTGCGAGCGTGGCCATCGTGATGCAGCGGCCGCCGCTGCCGGAACGGGTCCGCCTGCGCACCATCGCAGCCGCATTCGGGGTATGCGTGGCGAAGGTCGCGGCATCTGCACCGGGCCTGACAGACAGTGACCTGTTCGATGCGGGCGTGGAGCAGCTGTCCGGCGGCCAGCGGCAGCGCTTCGCCGTTGCGGTGGCGCTAGCTCGCAGCGATCCGCTCCTGATGCTGGACGAGCCCTTCGCCAACCTGGATGTTCCCGGTCGCATCGCGCTTCGCAAGGCGCTCGTCGCAAGGCATGAGGCGCAGCCGGAACTCGTGAGCATCGTTGCCGCCCATGCCCCTGCAGACCTTCACGCTGCGTGCGACAGCATTATCGTGGTCTCGCGAGGAACCCTCGTCCGGCACGACGCCCGCACGCTGGGCGTGCATGAGGATCTTCACGTATTCGAGGAACGCCTGGCCAGGGCGCTTGACGCAGGCTGATCGCGCGCGGAGTGTAGAGCATGCCTGGCCCGAACCTCAATCGTATCGGAAAACCACCATGCGCGCATCGCTACTGTTCCTGTGCTCCCTCGCAATCGTGGCCTGCTCACCCGGTGACGAAGCCGCGAACAACGATTCGCTTCCGAACCTTTCCGCCAACGGGCTCCCGCAGCCGGCGGTTCTCGCCGCCACAATCAGCGGCTTCGAGACTCCGGAGTCCGTGAAGTACGATCCCGACCAGGACGTGTACTTCGTCACGAACATCAATGGCGGGCCTTCGGCGAAGGACGACAACGGATTCATCAGTCGAGTGCACGCGGACAGCCTGGGCTTCCCGCTGATGCGCTGGGTGGCGAGCGGCCGGAACGGGGTTCAGCTGCACGCGCCGAAGGGCATGGCAATAGTGGGCGACACGCTGTGGGTGGCCGACATAGACCAGCTTCGCGCCTTCAACCGCCTTAACGGCAATCCCTTGGGCAGCGTGGACCTGGCGCCCCTGGGCGCAGTGTTCCTGAACGACATCGCGGCGGGTCCGGACGGCGCCCTGTACGTGACGGATACCGGAATCCACTTCGACGCGGACGGCAACATGACCTCCCCGGGCCCGAACCGGGTGTATCGCGTGTCCGGTCGCACACCGTCCGTTGCGGTGGAGGGAGATGCACTCGCCAACCCGAACGGCATCGCGTGGTCGGTTTCGCGGTCGCGGTTCGTGATCGGCTCGTTCGGAGGCCCGAACGTTCTGGACTGGGCGCCTGGCGAGAGGGCGCCGAACGTCCTGGCCTCCGGCCCGGGCAGCTACGACGGGGTGGAGGTGCTGGCGGACGGTCGCGTGCTGCTCACCTCGTGGGCGGACTCCAGTCTTTACGTGCTGCCGGCGGAGGGCGGCGAGCTGCAGCGCGTCGTGGCGGGAGTGGACGGACCGGCGGATATCGGCTGGGACGAGGGCCGTCAGCGTGTGGCGATCCCGCTCTTCAGCGAGAACCGGGTGGTGATGTACGACCTGGCCCCGGGCGACCGCTGACGATCCGCGGCCGCCGTTCCGGCCACCACTTCGCGCAACGCGCCTCGGGACTCTGACCGTATATTCCCCGTGTCCCAGTGCCGAGTTCGGCATTGTGGCCAGTCCACCCCATCAACCTCAGTAATGACTCGCTCCCTGAAATCCCTGGCGGCGCTGACGGCGTTGGCGCTGCTCGCCTCGGGTTGCCGCGCAGAGCCGGAAACCGCTCCGAGGCCGACTGCGGCAGCTGGTGCTGCGGCTGCAGGCGACTCCGCCAGGCGCGGACCCGGCGCAACCGGCGCCGCAGCCCCGCGTCCCTACAACCGCGTGGTGACGTCGGAGGCGGAGACGCGCCCCGGCCTCTTCACCACGCACCGCATTGACGACAAGCTGCTGTACGAGATTCCGCGTGAGGCGCTGAATCGCGACATGCTTCTCGTCACGCAGATCGCGCAGACCACCCTCAACGTGGGCTACGGCGGTCAGGCCCTGGACAATCGCGTTATCCGCTGGGAGCGCCGGGGCAACCAGATCATGCTCCGTGACGTTCGCTACGACATCGTGGCCGATCCGTCCACGGCGGTCTACGGCGCAGTGGAAGCGGCGAACTACGCGCCGATCATCGCCATGTTCAACGTCGAGGCATACGGCCAGGACAGCGCGGCCGTGATTGACGTGACGCGCCTGTTCACCAATCCGCCCATCGAGTTCAGCCCCGTGCAGCGCATTCGCGGCACCGTGGACAACACGCGTTCATACCTGGAGCGGGTTGCGAGCTTCCCCACCAACGTGGAGGTGCGCACCACCGTCACGATCAACGTGCCGCAGCCGCCTGCCGGTCAGTCGCAGCAGCCTGGCTCGCCGTTCGGTCCCGCTCGCGTGCCACCCGGCGCTGCCTCCGTGCAGATGCACTACAGCATGGTGGAGCTTCCCGAGAAGCCCATGATGCCGCGCCTGGCGGACGACCGCGTCGGCTTCTTCACCGTGAGCCACATAGACTTCTCGCGCCCCGAACATCGCAGCGAGCGTCGCCGGTTCATCACGCGGTACAAGCTGGAGAAGAAGAACCCCAACGCGGCCATGTCCGAGCCGGTGGAGCCCATCGTGTACTGGGTGGACCCTGCGACCCCGGAATGGCTGGTGCCTTACGTGAAGGCGGGCATCGAGCAGTGGCAGCCCGCGTTCGAGGCCGCCGGGTTCATCAACGGCATCGTCGCTCGAGAGGCGCCCAGCCCGGAGGAGGATCCGGACTGGTCCCCGGAAGACGCGCGCTACTCGGTGGTCCGCTGGCTGCCGTCCACCACCGAGAACGCCATGGGTCCGCACGTGAACGACCCGCGCTCGGGTCAGATCATCGAGGCGGACGTGCAGATGTACCACAACGTGATGAACCTGCTGCGCAGCTGGTACTGGGTGCAGGTGGGTGCGCTCGACCCGCGCGCTCGCACGCTGCCGCTGCCCGACTCGCTGATGGGCGAACTGGTTCAGTACGTGGTTGCGCACGAGGTTGGCCACACCCTCGGCCTTCAGCACAACATGAAGGCCAGCTCGGCATACCCGGTGGATTCCATCCGCAACGTGGACTTCCTGCGTCGCATGGGCGGGCACACCCCCACGCTCATGGACTACTCGCGCTTCAACTACGTGGCGCAGCCGGAGGATTCCATTCCGGTGGACCTCCTGATCCCGCAGATCGGGCCTTACGACAAGTTCGCCATCATGTGGGGCTACTCGCCCATTCCGGGCGCGTCCACGCCTGACGCGGAGCGGCCCACGCTGGATCGCTGGGCACGCATGCAGGACACCGCCACCTACCTGCGCTTCTCCACGCGCGGCGCGGGCAGCGCCGACCCCGGCAGCCTCACCGAGGCCGTGGGCGACCACGATGCCGTGTACGCCACCGAGCTGGGACTGCGCAACATCAAGCGCCTCGTGCCCATGCTCATCCCCGCGACCGAGAAGCCGGGCGAGAGCTACGAGACCCTCACCGAGATGTACGGTCGCCTCATCGGCCAGTGGGGTACCGAGATGCGTCACGTGGCCACCATACCGGGCGGCGTGGAGACGCAGGAACGCTATGGAACGGGCGAGCGCTTCACCCCGCTGCCTCGTGCACGCCAGGAGCGCGCAGTCCGGTTCCTGCACGAGAACGCATTCGCCACGCCCTCCTACCTGATGCCGGCGAACGTACTCCGCCGCATCTCGCCTGACGGCGCCATCACGCGCGTGACCAATGCGCAGTCGGGCGTGCTCAACCTGCTGCTCGCGGATGACCGCATCCAGAGACTGGTGGAATTCGAGCTGATAGACGGCGGCCGTAATGCTTATCCGGTCACCAGCTTCCTGGCCGACGTGCGCAACGGGATCTTCAGCGAGCTCCGCGCCGGCACCATCAGCGTTGACCCGGTTCGCCGCCAGCTGCAGCGGAACTACGTGGCTGCAATGGCGCGCAAGATCTCGCCGCCGTCGTCAGGCGGGGGCGCCAGCGCCTTCGGCCAGGCTGCACCGGCTCCGGGTTCGTCGGACGTTCGAGCCCTCGCGCGCGGCGAGCTGATCACGCTGGACGAACAGCTCCGCACGGCCATCGGCCGCACGAACGAGCGCGTAACCCGCCTGCACCTGCTGGACCTCCGCAAGGAGATCGAGCGCGCGCTGTACCCCGGCTCGTAAGGGGTCCACCTCGGGAGCACGGCGTTCGGCACGCCCCGCTCCCCAAGCACACGAAGGGGCGCCGGACGAGAGTCTCTCGTCCGGCGCCTTTTTCCTCTTGCCCCCTGCGACGAGCCACACGCCAGCGCTCGCCTCGCCAGATCGCCAGCGGAGGGCTACCTTACTCCCCGCCCATGGAAGGTCTCCGCTCGTGACTCCCACCCGCTGGACCCTCGTCGCGCTCTCGTTCGCGGCGGTCATAGGGGTATCCATATACCTGGTGGTCACCAGCTGGCCCGAGGGAGGCCCGCCGGTACAGCTGCCCGTCGCGGCCCACCTGCTCGCGCTTGGCGCCGTTGCGGCCGAAGTGTTCACCAGGGCGCTCAAGATCAAGCTGGCCGCGAAGTCCCTGGGCATCCCCCTCCGACTCGGCACCTCGGCGCGCGTGTGCCTGGCCGGGGACTTCGGCGCCGCCATCACCCCTGCCCGGTCCGGCGCGGAGCCTGCCCGCTTCTTCGTACTCGCGCAGGCGCGCGTGAAGCCCGTGAGCGCCCTCCTCGTGCTGTTCAGCGAGCTGTTCCTGGAGATGCTCTCGCTCGCGATCATCGCGATCGTCGGCACCTTCCTCTTCAAGGGACAGGGTGCGATCGTGGGCGGCCTGGTGGGGGTGGTGGGAGCCTACGCCAGCTTCCTGCTTGGAACCGCCACGGCCGGAATGCTGCTCTCGCGGCGCAACGCGAACGGACCGCCGCCTCCGTGGGTGAAGTCCCTCGGCTTCCATGCCGGCCACTGGCGAACCGTACAGAGATCGCTGCGCCAGCTGCGAGCCGGAGTGTCGGCGATGAGGCATGCACGCCCGCTGCCGCTTGTCCTCGCGCTCATATCGTCGGTGGCGCACGTGGCGCTCCGCCTCTCCATCCTGCCGATACTGGTGCTCTTCGTGGCGCCGGACGTTTCGCTTGCGCCTCTGGTTCTCTGGCCGATGGTGCTCCTCTACGGCGGCGCGGTGGCTCCGGCGCCCGGCGGCGGCGGGCTGATAGAGGTGGCATTCAAGGCCACGCTGGACGGAGTCATTCCAGCGGCGGCCTTCGTCACGTCACTCGTGTGGTGGCGCTTCTATACGTTCTACGCGTACGTGCTGCTCGGCGCGCTGGCCACCGGTGGAACGGTGATGCGTGCGCTGCGGCGCGAGGCGCCCGTGGCTGGCGGTTCGGACATAACCAAGGCGCCCGCGGGAGCCTGAGGAATCGTCAGCCGTCCTCCGGACAGGCCACCCGCGCAAACTCGATAGCCACGCCAGCCGTTCCCACCACTCGCGACCTCCGGGTCTGACCCGACAGTCGGTCGCCGCTGCGCTCCAGGCGCAACTCGCTGGAACCCGCCAGCCTCACGAGCAGCGAGTCGGCGCCCATGGGCACCCAGGTGCGCGCCGCATCGTTGGTAGCTCCATGCAGGCGCAGCACCACTCCCTCCGTTGCGCCGGGCACTCGTCCGCCCACCAGCGCCCAGCAGCCCGCTGCGCCCACCACCCTCGGATCGTTGGGAGCGGCGCCCTCTGCCAGCCACGCCTCCAGCAGGGCATTCAACACGCCCGAATCCTCCGTCACACCCGCTACGACCACCTCGTTCCGGGACACGACATCCTGCTCCAGGATCACCGTCACGCTGTCGCCGCGGCCCACGCCGGTCACGTCCACGCTGGCCGCACGATAGCCGATTCCACGCACGACCAGCACCGAATCGTCGGCGGTCACCGGGATTGCGAAGCGGCCTTCAGCATCCGTCACCACTGCGGCGGCAGCTCCGGGCACGTGGACCGTCGCTCCGCTCACCGGCTGCTCCGGCTCCGTGCTCCGCACCCGCCCGCGCAGCACGCGCGTCTCCATCACCGCCCCCGCCACCTTGCCCTGTAGCGCTGCAATCTCGGGCTGGAATGCCTGTGCGGTCATGGTGTCTCCCCTCCGGGGAGCCGCAGATCGCGCAGCCTGCGCCCCGGCTGCGGGAGGCGCCGGCGCGGGAGAAGGGGGAGGAGGCGCTTCCGTTCCAGGCGCCTCCGCAGCCGGGGAAGGCTCCACGGAGCGCGCCCCCGTTGTCGCGAGAGCCCGCGCCGACTGCTCGTTCCGCGGCTCTGCAGGTGCCTCAGGCGGCAACGCGACCTCACGCTCCGGCTCCGAGCCGCCGATATCCGTCGCCACGGACTCGGGTCGCAGCCTGCTCGAACCCACGTCGCGCGCCTGACCTGCCATGCCCATCGTGTCGCCGGCGCTGGCGTCCGAAGTCGCTGCCTCGAAGGTGGTCGGCGCGTCCATGACCGAAGTCACGTCTCCCTCGCTCAGGATCAGCGCGGACGCCCCCGCCAGCACCAGCACGGCGGCAGCAACGCGCCAGCGAGGATCGTGAAGCACACTCCTGCGCCTCCGGGACGACATCGGTACGACCCCGTCCGACGCAGCGGCCGCCTTACGACCCGTCGCGGGCTCATCGCCTCTTCCCAGGCCGGACCCGACCGCCGCACTGCCCGAGGAAACCGGCTCGTGCCGTGAGGACGCCACCCCGGGCTCCCCGCTCGCGTCACCCTCCCAGTCTCCCGACTCCCGACGGTGCCTCTCGAGGACGTCCGCGAACGCAGCCGCCACCGACCGGTCGGCATCTCGCGTCACGTTGGAACGCTCATCGTCCAGCGCCGAGAGAATGCGGGAGGACGCAGCCATCAATCCCCTGGCTTCCGCAACGAGCGCAGCACATTCCCCGCACTCGTCCACATGCTGCACTATCTCGGCGGACACCGACGCCGGCAGCTCGCCGTCCAGCCAGGCGTGAACGGTTCCTTTATCCAGGTGGTCTCCGGCCTTCCAGCCGGTCGTGCGGTCATCCTGCATTTCCAGACCTCCCGCGCCGCTCGCCGAGCAGCGTCTCGTACGCCTCGGCCAGCCGCCGGCGCGCCCGGGCGAGCGTTGTGCCCACCGAACCGGGCGACAGCTCGAGCGCCGCCGCTATCTCCTGGTAGTCCAGCCCCTCCTCCTTCATCAGAAGCGCGCTCCTGTCACGTTCGGCCAGCTGTTCGAGTGCCGCACGAGCAAGCGCTGCCTCCTCGGCGCGCTCCGCCGCGTTCAACACGGCGGGCGCCTCCTGCTCCCTCTCCCGTTCCTCCGCGGCGAGAAGGGCGAGATGACGGCGGCGCCGCTCCTCCCTTCTCCCTTCGTCCCTCACCAGGTTGGTGGCCACCGCGAACAGCCACGCTCGCGCGTGATCCAGGCGGTCCTGTCGCAAGGCACGAAGAAACGTTTCCTGCGCCACTTCCTCCGCCCAGTCGCGATCGCCCAGCCGGCGGGTGAGGTACCGAACGAGAGGTGCGTGATACTCGCGGAACAGGCGCTCCACCCGGCCCGCGCGCTCGTCAGGCACCGAACGCGTGCCCCGCGGGGTCGCGCCTGCCGAACGCGTGCCCTGCGGAGTCGCGTGTGCCGAACGAGAGCCCGGCACGTGCGGCCCCGCCGGAGGGGAGTCCGCCGCTCCCGAATCCGGTGGACGCAACTCGCTCGCACGCGGCTGGGACGGGTGCGTTCTGGCACTCCGTGAAGGGATGTCACCGCCGTTCATCCATGAACGATAAAGTAGAATGTGCTCCACGTCGCCTTACTGACCGGTCAGTCGGGATCGCTCGGACCGACCCAACTCCTCCAAACCAGACTCTCCAACCACCAGAACCACCCCGCTCAGCACCACCTCCACTCGCTCACCCAGGGCCAGAACGGGCCCCAGCTCCGGCAGCCGCTCCGCCACCTCGAACCAGGCCGCCGAGTAGGCGCGCACCTGGATGCGGGGCAAACCGTCGGCAGACCTGGCGTCCACCCAGCGCCCGTCCGGCTGATGGCGCATCGCATGTCCCCCCACCACAACAACTTCGACATCTCCGGCCGCGCGGTGGTCCAGCTGCTCGGCCGACACCACCGACCGCTGCTCCGCAGCCTGCCTCGCCTTCCGGAACTCGGCCTCGCTGTTCGTAACGGTCGAGGGAGACATGTCAGCGGCGCTGGCTCCGCCCGCCCGACCCGTGCCGCCCCTCAGCCGCACGGCTCCCGGAGCCGGTGCAGGCGGCGGGGTAGCCACTGACTGGTTGGCCAGTCGTTCCATTCCAGGCTCAAGCACGAGGTACGACGTGAGCTCCGTCGGGATGCCGAATCGCGTGCCGAGTTCGCGGATCTCCTCGTCCAGCTCCGCCGACGGTCCGCGCAGCCTGCGCTCCGCGGAGAGCCAGCCCACCCGCCTGGTCGCCCACAACCTGCCGACGAACGCATGATCCCGGCTGCGCGCCGGCAACGTCACGCGCGTCCTCCAGCTCACCGGACCGTTCGCGCCCATCCCCTGGATCCGTATCTCCGCATCGCGCTCGCCGTCCCCTTCCCAGCGCGCCAGCAGCACGAGTTCCTGACCCGCGTACAGGTCCTGTCCGCCCGATGGCAGGATGCCGCTGAGCCTTACCCCCTGTGCGCTCACGGTCACGTCCGTCAGCACCGGATTCGTCAGCCGGCTACCGAGTGCCGCGACGGTGCGCTCCACGTTCTCGGACGGGGTGATGAAGTACGGAGTGCCCTGCGCCTGCAGCGCCAGCCGCTCCACCAGCGCGGAGTTCACGTCGGTTCCGAGCCCGATGGTGAACACGCGCGCACGTCCACGTCGAGCGGCCGTCCGTTCGGCAATCGCGTCCGCGTTCCTCTCTCCAACCGTCGGTGCGCCGTCCGTCAGGAGCAGCACCAGAGGCAGCCGGTCCCCCGGGGACGGAACGTCGAGCGCCTCGTCCATCGCGCCGGAGATATTCGTTCCTCCGGAAGCGGTGAGGCCCTGCAGGAAGCTCCTCGCCTCGCGCACCGCTGCCGTCGTGGCTGGTGTGAAGTCCGGCCGGAAGCTGGACACGTCGGTGGAGAACGCGACGATGCGGAACCGATCCCGGGGCCGCAGCGTCTCCAGCAGGCGTTCGCCTGCGGCGCGGGCCTGCTCGATCTTCTCTCCGCGCATCGAACCGGACACGTCCAATACGAATGTGAGGTCGCGCGGCAGCGAGGCGGAGCGTAGCTCCGGCGGCGTAACCGTGAGCATCAGGTAGCCGGCCTCGTCAGGCTCGGGCCGGTGTGCAAGCACGCCGGTGGCCCCCGCCTGGCGCGTGCCTGCAGGCACCAGCAGCACCACTTCGCGAGCGCTGCCCGACGCGTGAACCCGGCGACGTCCGCCTTCGTCCCGCACGTCCAGCCTGTGCGTCGGCGAGAATGGCGACCGCGGGAATTCCGAACGGTCGTACTCCAGCACGAAGGACGTGGCCCCGCCCGCCGGCGAGCGTCGAACTCCGCCCGGGCGCGGGGCGTCGTCGCGAACCTCAGGCGCGCCTGACGAGGGAGCCCGCGCAGTCACGTAACCGATGCGCAGCGCATCGCCTTCCAGAGGCACCACGGCGTCGAAGCGCACCGTCACCTCACGCTCCTCGCCGGGCGGGAGCGGGAAGATGCGCGCTCTCAGCATGCCGTGTCCCATCCACTCCACGAGCGCGGGGTCGCGCTGCTGCCTCACGATGGCCTCGTAGATGGAACGGGCCTTCGACGCGTCCATCACCTCGCCCGTCACCGGCTCGCCCCCTATCGTGAGCGCCAGGTCGCGGAAGGCGGCGTCTCTCGGCAGCGGGAAAACGTAGTCCGCCTCACCCAGCGCGCCGCCGCGATTCACGAACGTCTCGCGCACCTCCACGCTGAGCACGCGTCCCCTGAGCGTAGCGCGAACGTCGCTCCCGGTCCGCTCGATCCATTCCGCCGGGGGGCGATCACAACGCGGCTGCGGACATGGCGGCGGCAGGCACCGCGGCGCCGGGCACGGACGAGGAATCACGTGCCCCTGCGCTGCGGCAAGCGCCGGCAGGGTGGCCAGCAGAATTGCGGCGAGAACTATCCGGCTGGTGGCGAGCATGGCTGTCTCCGAAACAGAGGGTTCTGTCTGGGAGACGCCGCCCGACGCCGGACTTGCACAGTCAGTACTGACATCCCGCGCGGAGCGATCTGCGCCGTCTGTCATCGTGCGCGGAGCGATCTGCGCCATCTGTCATCGTGCGCGGAGCGATCTGCGCCATCTGTCATCGTGCGCGGAGCGATCTGCGCCATCTGTCATCCCGCGCGAGCGGCGTAGCCGCGAGCGTCGGGATCTGCTCACCCTGCACCGAAGCCGGCCAC
>CAYQAO010000053.1:0-16462 GCA_964415485.1 uncultured Gemmatimonadaceae bacterium
GCCGGCTTCGGCGCAGGGTGAGTAGATCCCGACGCTTCGCGCGGGATGACAGGGGGGGCAAGCGCGCGATGACAGACGTGGAAGAACGACGCTCCCTCCCCCCGGCCGTTCCTACCCGAACCTCGGGACCACCACCGCCGTCGTACAACCGGCGCGCTCCACGATGGACGCCGTGCCCTGCCCGAAGAACGACGGCCGCGAGAGCATCTTGTTCTCGGCGCCGAGCACCACGAGGTCCGTGTGACGCGACCAGGATTCGGCGATGATCGTGCTCGCCGGATCGCCGGAGCCGAGCACCCGGACCTGCATCCGCACACCGAACGATTCGGCCAGCGCCGAGAAGTCGGATCTCAGTCCCTCCGCAACCACGGACTCCTCACGCGCCTCGAGTGCGTGGGCAACCCTGAGATCGGGCACCATGAGCGATCCGGCGGCCACCTCGGTCTCGTCCACCACGTGAAGCATGGTCACGGTGGCGTCCACGGCACTGGCGTACGCGAAGGCGAACTCCGCAGCCACGCGGGAGAAGACGCTTCCATCAACGGGAACCAGGATATCCCTGAAGGATTCCGGCAATCCGGCCTCGGGCGCCCGCACGATCACCGAAGTCCTGTCGGCGCGCGACAGGACCTCCACCGTCATGCTCCGCCCCACGAGCTGCCGGGGGCCGGCACCGATCATCAACAGGTCGTAGTCGCGCCCCAGCTCGGCGAGTATCGCCTCGTCAGGCGCAGTGCTGCGAACGCGCTTGATGGACAGGAACTTCTTCTGGTCCTCACCGAATCGCTCGCCCACCTGCTCCAGGTGCGCCTCCAGGCCGCGTCCCGCCAGCGATGGATTGCCCATGAGACGGCGGCCGATTCTCGCGAACACGGACTCCTGCCGGGTCTCCACGTACAGTGCGGTGAGGGAACCTGCGGTGTGCCTCACGAGCGGAGCTGCCATGGCAAATGCGCCGAGCGCGTTTGCACCGCCTGCCGTGGGAACGAGGATCTTGAGCGGACCCGTGGGAATGACACGGCCCCGGCTGTCGTCCTCGATGCGCCTGCGCTCCTCCTCCGTCATGGGCACCTGCGGCAGCACGGCACGCATGAGCAGCGGAGCCAGGAAGGACGTAACCACCGCGAGCAGCACTATGGTGGAGTACATCTCGCCCGTCAGCAGGCCGAGCGAGAGTCCGATGAGCGCGACGATGAGCTCCATCGCGCCGCGTGCGTTCATGCCGAAGCCGATCGTGAGGCTCTCCCAGAACGACAGCCCCGCCAGGCGGGCACCCGAGAAGCAGCCCACGAGCTTGGCCGCCATCGCCACGCCGATCACGAGCGTGGGAAGCTGCCATCCCGTCAGCGACCACAGGTTCACCTTGAGTCCCACGAACGCAAAGAAGATCGGCGAAAGGGCAGCGAGCACGAACGTCTCGAGCGCATGCAGTGACTGCTCCTTCACGCGCGGCACCTGGCGAATCATCAGACCGGTCACGAAGGCACCGAACACCGCGTGCACACCCAGCACCTCGGTCACGGCCGCACCCATGAACGTGAAGACGAGAATGAGGCTCACGTCTGCGCCAGGCAGCTTCACGTGCGCGTTCACGTACGCGAGCAGCCTGGTGAACACCGGGTACACCACGAACCGCACGGCCAGCAGGAAGAACCCGAGTCCCACGAGGGTGAGCGCCAGCCGGGTTCCCGAGAAGACGCCTGCGGACGCGATACCGGCGATCACCGAGAGGATGAGCCACCCGATGGTGTCGTCCAGGACACCGGCGGAGAGGATCACGACGCCCACGTTCCGCTTGATGACGTCCAGGTCTATGAGGATCTTCGCGATGACCGGCATTGCGGTGATCGCCATGGACGTCGCTATGAACGCGGCAAATATCACCCGGTCGGCGGGGTCCACCAGGAAGCGGTCCGGCAGCAGCATGCCGAGGACGAAGCCTGCGGAAAGCGTGGCAATGAGCCCGCCCGCAGACGAGAAGAATGCGGACCTGCCTAGCGAGCGGACAATGCGCAGGTCCGTCTCGAATCCGGTGAGGAGGAGCAGCAGCACCATGCCGAGCCACGAGACCGTCTCGAGCAGGTGGAACTGCTGCGCGTCCTGCGGGAAGACCATGAGGAACAGGTCCGGCATCCAGTGGCCGAGTACCGTCGGCCCGAGGAGGATGCCGGCGAGCAGCTCTCCGATGACCGCGGGCTGCCCGATCCTGCGCATGACCTCGGAGAGTGCGCGGGCCAGGAACAGCAGCAGCGTGAGCTGAACCAGCAGCAGGAGTATGGAGTGGCCGCTAATCGGCGGCAGCGATGACGGATCCATTCAGCGGTTACTTTCGTCGGCGGCGACGGTACTTCGTCGGTTGCGCGGCGTGGAGTGATCCGGCTGCTGGCATTGATCGCCAGCGGGAACGGCGTGTGCCCGTGGGGCCTGGCAGCGATCAGCCAACCTAAGTCAGGAGAAGCCCCGCGGCACCCCTTGGAAGCTCCGAGCCATCCGGAGCACAGCCGGATCCGGGTTCTCGACCCGGATCCGAGCCCGGTAGTGCAGCTTCGAGGCTAGTATCGAGGTCGGGGCCAAAATGACGAAACCCCAGGACATGCCCGGGGTTCGGGTTGCCGATTGCCAGCACGACGGCGAAAGCGCTCGGCTACCTGAATGGAAAAGTAGGGCTCGTGTGGCATCATGTGAAGCTCAGGACCCCGGCTCTTGTGGAGGGAGTGAGCCGGGCACCGGAGCCGTGGTCCACTTTATGGCACACGCGATACCAGTGTGGGCCGCTATCACATAGCTTGTGCTCGCGCCTTGCGCAGCAACGATGATTCGGTGAGGATTTGACCCCACCCCTGGAGGAGATATGACGAAGGACGACGCGCCGAAGCGGGACGACGAAGCGCAGAGCGAGCGCACGCCGCCGTCGCAGGAGCGTGCGCCCAGGTCAGCGATAGACCACTACCGTACGGAACTCGAGCGCCGCAAGCGGCGTGAGCGGGACGAGCTTTCCGTGCTCCTGGCAGAGGCCAAGAAGGAATACGAGGAGCTGATGGCTGCTCCACGCCCCAGCGGGCGCGGCGGTCGGCCGAAGAAGCAGGTCACACCCGCGCCAGCAGCCGCGGCTGGCGCGCCACCTGCGGCTCCTCCGGCGACACCTGCAAAGTCGCCGAGCGCCACGCCTGTCAAGTCCGGTGAGGAGGCTGCGCCTGCTTCCGATGCCAGGAGCGCGAAGGCGACACCGGTAGCCAAGGGCGCCGCCAGGACGACCAGGAAGAAAGCATCGAAGCCAGCGGCTGCCGACTCGAAAGTCGCTGAAAAGCCCGCAGCGAAGAAGGTGGCCGGGTCAGCCTCCGGGACTGCCCGGAAAGCGACTACCGCCAGGAAGCCTGCGGCGACGAGCGCGAAGAAATCCGCGTCCACGACCGCGGCCGGCAAGAGTGCACGAAAGTCTGCCGCCAAAACCGCGACGAAGAGCGCTGCGAGCGCGGGCTCCAGGGGGGCATCCGCCACCACGAAGTCTGCCGCGAAGTCGGCCGCCGGGAGCAGGAAGCCGGCTGCGAAATCCTCGAGAGGCGGGGCTGCGAAGTCCGCATCCAGGTCGGCCGGAAAGGCCACGGCCAAGTCCGCGAAGAAGGCGTCGGCGAAGTCCCCTGCCAAGGCTACGACGAGGAGCTCCGGAAGGGCTCGCTGACCGGCATTCCGCGCGCAGACCGAATCGCCGTCAACACGAGTTTCCCAAGCCCCACGGGCATTTTCCGTGGGGCTTCGCTCGCCCCCGGAACATTAGAAATCGCCAATGTTCCCTGTTACGCGCCGTGAAATGATGCGTCTCTAGGCTCGACGCAGCACTGCACCCGGCACCCGACGCAGGGTCACGCCAGTGTGAGAACAACGGGCTTCCGACAGTCGCCCCTCGAAGCCCCGGCGTCCGAAGCGAATCCGAGGAGTTGCGGTCTCTCCGGCATGCGAGCGACAGGCACAGTACATCGGATAGCGCGCAGCAGGTTGCACCCGCAGCAACCCATTCCAACGCGGAGAACGAACATGCATCCCCAGTCCGCGAATCGTCGCGAGACGGAGAGCCGGCTCGTGGGCGGTCGTACCGCGCGCCGCGCGATGACCATCGCGGCCGTCATGGTCATGACGTGCCTCACGAGCCTGCCCGCTCTCGCACAGGCAGGGATCCAGAGCGGCCCGGCCGCCGTGAACGTGAATGCCGCCAAGAACGCGTCGCTCACGCTCACCATCAACAGCGGCGCGACGCAGACGCTCGCCGCCATCACCGACAATGCGGTGAACGAGTTCCCTGCACCGGTAACGTTCACGACCACGTGGGATGTCCATCCACAGACCAGCGGCTTCCAGGTAGTCGCGAGCTTCGCCTCGGCGGCAGACGCGCTGTCGCACGCCGAGACCTCGGATGCGATCTCGTCCTCGCAGATCGAGGGACGCGTGTCCACCGGGGTTCCCGTTGCGTTCACGCCGTTCAATGGAGACGTGGCGGGCGGAACGCCCGGCGCCGGTCTCGTGCTGGTGCAGCAGGCACTCACGCCTCCAACGCGTCGCGGCACTCGCACGGACGACCTCATGCTGCGACTCAACCTCGTGGGAGCGGACCCGCTGGCAGTAGGAAGCTACAGCGGCGTGCTGACTCTTCGCGCCATCACTCAGTAGGAGAATTGACGTGAGACCCGGCCCCTGCGACCTGTGCTGTCTCTGGGCCATCGCGCTCGCGGTGAATGCCGCCGCGAGCGCACTCACGCCGGCCCAGGCGCAGACGGTCTCCCCGGTCATCGCTCGCTACGTGCACCAGGCGCGCGGCGAGTTCTCGGTGGAGAATCCAACGTCCGACCCCATGCCGGTGTCGCTTTCCGTGAGAGGGTTCACGGTGGACTCCGCGGGCACCGTTCACTTTCGCGACGTGCCGGAGGGCACCGACGTGGAGGTTGCATGGCGCTCGTTCACCCTTCCGCCGATGAGCCGTACGGTGGTTCCGTATCGTGTCCGGTCACGAAACGCGCCGGCGTGGGTGGTGATCGAAGCGGCGTTCCTCCCGCCGCGCACCGGCTCGGTGCAAACGCGAATCGTCCTGCCTCACGTGATCTACGTGCGACAGCGGGAGCCGCTTTCATCCGCTGAACTGTCGGTGACGCTGCAGCCGCGTGCCGGAGGCCAGTGGAGCGTGCGCGTCGCCAACCTGGGAGGATCCCTCGACCGGCTCACCGGTGCGTCGTGGCGGGCAGCGGACGGCAGTCTCGTGGAAGACCTCACCAGTTCCGCGCCGATTCTCCCGCACGCCGTGCGCTACCTGGCACTCGGCAGTGCGCCGACTGGAGCCAGCATGCTTCGCATACAGGGGGATTTCGGCGCGATAGACGTTCCCCTGCCCGGCATGCTGAGTCGCGCACAGCACGATTGACGAGCCCGTGCCGCGGCGACTGCCCGTTCAGCTGCTGTGCCTCGCGTGCCTCACGCTGACGGCGGCCGAGCTGCAGGCGCAGTCGGTGGTTCTGCGCACCGCTGGAGTCGGTTCGGACGGCAGCTCCGGCTCGTCGCAGTGGATGCAGGGTGTCAGCTCGGGGAGAGGCGCGCTCGGCACGGGTACCACCCTCGAGCGGCTTGGCGACCGGTCACGACAGGAGATCGGTGTCGGGCTTGGCGAGATGACTGCGCTGTCGGTGCGTTCCGCATGGTACGGCATCCCTCGCATTGACTCGCTGGTGCTGGGTGACATTGACGTCATCTCGTCGCATCGCGGGGCCCTCCCCGGCCCCTCGTTAGGATCGCGCACAGCGCTCGGTATCATGCTGGCGCTGCCGGCATGGAGCACTGCAACGCTGCGCGTTGCGGCCGGGAGCGTCGCTCCGCGAGCTCATGCGGGCGGCGTGAGCGGAATTGCCCTGCAGTCCCACAGGCCCCGATCCGCCCTGCTGAGGTCCGCCGACTTCGGGGAGCCCGAGTGCAGTGCGGGAGCTTCCTGGACCTGCGCGCTCGCCTCCGTTGCCCTGTCGCAGCGACTTCCACGATCTGCGCACCTGACGACGAGCGCGAGCCTGACGAGCGAGTTGTCCGGCGGCGGCAGCATTGCGAGGGGCGAAGCGATGCTTAACGGAGGGGTGCACCGGGTGCGATCGGTCACGCTCCAGCCGGGCACCGCCCTGCAGCTCGGACCCTCGCCCGGAGCATCCGCATGGAGCCGGATCGAGCACGCGAATGGAGGTATCTACCTGCGTATCTCGCAGGGCAGAATGCTTCGTCCTGCGCTGCGGGTGGTCGGTGCAGACGACGCGAGAGTGCTGGCGCCGGAGTTCCTGCAGCGGTGGGAGAGGATCGCCGCGCGTCAGGGGAGCCTGGATGCACGGTGGACACCCGCGGACTGGCTTCGGGCCGGCGCCG
Source organism: uncultured Gemmatimonadaceae bacterium (assembly GCA_964415485.1). Taxonomy (GTDB): domain Bacteria; phylum Gemmatimonadota; class Gemmatimonadetes; order Gemmatimonadales; family Gemmatimonadaceae; genus JBBQHX01. The sequence continues at coordinate 6,385 of CAYQAO010000053.1, forward strand.
GCTTTCGCGTGTGGCACGAGCGCTCGCTAGGCATCACCGGCAGGGGGGCGCTGGATCCTGATGCGATGCTGGATCCAATGGCGACGGTGGACGCCGCGAGCACCGACGGCTTCGTCGTTGCCGGTGCGACCAGGGGTCATCACGCCGCCGCATCGCTTGCCGTCATCAACGGCGACTGGCAGGGCTCGGCGTCAGTCGCGCTCTGGCGGCACGAAGCGCTCGAGCGGCCGGAGAGTGCGGAGTTCCGGCAGGCGGCAGCAGGCCTCGCGGGGCGCGACTACGGCGTTTCCCTCGCCAGGCACGATTCGTTCGGAAGACAGTGGCGCGTGACCGCAGCGCTGATGGACGGAAGCAGCAGCCGGCGGGCCCGCCTCACGACGGGCCTGGACCATCCTCTTGGACTCAGGGGGACTCTCTCCGCCGGAGCCCTGCTTCGCTGGAACGAGCGGTTCGGAACCGTCGTGGCTCCCACCGCGCAGCTTCGCTGGATGCTGCCCTTCGGCCAGGTCGGCGTCCACGCCCAGCTTCCGCTGGGCAGCGGCGCGGATGCGCGCGCCGAACGGTGGGTGGGCGGCACCGCGGAGTTCAACCTGGGTCGCTGGATCGCGTCCGTCTCACAGGTGCACACTGCATCCGGACTCGTGTGGCGACTGTCCGCGCGCAGGGCCTGGCGTGGATCGGCGGCCACTGAGAGTGCGAGCTACGAGCGGGCCGCTCGAGGCGCGCTCTGGATTCATGGACGCGTCCTGCGCTCGTCAGGCGAGCCGCTCGTGGCGCTTCCCGTGCACGTTGGAGATGCTGTCGCCTTCACGGACGACGAAGGACGCTTCAGCATTCGCGTGGAGTCCATCAGGGAGCCGCAGGTGCGCCTGGGGTTCGACGCCTACCCCGGCGGCAGCGTGCTTCAGGTGATCAGCTCGCCGGACAGGATGGAGCCGGTGCCCGAAGCGATGCCGCGTGCCGGCGCGGAAGGCGTGTGGCTGGTGGAGAGAATGCCCGGAGTGCGGTAGGCCGCGGGCGTCACTCGGGCTTCGGCTCTCCGTAGTAGCCCTCCAGGCTCCACCGCACGACCTCTTCCATGAGGGCGCGATTCTCCTCCACGCTCTCACGCGTCTCCTCCGGCTGCACCGCGCTCTTCACGAGCACCAGCATGCGCTCGGGCGGTTCGCCCTCCTGGCGGAGCACACGCGCATACACGATGACCGAGCTCCGCAGCTCGTCGCGCAGCGCCTTGCCAGCCGGGTCCAGCACTTCGGGCGGATGGCCCAGGAGCGTGCGCAGGCGCGAAGTGACTGCGTTGTCGGAAGCGCCCTTCGTCCGGGACGCGAGGGCGAGGCGGCGCCGGGCGCTGTGCAGGCGATCCTGTGCGAATAGGCGAGCGGGCGTGGACGATGGCTTCCCCTCCGGCGGGTCTACCGACTCCGGCCCGGTGGGCTCGGCGGGTCCTCTGCTGATCATGAGGGCCTCCACACCGACGGATGCTCGAGTCCGAACTGGCGCTGGCGATTCCACTGCGCCGTGGTGCCGCTGCAACAACTTACGGCGCGGAAACGCGCCGCCGCAATAGCGGCGTTACCTGGCAGCCGTCGTTCGGATCACTCGCGCCGTGCGTCGCGATACCACCAGGACATCAGCGCAGTCGTGAGCCCGAAGCCTACCACGATGAGGAACATGGGCTGGAAAGCCGACGACAGGGCTGCCACCACTTCCGGGTCGGCCACCGCGCTCACTCGCTCGGTGTCCAGCACCTCGGCCACGCGTGCAGGATCCAGCGAGCGTTTCAGCGTCCTGGCGAGCACGGCTCCCATGATGGTGACTCCAAGCGTACCGCCGAAGAAGCGGGCGAACACGTTGGTGGCAGTGATGACCCCGCGCTCCCTCCACTCCACACTGGACTGAAGCACGATGATGAGCGTGGAAGTGGCTGTGCCCAGTCCAGTGCCGAGCAGGAACATGGACGCGCCTATCGCGAGCCTTCCGCCGAATGCGGTGGCGGCCGCCAGCGCAGCACAGGCAACGGCCCCCATGAGACATCCGAGCATCACTGCCCGTCGCGCGCCAAGCCTGAGTATGAAGCGACTGGACAGGGTGGCGGCTATCGGCCAGCCCACGAGCATGGGCGCCACGAGGGCGCCTGCGTCCACGGGAGTTCCCCCCTTCACGCCCTGGATGAAGAGCGGAAGGAAGTTCACTACTGCCATCAGGATCGCGCCCAGGCCGAGGGAAACCGCAGATGCGACCGCCACGTCGCGCCTTGCGAGAAGCCCCAGCGGGAGGATGGGTGACACTGCCCTCCGCTCAGCGAGGACGAAGGCAGCGGACAGCGCCAGCCCGATCGGCGTCAGGAGTGCCGGCGCCGTTCCGCCCATGGCGAGAAGCAGTGCCAGCGACGCGCCTGCAAAGGTCGCAGCACCCAGCCAGTCAATGGATGCGTCTCCGCCCTGCCCGCGCTCTCGATAGGCATACGCCAGGATGACGACGGCCGCCGCACCGAACGGAAGGTTGATCCAGAACACCCACGCCCACGACATGGCCGTCACGAGCCACGCACCCAGCATCGGTCCCGCGATCCCTGCCACTCCCCACACGGCGCCGATGATCCCCTGAATGCGGCCTCTCTCGGCAATGGAATACAAGTCGCCGATGATCGTCATGGACACCGGCTGAATGCTGCCGGCTCCCAGCCCCTGGAGAGTGCGTCCGGCGATGAGCGTGGCCATGGTCCCGGCGAATCCGCATAGCAGCGACCCGCCAAGAAAAAGGACGATCCCCAGCCAGAGGATGGGACGTCGCCCCATCACGTCGGACAGGCGACCGTGAATCGGAACCGTGACCGTTGTCGCCAGAAGGTAGGACGCGGTCACCCAGCCGTAGTGCTCCACCCCACCCACGTCCGCCACGATCGTGGGAAGCGCGGTTGCCACGATGGTTGCCTCGGCGGCCGTCATGAAGACGATCAGGATGAGGGCGAACGTCGTGAGGCTGCGGCTGGTGCCCTTGTTCTTCACTCTGGTATTGCTGGCGGGATCAGACCGCGGAGACGCTCGCACTCATGCGCTCACGGTCGCTGGTTGCGTCGGCACCGCAGTAATCAGGCAACTGCGCCCGGCAACCTTCGAAGGCCACCGGGCGCAGGAGCGGTGCGCAAACGAATGATAAGCCGGCATGGAAGCCGGTGACGCAACTCAGTGCTGCAGCACGATGAGGTAGCGCGACACCTCCCAGAATCGTGCGGGATTGGTGATGCGCAGCGTGCCGTCCGGCGTGCCATCGGCACTCGTGCCCGAAACGAGCATGCTCGGGTCGTGACGCGATATCACCCTGTAGTTCGCCTGCGGATCGGGCATGGGTATGGCGATCTCGTCCCGCATGTCCGCCGCGGTGAACACCGCGGGGTCCAGCTCGCGGTTCGGCACGAGCGTGCGCGGCCCAACGAGCAGGAAGCGCCTGCTGCCCTCGGACCTGACGACTCCCAGCTCGGCCAGCCGCTCCTTGGTGCCTACCACGTAGTAGACGGCGCTCGCCTCCGTCAGCGTGGATCGCAGCGTGTCGCGAACGGCATCGCGCTCCACGGCTAGGGCCCGACCGGCCCGTCGCAGGCTGTCCACCATGATGCCGAGCGCACCGATCTCGCCCTTCTGCCGCTCCACCGTGGCCTGAAGCTCCTCGATGGTGCTCACGTACCCCCGGAGCCTGGACTCCATCTCGCGGTTGTTTCTCGTGAGGCCCGCCACACGAGCGCGGCTCTGCTCGAGGAGCTGGAGCACGCCCTCCACCTTCGCCTGCAGCGAGTCATGGCGCGCGGTCCAGGGATCGCTGGATGCCCCGCCCGTGCGCTGAGCGCGCGCCTGTGCGGCCGCGATACCCGACACAGCGGACAGAGACGAGTCGATCTGGTTCACCAGGCGCGTGGTCTGCGCGAGCTCGCCCATGAGCGCGTCGCGCTGCTGCAGCTCGTCACGAGCCTGTTCGAGCTCCGCTCCGAGTGCTGCAAGCGAGTCGGCCGCTGCCTGACGGGCCGCCGAGTCGCTGCATGCGCTTGCGAAGATGGCGGCGGCAGCGAGAAACCCGGCCGTGAGCCTGCGATATGCCGTATGCATGTTCGTGTTGGGGCTGGTTGGGAGCCCGAAACATCACCTGGCTCCGGCGGTGGAAAAAGTGCAGGGATCACAATCCGGCCAATGACGCGGGACAGCCTGCGCGGCGGGAGTCCGCCTGGCCCGAGGAGCGCACGAGCATTGGCTTCGTGCCGGCAGGGCGTCGTCTGACAACAGGAGATCGAGCGCCCCGGATGTGGCGCTCAGTCGGTTTCGGGCTGGCCGAACACCAGCTGTACGAAGGCCTTCGATTCCGGGTTCGTGAACACGTACACGTGATCGCCCGGAAGCAGCACCGTGTTGCCGCGAGGCGCGAGAAGCTCACGCCCGCGCACGATCATGGTGACGGAGGCACCATCGGGAAAGGGGAGATCCGAGAGCTGCTCGCCGGCGACGGCCAGGGCTTCGTCTATGTAGAACGAGAGCAGTTCGCCCTGCAGCGGCTCCACTGACTCTATCGCCAGCACGGCCTGCGGCGCGGGGGGTTCCGAAGTCTCCAGTCCGAGCTTGCGTGCGGTCCAGGTAACCGTGGCTCCCGGAATGATCGAGCTCACCACGACCACGAAGAACACCAGGTTGAACATGTTCTCGGCCGACGGGGCTCCGGCCAGCACCGGGTAGGTGGCGAGAATGATGGGCACCGCCCCGCGAAGGCCCACCCAGCAAGTGTAGACTCTCTCGGGAAGCGTGTAGCGGAAGGGAATGAGGCAGAGCCACACCACCACCGGCCTGGCGATGACCGCCAGGAATACGGACACCGCAAGTCCGAGAGGAGCGATCTCGAGGAGCCGTGAGGGATAGACCAGCAATCCCATGACGAGGAACATCGTCACCTGCGATAGCCACGCGAGCGCGTCGTGCACTCGAAGCAGGCCCGCTCGATAAGGCAGGTCGCCGTTGCCTAGGACGATCGCTCCCACGTACACCGCCAGGAATCCGCTGCCGTAAAGAAGCGTGGGAACCGCGAACGCCAGAAATGCCACGCCGATGAGCAGCACGGCGTACATGCCGCTCGCCTGCAGGCGTGCATGGGCCGCCAGGTATCGAGCCCCATACCCAACGGCGAGTCCCAGCACGGCTCCGATCACGATCTGTGACAGGACCTGCAGGCTCATCACCAGAAGAGAGGAGCCGCCGGGCTCGAGGAGGCTGCTGGTAACCGTCATCGTGAGGATGACGGCCATCGGGTCGTTGGAGCCCGATTCAATCTCCAGCGTGGCCTTCACCTTGGCGCTCAGGTTCACGCCCCCGCTTCGCAGCACGGCGAACACCGCGGCTGCGTCCGTGCTGGACACCACCGCCCCGAGCAGCATGGCTGCCTCACGAGGCATGCCGAGCCAGTAGCCCCCGAGCGCGAGCACCACTGCCGTTCCAATTACGCCGACCGTGGCGAGCACGGCAGCGGGAGCGGCAACCCGCCTCACGGCCGACATGGGAGTGTTCAGCCCGCCGTCGAACAGGATGAGCACCAGCGCAACGGTGCCCAGCCTGTACGCAAATTCGTAGTCGTCGAATGGAATGCCGCCCAGCCCCTCCGACCCCGCCAGCATGCCGATGGCCAGGAAGATGAGCGCAACCGGAACGTTCACCCGCTCGGTGGCGCGGCTGCTGAAGAGAACGCTGGCAATGAGCAGAAACCCGAAGACGGCGAGCAGAATCGCCGTCGAGATCGGTTCGTTTGTCAGCATGCGCAAGGGTTGCGGGGAACCCAGGGGTGGGTGGTTCCCCGAATCTATGCCGGGTTCCGCCGTCCTGTTAGCGCGCTCTCGTCGGGATCGCGCCGCCTACGTCAAACTGTCGCCAGTGGGAACGCATGCCGACCAACCACCGCGCTTCGTCGCTGGGACCGCTATCGTCGGTTTCTCCCCGGGCGCGGCTGAAGCCTTCCTACCAGCATTGCGACGAGCGCCGATCCGCCACCGGCGACTGCAACCAGCCAGAGGGGCACCGGGTTGGGCGACGGATCGCCTATGAGCCTATCCACGCCGGCTACCATCACGAAGAGCGCAGCGATCACGGCCATGGTGGCCAGGCGTTCACTCAGCTTGCGCCTCACGGCGGGTGGCAGATCGAGCGCGCGCCATCCCATCCTGGCGGACGCTGCCGCCCCTGCGGCCGGCCGGGAGTGCGATTCCGCGGCGGGAGAATGGAGGCGCGCGGTCTTCGCCTCGTGGCGCCCGAACATCTGCCAGCGAACGCCGGACCTGCGAAGTGTGCGATAGATGGCGAGCGCCGCGCGGTGCATCTCGTTTTCGCCCGCGCGTACCGGGGCCTGGATCTCCAGGCCGTACCCTCCCGCAGATTCCCGGTCTTCGTCGGGCGTCACGACGCGGGCGATGGGAAGCCTGCCCGCCAGCACGGTGTTCCCGTCCAGTGAGACCGCTCCGATGTCGCTGCGGTACGGGCGACCACCCACGCGTAACTCCAGCCGGCCCGCGAGCGTTCGATACGCAACCCTCGCGGCCTGCGCAGCCTCCTCGGCGGATGCGAACCCGCGGAATCCTATCGCGGTGCCGCGAACCCATCCGACCCGGCTGCTCAGCCTTGGGCCATGCCATGCCGTGGGAGGCGGCTCGGCAAACTGGTGGGTTACGGTGGGGACGGTTGCTTCATTGGGTGCGATGGTCCGCATGCGACGCTCCTGGCTGAGGTGAATGTCGAAGTCCGATAACTCCTGTGAGAGGGTCCGGTGACTCGAGGGGGTGGGTGACGCGCGCCAAACACCCCGCCGGCGTGACGGCCGGCGGGGTGTCGAACATGAATGCTGCTTTCGCGCGTTAACCCTAATTATAACAACAAGTTAGGGGAACTTCAAGAGGTGCGGACGGCGGCGTCGTTCCGCTTGGGGAAGCGGGATCCGCAGGCTGCCGTCGAAGCCTGGGAGGAAGCTCGCCGCGCTCACTCGCCGTGAACGATCCCGCGGTCCGAAATGCCGCTGCCAGCCGAGCATGCGGAGAATCCCGCGCGCTCTGGCGCCCGGCCCCCCGGCGGCGGTAGATCGTACCCGATCCGCGCTGCACCACGATCCATTCCCATCGCGGGAGAATCCATGCGGTCAGGTGCCATTGCCTCACTCCTCGCCCTCGGGCTCCTCCTCACGACCCCACTTCAGGCGCAGCAGGCCGACGTCGAGGCTGCAGACGGCATCCGCGACACGGCTGCCGGAAAAGGGGCCCTTCCCCTCGAGCCTGACGAGAACCTGGAGCCGTACCTCGACGGGCTGATGACGGCGCTGATGCTCGCCAACCGCGTTCCCGGCGCCGCCGTCTCGATCGTAAGGGGCGACTCCATCGTGCTCGAGAAGGGCTACGGATGGGCGGACATCGAAAGGCGCATTCCGGTGGACCCGGCCCGCACGCTCTTCCGGATCGGGTCGGTAACGAAGGTCTTCACCTGGACTGCCGTGATGCAGCTGCGAGACGAGGGGCTGCTGGATCTAGATGAGGACATCAACGGCTACCTGGACTTCAGGATTCCCGATACGTATCCGGAACCGATCACGCTGCGCCACCTCATGACCCATACAGCGGGGTTCGAGGACCGGGCGTTCGGGCTGTTCCGGCCGCCAACCGGGCTTTCGCGGCCCGAGTTCATGAGGCGGAACCTTCCGGCGCGGGTGCGGCCACCCGGCACCTTCGCATCGTATTCCAACTACGGAAGCGCACTGGCAGGCTACATCGTCGAGCGTGTTTCGGGGATGCCGTGGGAGCAGTACCTGGAGGAGCGTATCCTTGCGCCCCTCTCGATGGAGTACGCGACGGGACGTCAGCCGCTGCCACAGCACCTGGCGGCATATGAAGCCGCAGGCTACAGCCACTCGAACGAGCGTTTCGTCAGGCAGGACTTCGAGTGGATGGAGATGGCGCCGGCAGGCTCGATGAGCGTTTCTGCGGAGGAGATGGCTGCCTTCATGATCGCGCACCTGAACGGCGGAGCGTACGGAAATTCACGACTGCTCTCCGAGGCGGCGACGCGCGAGATGCACAGCACGGCCTTCACCGGCGACCCGCGAGTGAGCGGCATGGCGCTCGGCTTCGCGGAGAACCGCATGCACGGCGTGCGCACCACCGGCCACAACGGAGCAACCAGCTGGTTCTTCACCGACATGACCCTGATTCCGTCGGCAGGCGTCGGGATCTTCGTGAGCACGAACTCGCCCGGGGGCGGGAACCTGGTCGCCAGCCTCACGAGACTCCTGGCCGGTCGGCACCATGCCGACTCGTCAGGCACCGTCGGGCCGGTCGTCGAAGGATGGGATCGGCGCGCGAAGAGTTATGCGGGCTCCTATCGTCCACTCAGGCGATCCTACACCACGTTCGAGAAGTTCCTCGGCGCCATGTTCGAGGCCACCGTGAGCGCCGATCCGCACGTGCCGGGGGAGGTGGTACTGCGAACGCCGCAGCTGACGACTCGGTTGAGAGAGGTGGAGCCGGGCTACTTCCGCTCACCGGATTCAGGAGTGGAAGCCGCCTTCCGGCAAGGCGAGAACGGAGACTTCTCCCACCTGTTCGTCAGCGCACTCCCGGCTACCGCACTCGAACGCGTGCGCTTTCACGACTCACGCCTCCTGCACGGTGTGCTGCTTCTGCTCGGCGTCCTGACGATGCTTTCGTTCCCCCTGATCTCGGCTGTTGGCTTCGTCAGGCGACTGCTGCGCGGAGCACAGCGCCGGCCCGGCGGATACGAGCGCCTTCTGACCTGGTGCACAAACGGTTTCGTGCTGCTGAGCATCGCGTTCCTGGTCATTGCCGGCACCGCGGTGAACGAGCGATCGTTCGTCACTGCCGAAGCGGAAGGAGCGATTCGAACCGCGCTTGTCCTTCCGCTCGTCTCCCTCCCGCTTGCCATGGCGATGATTGCGGGCGTGTGGCCGGCCATTCGAGACCGCTACTGGAGCACACTCGGCAGGGTGCATTACGTGGCGGTGGCGCTTGCATCCATCGTATTCATCTGGCAGCTGGTACACTGGCGCCTGCTGGACCTGCCGTTCGGCAACTCAGCCGTTTCCATAATGACACTTCACGCGCAGGAGGTCGGTACAATGACAGAGGGCTCTCACGGACACCACGAGATCGACTATATCGAGTTCAACGTCACGGACATGGCGGCCGCGCAGCGATTCTACGGGGCCGCGTTCGACTGGCAGTTCACCGGCTACGGGCCTGAGTACGCAGGCATCAGGAAGCCGGGCGGCGGGGAGGCGGGCGGGTTCGCGGTTCAGCGCGAGGTGAAGACCGGCGGGCCGCTGGTCATACTCTACTCGAACGACCTCGACGCCACACTCGTCAGGGTGAGGGATGTCGGAGGCGAGATCACACGCGAGATATTCGAGTTCCCCGGCGGTCGCCGTTTCCATTTCCGGGATCCCAGCGGGAATGAGCTCGCGGTGTGGTCGGAACGATGACCGAAGACGCGCACTCCCGTTCCAGGTCGGACGTCCCCGCCGTCAGGGTCTTTCCGCCTTTCGTCCCGCTCTCCGCGGTAGTGGCCGGCATCCTGATGCAGCGTCTGCTGCCGATCCGGACGGACAACCTTCTCCCGACGCCCGTGCGTTACTGGCTCGGCGGCCTCGTCATCGTCGCCGCGGTGCTCCTCCTCGGCTACCGCGCGATCGCGATGATGAGACGAAGCGGGCAGAGCGAGATTCCGTGGACGCCCGTCACGCGGCTGCTGGAAGATGGTCCCTATCGCTTTACCCGGAATCCCATGTATCTGCAACTCGTCCTGCTCTGCATCGGATTCGGGGTACTTCTCGCCAACGCCTGGATCATCATCTTCACACCGTTGGTGGTATGGGTACTGCAGAGGTTGGCAATCATTCCCGAAGAGGAATATCTCGAGCGGCAGTTCGGCGAGGAGTATCGCGAGTACAGGCGGCGAGTACGGCGATGGCTGTGATCCGGGGAACGTGGTTCCGCTGCCGGCGTAGTTCCCAGCCGGCGTCGTTCCCAGCCGGCGTCGGTCCCGCCGGCGTCGTTCCC
>CAYQAO010000053.1:16562-20541 GCA_964415485.1 uncultured Gemmatimonadaceae bacterium
GGCGTCAGTCCCCCGGCCGGCATTGATCCCCTTACGGCATCTCCCCCCTGTCGCCATCGTTACGGTTGCCAGGCTGCCCAGTCGCAGCGCCACGAGTGCCGTACAAGGGGCCGACCGCCTGCATGACGGCGGCCGGCGCAATCGTCCACCACCTAACGAGACACCGGGATGCCCACTCTACTTCGCAATGCGCTCGCCGTCGTCGCGGGCATCGTGATCGGCGGTGTCATCAACGGTGGCCTAATCTCGATCGGTCCCTCGATCATTCCGACCCCCCCGGCATAGACGTCACCGACCCGGAGAGCCTGGCCGCGAACGTCCACCTTCTGCAACCGAGGCACTTCATCTTCCCGTTCCTGGCTCACTCCCTGGGAACGCTGGTCGGAGCGCTGGTGGCCTACCTGCTCTCCGCGAGCCACAAGGCCCGGATGGCCTACGTGGTCGGGGCGTTCAACCTGATCGGCGGCATCGTGGCCAGCTTCCTGATCCCTGCGCCCGCCTGGTACTCCGCGCTCGACCTGGTGGCTGCCTACCTGCCAATGGCGTGGCTTGCCACTGCCATAGGCGGCAGAGTGCAGCGCGGCGGAACCTCGCCGAATCGTGAGGCTGCCGTTCCCGGTGTGTAGGGCACGCCATCCCGAGCCGATCAGCCAGCCGAGTGCCCTGGAACACATCCGGCGCCTACCACACGGCGCCCCGCGTGTGCAATTTTCACTGGTTAGGGTTTGAAGCACCCCCTGCCGGCTGAGACAGAATCCGCATGATCCCATACTTCCGCCCCCTCGCAATCCGGTCCGGCGTCATAATCCTCGCGCTGGCCGCAGGAGGCTGCGCCGCGGGACCTCGAGCCGAATCCGCCATCGAATCGGCTCCGTCGAGGGAGGAGACCGCAGCGCCCGCGTCCGCCGGAAGCCGAATGGGAGTCGAAGCGGCAATCGAACGCGCGCGGGCTGACAGCGCCGCGACGCCGTGGGTGGCGGCCGATGCGCACTTCATGAGCTCCATGATCGGCCATCATGCGCAGGCCATTCTCATTTCGCGCTGGGCCGCCACGAATACCGAGAGCCGCACCATACTGACCCTCGCCTCGCGGATCATCAACGCGCAGAAGGACGAGATAGGCCTGATGCAGACCTGGTTGCGCGACCGCCTGCAGCCGGTGCCTGACGCGGACGCGATGATCGCCTCGATGGAGCACGCGAGCCATGGCATGACCGGTCACGGCAGCCATTCGGACCATGCCGACATGCCTGGCATGCTCTCCGATGAGGAGCTGCAGCGCCTTTACGAGGCTCGCGGCACCGAGTTCGACCGGCTCTTCCTCACCTCCATGATGAAGCATCATCGCGGAGCTATAGTCATGGTCGAGGAGCTCTTCGCCACCTATGGGGCCGGCCAGAACGAAAGCGTGTTCCGGCTCGCAACGGACATCAACGTTGACCAGATCACCGAGATCAACCGGATGGAGGAGCTTCTGGTCACGCTGTTCACCGAAGGCCGACTTCCGTGAGCGCCAGGCGCCCGACGAATCTCCTGCCGCTCACCACGTGCCGTACCAACCGATCGCCCAAGTCCAGCGGTTGCGCCTCCGCTGAATCGAAGTTTCCAGTAGCGCCTGACCAGACCAACCGGGAGGAGTCCCATATGGCATTGCCACCAATGGTCCATCGTACCGCAGCCTCACGACTTCCCAGCCGACTCCTCTCGCTTGCGGCACTTGTGCCGATGGCGTTCGGCGCGGCATGCGCCGCGTCGAGCGGCTCCATAAATACCAGCGCTACGGCTCCTGCACCGTCGCAGGAATCCCTGGCTCGCATGTCCACAGCGGCACCCTCCCCGGACCCGCGCGTAGGGCTCCGCGCGGGGCTCATGGATGCCGAGGAGGCCATCTGGAACATGCGGCTCGTCTCCACGACGCCGCCGCCCAGGGAGTTCTTCGGAGTCACGAACTCGGACCTCGCATTTACGGGCAACTACGCCATACAGGGCAACTACAACGGCTGGCAGATCTGGGACATCAGCAACCCCGCGTCGCCGGACCTCGTCGTCGGCTTCGTATGTCCCGCGTCTCAGAGCGACGTGTCGGTGTACGGCAACCTGCTGTTCGTGTCGGGCGAGGGTAATACCGGTCGCCTGGATTGCGGCACGCAGGGCGTTCCCGAGCCGGTGAGTCACCACCGGCTGCGCGGGCTGCGCATCTTCGACATCTCCGACATCCGCAACCCGGTGAACGTGGGCAACGTGCAGACGTGCCGCGGTTCCCACACGCATACGGTGCTCAAGGACCCGCGCGACAACGAGAATGTCTACGTGTACATCTCGGGGTCGGCCGGGATTCGCCCCTCTGAGGAGCTGGAAGGCTGCGAGTCGGGGATGCCTGACGAGAACCCGAACTCGGCGCTCTTCCGCATCGAGGTGATCAAGGTTCCGCTGGCCAACCCCGGCGCGGCCGCGATCGTCAGTTCTCCCCGCATCTTCAACGACCTCGAGGCTCCGCCCACGCACGGCGACGCCCCGGCAGACGCGGAAGCCAACCGCAGGCGTCTCGAAGAGGCACGTGCGTCCGGTGCCTTCGTTGCGGATTTCGGCGGCAGGACGCGAATCCTGAACCCGCGAATCACGCAGCCGCTGCTGGACAGCATCGTCAGGGCCAGGAACGGCACCGGAACTCCCACGGCTGCGGACAGCGCCGCCCTCCGACAGGCGCTGCCGTCCATGATGGCGAGCATATTCGGTGGCAATCGCCCGCGCACCGGCCCAACCCAGTGCCACGACATCACGGTGTATCCGGAGATCGGTCTCGCCGGCGGCGCGTGTGAAGGCTACGGACTGCTGCTCGACATCAGCGACCCCGCCAACCCGGTACGCATCGGCGCAGTGGCCGATTCCAACTTCTCGTACTGGCACTCGGCCACCTTCAGCAACGACGGCAGCAAGATCATCTTCACCGACGAGTGGGGCGGTGGCAGCGCGCCGAAGTGCCGCGATAGCGACCCGAAGGAGTGGGGTGCGAACGCGGTCTTCACGCTGCAGAATCGCCAGATGCAGTTCCAGAGCTATTACAAGCTGCCAGCTGCGCAGACGTCCCAGGAGAACTGCGTTGCGCACAACGGCTCGCTGATTCCCATTCCGGGCCGCGACATCATGGCGCAGGCGTGGTACCAGGGCGGCGTATCCGTGTTCGAGTTCACCGATCCCTCCAACCCCGTGGAGATCGCCTTCCACGATCGCGGACCGGTGGACTCGAGCGAGATGGTGATGGCCGGCTCGTGGTCGGTGTACTGGTACAACGGCGCCATCGTAAGCTCGGAGATCGCACGAGGCCTGGACATCTACGAACTGGTGCCGAGCGGTTTCCTGTCACAGAACGAGATTGACGCTGCGAAGACGGTCAGGTTCGAGTACCTCAATCCGCAGGGTCAACCGAAGATCGTGTTCCCGCCGAGCTACGCCCTCGCGAGGGCGTACCTGGACCAGCTGGAGCGCAATGAGGGAATGCGCGCGGAGCGCATCGCCGCCGTCAGGCAGGCGCTCGTGGCGGCGGAGCGGGGCTCGGTGGCGCAGCAGCGCTCGTCGCTGTCGGCACTGGCATCGCAGCTGGACTCGGAGGCAGGAGGCGCCAGGGATGCCGCGAAGGTTCGCGACCTGGCGGAGGCTGTGAGGCGGCTGGCGGCGCATTAGGCGCTGCCTGGCTGCCAGGGAGTGCGCCGCCGCTTCGCGGCGGCGCACTTTTTCGTTCGGCGCTCGGCGCTCGGCCGTAGGGGAGGCTCGGCGGTGCGGTGGGGTGCGGAGGGTCGCACGCGAATGGAGCCAATGAGAAGATGCCTCGCGCGGAGGGCACGGAGAACTGCACGGCGATTGGAACTCGATGCGCCAGGCTTATCTCCGCGTCCCTCCGCGTTCTCCGCGTGAGCTTGCCGTTTACAGCTTTCAGCGCGTAGTGGCCGGCTTCGGTGCAGGGTGAGTAGATCCCGACGCT
>CAYQAO010000054.1:0-19600 GCA_964415485.1 uncultured Gemmatimonadaceae bacterium
CGAACGCACCTGTCATCCCGCATTCGCTAGCCCCATCTGTCATCCCGCATTCGCTAGCCCCATCTGTCATCCCGCATTCGCTCGCCCAATCTGTCATCCCGCACGAGCGAAGCGAGTGCTGGGATCTGCTTGCAACTCATAGTGGCCGGCTTCGGCGCAGGGTGATCAGATCCCGACGCTTCCCGCGGGATGACAGGGCGCCGAGACCCGGCCAGGAAATGCGAAGCGCGAAGCGCTTCGCACTCCTCAGCCAATGCAGTCCCGACTCCCTCTTCCCTCAGGGATCACCCACCTCATCCAGTCCCTCATCTCGCCACGGCGCGGACGGTGCGACCCATGCTTCCATTCAGCCACCGGTACGTCCGGTGCCGTAAGCTGGATCGCACCCAGCAGCACCTCACGAGTGGATATCCCCAGCCTGTCGAAACACTCGGCTGTCCTCAGCGGACGCGCAGTCGCCCAGAACGTGCGATAGCCCCGCGCCGCAGCAGACAGCAGCATGTTCTGCACGGCTGCGGACGCCGCCGCAATGTGCTCCATGTTGTCCAGCGTAGGCTCGAACAGCAGTGGGGCGCCTGACGAGTCCACCAGCTCCCCAGACGACGGGTTCGGAAGCCACGTCACCAGGAGCATCGCGCTGCAGGCCGCCAGCAAACGCGGCAGCGGACCAGCCTCCCCGCGCTCCAGCAGCCACTCGCGCAGCTCGCGCGCCGCCACCGCATCCAGCACATGGCAGCGCCACGGCACTATCGAGCCGAGTTCACCCTCCTGGTGCTCAGGTGCGGACACCTTGTGAAACGGCGCCCAGCCGGCACTCGCAACTATCGCCTCCACCGCTTTCCGGTCCGTCTCCACGCTCAGCGGCGTGTCCGAAATCGCCTTTTCAGTTCGGCGCTCACGGATTACCCGATCAACGGTCTCCGCCGCCTTCGACCCCGCGTCTTCGACAAACCCTCCCTCGTGATCTCGCTCGTACACACTGTCTCCGGCCGCAAGGCCTGAAATCGCCTTCATTCCACTCTCCTCATGCCACTGCACGTCATACCACAGGTTGCAGCATCGCACCAGACGCCCGGTCGTCCTTCCCCCCGAACCCCCGCATCTCCCCCTCCCGTGGCGCTCCGGCGGTGCCGAGCCATTCTACCCTAATGGTAGCCGCATGAGGGTCCCGAAGCGTCCGGCACCGCCGCTCCGGACGCACCTGTCGCCCCGGAATTATCTCCACTTCTACCGCGACACATATTGAGTACGGTCGCGGGTGTCGCTACGAGAACACCGGACCTGGCGGCATGGAACACGGAACACACGCTGGCATCATTCGCGCACCCGCGCACGACAGTCCCTTGCGCCGGCGGTCCGCTGCCGGGGTACGGATTCCTTCAGCCATCACTCCGTGAGTACGAGTTCTGGACGTTCCGGCTCCACGTTTCGTCGCTGGCCCGGCAGGCTTCCGGGCCCATTCAGGGGTCGCGCAGGCATTTCGCGGGATCGCTCGCAGCCGCACACCCTGGTGGCGGGTCCCATTCGCGGGGAGCCGCTGGGCACCGAGGGGCTTGTGGAGCGCATCCGCGAGGTGGCGCGCGAACAGGAGGTCGTACCCGGAGCGCGCGACAGGCGGGCCGCCCCGCTCCTGGCCCGCCTCGAGGAGTCCCGCGAGATCCTCGCGCGCGCACACGAGCGCCTCACGACCGCGGCCGCCAACGACGTTGACGTGGGACCCGCCGGCGACTGGTTCCTGGACAACTACCATGTGGTCAGCGAGCACGTGCGCGAGGTGCGCGACAGCCTGCCACGCAGCTACTATCGCGAGCTTCCCGAACTGGTAAAGGGGCGCCTGGCCGGCTATCCGCGAGTGTACGAGCTCGCGACCACGATCATCTCGCACACCGAAGGCCGCATCGAGCTGGAAACGGTGGACACCGTCACCGCCGCGTTCCAGGAGGTGTCCGAGCTCTCCCTCGGCGAGCTCTGGGCCGTTCCCGCCATGCTGCGACTCGGCCTTCTGGAGAACGTGCGCCGCATGACGCTGCGCACGCTGCAGCGGCTGGACGAGGTGGAGCTCGCCAACCAGTGGGCGGAACGGATACTGGCGGGGAGCGGCCCCACCGGCGAATCGGTCGGCGAGGCGCTCCGCGAGTTCGTGGCCGAGCATCCTCCGCTCACGCCGATCTTCGTCGCGCGCCTCGTGATGCAGCTGAGGCTCGGCGCAGAGCCTTTCGCACCCCTCCACTGGCTGGAGCAGTACTTCTCCGAGGAGGGGTTGCGTCCCGAAGAGGCGGCAATCCGCTCGGCGGACCGGCTGGCGATAACGCAGATGGCGATGGCCAACAGCATCACCAGCCTGCGAGCCGTCGCCCTCATGGACTGGAAGGGCTTCGTGGAGCGCCAGAGCGTGATGGAGTCGGTGCTCCGCCAGGACCCGTCCGGCCATTACGCGCAGATGACGTTCGACACCCGCGACCGGTATCGCCACGTCGTCGAGCGCACCTCGAGACGCACGAACTACTCCGAGAAGGAGGTAGCCACCCTGGCCATCGAGCTCGCCAGGCGCGGCGCGCTGGAGCGGCCTGACGACGCACGCTACTCGCACGTGGGCTACTACCTGGTGGACGAGGGACTGGCGGAGCTCGAGCGCCTCACGGGCTACCGTCGCACTCTCGCCGAGGCCCTGCACAGGTGGGTGCTCGATCACCCGACGGTGGTCTTCGTAGGCGGTGTCACGGTAGCGACACTCATCGCCCTCGCAGCGGTGTTCTGGCTGGGAGGCGAGGGAGCAAGGACGGCATGGCCGCTCGTGGTGCTCCTGGCGCTGCTGCCTGCAGCGGACATCGCGGTGAACGCCGTGAACCAGCTGGTAACGGTGTTCCTGCCGCCGCGCAGGCTGCCGAAGCTCGAGCTCCGCGACATGGACGCAGCGTCGGACGGCATATCCGGCATTCCACCAGAGTTCCGCACTGCAGTCGTGGTACCCACGCTGCTGGACAGCGAGGCTGCCGTTCGCGACGCACTGGAGCACCTGGAAGTGCAGTTCCTCGCCAATCGTGAGGCCAACCTGCACTTCGCGCTGCTGAGCGACTTCACCGACGCTCCGCAGGAGCACATGCCCGGCGACGAGGAGGTGCTGGCCGCCGCGCGCGCTGGGATCGAGGCGCTGAACGCTCGTTATGCGGGTACGGCACCCGAGCTGTTTCACCTTCTGCACCGCCCTCGCCGGTGGAATCCGAAGCAGGGCGTGTGGATGGGCTGGGAGCGCAAGCGCGGAAAGCTGGCGGAGTTCAACCGTTTCCTGCGGGGGCAGGCCGACGGCGCGTTCTCGCTGGTAGTCGGAGACGTGGAGCTCCTGCGCACGGTACGCTACGTCATCACGCTGGACTCGGACACCGTGCTGCCGCCTGACGCCGCAGCGCTCCTCGTGGGGGCCATGGCTCATCCGCTGAACCGCCCTGTATACGACGCTGCGGCGCGGCGGGTGGTTCGCGGCTACGGCATACTGCAGCCGCGCGTGGGCGTGTCGCTGCCGAGTGCACACCGCTCGCGGTTCGCCGCGATCATGTCCGGGCATCCGGGCGTAGACCCATACACGACGGCGGTGTCCGACGTGTACCAGGACCTGTTCGGCGAGGGCAGCTTCACGGGAAAGGGCATCTATGACCTGGATGCGTTCCAGATGGCCACGCGCGGCCGCTTCCCGGAGAACACGCTCCTCTCGCATGACCTCATCGAGGGCACCTACGCCCGAGCAGGGCTGGCATCGGAGATCGAGGTCTTCGACGACTATCCGTCGCGGTACCTGTCCTACTCCCGGCGCAAGCATCGCTGGATCCGCGGCGACTGGCAGCTGCTCAGGTGGCTCACGCCAACCGTGCCTGGACCCGACGGGCCAGAGGCGAATCGCCTGTCGGTGCTGTCCCGCTGGAAGATCCTGGACAACCTGCGTCGCAGCGTGTCGGAGATCGCACAGCTCCTGTTTCTGCTGGCGGGGTGGGTGGTGTTTCCGGGATCGCCGCTGCGCTGGACGCTGCTCGCCGTACTCGCCATTGCCGCCCCGTGGATCATCGCGCTGCTCCTGGCAGCTGTGCGTCCTTCCGCCGGCAAGTCGCTGCTCGCCTACTACACGGCAGTGGCGCGCGACGCGGTGACGAGTGCTCGCCAGGTGGCGCTCACGGTGATCTTCCTCCCGCATCAGGCATGGCTCTCGGCGGACGCCATACTTCGCACGCTGTGGCGCCTCGGGGTGTCCCGCCGGAACCTGCTCGAGTGGCAGTCGGCTTCACACACCGAGCGAACTGCAGGAACGAGCAGCTCGGAGGCGTGGCGCAACATGTGGCCGGCGCTGCTCGTGCCGGTGGCGGCATTCGGCCTTGCAGTGTACCGCTGGGCGACGGACGGCAGCATGCCGGGCTGGCCGCCTGACGCGCCGCTGTGGCACCTGCTCGCTGCAGGCCTGCCGCTGCTCGCCCTCTGGCTCACGTCGCCAACGACGGCCGCGCTGCTGAGCGCGGCTCCCACGCGTGTGAGGCGAACCCTCACCGCCGCCCAGCGTCGTGAGGCACTCCGCTATGCGCTGCTGCACTGGCGCTACTTCGACCGGTTCGTGAACGAGGAGTCGAACTGGCTGGCGCCGGACAACTTCCAGCTGGACCCCTCGCCGGTGGTCGCGATGCGCACGTCGCCCACCAACATCGGCCTGCAGCTCCTGTCCACGGTGAGCGCATACGACCTGGGGATCCTGGACCTGGCCGACATGCTGGACCGCCTGGAGCACGCCTTTCACTCCATGAGCAAGCTGCCGCGCTTCAGGGGGCACTTCTACAACTGGTACGGGCTGGACGACCTGAGGGTGCTGGAACCCGCCTACATATCCACGGTGGACAGCGGCAACCTCGCGGGACACCTGATCGCGCTTCGCCAGGCCTGCCTGCACATCGCCGAGTCGCCGGTGTACGACGGTCGCGTTCGTGAGGCGCTGCTGGCCGGGCTCGCGCTCGCGGAGGCGGAGGTGGCGGAAGTCGCGCCCCGCTCGCAGGCGGACGTGGTCCGGCTCCTTCGCGCGGCACGCGCGGCCGTCCCCTCGCCCGAGCGCGACAACGACGCCATAGCCGCCCTGGAAGCCGTGGCCGTGCCGCTCCGTGAGGCGCACGAGCTCCTCTCCACTGGCGCCGTGCCGGGAGTGCGGCCCTACTGGATAGACAGGTGCCTCACGATCCTGGCGGCATACTCGCAGCTGCTCCACGGAGTGCTGCCGCGCCTGACCCGCACCCGCGACGGACGCGAGCAGCTCGTCTACCCCACCCTGCGCAAGCTCGCCGAGACCCAGACGCGCGCAGCAATGCTGGTGACCCGGCTGGAGAACATCGCTTCGCAGTGCGACCGGTACGTGGAAGAGATGGATTTCCGCTTCCTCTACGACCCCGAGCGAAAGCTCTTCTCCATCGGCTACCAGCTCGCTGCGCACCGGCTGGACCCGTCGTACTACGACCTGCTCGCTTCCGAAGCGCGCCTCGCGAGCTTCGTGGCAGTCGCACTCAACGATGTGCCGGTGGAGCACTGGTTCCGGCTGAACCGGTCGCTCAGTCGCGCATCGGGTGACACGGCGCTCGTGTCGTGGAGCGGCAGCATGTTCGAGTACCTCATGCCGCTGCTCGTGATGCGCTCATTCCCGTTCACGCTCCTCGACCAGACGTACTCCAGTGCCGTGCGGCGGCAGATGGATCACGGCGTTCGGCATGGAACGCCGTGGGGAGTCAGCGAGAGCGCGTACAACCTGCGCGACAGGGACCTCACCTACCAGTATCGCGCGTTCGGCGTTCCCGACCTGGCGCTCAAGCGCGGACTCGGTCGGGATCACGTGGTGTCTCCGTACTCCTCGGCGCTTGCGATCATGGTGGACTCGCACCGGTCGCTGGACAACCTGCAGCGGCTGGAGTCCATGGGCGCACTCGGGAGGTACGGGTTTCACGATGCCCTGGACTTCACCAGGCCCGTGCCTGGCGAACGCTATGCCGTGGTGCTGAACCACATGGCGCATCACGTGGGCATGAGCCTCGTTGCGCTGACGAATGCGCTTACGTCGGAAATCTGGCAGCGCCGCTTCCACGACGATCCGCTGGTCCGCTCGGCCGAGCTGCTGCTGCACGAGCGAATCCCGCGCCGCCTGGACCTGCAGGAGCCACAGGTGGCACGGCCTGACGAGGCACTGCCCGATCCGGAGATGGAGCAGCCGGCGGTGCGCGAGCTCTTCAATCCGGATACGCGGCAGCCGCACGTTGCCCTGCTCGGACACCTGCCGTACACGATCATGGTCACCAGCGGCGGCGGCGGTTACAGCCGCTTCAGGGACCTGGATGTCACTCGCTGGCGCTCGGACGGCACGCTCGACAACACCGGCCAGTTCTGCTACCTGCGCGACGTGGAGCGCGGCTGGACCTGGTCGGCTGCCCACCAGCCGGTGTGTGCGCCCGCAGACTGGTTCTATGTGTCGCTGGCCACGGATCGGGTCACCTTCCACCGCGCGGACGGGGACATCGAGACGCGCACCGAGATCGCCGTCGTCCCGGCCGACGCGGCCGAGGTTCGGCGCGTGACGGTGACGAACAACGGAAGCGAGACCAGGCAGATCGAGCTCACGAGCTATGGCGAGGTCGTTCTGAACCGGCCCGACACAGACCGTGCCCACCCCGCGTTCGCCAATCTCTTCGTGGAGACCGAGTGGCATGAGTGGTGTACCGCCATCACTGCCACACGACGACCGCGTTCATCCACGGAGCAGCCGCTGTGGGCGGTTCACATCGCGAGCGCGCCATCGGCCGGCGAGCGGCGCATTGGCCCGGTCACGTGCGAGACTGACAGGGCTCGCTTCATCGGACGCGGCCGCACGACCCGCAACCCGGTGTCGCTGGAGTCGTCAGGTCCGCTTTCCGGAACGACGGGCGCCGTACTGGACCCGATCTTCGCGATACGTACGTGCGTGTCACTCGAGCCGGGACAGTCCGCATCGGTGGTGTTCACCACACTCGTTGCCACGAGCCGCGAGGAGGCGTACGAGCTGGCCGATCGCTATCACGATCCGCACACCGCCCAACGTGCGCTGGACCTTGCCTGGACCACTGCACAGGTGGAGCTGCGCGAGCTCGGGCTGAGTCCGGCGGACGCGTCGCTCTTCCAGGACATCGCAGGCCACCTGTTCTTCCCCGACCCATCGCTTCGGGCGCCGGAATCGGAGCTGATGGAGAACCGCGGCACGCAGCACCTGCTGTGGGCTGCGGGCATCTCCGGTGACTGGCCCATCCTCCTCGCCACGATCGATTCGTCTGACGGACTTCCAACCTTCAGGCAGCTCCTCATCGCGCACCAGTACTGGCGGCGGCGCGGAATGCTGGTGGACCTCGTGGTGCTCGACATGGAGGAGACGTCGTATAGACGCGAGCTGCAGGAAGCCCTTTCGTCCGCGCTGTTTGCATCCAGCGAATCCGCGGTTGCGGATCGTCCGGGTGGCGTGTTCCTCAGACGGCCAACCGACTTCAGCGAAGCCGAGCTGCTGATGCTCCGCGCGACCGCACGGATACACGTTCACTGCGACGGCCGCTCGCTTGGGCGTGCGATGCGCATCGCCGGCGCTGGAACTGCGGCTCCGGATGCGACGGATACGGTGGAGGACCTCGAGCCGCTGCCGCGTGCTCCCGGTCGCGCTACCCCCACGTCCCAGGTCGCGATACGTCGCACACCGCCGGCGCTCCTGCTGCATGGCACCGATGACGGAAAGCACCCGGAGGTTCACTCCGGCAACGGCAGGGCAGCTGTCGGCTCGTCAGGCGCGGCGCTCGAGACATACGGCGAACCCGATTCAGCAGGCGGGCCGCGCGAGCTCATCGCGTGGAATGGCTACGGCGGCCTCACCGCCGATGGCGACTACGAGATCCACGTGCGTGAAGGACACGTGCCTCCTGCGCCCTGGATCAACGTGATAGCCAACGCTGCAGGCGGGTTCATCGTCTCCGAGCGTGGCGCGGGCTTCACCTGGTCGGGCAACAGTTACTTCTATCGCCTCACGCCCTGGCACAACGATCCGGTCAGCGACCCGCCGGGCGACGTCATCTACATCCAGGACAATGAAACGGGCGAGCTCTGGTGCCCCACACCTGCGCCGGTCGCCACCTCCGGCGGCTACAGGGTGATACACTCCGCCGGCAGCACCGCGTTCCACCACACCCACGGCGGCATAGACACACGGTTGCTTCTCGGCGTGCCCGCGGAGGATCCGGTGAAACTCTCCATCCTGCGCCTGACGAACACGGGCGATCGCCCGCGGCGGCTCAGGCTTACCGCATACGCCGAGTGGACGCTCGGCGTGCAGCGTGTGCATACCCAGCACCAGGTGCAGACGATGTTCGATGCCGAGCTGGAAGCGATGCTGGCGAGGAACACGTTCGATCCGCAGTTCGCCGGGTACGTGGCGTTTCTCGCCGTCAGCGAGCCGGTACAGTCGTTCACGGCGGACAGGCGCGAGTTCCTGGGGCGGAACCGGGGCGTCGCCAGTCCCGCGTCGCTTCGCTCGCGAGGCGGTCACGGCGAGCTCTCGGGAGCCACCGGTGGGTCGCTCGACCCGTGCGCGGCACTTCAGTTCATCGTGGACCTCGCGCCTGGCGAGACGCGTGAGATTGTCGTTGCCCTTGGAGCGGCGGAGGGAGAAGCGGAAGCTCGCTCGCTGGCGGAGCGCTACTCGAGCGTGGAGACCGCGATCGCGGCGGTGGAGTCGAACATCCGGGCCTGGGCGGATCGCCTTGGTGTCATATCCGTGCGAACGCCGGAGCCGCTGTTCGATGCGATGATCAATCGCTGGTCACTCTACCAGGCGCTGGCTTGTCGCATGTGGGCGAGGTCCGCGCTCTACCAGAGCAGTGGCGCGTACGGGTTCCGCGACCAGCTGCAGGACGTGATGGCGTTCGTGTACGCGGAGCCGCAGGTGGCGCGCGATCACATCCTGAGGGCGGCCGCACGCCAGTTCACCGATGGCGACGTGCAGCACTGGTGGCATCCGCAGAGCGGCCGTGGAGTGCGCACGCGCTTCAGCGACGACCTTGCCTGGCTGCCGTACGTGGTGGACCACTACGTGCGCGTCACGGGGGATGCCAGCGTTCTGGACGAGGAGGTGCCGTTCCTGTCCATGCGCCCGCTGGAGCCTCACGAGCACGAGGTTTATGACCTGCCGGCGGTCACCGAGGAGACGGCGACCGTGTACGAGCACTGCGTACGCGCCCTCCGGAAGGCTTGCACCACGGGTGTGCACGGACTGCCGCTGATCGGCATCGGCGACTGGAACGACGGCATGAGTCGCGTGGGCATTGAGGGTCGCGGCGAGAGCGTGTGGCTGGCCTGGTTCCTGGCGGCCAACCTGCGAGCCTTCGCGCGGCATGTGGAGGAGCGCGGTGACGCGAGCCTTGCCGCCGAGTTCCGTGCGCAGGCGGATGCCTACATCCTGGCCGTCGAGGAGAACGGCTGGGATGGCGACTGGTACCGGCGCGCCTACTTCGATGATGGCACGCCGCTGGGCTCCAGGCAGGGCATGGAGTGCCGCATAGACTCCATCGCGCAGAGCTGGAGCGTGATCTCCGGTGGCGGCGCGCCTACTCGTCAGGCGCGGGCGCTGGCTTCGCTGGAGGAGCACCTGGTGCGCGAGGACGCGCGGCTCATCATGCTACTGACGCCCGCCTTCGATCGCATGCCGAACGACCCCGGCTACATCAAGGGTTACCTGCCGGGCGTGCGCGAGAATGGCGCGCAATACACGCACGCGGCGCTCTGGGCCGTGCTTGCCATCGCCATGCACGGCAACGGCGATCGCGCTTTCGAGTTGTACCAGATGATCAACCCGCTCACGCACGGCCGCACGCCGGAGGAAGTGGACACTTACAAGGTGGAGCCGTACGTGGTGGCTGCAGACGTCTATACCGCGGAGGGACAGCTCGGGCGCGGCGGCTGGACGTGGTATACCGGGTCTGCGAGCTGGCTGTACCGGGTGGGCCTGGAGGCGATACTCGGCTTCAGGCTCGAGAGAGACACTCTGGTCCTGTCGCCCAGGGTACCGCGCGACTGGAGCATGTTCAGCATCGAGTATCGCTACGGTGGCAGCACGTACTCGATAACGGTGCACGAGCCGGCAGCGGCAGGAGCCGGCAACGCGCAGCTCTCGGTGGACGGCGTGACGTTCGAGGGCAACTCGATCCGCCTGGTGGACGACGGACGGAGGCACGAGGTGGTGGTG
This sequence comes from uncultured Gemmatimonadaceae bacterium, assembly GCA_964415485.1. Taxonomy (GTDB): domain Bacteria; phylum Gemmatimonadota; class Gemmatimonadetes; order Gemmatimonadales; family Gemmatimonadaceae; genus JBBQHX01. The sequence goes on from CAYQAO010000054.1 coordinate 10,262, forward strand.
AGACCGCGGCGCAACACGCCGTGACCCCGAGCTGAAAGAAGAGGCCCGCACCGGAATACGGTGCGGGCCTCGTGTTGCTCGAGCCGTCAGGCTGGCGAGGTCACTGCCTCACGAGCTCCACGCGGCGGTTCTGCTGCCGTCCTTCCGGAGTGTCGTTGCTCGCCGCAGGCTTCGTCTCGCCCATTCCCACCGCCTGCAGGCGGTCGGAGGCTATGCCGAATTGCGACTCCAGGTACGCCTTCACCGCCGCCGCACGACGCTCGGAGAGCGACAGGTTGGACGCGTCGTCACCGACGCTGTCGGTGTGTCCCTCGATCGTGAGCTTCAGCTCGGCGTGCTGCTTCAGCATGTCGCCGATCTCCTTCAGCGTCGGTGCGCTCTCGGGGCGAATGCGGTCGCTTCCGGTGTCGAAGAACACGCCCTGGGTTGCCACGCGGCCTTCGGCGCTCAGCGCATCGTACAGGTCACGCCCGCCGGCCGCCACACGGATCGCACCCACGTAGCCGGGCGTCTCCGCCGTTCCCGGCAGCTCCACGATGATGCGGTTGGTGCGCCCAATCTTCGAGTTGGGCACGTTCGCTATGCGGGTGCCCTCCGCGTACACCTTGGTGTACGCGCCGTCGGCCATGATGCGGAGCGTGAACGGCTGGCCCGTGTCGAAAGGCATCTCGCCTTCGGCGATCATGCTCGAGGCCCTGGCAATTCCCCCGCGAACCCGGTCCGAGAAGTACCTCACGGTCACCCACTGCTCGGCCTTCTCGTCGAAGATCACCTTAGCATTCTGCCCGCTCCGCCCCGGCACGACGTCCATCTCGATGGTGAACTTCTCGGGAAGGTTGTCGGGCAGCACGATGGCGAACTGGCTCGGCCAGGAGGTGGCGCGGACCCAGCGCGTGCCGCGCCACTCGGCGATCTCCATGTTCCCCTTGATGAACTCCAGGCGGCGCGGGAAGTCACCCACGTTGTCCCGGGTGTAGTCATCCGCGAACAGCACGCGCTCGCCAGGCACGAAGTCGAAGTTCACGAACGGGGTGGACTCGGCCGCGCTGGCGTCGCCTGACGACGCATCGGCGGCCGGCTGGCTCACGACGTTGCCGTTCGAATCCACCACCTCAACCTTCTTGCCTTCCCGGCGCGCGCGGTCTGCGCATGCGCTGTCGCCCACGGCGCAGCGTATGGTCTCCGTCACGGCCTTGTCCACCTGGCGTTCGGTTTCGCGCTCCGCTGCTCGTTCGGCAGCGCGCCGGATTCCGCGCAGGATCTGTGCGTCGGCCGGGGTGGCTGTCAGTGCGACGATCGGGATTGCGTACGCCGCGAATGCGAGCGCTGCGGTACAGATGGATCGCATCGCTGGATGCTCCTGTGAAACTGGTACCAGTCGGCTGGCGGCTGATGCTGCTGTGGACCCTGAACGGAAAAGCCTGCCAAACCGCCTCGTCGCGGCCAGGTCCGAATCAGGTGAACTCTGGCCAAGGCGGGGCCTCACGTCCAGCCTGCATTTCGTCTCGGGAACTGCCGTGCTCGCTCGCGCAAGATCGGACGGGCCACGCCCGACCTCCCCCTGGGACCGAGTACCGAGCGCCGACCGAGGGATGTGATGCCGGGAAACGGCGTCGCACAGCTCGGCACACGCTTCAGAGCTGCACGATCGGCAGCGGCGGCCTGCGCATCCACGCTCCGCGCGTGAAGTCCGGGAAATCCATCGGTCGGCTGCGCTGCGCAATGGACTGCTCGCTCAGCATCGTGATCGCCGTCCAGGCCGCGCCGTCGTACACGTCCATGTCCATCGGCGCGCCCTCACGAAGGCACTGGATCAGCCTGAAGTCCTCGATGAAGTCCATTCCGCCGTGACCGGCTCCACGCGCGCGCTCCTCGAGCGTCTTCCACACTGGGTGCTCGAACTCAGCCCTGTACGACTCCAGGTCCTCCCACGCGTGCGGCCGGCTGCGGCCCTCGATGTGGATCTTCGCCTCCGGATACTTGCGCACGAGTCCCTGCGTACCCTGGAGCAGGATCTTTCGGCTGTACGGACGCGGAAGATTCGTGTCGTGCGTAATGAGGATCGTCTGGCCGCTCTTGGTGCGGATGAGCGTGTTCACCACGTCGCCTAGCGAGTAGTGCTGGCGGGCTTCCTGGCTGTCCACGCCGATGTGCTCCGCCGCCCACTGGTTGAGGCCGCGCCCGGGACTCGCCATGGACACCAGGTAGTCGAACTGGTTGCCGCGGTTGACGTTCATCCACTGCGCAACGGGCCCGACACCGTGCGTGGGGTACAGGTCTCCGTTGCGCGTTATGGAGTGCCTCACGCGCCATCTGTTGACGTAGAAGTCCGTGAGCTTCAGCTGCCGCAGGTCGTGGAGGTATCCGCACTCGGCGTGCATCAGGTCTCCGAAAAGCCCCTGCCGCGCCATGTTCAGGATCATCATCTCGGCGCGGTCGTAGCAGCAGTTCTCCATCATCACGCAGTGGCGCCTGGTGCTCTCGGCGGTCTCCACCAGCTCCCACAGCTCGTCGAGCGACACTCCCATAGGCACTTCGGTGGCGGCGTGGCTGCCGTTGCGCATTGCATGGAGCATGACCGGCGCATGCCACTCCCACGGCGTTGCCGTGAAGACCAGGTCCGGCTGCTCGGTGTCTATCATGCGCCGGAAGTCTTCCGTGCCTCGCGAGTAGCCGGCGGGCTGCCGACGGCCGGCGTCCGTCACCAGCTTCTGCGCGCGCTGCACGTGTTCCGGCACGATGTCGCAGATGGCGACGATGTCCACGTTCTCGATCCGCAGAAAGTTCTGCACGTGTCCGGTGCCCTGGTGACCGACGCCCACGAACCCGATGCGGACACGCTCCAGCGGCTCGCTGCGGAAGAGCGCGTCGTCCGCGGCTCCAGGCAGCGTGAACTGCGGAGCCTCGATGCCAGCCGCATGCACCCTGTCGGCACCGAGGGTCAGTCCCGCGCCGGCTATCGCCGCAGTGCGAATGAAGTCTCGCCTGTCCACCTTCTTGCTCATCTCTGCTACCCGGTTGATGTGAAACTTCAGAGCAACCGCTTCGCCGCAGGCCCGGCTGAGGTCTGCATGAAGCGAGCGTCTGCAGCTCGTTCAGGAAACCGCGACAGGTACGCCGATGCCCATCGCTGCTGGAAGGACCCGGCGGCCTCGTCAGGGACCAGGGCCCACACACTGCCGCCAAAGCCTGCACCGAACGCCGACGCCGCCACCGCGCCTTCATTCCTTGCAGCCCGTGCCAGGAAGCTCGTTTCCGGTATCTGGTTTCCAAGCAGCTCCTCGGCAAGGCGGTGCGAACGATCCACCAGCGAGCCGAATCGCTCCAGGTCTCCGCGCTGCAGCGCATCAGCTGCCCGCGGTATTATCTCGCCGTCCTCAGCGATGAACTGCCTCACGCGGGCCTCGAGCTCTGCGGCCTCGAACCCGGCGTGCGTCGAGGCGCGCATCGCCTGGAGCACCATCCCTCCCGCGGAAGGATCCGCGTCCAGCACCGCACCGATGGTGCGCTCGTCCCGCCCCGCATGCTCTCGCCAGACCTCGGCCGCCACCTTCATTAGTGCTGCCGCGCGATTGTAGCGCTCGCGCGCGGCGCCGGCCTTCTCCGCGCTCACGCCGCTGGACGCCACCACGAAACGATGGCCGGACGGCATTGGCACGGAGCCCTGATGGCGCACCGGCGCGAAGCGATATCGAACCAGCTCGCCGACACGCGCACAGAGCATGGCCGTGTGATCCTCGCTTCCACCCATGGTGCCAACGCCAGCCTCGCCCCGCAGGGTGCCGAACGTGAGGCCGTTCTCTACCGCGGCAAGGTACCCGGCAAGTTCTTCCGGAGTGCGCAGGTTCTCGCGCCACCCATCCGTGTCCTCGAGCCCGTTGATCGCTGCCATCGTAAGGAACAACGCAACCACCAGCGCGCTCGAGCTGCTCATGCCCGCAGCTATCGGGATGTCGCTCAGGAAGGCTATGTCCGCGCCGGTACGTGCCTCGGGAAAGTTGCTCGCCAGGCGGCGCACGGTGGTCACCGGGTAATTCCCCCAGCCCGTGGCAGTCGGCAGCGAGTCGGTGAGGCGTATGCGAAGCTCCCTTGCTGCCTCATGCTCCGGTGTCGAGTGAGCGACCCCTGTGGCACCTGTACGCCTCTCGCACTCATATGCACGCACTGCGTGACGAGCGCCTGACGACAGAACCATGGGGCGGATCCGCAGCTCGTTGTCGCTCCGCGGCACGGCAAGCATCACCATGGACTGCTCGCTGGCCGCAAGCAGGCTGCTGCCGCCCGCATAATCCGTATGCTTGCCCAGCACTTCCAGGCGCCCGGGAACCGAGTAGGCGCATGCGTCTGCGCCGACCGCGACTCCGTCCCGCTCGAGCGCCTCGATGCACCGCTCCAGCAATGACCGCACGCCGTCGCCTGCATCGCGCAGGGGTGCAGAGCTCATAGCTGCACGCCCACTCCGCTCAGCCGCTCCTTCACGGAGGCGATGTCGCGCCTGCTGGACAGGTCGAGCACCGCTGATCGAACCGGCAGCACCGCTATGCGCATGCCGGAGTCCACCAGCAGCTGCACCGCGTGAGGCAGCTCCAGCTCACCCCGTGCCGACGGTGCCACCTTCCGGCAGGCATCGAATATGTCCTCCGTGAACAGCCAGCAGTTCATGCTGACCAGCGGCTCGCCGACCCAGGATGCGATAGTGGCAGCGTCAGGCTTCTCCACGATCCTGCGCAGGTGGCCGCGCTCATCCATGTCCGCCAGGGCGAACTGCGCGATCCTGTCCGCTGGCACGTTCCCTTCCGCGGCCAGGGCTTCCCTGTCGAAGCCAGGCATTGCCGGCGCGCCTCGCTCCCGGAGGGCCCGCAACACTTCCGCCGGATAGTAGTTGTCGGAATTGACCACCAGAAACGGATCGCTTCCCGCAAACTCCTCTGCAGCGAGAACTGCGTCCGCGGTGCCCAGTGGCTTCTCCTGCACTGCGAAGTGAACGCGAACACGCTCGAGCTGCACAGCGCGTGTGTAGTACTCGCGCACCGCGTCGTGCTCCGGACCGATCACCAGGCACACCTCGCTGAAGCCGGCGTCCGCGATCGCGCTCATCGCGTAGTCCAGGAACGGCCGGCCTATCGGAATCATCCCCTTCACGCCCGACTCGGCGACGGCTGCCTGACGTTCGTCCAGCACCGCCTCCGAGTCTTGGCGACGCATGCGCGTGCCGAGACCGCGCGCGAGAATCACTGCCTTCACTGCAAGGGCAGCACGATGGTCACCGCCTTCACTGCAACCTCAGCACGAGAGTCACCGCCTTCACCGCAACGTCAGAATCTGTCGTTACCCCGCGCGCAGCATCGTGCAGCGCTTCGCTTCCGCACCCGGCCGGCCGGGGCGCTACCTGCCATGGGGAGCTCCTGTAACCTCCCCGCCGGCCGGGGTTTCCGACCAAATGCGCGAGAGCAGCCTCGCGAGGAGCACGGCGCTGACGGCGAAGACAACGGCGAACACAGCCGCCTGCAACATCTGTCCATACAGGAAGCTGCCGGTGCCGAAGAGCGCCGCATACACGAACGAGACGCCGAGTACCCATCCGAGCAGCATCTGCGCGATGCTGTCGGAAGACGCGGGCAGCCCGGTTTCCGCGCGCACCGTGTTCCATCCCGGCCCCGGAGGCCTAACCAGGCTGTAGAAGGACCGCAGCCGCTCCGGGTCCGTTGGCTTCGTGAGGAATGTCGTGGCAATCCAGACCACCGTGGTGACGCCCACGGTAGTCAGCAGCACCTGGTGGGCGGGGAAGCCGGCGCCCTGCTTGGAAGCGATGAAGAAGCCGACCGACACGATGAACGAGCTTATCATCGCGGCCACCTCGCTCCACGCATTGATGCGCCACCAGTACCAGCGCAGCAGGTAGATGAGTCCAGTACCTGCACCCACCGACATGAGCAGCTCGAAGCTCTGCCTCGCGGTGTCGAGCACGAACGTCATGCCGGCAGCAACGAGCATCAGCGCGCCCGTTACAAGGCGTCCCACCATCACGTAGTGCCGCTCATCCGCGTCTGGCCGCCCGAACCTGCGATAGACGTCGTGCACCAGGTACGACGTTCCCCAGTTCAGGTGCGTCGTAATCGTGGACACGTATGCCGAGAGCAGTCCCGCCACCATCAGGCCGAGCAGGCCGGCAGGAAGGAAGGTGAGCATGGCGGGGTAGGCCATGTCGTGCCCGATAAGCCGCTCGTCCACATACGGGAATGCGCGGGCGATGTCGTCCAGTGTCGGGAACACCAGGATGGACGCCAGGCCCACGAGGATCCACGGCCAGGGACGCAGCGCGTAGTGCGCAACGTTGAAGAACAGCGTTCCCTGCAGCGCATCGCGCTCGCTGCGCGCAGCCAGCATCCGTTGCGCGATATAGCTGCCTCCCCCCGGCTCGGCACCCGGGTACCACACGCTCCACCATTGTACGGTCAGCGGGATCACGAACACCGCCAGCGCCATGGACCGGTCGCTGAAGTCCGGCACCAGGTGAAACGTCTGCGCAGGGAGCTTGTCGAGGAGCCCGGCCAGGCCGCCGACCTCCGGCCGCCGCAGCGCGTAGACTGCCGCCATGATCGAGCCGGCCATTGCCACGCCGAACTGAATGAAGTCCGTGACCATCACGCCCCACAGCCCGGATGTCGCAGCGAACAGGATGTTGATGCCCACACACACCAGCAGCGTCTGCGACATCGGCCAGCCGAGCAGCACTGCGGCGATCTTGGCGGCGGCGAGGTTCACCGTGGCCATGATCACGCAGTTGAAGAAGAGCCCCAGGTAAACCGCGCGGAATCCGCGGACGAAGCTCGCGGCCTTTCCGGAGTAGCGGATCTCGTAGAACTCGAGGTCCGTGAGTACGCCGGACCGCCGCCACAGCCGCGCGTAGAAGAACACCGTGGCGATGCCGGTGAGCAGGAACGCCCACCACACCCAGTTGCTCGCGACGCCCTGCTCGCGCACCAGGTTGGTGACGAGGTTGGGCGTATCGGTGCTGAAAGTGGTGGCCACCATCGAAACACCGATGAGCCACCACGGAGCAGCACGGCCGGACGTGAAGAACTCGGCGGTATTCTTCCCGGCCCGCCGCATCATCAGCAGGGCCGGGATGAACGCGATGACGATCGAAACGACGACGATCAGCCAGTCGAGTGTTGTGAGCTGCACGAGTCGGTGAGGAGCGGGCTGGGCGGTGTGGACTTCGGAACCTGCACAAGGTGCAGGACGCGAGCGGAATAGGGAAGCAGCCCGCTCGAGGTCAGCCCTTCTCGCCCAGAGGCCGCGTCCAGATCAGGATCACGCCGCACTCCATGGTGTCGCCCGCGCCGCTTCCACTGAACCCGCCCTTCAGGTACCTGGTCGGAACCGAGTGAGCCCGGGGATACACCTCCAGCGCAATCACCTCCGAGCGGCTGACCAGCTGGTCCACGCCGACTTCCGCCGCCCAGCGGATGTGCATGCCGTCCAGGAAGACGTCCATCTGGCACTCGCGAGTGCCGTTCTTCCCGTATGGAATGGCCGCGCCGGCCGGACCACGCTCCACGACCACTGCAGGCACCTGCATGGCGAGCGCACTTACGGGCGTGGCCTTTCCGTCCACCTTGTCGGGGCCGAAGATGTAGCCGAAGCCGGACTTCTCCCTGTCGTAGAAGCCGTTGCGCCAGAGCCGGGTATCCATCTGGCGCCCCTCGATCACCACCGTGCCAAGCTGCACGGCAGCGGGCACCATGCTTACCGCGAGCTCCACGCGCAGCCCGGCACTTGCCTCCAGGATGACATCGGCCGGCAGGTAGCCGATTCGGCGCACCAGCAGCTGCACGGTATCCGGCGGCACCCCGCCGATCTCGAACCGCCCCTCGCCGTCCGTCAGCGTGAAGGCCTGTGCTCCCGCGCGCACCTCCGCCCCCGAGAGCGGACGACCGGTGGTGTCGCGCACCACGCCGACCAGGGTGACGGTGCGCGCTGCGAGCGGGAGGGTGTCCACCGGCACCACCTCCTGCGCAGGCAGATCAGGGACGGCAACCGCCGCGAGCAACGCCAGGAGCAGCGTCGCCCCCGGAAGTCTCCTGCGGCCATCCGTGCACGTGCTGCGGCTCATCGGGACCTCCGGAAGCGAAGGAATTTCGGTCCGGGGCGAGGGACGAGCGGCCTGACGCGTGCCTCGCTTCCGGGCATGTTCGGGTAAGACGACCGGTGGCGCGAGCGCGCGCACTGCCAGGTGTCTCTCCCCGTGCGTCCGTGCTACCACGCGATTGCGAAAGGGTTCATTCGTCGATCCCCCGGCCAGGCGCTCCCGCGCGCCTGACCTGACGAGCCGCGCCGGGTATGACTCGTGCAACCCGCCGGCTCGAGCCGCACGAGTCACGTAAACGCCAATATCCCATGAAAGTCGTAGAGCGCGAGCCCGTGAACGGGTGGATTCACTTCGCAGGTGCGCTGCTCGCGGCGGCCGGGCTGGTTGCTCTCATCGTGACCGCGTCCACGCAGGACTCCTGGCGTCACCTCGCCGGAGCGATCGTCTTCGGAGTCACTGCCCTGCTGATGTTCGCGGCCAGCGCGAACTACCACCTGGCGCGCGGCTCGCTGAATGGCGCGCTGTACAGGCGTCTCGACCACGCGATGATCTATGTGTTCATTGCAGGCACGTTCACGCCCGTGTGCCTGGTGGCGCTGGCCGAATCACCGCTGTCCACCCCACTCCTGGCCTGTGTGTGGGCGCTCGCCCTGCTCGGCGTCGTGCAGGAGTTCGCCAGGCGAGCGCTGCCGAGGCATGTCGGAACCATCCTGTACCTGGCCCTTGGCTGGCTTGGCGCGATGACGGCGCCCGCCCTGCTCCGCACGTCACAGGGCGCGTTGTTCGCGTGGCTGCTGGTAGGCGGACTGCTGTACACGGCGGGCGCCGTGTTCTACTGGAGGCGGTGGCCGCGCGGCCGACCGGGCACCTTCGGCTTCCACGAGCTGTGGCACCTGTTCGTGATGGCGGCGAGCGGAAGCCACTACTGGGCGGTGCTGGCGTACGTGATTGCCTGACGAGAGATCAGGGGTGACGGCAGGGACGAGGGATGACGGCAGGGAAGAGGGAAGAGGGGCTAGGGAAGAGGAACAGCCGCCGAGTCTGTCATCCCGCGCCTCACTCTCCCCTGTCATCCCGCGCCTCAGTCTCCCCTGTCATGCCGCGCTTCACTCTCCCCTGTCATCCCGCACGAGCGAAGCGAGTGTCGGGATCTGCTTTCAACTCGTAGTGGCTGGCTTCGGCGCAGGGTGAGTAGATCCCGACGCTTCGCGCGGGATGACAGCTGAGGAACCAGTGGCCGGCTT
>CAYQAO010000055.1:0-16360 GCA_964415485.1 uncultured Gemmatimonadaceae bacterium
TGTCATCCCGCGCGCAGCGTCGGGATCTGCTCACCCTGCACCGAAGCCGGCCACTGGCTCCTCAGATGTCATCCTGCGCGCAGCGTTGGGATCTGCTCACCCTGCACCGAAGCCGGCCACTACACACTGAAAGCTGGAAACTGCAGTCTCACGCGGAGAACGCGGAGGGCCGCGGAGAAGAGCTTGGCGTCTTGAACTCCAATCGCCGTGCGATTCTCCGCGTCCTCCGCGGCTCCGCGTCAGGATTTTTATTGGTTCCGTTTGCAGACGAAGCTCCGCGAGTGTCATCCCGCGCGCAGCGTCGGGATCTGCTCACCCTGCACCGAAGCCGGCCACTACCAGTTGCAGGTAGATCCCGACACTCGCTTCGCTCGCGCGGGATGACAGGAGAATGAAGCGCGGGATGACAGCCCGGGAGGCAGTTCACCAGTCCCCAGTCCCCAGTCCCCAGTCCCTCTTCCCTATTCCCTCAGCTCCTGCCCTCTCCACAGCCGCGAGAACAGCCCCTCCTCGTCCCGCAGCAGCTCCGCCGGCGTCCCCAGCTGCACTATTCGACCGCGGTCCAGCACCGCCACACGATCCGCGCGGCGCACCGTGCTCAGGCGGTGCGCAATGATCAGCGTCGTCCGGCCACGCAGCAGCTCCTCCATCGCCTCTTCCACCAGGCGCTCGCTCTCCGTGTCCAGGCTGGAGGTGGCTTCGTCCAGGATCACGACCGCGGGGTTCTTCAGGAACACGCGCGCGATCGCGATGCGCTGGCGCTGGCCTCCGGACAGCTTCACCCCGCGCTCGCCCACGCGCGTTTCGTAGCCGTCAGGCAGGCGCTCCACGAACTCGGCTGCGTGCGCCGCGCGGGCGGCAGCAGCCACCTCCTCGTCGGTGGCATCGGGTCGCGCGTACGCAATATTCTCGCGAATGGTACCGCTGAACAGCGACGGCTCCTGCGGCACTATCCCGATCGCGCTGCGAAGGTCGGCCAGTGCGAGGTCGCGCACGTCGTGGCCGTCCAGCGTTATGCTGCCGGAGGAAACATCCCAGAAGCGCGGCAGGAGAGATGCGATGGTCGTCTTGCCGGCGCCTGACGGGCCCACGAGCGCCACTACCTCGCCTGGAGCGATGTCCAGCGACACATCGTGCAGAGCGTCAGGCAGGCCGTCGGAATAGCGGAACGACACGTTCCGGAACTCCACCGCTCCACGCACCGGCTTCTCGAGCGCTACCGGATGCGCGGGGTTCGCAACCGTCGGCTCCATGTCCAGCATCTCGAACACTCGCCTTGCCGCTCCCACCGCCTCCTGGTAGCCGCCGAACAGCGAGGCCAGCGAGCCGACTGCGGCCGCCACCGTGATGGCGTACAGCAGGAACGCCACCAGCGCGCCCGGGGTGAGCGCGCCATCGAGAACCAGGCGTCCCCCCTGCCAGAGCACGGCCACCACGCCGCCGAACGCAATGAAGCCCACCACCCCGAAGAACGCCGCACGAGTAAGTGCGCGCGATATGGCGGCGTCCACCACGTCCTTGAGCTTCGCTCCGAACCTGCGCACTTCCTCGTCTTCCCGCACGAAGCTCTGCACCGTGCGGATCTGCGCGAAGGCCTCGTCGGCCGAACCCATGGCTTCCGCCACGCGGTCCTGCACGCCCGTGCTCGCGCGGCGCAGGCGGCGTCCGAAGAACATCGCCGCACCCACGACGATCGGCGTGACCGCGAGGGTCGTCGTCGTCAGGCGCGGATGCGTCAGCGTGAGCAGGGTCACGCCACCGAGCAGCAGCAGCGTCTGCCGGGCGAACTCCGAGATGTAGGTGCTGAGCGTGGTCTGCAGTACGGCCAGGTCCGCCGACAGGCGGCTCGTGAGCTCGCCCGTGCGCCGCTCGGTGAAGAAGGCGGGCGACAGGTGCACCAGGTGCGCGAACAGGTCCTCGCGGAGCTTCGCTATCACGCGCTCGGTGGTGCTCGTCAGCAGGTACACCTGCATGAAGTTGAGCGCACCCTGCACGGCGAACAGGCCCAGGAGGCCGAGTGCAATGCGATCCAGTTGTGAGCGGTCGCCACTCTCGAAGGCGGCGTCCAGCAGGAAGCGCACTACCTGCGGGAATGCCAGCCCTGCGCATGCCGCCAGCACGAGCCCCACGGCAGCGATGGCCAGGCGACCCGCGTAGGGACGCAGCCTGGGTATCAGCCTGCCGAGTGGTCGCGGCGAGACCAGCTTCCGCGACTTCGGCTCCTCGTCAGGCACGCCAGCCATGGGGCGCGGCGGAGTCACTGTGTCCGGATTCGGGGCACGTCCGGATTCCGGACTCGGCTGGCTGCCGGCCTCACGAGGCGCGGCAGCCGTGGGAGCGCTCATCTGCTGAACCGGCCCCTCAGATGCCCAGGCGGCGGTCCACGACCATCGCCACGAACAGGAGCGCGAGGTAGAGCAGCGAGTACTTGTACACGGACCACGCCGGCTTCGTCCATGCCTCGGTGCGCATCACCTTGACGACACCCAGGAGAAGGTAGCCGCCCAGCAGCACGGCGCTCACCAGGTAGAACATGCCGAATGCGCCGAACGCAACCGGCGCGATCGTCAGGCCCAGCAGGATGAGCGTGTACCAGAGCATCTGCCGCATCGTCTCCTGCTCGCCCCACACCAGGGGTGCCATGGGCACTCCCGCGCGCGTGTAGTCGTGCTGCTTGAGCAGCGCGAGCGCCCAGAAGTGCGGGGGCGTCCAGTAGAAGATGATGAGGAACAGGTAGAGGGCGGTGAGGTCCACGCCTCCGGTCACCGCCGCCCAGCCCACGAGGGGCGGGAACGCACCCGCCGCGCCGCCGATCACGATGTTCTGCGGCGATGAGCGCTTGAGCCAGCGGGTGTAGATGAAGACGTAGAAGTAGAACCCGGCCAGCGCGAGCGCAGCCGTGGGCACGTTCACCGCGCTGGCGAAGAGGAACGTCGCTGCGGACGCGAGCGCCACCCCGAAGGCGAGCACCGCCGGTGCTCCCATGCGGCCGCTCGGTATGGGACGCAGCCGCGTGCGCGCCATGCGGGTGTCTATGTCCCGGTCCAGGTACATGTTCACCGCGTTCGCGCCGCCGGCCATGAGGTAGCCGCCGATGGTCACGATGAGCACGAGCCCCAGGGAGGGGCTTCCGGCCACGAACATCGGCGCGACCGTGGTGACGAGCAGGAGCGAGATGATGCGCGGCTTCGTGAGCATCACCAGGTCGCGCAGCAGGGATCCCGAGCGGGCTTCGGCCATTGCCATTGCCATGGTTATGCGCCCCCGTGCTGCCGTGGAACGACCAGGTGCGCGGGCGACTCGCCAGACACCGGCTGCGCGGACGCCCTGGGCAGGACTACGGGTGCCGAGTTGGCCTCAGGCACCACGAGCCGCCAGGTGACGCCGGCGGGGGACTGGACTGCGCGCCACGTGAGCAGGAGGACCAGGAGGAGTCCTGCGGCAGGAAGCCATGCCCAGAAGGTCTCGAGCGCGCGCTGCGGCCCGGTGCTCTCCAGGGGCGGGGCCTTTCCGTGTGCCCGGGCCGCCGGAACCGCAATGAACGTGGAATAGAGTATCGCGAGCTGTCCCACGATCGCGAGAACCGCGGCGATCCAGAACAGGGCGTTCGGAAGCGTGGAAGACATGGCGAGGAAGATAATGTTGCCGGGCCGCGGGCGGTGCTGGGAGACTCGGCAATTTCGGCCGGGGTGTCGGCGGCGGCGCGGCCGGATTCCTGCGGTAGCGGCCGCTGGTGGTCGGCCGGCGGGCTGTTGCGGCGGACGGCCTGCAGCGGGGAATGTCGCGGGCGGCTGGCGGCCGACGAAAGCAGACTCGGCCTATACAGTCGCGTTACAAGGCTTTCTTGACCCTGCTCGCCGGCTGTCCATAGCTTGTCAGTGCTCGCAGCAGGGAACCGAATTCAGGCTTCAGCCGGTTTTCGGCCGCCAGCACGGGTCCTGTGTCCGCGCGACGGTCGCGCCTCACGAGCGCGACTGCAGTCCTGGTGCGGCGCGCGAGCTCAACGAGTAACCACAATCCAAGACATGAATAATTTCCGTTGGCGTGTCCCGGCACTCGCGCTCGCAGTCGCGATGGTGTTGGGTGCCGGCCTTGCCGCGCCCGTCGAGGCACAGGTCACGACCGGTGGCATCAGCGGTCGCGTCACGAGCCAGGCTGGTGAACCACTGGAAAGCGTGCAGGTGCAGGTGCGCAATGCGGCCACGGGCCGGGTTGCCGGAACCAGCACGCGTCAGGACGGCCGCTTTACCGTTCTCGGACTCGAGGTCGGTGCGCAGTACGTGGTGACTGCCCGTCGCATCGGGTTCGCACCCACCACCATCGAGGACGTTCGCGTCCAGCTCGGCCAGAACACCCCGGTTGACCTCGTGCTGCAGACCGCCGCAGCGCAGCTGGCCGAGGTGACGATCTCCGCGGAGGGCGAGGTGCAGCTCATCTCGCCGGAGCGCCGCGGTACGGCCACATCGGTGAGCGACACGCTCATACGTCGCCTCCCCACGCTGAACCGCAACTTCACCGACTTCGTGACCCTGACGCCGCAGGTCAGCAGCTCGGGTCCCGGTCTCTCCGGAGCGGGAACGAACAACCGCTTCAACAACATCCAGATTGACGGCGCAACCGAGTCGGACCTGTTCGGACTCGGTTCCACCGGACAGCCCGGTGGACAGGCGGGCGGAAAGTCCATCGGCATCGAGTCGGTGAAGGAGTACCAGGTGCTCCTCGCGCCGTACGACGTGCGTCAGGGCAACTTCTCCGGCGTCCTGATCAACGCGGTTACCAAGAGCGGCCAGAACGACTTCTTCGGCTCGATCTACGGCTACGGACGCAACCAGGACTTCGTGCGCAGCCAGGACTACATCAGCGACTTCAAGCAGTACCAGTACGGCTTCTCGCTGGGTGGGCCGATCGTGCGCGACCGCGCGTTCTTCTTCATCAACCCCGAGTTCCAGCAGCGCAGCACGCCTGCGTTCGGTCCGGCGCTGGGCGACGGGTCGCTCAGCCTGACGCAGGCTCACATTGACCGCTTCACGAATGCGCTGGAAGCGGTGGGCATGACCAACCTCGGCACCGGTGATGCGGTTACGCTCGAGAACCCGCTTGCCAACATGTTCGCCCGTGTGGACGTGATCCTGCCATGGAACTCCACGCTGGTGCTGCGCCACAACTACGGCGGCGCAGAGGACGACATCTTCAGCCGCGCCACGAACGGGTCCGACTTCCCGCTCACGAACGCGAGCTACTTCTTCGAGTCGAAGAAGAACGCCACCGTGGCGCAGCTTCGCACGAACTTCGAGAACGGTTCTTACAACGAGTTCAACGTGGGCTACACGACCATCCGGGATCGTCGTACCCCGGTGGTGCGTGGCATGCCGCAGGTGACGACGGTGTTCCCCGGTGTGGCAACGCTTCGCGCCGGCTCCGAGCGTTTCTCGCACGGCAACGAGCTGGACCAGGACATCGTCGAGATCTCCGACAGCTACACCATGCCGCTCGGCAGCTCGCACCGCCTGACGATCGGCACGCAGAACACGTTCTACAAGGCGCGCAACCTGTTCGCGCAGTCCACCGGCGGCGCCTGGATCTTCGACTCGCCGGAGCTGATGGAAGCCGGCGATGCCCGCGAGTACATCGTGGGTGTGCCCGTCGAGGGTGACGGCGCAGTTCGCATCAACGCGTTCAACTGGTCCGTGTTCGCGCAGGACGAGTGGACCGTGAGCGACAACTTCAACATGAACTTCGGCGTGCGCGTGGAGGCGCCGACGTTCCGCGACAAGCCGCCCTACAACCCCACCATCGAGGCGGACTTCGGTCGTCGCACCGATGAGGTGCCGTCCAACAACGTCACAATCTCGCCGCGCTTCGGCTTCAACTGGAACGTGACCGGCGACGGCGTGAACCAGCTGCGCGGTGGCGTTGGGGTGTTCACGGGCCGCCCGGCGTACGTGTGGCTCTCGAACGCATTCCAGAACTCCGGCGGAATGTCCGGCGTTGCGCTGCTCACCTGCCGCGCGGCGCAGGGTGTGCCTGCGTTCAACGCGGTGTCGGTTGCGACGCCGCCGGTGGAGTGCGGAGACGGAACGACCGCTGCGGCGGGTTCGGAAGTGAACCTTCTCAGCAAGGACCTGAAGTTCCCGCAGAACCTGCGCGGAAACCTCGCGTACGACCGCTCGCTGTTCGACGGTCGCTGGGTCGCCACCTTCGAGGGTGTGTACACGCGCGGCCTGAACAACCTCTTCTACATCAACCGCGCGCTGGCCGGCCCGGTTGGAACGGACCCCGACGGCCGCGTGCTGTACGGCCTCACGCCGAACAATCCGGCGCTCGTGGCGGCCGGCCGCACCACCGTGCTGGACGTGGAGAACCAGAGCAAGGACTACAGCTACTCGCTCACGGCGGGCCTCACGCGGAACTTCGCGGACGGCTTCGGCGGCTCCATCTTCTACACTTACACGCAGGCGAAGGACGTGCAGAACCTCACCTCGAGCACGGCCTTCTCGCAGTACCGCTTCGGTCGCTCCTACGCCGGTCGCCAGGACGACCTGAGCACGGCCACGTCGCTCTTCGAGCAGCCGCACCGCATCGTGGCGATGGCGTCCTACACCGCGCCGTCCCAGACGACCTTCACCGTGCTGTACCGCGGTGAGAGCGGCCAGGCGTTCAACTACGTGTCGAGCGGCGACCTGAACGGCGACGGCTTCACGCAGAACGACCCGGTGTACATCCCCACGGGTCCGGACGATCCGCGTGCGCCGCAGTTCGATGCGGGCTGGGCGGACTTCACGGCTGCGGAGCAGTCGGACGCGTTCTTCGCCTTCATCGAGAATGCGAAGTGCCTGCGCGAGCAGCGTGGCAAGATCATGGAGCGCAACTCCTGCCGTGCACCGTTCAGCAACCGTGTGGACGTGGCGCTGGAGCAGGCGCTGCCAACGTTCCGCGGCCAGAACCTCACGGTTCGCGTGGACGTGATCAACTTCCTCAACCTGCTCAACAAGGACTGGGGCAAGTTCGAGACGCAGGGCTTTGCGTCGCAGAACCTGTACGACCAGCGTTCCGTGAGCAACGGCAACAGCCTGGCGACGGGCGTGCCGGTAGTGCGTTTCAATCCCACGTACGAGCAGTTCACCAGCGAGTCGCTGGCGTCGAACTGGCAGATGCAGTTCTCGGTGCGTTACTCGTTCTGATTGGGGATAAGGAGTACGACGAGGCCCACCCCTTCGGGGTGGGCCTCGTCGCTTTTTGGGGGTGTCGGGGGTTGGGGGTTGGGGCTCGCGTGTGTTGGGTGGGCGCTTGGAGTGTTGGCCACAGGGCTTACACGCCTGCCGTCATATGACGCTCGTCGCAGAAAATCGGTTGGGTATTTCAATCGAGAAGGATTCAGCTTGCACCTTCAACGATCCTATATCGACCCAACTCTCCTCGTTATGCGCGCCGGATCCAACAAGGGTGTTGCGGGGCTGGAAGTGTGGTGGAAAGCTCGCGAAATGGTCGTGTGCGTCTATCCGCTCTCCTTCCGGTTCCCGGCGTACGAGAGCTATGCGCTCTCCGCCCAGCTTCGCAGAGCAGCCACGTCGGTGACCCTGAATATTGCGGAAGGGTACGGAAGAAAGTATGTCGGCGACTACAGGCGTTCGGTGTCGCACGCTATCGGTTCCTGTACCGAGGTGGAGACAGCCCTGATCACCGCGATCGATCTGGGTTACGTCCAGGAGGATGACGTCGCAGAGTCCATGGATCACGTGGACAGGGTCTCAACGGCCTGTTCAACTCCCTCAAGGAGAGACCCTCCTGAAGCCGGGAGTCTCCTGCAGGCGCTGGATTCTCGAGTTCCGGTACGCTCTCGACGCACGCGAGCCCCAACCCCCAACCCCCAACCCCCTCAGGCACACGACGCGCGCAGCGCGTCGCACACCTCAGAAAATAGACAGATTCAGGTACTTCCTCGGATTCCCCTTCACGTCCATCGTGAGCGAGTCCAGCCGCGCCACGAGGCCCCGCAGGTCCGTGTACAACCCCGGGTCGTGCAGCAGGCGCGCAAGCGTGCCGTCCCCGCTGTCAGCGGCTGCCAGCACCGAGTTCAGCTTCAGCGCGGTGGTGCGCAGTTCCGCCGTGAGCACCTCGGCGTTCGCCGTGGTGCGCTGCAGGTTGCGAACGGCGCTGTCCAGCTGCGCCGAGTCCAGTGCGGAGATGGATCGGCGAAGCGTGGCGTTCGTCAGGCTCAGCTCCTGGGACTGCTGCACGGCAATCTGGGCCAGCTGCTGCACGAGCGCGTTCGTGGACGCCAGCGTTCTACGCAGGTCCTCTATGCCGCCGTTCTGGACCAGCTCCACGCTGAACTTGTCGGCCACGTCGGCCACCGAGCGGCCAATTGAGTCCACGCGGCTCATCAGCATCTCGATGCTCGGCGCTCCCGGGCCGACAGGCAGCGTGTCGCCCGCCGGGAGATACTGGGTGACGGCGCGCGCCGGCGTTAGCGCGATGGCCTGGTCGCCGAAGATGCCGACCGGCACCACCGTGGCCGTGGAGTTGATCGGGATGCCGTAGTCGTCGCTGATCCGCATCTCCACGACGATCGTCCCGTTCGGGTCCAGCTCGGCCTCTGCCACGTATCCCACGTTGATGCCGGCAAGCAGCACGGGCTGACCCTTGCTGAGTCCCGCGCCCCAGGGGAAGCGCGCATAAAGGGGGTACCCCTGCTCGAAGCCGCCACGGACCAGCCAGATGGTTCCGAGTATGCCGACTGCGATGGCGATCACGAGGAGGAGGCCGACCAGTGCCTCGTCGGTTCTGCGTCTCATGCCTGAATGAACGGTGCGAGCAGTGCCGCTATGATCCCGTCGAACACCAGGATCGTCACGGATGCGATGACCACGGCCTTCGCCGTGGAGCGGCCGACGCCTTCCGCGCCGGCGCCGGATACGGAGTAGCCCTCATAGGCGCACACGAACGCAATTGCGCCGCCGTATGCCGTGGCCTTGATAAGGCTGTAGATCAGCTGGAACGGCGTGAACGCCAGGCGCAACCCGGAGATGAAGTCGGCAGACGTCACGTCCGTGGCGAAGATCAGCGTGAGGTACGCGCTGAGGATCGCCGTCGCGTTCGCGATCATCGTGAGGGCAGGGAGCATCACGAGCGCGGCGAGCAGCCGCGGGAGCGCGAGGTACGCCACGGGATCGTAGGCCAGCGTCTCCAGGGCGTCTATCTGCTCGGTGACGCGCATGGTGCCGATCTCCGCAGTCATGCGTGCGCCCACTCGTCCCGTGAGCACCAGCCCCGTGAGCAGCGGGCCGAGCTCGAGCACGATGCTCTGCCTGGCGATGAGCCCCACCACGGAAAGCTGCACGCCGCCGAACAGCTGGTAGCGCGTCTGGAAGGCGGTGACACCGCCCAGGAATGCCGCGACGATGATCACCAGCGGCAGCGAGCCCACGCCTATCGAGCGCATCTGCCGGACGGCCTCGGCCGCCCAGGTGCGCGGCTCCGCCAGGCCGCGGATGATGTCCCGCCCGAAGTACGCCCGGCGCCCGGCGTCGCTCATGACGCCCAGCCCCCAGTATCCGAGCCGGCCGAGCAGGCGCTCGATCACGCCGATGTCGCGCGGGCGCACGCCGGGCGAGGTTCGTGCCGGCGCCGTCAAGTCGGCGTCCTCCACGTCAGGTCCGGGATCTTCACGTCAGGCTCCCGCATGTTCACGCATCGTCACGTGTCAAGTCTGCCTCATGCCAGGTCCGCTTCGTACTCGTCAGGTTCTCACCCGCCAGAGCAGCACCAGTCCCACCAGTCCGAACAGCAGGCCCGGAATCCAGGCCGCGAGCTCGGGCTTGATCACGCCGCTCGACCCGATGGCCCGGGTGAGCTGGATCAGGAGCAGGAACAGGATGGTGGTGCCGAGGCTGATGCCGACGCCGTATGCAGCGCCGCCCCGCTGCGAGCTGGTGGCGAGCGGCGCACCGAACAGCGCAATGATGATGCACGTGACCGGAATCGCGATCTTCAGCATCCGCCCCACGCGCAACTTGTCCGCATTGCCGCCGGATCGCTCCAGCGTCTGTATGTAAGTGCCGAGGTCCTCGTAGGAAAGCTCTTCCGGGTCGCGTTCGTGCGACAGCAGGTCGCGCGGCTCCACGTCCATGCCCCTTGCGAGGGAGGAGTCGAACTTCACGGCGAAGTCCGCGCCGCTGTCGGGAACCACGTGCAGGTACCCGTCGCGGAGCAGCCAGCCGCGATCCCGGTCGTACTCGCCGGCGTCCGCCGTGAGCACGTAGGTCGGGAAGTCGGGGCCGCTGCCGCGCCGCTCCAGCTCGAGCCCCTGGAGCGTCTCGAATCGGCCGTTCAGCTGCGTGATCTTGTAGACGCGGCCGCCGTCTCCCGCTATCGCGAAGTTGAACCTCTGCGACGACGTGGTGAACTGCGATTCCCGCAGCAGCTCGGCGCGCCGCTGGTTGGTGGTGGGCGAGATCTCGCCGATCAGCAGGCCCAGCCCGGTCGCGATGAAGGCCCCCACGAAGATGGGGAGGATCATGCGGTAGAAGCTGATGCCTGACGCCTTCGCCGCCGTGATCTCCGAGTGCCTGGTGAACGAGCCTATCGAGAAGACGGTGGCGAAGAGCACCGCTGCAGGCATCACGAGGAACGCCGACTCCGGAAGCCAGTACAGGTACGCGAGCGCAATGTCGCCCTTCGGCAGGTTGCGCTCCAGGTACTTGTCCAGGTTGTCGGTGAGGTCTATGACGATCGTGAGGACGGGAAACCCGATCGCCGACACGAGGAAGATGCGCCAGAACTCCCGGAACACGTATCGGTCGAGCGGCCCGAACAGGCCGCGCAGCGGTCGCATGGACATGCGCGTCAGGCGGCAGCCCCGGGTTCCGGGGCGGTGCCCCGGCGCCTCGCGAACCAGTCGCGCACCGCGTCCAGCTTCTCGTGCCAGTCGCCGCTTCGGGCGGTGGATGCCTCACGTCCCATGCGCGCGATGAGCACGAGGCCGATGGCGGTGAACACGATGTTGGCGCCCCACATGGCGATGAAGGGAGGCACCCTGCCGCGGTCGGCCAGCGACTCCCCGCCGATGAGGCCCACGTAGTACAGCGCGAAGACCACGATGCTGATTCCCAGCACGAGGCCCACGCCGCCGCGGGGGAACCTGAGGGCGAGCGGCGCGCCGAAGAGAACGAACACCGTGCAGGCTGCCGCCAGCGCGAACTTCTTCTCCACCTCCACCTGCAGCTGTCTCGCCTTCTGTGCACTGTGGCCGATCCGCACGTTCGCGGACTCCACGAGGCTGGCGACCGTGCTGGCGGTCACGACCCTGGGTACCGGGGGGGTGTCCTGTTCTGCGCGCTGTGCGCCCGTCGCAGCGCCGCGTGCGGCGGTCTCGGCGGCGTCGGAGGCGGAGCCGCCTGACGACGGATCCTGGGCACGGGCCTCGCCGGGCAGTATCCACGCGATGGCCTTGCAGTACAGCGCGCCAAGCCCGAAGGGTGCGTCGGCCTGGCGTGCGACGACGGTGTCCGCCTCGCTCCGCGGAGGCGCCGGCTCGCCCAGGGCAAGCGCACGCGTGATCTCCATGAGCGTGCGCTCCAGCTCTGCCTGACGAGTGAGGTGCTCGTGCACCGACACCCGCGTCTCGTCCTGCATCTCGCAGATGGACATCTCGCGGTCGGTCTTCTGCGTGCGGTCCGTGCTGCGCTCCAGCTGGTTGCCCACGTCCTTGACGCGAATGAGCTGCGTCTCGAAGAAGATCCGCTGCAGCTCGCCGCGCCGCTCGCCCATGGGGAGCTCCTGCACCGCGCCGTCGTACAGCGTCATCAGCAGGTCGCCGCCGTTGGGGGCGAAGGCCAGTTCGCCGCTGTCAGCGTGAATGGTGCGTCGGCTGTTGGGATTGTCCAGCGTGTAGAGAACCACCTCGTACATGCGGTTCGAGCCGCGCGGAATGCGCCCCGCCTTCAGGTAGATGCGACCCTCGCTCACGGGGTTGATCACCTGCTCGTTGAGCGCGAAGGTGGGCTTCACGCGCGCGATGTCGTACTGCAGCGTTGCGAGCTGGTGGTTGGCGTTCGGCAGCACGAAATCGTTGAACCACACCATCACCAGCGACAGCACCATTGACGCGAGGACCACGGGCACCATCAGTCGCGGCATGCTCACGCCGCTCGCCTTGAGCGCCGTTATCTCGCTTTCGGCCGAGAGCCTGCTGAACGCGTACAGCGTGGACACCAGCACTGCCATCGGCAGCGTCATGGCCACCACGAACGGCAGCGACAGCATGAAGAACTCCCCGATCACGCTCCAGGGCAGTCCCTTGCCCACGAGCCGAGCGAACTGCTTCGCTATGTAGTTGAGCAGCAGGAGCGACGTAAGCGCGGACAGGGCGAACACCAGGGGCCCCGCATGCTCCCGCAGCACGTACTTGTCTAGGATCTTCACGAATCGTGTCGGGGGTGGCGACACCTGCGGGTTGCGCAGCCTGTCCGGGCGGCACGCCTGGAACGCGGCGCACCCGCCGCCAGACAGCGCACATGTGATTCCGGTGGTCCAGCAACCGGGGCGGGGGGTATATTCCTGCACCCGGTGAACCGAACAAAGGTAACCGGTCACTGAATACACCGCTCCTCATCCGCCGTTCATGTCGCGCCGTCTCACATCCGTGCCCCTCGCCCTCGTCATGTTCGCCGTCGCGTGCAGCGACTCCGCGCCCCAGCGGCCCGCCTTCGACGGAGATCGCGCGCTCGAGTACGTGGCCGCGCAGCTCGAGTTCGGCCCGAGGGTGCCGGGCACCGAGGGTCACCAGCGCATGGGCGACTGGCTCGTGGAGCAGATGCGCGAGCGCTCGGACACGGTGATCGAGCAGACGTGGACCCACGTTACCGCCGCGGGCGACTCGCTGCCCATGCGGAACGTTCTGGCCCGCTTCCGGCCGGACGCGCCGCGGCGAGTGCTCTACGTGGCCCACTGGGACACGCGTCCCATTTCGGACAAGGCTGACGCGGCCCGCCGCAACATCCCGGTGCCGGGCGCGAACGACGGCGGCTCGGGCGTGGCGCTCCTCATGGCGATCGCCGACCAGCTGAAGACCGAGGCGCCCGGCGTGGGCGTGGACCTCCTCTTCACCGATGGCGAGGACTACGGCGACTTCGACCGCGATCAGGACGTGCTCATCGGGTCTCGCTACTTCGCGCAGAACCTGCCCGACCCCGACTACAACCCGATGCTGGGCGTCGTCTGGGACATGGTGGGTGACGTGAACCAGCGCGTGTACCAGGAGGACTACTCCCTCCGCGCCGCCCCCGAGGTCGTGGACCGCGTGTGGCGGACCGCGCGCGAGCTGGGCTACGGCTCGGTGTTCGTGGACTACTCCGTGGGCGCGA
Organism: uncultured Gemmatimonadaceae bacterium; assembly: GCA_964415485.1. Classification (GTDB taxonomy): domain Bacteria; phylum Gemmatimonadota; class Gemmatimonadetes; order Gemmatimonadales; family Gemmatimonadaceae; genus JBBQHX01. Next base: position 13,365 of record CAYQAO010000055.1, read on the forward strand.
TCACGGACGACCACGTGCCGCTCCAGCAGGCGGGCCTGAGAGTCATAAACGTGATAGACCTGGAGTACCCCCCGCACCACACCCCCGACGACACGCTGGACAAGGTGTCCGCGAAGTCGCTGCAGACGATGGGGGAGGTGGCGATGGCGGTGATCAGAGGGTTGTAGGGACAAGGGCGAAGGGAAGAGGAAAGAGGGACTAGGGAAGGGGAACTGCCTGCCATCTGTCATCCCGCACGAGCGGCGAAGCCGCGAGCGTCGGGATCTGCTCACCCTGCACCGAAGCCGGCCACTACCTCCCCCGCTGTCATCCCGCGCGAAGCGTCGGGATCTACTCACCCTGCACCGAAGCCGGCCACTACCAGTAGAAGGCGGATCCCGACACTCGCTCCGCTCATGAGGGATGACAGATGAGCCAGGCGCGTAACGTCAGCCCGGGAGACAGTCCCTCTTCCCCAGTCACGGTTCCCTCTTCCCCGCCGTACGCCCTTTCGCTCCGGTACGAAACAATTCGGTGCCGCCGTAACGCTGCATGCGCACTACCGTGCGCGCATGCCCACCCCCGCCGAACGAAAGGCCCTTGCCTTCATCGCGTGCGTCGGGCTGCTCGGCGCCGGCACGCGCGTGCTGGCCGCGCGCGGAGTCGGTGACGTCAACCGCAACGACCCGGCGCTGATCGCGCAGCTCCGGGCTACCGATTCCGCCGCTGAGGCCAGGGCTGCCGGAAAGGCAGGCCCGCGCGCGAAGGCCAGGGCGCCGAAAGAGCCTGAGGCCCCGCTCGTCATAGATGTGGACGTCGCTGCCGCCGTTGAGCTCGACCGACTCCCGAGGATAGGGCCCGTGCTCGCAGCCCGGATCGTCACGGACCGGGAGACCAACGGCCCTTTTGGCTCGCTCGCCGAGCTGCAGCGGGTCTCGGGAGTGGGCCCCAAGCTGGCCGAGGTCATCCGCCCCTACGTGACGTTTTCCGGCAGGCCGCGTCCCAAGGATGTCGGCCCCTCGGTTCCCAGTGCTTCCCCGGGGGGGCGAGCGTCCGGCCGTCCTCGATCCGGTTCGGCGCGCCCCCCGTAGGGTCGCGCAATCGGCGGGCGTGGTTACAGTTGCAACTTCCGCGACCTCCATGGCCTCTCCCGTAAGCTCCAACAACAACAGTGCGCGTTCAGCTGGCGGCGCGGCAGCGCCTGGCCAGCCCCATGAGCGACTGGGCGAGATGCTCATTCGCGAGGGAATCGTCACGAAGGAGCAGCTGGAGCGCGCCCTCACGGAGCGCAAGGCCAGCGGCCTGAGGATCGGGTCGGCACTCGTCAAGCTCGGCTACGTGACCGAGCTGGATCTCACGCGCGCCCTGGCGCGACACTACAGGATGCCGGCGGTGGACCTGTCCCGGCACCAGGTGGACGCGCGCATCGCGCGCACCGTGCCGGCGGAGATCGCGCAGAAGCACCTGGTTCTCCCGCTCCGTCGTGAGGGTCGCACGCTCACCGTGGCCATGGCAGACCCGGGCGACGTTGGCGTGGTCAACGAGCTCAAGTTCCGCACGGGGATGGACATCTTCCCGGTCATCGCGGGCGAGATGCTGCTGCGCGACGCGATCGAGAAGGTCTACGACAGCCCCGGCGCCGCCGACGCCGCGATGCAGTCCATGCTCGACGACCTTGTCGCCGACCTGGACCAGGACGTGGAGGTGGTGGAGGAGGAAGACGACGACGTCTCGGTTGCCGCGCTCACTGCGGCTGTGGACGAGGCGCCTGTCGTCAAGCTCATCAACGCCATCCTCACGGATGCCGTTCACCGCGGCGCATCGGACATCCACTTCGAGTGCTTCGAGCACGAGCTGCGCGTGCGCTACCGCATTGACGGTGCGCTGATGGAAGTGATGAAGCCTCCCTTCAAGATGAAGGCTGCGCTCATCTCGCGCTTCAAGATCATGGCGAACCTGAACATCGCCGAGCGCCGCGTGCCGCAGGACGGGCGCATCAAGATCAAGCTGGGCAAGAAGGTGGTGGACTTCCGCGTCTCCACGCTGCCCACGCTGTTCGGCGAGAAGGTGGTTCTGCGAATCCTCGACAAGGGCAACCTCACGCTCGACCTCGAGAAGTTCGGCATCGAGCCGCGCGCCGAGGCCGACCTGATGGAGGCGGTGCAGAACCCGTACGGAATGGTGCTCGTCACCGGACCCACGGGCTCGGGAAAGACCACCACGCTGTACTCCGCGTTGAGCAAGATCAACGTGGTGGATTCGAACATCATGACGGCGGAGGACCCCGTGGAGTACAACCTCTACGGGATCAACCAGGTGCTCGTGCGCAACGAGATCGGGATGACCTTCGCGGCGGCGCTGAAGGCGTTCCTGCGGCAGGACCCGAACATCATCATGGTCGGCGAGATCCGCGACCTGGAGACGGGCGGCATCGCGATCAAGGCGGCGCTCACGGGCCACATGGTTCTCTCCACGCTGCACACCAACTCCGCACCGGAGACGGTGACGCGACTGCTGGACATGGGGCTGGAGCCGTTCAACGTGGCGTCCGCCCTGAACCTGGTGCTGGCGCAGCGTCTCGTGAGGCGCATCTGCTCGAAGTGCAAGGAGCAGTACATGCCGGACGACCTGGAGTTCACGGCCGCGAAGGTCACGAGGGACACCACTCTGCGAGAGCTGCGCTTCACCGAGCGTGCGCTGAACGATGCCAAGGCCAAGGCGACCCCCTGGGCGGCACCGCTCCTCGCGAACCTGTCGCTGGACACGAAGGTGGGCGAACTGCCCTACTTCCGCGGCGCAGGGTGCGAGGACTGCGGCGGCCTCGGGATGAAGGGCCGTCAGGGTCTCTATGAGGTGATGCCGATGAGCGCCGCGCTGCGCCGCATGGTGGTGCAGGGCGAGAGCGCCGCGGCAATTCGCGACAAGGCCATTGAAGAAGGAATGCTGACGCTCCGCATGGACGGCTGGCTGAAGGTATTGAAGGGAATCACGACGCTGGAGCAGGTGATGAGGGAGAC
>CAYQAO010000055.1:16460-19015 GCA_964415485.1 uncultured Gemmatimonadaceae bacterium
ACCGCTTCGACTGTGAACCTGCGTGCCCTCCTCGAGGAGATGATCGAGCGAGGGGCGTCGGACCTGCATATCTCGGCAGGCGAGAGGCCCAAGATGCGCATTGACGGCGACATCCTGGACTCGTCCATCGAGCACGTGCTCACGCCGAAGGACACGCTCGCCCTCGCGTACTCGGTGCTCACGGACAACCAGAAGAAGCGCTTCGAGATGGAGGACGAGCTGGACTTCTCGTTCGGCATCGCGAACCTCGCGCGCTTCCGCGGCAACTGCTTCAAGCAGCGCGGCTGCGTGTCCATGGTCGTCAGGCAGATCCCCTTCCAGATCAAGAGCTTCGACGAGCTGGGCCTCCCGGGCGTGATCGCCCAGATGGCCGAGAAGCCGCGCGGCCTCGTGCTCGTCACCGGCCCCACGGGAAGCGGAAAGTCCACCACCCTCGCCGCGATGATAGACAAGATCAATCGCGAGCGCCGCGGGCACATCATCACCGTGGAAGACCCGATCGAGTTCATCCACCGTCACCAGGGTTGCATCGTCAACCAGCGTGAGGTGGGGACCGACACCAAGTCCTTTGCGAGCGCGCTCAAGTACGCGCTGCGTGAGGACCCGGACGTCATACTCATCGGTGAGATGCGCGACCAGGAGACCATCCAGGCCGCGCTCACCATCGCCGAGACGGGTCACCTGGCCTTCGCCACGCTCCACACCAACTCGGCGGCCGAGGCGATCAACAGGATCATTGACGTGTTCCCCGCGCACCAGCAGAGCCAGGTGCGTGCGCAGCTGTCGTTCGTGCTGGAGGGAATCATCACGCAGACCCTGCTTCCGCGCATGCACGGAACCGGGCGCGCGATGGCCGCGGAGATTCTCGTGGTGACGCCGGCGATTCGCGCCCTCATCCGCGACGACAAGGTGCACCAGATCTACTCACTCATGCAGTCGGGCAAGAAATTCGGCATGCAGACGCTCAACGACGCCCTGTACCAGCTGTACATGGGAAGGGAAGTGTCGCTGGAGGAGTGCCTGCGCGTGTCGCCCGACCCCAACGAGCTGCTCCGCCTCACGGGACACGAGGTTCCCGAGGCCGGAACGGATCCACGTCAGGCGGCCTCGAACGGTCGCATGCAGATGGCGGGAGCGGGGCGGCGATAGCGCACTACGGACCGGGGGCGCGGTAAAAGGGGAAAGGTCAGCCGTCGCGCTACGAATCCCGCATCACCGCTCCCCGGTTCCGCGCTCTCTTCCCGCTCCTCCCGGTTTCCCAGTCCAGCCCAGACCCAGAAAGTCGAGATCATGCCTACCTTCACGTACACAGCTCGAGCAATGTCCGGTGAACTCCGGACTGCCACGATAGAGGCGCCGACGCGCGAGGACGTGATCACCCAGCTCCGCCGCCAGCGGCTCACTGTCGTGAAGGTGGACAAGGAGAAGTCGCGCAAGCCTCGTGGCGGGAGCATCAAGATGCGCGACGTGGTGATCTTCACGCGCCAGTTCGCGACGATGATCAACGCCGGCCTTCCGCTCGTGCAGGCGCTTGACATCCTGGCGAAGCAGACCGAGAACAAGACGCTGGCCAACGTCACCCGCGCCGTCGTCTATGACGTGGAGAGCGGCAACACGGTGGCGGATGCACTTGCCAAGCACCCCAAGGCATTCGGCGACCTGTACGTGAACATGGTCGCGGCCGGTGAGGCCGGTGGTATCCTGGACACCATTCTGAACAGGCTCGCCTTCTTCCTCGAGAAGAACGACGCCCTTGTGAGGAAGGTGAAGGGTGCGATGACCTATCCTGGCGTGATCATGTCGGTGGCGGCCGGTGCCATCCTGATCCTGCTCTGGAAGGTGATCCCGACCTTCGCGGAGATGTTCGGCTCCGTGGGTGTGGCGCTGCCGCTGCCTACACGAGTCGTGATGGGGATGTCCGACTTCCTGCTGGCCTACTGGTGGGCGCTGTTCCTCGGTGCCGGTGCGCTCGGCTTCGGGTTGAAGAAGTACTACGGCACGGACAATGGAAGGTTGGTGATAGACCGTCTGATGCTGAGGATGCCGGTTCTGGGCGACGTTCTGCTGAAGTCTGCCGTGTCGCGCTTCACGCGGACTCTCGGTACGCTGATCAGCTCCGGCGTGAGCATCCTGGACGGATTGGAGATCACGGCGAAGACTGCGGGCAACCGCGTGATTCAGGATGCGGTGATGGCGAGCCGCGCGAGCATTGCGGGCGGTGACACGATTGCGGCTCCGCTGCAGAAGTCGCAGGTGTTCCCGCCGATGGTGATCTCGATGATCGCGGTGGGTGAGCAGACCGGTGGACTGGACGAGATGCTCACGAAGATCGCGGACTTCTACGATGATGAAGTAGATGCGGCGGTGAGCGTGCTGATGAGCCTCCTCGAGCCGATAATGATCGTGTTCCTGGGTGTGGTGGTTGGAGGAATGATCGTGGCGATGTACCTGCCGATCTTCGACATGATCAATACGGTGCAGTAAGGGGGTGGGATCGTTGCAAGGCGGCGGGGAGCTCGTGAGGGCTCCCCGCCGTTCGTCGTACCTGTCCGGGC
>CAYQAO010000056.1:0-9225 GCA_964415485.1 uncultured Gemmatimonadaceae bacterium
ATGGCGCGCCTGGTCAAGGAGCGGATGTCCATCAACACGGACCCCGAGAAGATCTCGCTGGACGACCTCGTGAACGCGAGGACGGTGTCCGCGGTGATCCAGGCGTTCTTCGGATCGTCGCAGCTCAGCCAGTTCATGGACCAGACGAATCCGCTGGCGGAGCTGACACACAAGCGACGTCTTTCGGCGCTCGGTCCGGGCGGCCTCACGAGGGAGCGTGCGGGCTTCGAGGTGCGCGACGTGCACTACTCGCAGTACGGCCGCATGTGCCCGATCGAGACGCCGGAAGGTCCGAACATCGGTCTCATCACGTCGCTCGCGTGTTATGCGCGAGTGAACGACCTTGGCTTCGTGGAAACGCCGTACCGCGTGGTCCGCGACGGCAAGGTGACCAACGAGTTCGAGTGGCTGGACGCCACTCGTGAGGAAGGCGCGCTGATCGCACAGGCCAGCGCCCCGCTGAACGCCGACGGCACGTTCGTGAACGACCTGGTGCTCTGCAGGCAGGAAGGCGACTTCCCGCTCGAGCCACCCGATCGCATCGAGTACATGGACGTGGCGCCGGAACAGCTCGTGTCCATCGCCGCTGCGCTCATTCCGTTCCTGGAGCATGACGACGCAAACCGTGCCCTCATGGGCTCGAACATGCAACGTCAGGCAGTGCCGCTCCTGAACCCCCAGACGCCGGTGGTCGGCACCGGCCTGGAGGAGACGGTGGCGCGCGACTCGGGTGCGGTGGTCATCGCGAAGCGTCCGGGTATCGTCACGCGCGTTACGGCGGACGAGATCATCGTGGACGCCGGAACGCCCAGGCGCAACGGCAAGAAGGAGCGCCGTGGCGAGGATCGTCCGCTTGCCGGACTCACCTCGCAGGATCGCTATCGCCTGAAGAAGTTCTGGCGCACCAACCAGGACACCGCGATCAACCAGCGTCCGCTCGTCAGGCTCGGCCAGCGCGTGAAGGAAGGCGAGGTTCTCGCCGACGGAGCCGCTACCGAGATGGGGCAGCTGGCGCTCGGCGCGAACGTGACCGTGGCATTCATGCCGTGGTACGGGCACAACTTCGAGGATGCCATCGTGCTCAGCGAGCGCGTGGTGGTGGAGGACGTCTACTCGTCCATCCACATCCAGGAGCTGGAGCTGCACGTTCGTGACACGAAGCGCGGCCAGGAGGAGATCACGCGCGAGATTCCCAACGTCTCCGAGGAGGCGCTGGTGGATCTCGACGATCGAGGCATCGTGCGCATCGGTGCGCACGTGCAGCCTGGCGACATCCTCGTCGGGAAGATCACGCCGAAGGGCGAGACCGAGCTCTCCCCCGAGGAGAAGCTCCTCACCGCCATATTCGGTGAGAAGGCGAAGGACGTGAAGGACTCGTCCCTCAAGGTGCCCCCTGGCATGGAGGGAGTGGTCATTGACGTGAAGATCTTCTCGCGCATCGAGGACCAGGTTGTCGAGAAGGATCGCGGCGAGCGCATCGGCGAGGTTCGCCGGCTGGAGACCGAGGAGAAGCTGCGCGTGAACGAGGTTCGCGACGCCGAGCTTCGTGAAGTCCTCGAAGGCCAGACGGTGGCGCTCGCGCTGCGTGCGGGAACGGTGGAGGAGGCTATCCCCGCGGAGACCGTGCTGGACGCCGAGACCCTGGCCGACCTGAAGTTCGCCACGATTGACCTCAAGACGTTCCGCGTTGCGGATCGTGAGGTGAACGAGCAGGTGCGTCGCATCATAGATGCGGCGAACGAGGAGAAGGCGCGTCTGGAGGAGCGGGCGGAGGAGCGGATCGATCGCATCCTGCAGCCTGACGAGCTCCCGCCGGGCGTGATCCAGCTCGTGAAGGTTTACCTCGCCGAGAAGCGCAAGGTCTCGGTGGGCGACAAGATGGCGGGACGCCACGGAAACAAGGGCATCGTCGCGCGCATCGTGCCGGAGGAGGACATGCCGTTCCTCCCCGACGGGCGCCCGGTGGACATCGTCCTCAATCCGCTCGGCGTGCCGAGCCGCATGAACGTGGGACAGATCCTGGAGACCCACCTCGGGTGGGCCGCGCGCATCCTTGGCTTCTACGCCAAGACGCCGGTGTTCCAGGGCGCGAGCGAGCGTGAGATTGGCCTGCTGCTGAAGCTTGCCGGCATCACGTGGGCTCGCGAGACGCTGCGCCTGAACGCTTCGATGGATCCGGTGAGCGACGAGGAGATTCGCTCGATGCTCGCGGACATCAAGCCGACTGCGGCTGAGCTGAACAAGGTGGAGCTTCTCGCCGACGCGAACATCAACGACCTGTTCGGTCGGAACATGTCTGCGGAGACGAAGGCCCTGTTCACTCGCGTGCGCGACTTCCTGGGAGCTGCGGCGAAGGAGCTGGCGCAGCGCGAGGAAGACGAGATCGCGGCGCGACTGGCGTTCGCTCGTGAGGCGTCGGAGAGTGACGAGCAGCCGGACGATGTCCGTGCGGCCGCGCGCGCTTCGATCGCCGAGCTGGAGGAGCTGCAGGGTCGCGACCCTGTGCAGATCCTGCTGTCCGAGGAGCTGCCGGCTCTTGCCGGAATGCTGGGCAGGAAGTCGGAAGCGGACGTGGATGCCGCGGTCGGCGAGCTGATGCGTCTTGCGGGCCTCCTGCCGTCAGGCAAGGTGCGCCTGCGCGATGGTCGCAGCGGCGAGCCGTTCAGCGCACCGGTCACGGTGGGCGAGATCTACATGCTGAAGCTCTCGCACCTCGTGGACGACAAGATCCACGCGCGGTCCATCGGTCCGTACTCGCTGGTCACGCAGCAGCCGCTGGCGGGCAAGGCGCAGTTCGGTGGACAGCGCTTCGGAGAGATGGAGGTGTGGGCGCTGGAAGCATACGGCGCAGCGCACGTCCTGCAGGAGATGCTCACGGTGAAGTCCGACGACGTGAACGGGCGCAGCCGCGTCTACGAAGCGATCGTGAAGGGACAGAACCTGCCGGAGCCGGGAATTCCGGAGTCGTTCAACGTTCTCGTTAAGGAATTGCAGGCGCTGGGCATTCACGTCACGATGGGCACCCATGCGACCGACGCGTTCGGTGCCCGCCTGGACGGCAACGGCACGGGCTCTCCCGGCTCCGCCGGCGACGGGTTCGCCGGTGACGGAACGGGTGGAGGCAACGGCCTTGGCGGTAGCGAGGAGTAAGACATGATCGATTTCCGCAGCACGCGCGAAACGCGCGCGAGCGCGTTCGACTACATCCAGGTGCGTATCGCCTCCCCGGAGGAGATTCGCGGCCCGAAGGACCCCAAGGAGCGCGAGCGCCTCGAGGTCGGGGGCCTGCGCACCTGGTGGTCATGGGGTGAGGTGACCAAGCCGGAGACCATCAACTACCGGTCGTTCAAGCCGGAGAAGGATGGACTCTTCTGCGAGCGCATCTTCGGCCCCGTGAAGGACTGGGAGTGCCACTGCGGCAAGTACAAGCGCATCCGCTATCGCGGAGTGATCTGCGATCGCTGCGGCGTGGAAGTCACGCTCAGCAAGGTGCGCCGCGACCGCATGGGGCACATCGAGCTGGCCGTGCCCGTTGCACACATCTGGTTCTTCAAGACGCTCCCCAGCCCCATGGGGAACCTCCTCGACCTCACCCTGCGTGATCTCGAGAAGGTCATCTACTACTCGCACTACGTGGTCATCGAGGCGGGTCAGCAGGAGGTTCGCAGGAACCAGCTGCTGGACGAGGACCAGTACCTCGAGCTGCGTGCCAAGGCTCGCGAGGAAGGCGACACCGAGTTCCTCGCGGACATCGGTGCGCCCGCCGTGCGCGAACTGCTTCGCCGCGTGGACATTGACGCCGTTGCGGAGCAGCTCCGCGCGAGCGTGCTCGTGGAGACGTCGCAGCACCGCAAGAAGCAGCAGCTGAAGCGGCTCAAGATCATTGACGCGTTCCGCAACTCCGGCGAGAAGAGCGACACGCGCAACAAGCCCGAGTGGATGATCATGGACGTGATACCGGTGATTCCGCCGGATCTGCGTCCGCTGGTTCCGCTCGACGGCGGGCGTTTCGCCACGTCCGACCTCAACGATCTGTACCGCCGCGTCATCAACCGCAACAACCGCCTGCAGAAGCTCATCATGCACCGCGCTCCGGAGGTCATTCTCCGGAACGAGAAGCGCATGCTGCAGGAGGCGGTGGATGCGCTGTTCGACAACGGCCGTCGTTCCAAGGCGATCCGCGGCCGCGGCAAGCGTCCGCTCAAGTCGCTGTCGGACATGCTCAAGGGCAAGCAGGGCCGCTTCCGCCAGAACCTGCTCGGCAAGCGCGTGGACTACTCGGGTCGTTCGGTCATCGTGGTTGGACCGGAACTCGAGCTGCACCAGTGCGGCCTGCCGAAGGCAATGGCGCTGGAGCTGTTCAAGCCGTTCATCATCCACAAGCTGGTGGAGAACGGCATTGCCGAGACGGTCAAGCGCGCCAAGAAGATCGTGGAGCGCGAGAGCCCCGAGGTCTATGAGATCCTCGAGGACATCATCCGTGACCACCCGGTGCTGCTGAACCGTGCGCCCACGCTCCACCGCCTGGGCATCCAGGCGTTCGAGCCTGTGCTGGTGGAAGGAAAGGCAATCCGCATTCACCCGCTCGTGTGCGCCGCGTTCAACGCGGACTTCGACGGTGACCAGATGGCAGTGCACGTGCCGCTCTCGCCCGAGGCGCAGATCGAGGCGCGTGTGCTGATGCTGTCTTCCAACAACGTTCTGAAGCCCAGCGACGGCCGCCCGGTTGCGGAGCCCAGCCAGGACATCGTGCTCGGCTGCTACGTGGCGACGAAGGAGCCGGCCGACTTTGCCTCACGAATCGAGGGAGCCCCGCGCTACACCTCGGCTGCCGAGGTGGAGATGGCGATCGCTGCCGGCCGTCTGACGCTGGCGTCGCCGGTGCACTTCTGGGTGGACGACAGGGATGGCGCGCGGTGGGAGGCCACCACGGCCGGACGCGTTCTCTTCAACGAGATCGTTCCGCCGGAGATCGGCTTCCAGAACCGGGACATGAAGAAGCGTGCGCTCGGCGAGCTGGTGTTCGAGAGCTACCGCCGTGCCGGCCTTGCCGCCACGGTGCGCTTCCTCGACAGGCTCAAGGAGTTCGGCTTCTTCAACGCGACGCGTGGCGGTGTCTCGATCGGTATCGAGGACCTCCACATTCCGGAGGAGAAGGAGACGCTGCTTCGTGAGGCAACCGAGCGTGTGGAGCGCTTCCAGCGCGCCTACGCGACCGGTAACATCACGAACGGCGAGCGGTACAACAAGGTGATCGACACGTGGACGCACGCGAACTCGGACGTTGCGGATGCCATGGTGAAGACCATGCGCAACTCGCAGGGCGGGTTCAATCCGGTGTTCATGATGTTCGACTCCGGCTCGCGTGGCTCGCGCGACCAGATCCGCCAGCTGGCGGGAATGCGCGGCCTCATGGCCAAGCCGCAGAAGAAGCTCACGGGAGGCATCGGCGAGATCATCGAAAGCCCGATCAGGTCGAACTTCCGCGAGGGTCTTTCCGTGCTGGAGTACTTCATCTCCACGCACGGTGCCCGAAAGGGCCTTGCGGACACCGCGCTGAAGACGGCGGACGCAGGTTACCTGACGCGCCGCCTGGTGGACGTTGCGCAGGACATGACGATCACCGAGGAGGACTGCGGAACGATCATGGGCCTCGAGATCTCCTCGCTGAAGGAAGGCGAGGACGTGATCGAGGGTCTTTCCGAGCGCATCGTCGGCAACGTCGCTGCCGAGGACATCGAGGATCCGCACGAGCGTGACGACTCCGGTCGTCCCGTGCTCATCGCGGAAGCCGGTTCGCTCATTGACGAGGACACGGCTCGCGCGATCGAGGATTCGGGCATCGAGAGCGTGAAGATCCGCTCGGTGCTCACGTGCGAGGCCAAGCGTGGACTCTGCCGCATGTGCTACGGCCGCAACCTGGCCACCATGGAAATGGTGGACATCGGTGAGGCCGTGGGAATCATCGCCGCGCAGTCCATCGGCGAGCCGGGAACGCAGCTCACGCTGCGTACGTTCCACATTGGCGGAACGGCTGCACGCATCGCGGAGCAGACCGCTCGCAAGTCCAAGGTGAAGGGTACGGTGGAGTACGGTGATCGTCTCGTGTCGGTCACCAACCCCGAGGGTCAGCGCGTGGTGACCGCGTACGAGGGTGAGCTGGTGATTCGTACTTCCAGCGATCCCAACGCGGCCGTGGGTGCGCGCCTGGCGGTTCCGCTCGGTGCGGTGCTCATGGTGGAGGATGGCCAGGAAGTGCGGAAGGACCAGGTGATCTTCACCTGGGACCCGTACACCAACCCCATCATCTCCGACGTGGAGGGCACCATCCGGTTCGTGGACCTCGTGGATGGCGAGTCGGTTTCCGAGGAGCTCGACGAGCTCACGGGACTGCGCCAGCGCGTGGTGATCGAGGACCGCGACAAGAAGCTCCACCCGCACATCGAGGTGTGGCAGGGTGAGGGAGATGATGCGACGCGTGTGCGCGACTTCATCGTTCCGGTGGACGCGGTGCTCACCGTGGATGACGGCGATCGCGTGTTCGCCGGCCAGACGATCGCGAAGATCAGTCGTGAGGCCTACAAGACGCGCGACATCACGGGCGGCCTGCCGCGAGTGGCGGAACTGTTCGAGGCTCGCCGTCCGAAGGACCCGGCCACGATCTCGGAGATAGACGGCAGCGTGCGGTTCGGAGACATCAAGCGTGGCAAGCGCGAGATCTTCGTCCAGCCGATGCGGTTCGAGAACGGACAGTGGATCGAGGACACCGCCCAGCCGGCACAGCTGTACGAGGTGCCGGCAGGCAAGCACCTTCGCGTTCACGAGGGCGACCGCGTGCGCGCAGGCGACAGGCTGTCCGAGGGTCCGGTGAACCCGCACGACATCCTTCGCATCAAGGGTCCGCGTGCGGTGCAGGAGTACCTGCTGAACGAAGTTCAGGAGGTTTACCGCCTGCAGGGCGTGAAGATCAACGACAAGCACATTGGCGTGATCGTCAAGCAGATGCTCCAGAAGGTTCGCATCCTGGATCCGGGCGACACGGAGCTCCTGGAAGGGGAGCACGTGGACCGTCAGGTGTTCCGCGAGGTGAACGACCGGGCGAAGAAGAAGAAGGAGCGTCCGGCCACGAGCGAGCCGCTGCTTCTGGGAATCACGAAGGCGAGCCTGACGACGCAGTCGTTCATCTCGGCGGCGTCATTCCAGGAGACCACGCGTGTTCTGACCGATGCGGCCATTCGTGGAGCACACGATGCGCTGCTCGGCCTGAAGGAGAACATCATCATCGGTCACCTGATCCCGGCTGGTACGGGTGTGTACAGGTACCGCGAGGTGGAGATCGAGGGTGAAGGCCTTCCGATGCCGTCGGAGCTTCCGGCGGAGGAGGAGGTGCCCAGCATCCTGCCGAACTTCCTGTCGCCATCCATGGCCGAGAGCACGAGCTTCGGCAGCGGGATAGTTCCGGCGGAGAGCAGGGAGGAGTAGCAGTGAGAGGGGCTGCGGGCGGGGAGGACCGTGTTCGGTCAATCCCGCCGCGGTCACCTCGGGTGCTGGCGCGGGGGTGTTTCCTGCGCCGGTACCTCAGTTGACAGGCCCGGCCTGGCCGGGTTATCCTTAAAATCTGTGCCGTCCCGACAGTGGGGCGGTGTTGCGTCTGTTCCCGAGGGGTAATGCCGACCATCAATCAGCTCGTCCGGCAGAGCCGCCGCGACGTCGGAAAGAAGGACAAGTCGCCCGCGCTCAAGTCGAACCCGTTCCGGCGGGGCGTGTGCACGCGTGTATACACCACCACGCCCAAGAAGCCCAACTCGGCCCTCCGCAAGGTGGCCAAGGTGCGCCTCACGAACGGCTTCGAGGTCATCGCCTACATTCCGGGCGAGGGTCACAACCTGCAGGAGCACTCCATCGTGCTCGTGCGCGGTGGCCGTGTGAAGGACCTCCCGGGCGTTCGCTATCACATCGTTCGTGGCACGCTGGACGCCGCCGGCGTCAACGGCAGGAACCAGAGCCGCTCCAAGTACGGCACCAAGCGCCCGAAGCCTGGTGCAGCCGGAGGTAAGAAGTGAGCCGCCGCAAGAGTGCCATCAAGCGTCCGGTACTGCCTGACGCACGCTACGACAGCCAGACCGTCTCCAAGTTCATCAACGTGCTGATGCTCCAGGGCAAGAAGTCCACTGCCGAGGGCATCTTCTACAACGCGATGGACATCGTGGAGAACCGCACCGGCCAGCCCGGGGTCAACATCTTCAAGCAGGCCCTGTCCAACCTGAAGCCGGTCGTAGAAGTGAAGAGCCGCCGCGTGGGTGGCGCCACCTACCAGGTTCCGGTGGAAGTGCGCCCCGAGCGCCGCACCGCCCTGGCCATGAGGTGGCTCATCTCCTACTCGCGTGCACGGAACGAGAAGTCCATGGCCGAGAAGCTCGCATCGGAGATCATTGCAGCTTCCAAGAACGAAGGTGCCGCCATCAAGAAGAAGGACGACACCCATCGCATGGCCGACGCGAACAAGGCATTCGCCCATTACCGCTGGTAAGCCGGGCGGCATACACTGCAAGGCGCGCCGTCTCCGGACGGCGCGCCTTCGCCGTTCATGGGCGGTCTACTTCAACCAGGAGCCGAGTCATGCACCTCGACGCATCCGAAAGCACCCCACTTCCGCGCCCCGGAAAGGGAGTCGTCTTTCAGAGAGTGCCGGACGGTGCCGTTCTCTTCTCCACCCCCACCGAGACATACTTCGGGTTGAACAAGGTGGGGGCCGAGGCATGGGAGCTCCTGCCGCCCGCCACGAACACGCTGGGCGAGCTCACGGCCAGCCTTCTCGAAAGGCATCCCGATGCTGACGAACAGGTGGTGCGTTCGGACATCATGGAGCTTCTGGACGAACTGCGGCGCCTCGGTCTCGTGGTTGACGGCACAGGAGCAGGGCCGGACGCCGCATCCGGCAGCTGAGTCGTCTTCTCACGACTGGGCGGCGATGAAGCGCTTCGCCGACGAAGCATCCTCGTCGGGTCCGGCCGCAACGGGTTGGAATGTGCCCCCCACGTGCGCCCTACACCCTGTTCGCGGGCGATGAAGGTCGTCGCACCTGCATCCCATCGTTCAAGGGCGTGGCGCATTCCGACGGCCGTTGCGGCATTCGCTCGGGCGCAGGTCGCCCTCCTGGTGGCCGAGTGGAACGTGCGACGGCGCGAAGTGGGTGAGCTGATTGCGCAGGTGAACGCGAGCGGC
>CAYQAO010000056.1:9325-18900 GCA_964415485.1 uncultured Gemmatimonadaceae bacterium
GGGTGAGCTGATTGCGCAGGTGAACGCGAGCGGCAAAGCAGAGGACGCCGACCAGGTCGCACGGAGCCTGCTGGCAGATCGCGGTGTGCAGCACGGGCCGCTGCCTCACGTGAACCCGGAGGGTGGCGCTACTGCGGCTTCCGGAACCGCGCCGCAGTACTCCTACGGTGCCGCGAGGCGTGACGTGGTCGCGATACATCGCGCGGCCCGCCATGGCCTGTTCCGTCCTCGCTGCCTCACGCGTTCCATTGCGCTGCAGCGGATGCTGGCCAGGCGGGGGTTGCCCGCCCGGGTGTGCATCGGGGTGCGTCGTGAGGCTTCCTCCCTGGAAGCACATGCATGGGTCGAGCTCCACGGGAGGATCATGGGAGACGATCCGTCTCACGTAGCCCGCTTCGCGCCACTCGCCGCCTTCGTGAGCAGATGAGCGCCATCGCAGCGGTCGCCGAATCCGCAGTCGCACCGCCGGCGTCGGAACGCCGTCGTGAGCTCGAGGCGGAAGTGATCCGGATGGTGCGGAGTTCCGCTCGCGGAGACGTTTCGCCGTCGGCGACATCGGCCCCTGACGGACACGTGGTGAGCATTGCGGCGGCGGCGCGCACGGCGGCGGGCGAGAGGACGCTGATGGCGAGCTCGCAGGGCGTGCACCTGGCTGCCGACGCGTCGCTCGTGAAGCGTGCGGAGCTGGCGGACGAGCTCGCGCGCACGGGCTCGCACCTGCCCGGGAAGCCTGACGACGCCGACCTCCTGCTCGCGGCATGGCAGGCGTGGGGCGAGGGGATGGTACGGCGCGTGGAAGGCGACGTAGCCGTGGTGGTGTGGGACGAGCAGCGAAAGATCCTTGCCGCCTGGCGCGACTACGTCGGCAGGCGACCGCTGCACTGGACCATGAGCGACGGAATGCTGCTGGCCGCTTCCACTCCGGGCATGCTGCTCGCCCACCCGCGCACGGCCCGAGCCCTGAACAGGGAAGGGCTCGCGGCAATCGCGGGCGCGCTGCTCGAGCATCCTGACGAGACGGCATGGACGGCCATTCGCATCCTGCCGCCGGGGCACCTGCTGACATGGTCGCCGGGTTCGGAGCTCCGCGTGAGGCGAGTGTGGGAGCCGCCGGAATTCGAGCGCGGGCCCGCCCTCCCGTTCCAGGAAGCCCGCAGCGAACTCCGGCGGCTGCTGGTGCGCGCCGTGAGCGATCGCATGAGCGACGTGGAGCCAACCGCGGTGTGGATGAGCGGCGGCTGGGATTCGCCGGCGGTATTCGGCGCAGCGCGAGCGGCGGATGCCGGCGCGGTCATTCCCGTCTCCATGAGCTATCCGAAGGGTGACAGGGGACGCGAAGACGAGATCATCAGCGCGATCGCGCGATTCCACCGGGCCGAGGTGACGTGGGCGTCCGTGGACGACGCTCCGCTGGTGCTTCGCGACGTGCTCGCGGAAGTGCCAACCGAGGACGGGCCGTTCGTTCACCCGTATCGCTGGTGGAATCGCCGCCTGGCCGAGGTGACCAGTGCCGCCGGAGCGCACATGGTGCTGGATGGCGCAGGCGGCGACCAGCTGTTCGGCCTCACTCCGGTGTTCATTGCCGACCTTCTCCGGCAGGGGCGAGTCCTGGAGGCGAGGAGGGCCGCTCGAGCGCACGGCGTGGTGGCGCGGTCGGGCCGGCCGGCCTGGGAGGGGTGGTGGCAGTGGGGGATTCGGCCGCTGCTTCCGCCCGTCGCGCTTCGTGCCATCGGTCTCGTTCGCGGCGGCCGCACCCCGCTTGGCCACCTGGAACGGGCCGTTCCGCGCTGGCTGGTCCGCTCGGGCGGGCTCGGCGAGACTCTCCGGCGTCGCGCCCGCGGCTGGGATCCCCGCCGCGGCGAGTCTCTTGGGGCGTCGGAGAGCCGATGGTATCTCACGTCCGGGTACTCCGGGCGGATTCTGGCGGCACAGTCGGCGGCGGCGCTGGAAGGGGGAGTGGTGCTGCGGTCCCCACTGCTGGATGCCAGCATCATCAGGCTCGCTGCCACGCGCCCCAGGGTGGAGCGGGCTGCCGGCGGAGAGACCAAGCGCCTGCTGCGAGCGGCGGCCAGCGAATGGCTTCCGGCGAGCGTGCTGGCGAAAAGAGACTCGCGCACAGGGCTCAGTACGGACTATTTTCGACGTGAGCTCAGGATGAGCCTGCCACTCCTGCTGAAGCAGGCTGGGGGAATGGAAGCCCTCGCCGGCCTCGATGTGGTTGACCCTGCGTCTGTCCGCTCGCACGCCGAGGACTGGCTGGCGGGGCGCGCGGGGGATGAGCATGGTATGGCACTGCTCTGCACACTTCGCGCAGAGCTCTGGGCTCGCGCCTGGCTGGGGGACGCGGCAGTTGCCGTAGCGCAGGGGAGATCGTCCCCGGCGTGAGGGGAACCGCCGGCAAGGCGCCCTCGCAGGAGAGTCTATTCAGGAGGCAAGCATGTACGAGAAGCCAAGGGTGGAGCGTTTCGGTACGCTGCGGGAACTCACCCGAACCGGCGTAAGCGGAGTGGGTGACCCTTGCTTCGTGACGGCGTCCGGGCAGACGTCTGCAGACGACCGTTGTTACGAAGGCGAATGACGGTGCCGGCGGCGGCGTGACCGTCCGCCGCGGGACCACTTGCCGTGTACGAGTATGTCACCTACGGCGCGCACCTGACGAGCGCGCTCCGCTTCCCCGAGCTGGGGGAGCCTGACGAAGCCGAAGTCCTCCACGCGTCGTGGCGCCTCGACCTTGCGGACGAGGCCCCTCCGCCGCTCCCCGACGCCCGCACGCTTGGCACCGCCGATTATGCGGGCGATGTGCGCATCTCGCTGCTGAAGGCGGAAGATCTATGGCGGATGGTGACGAGCGACGCGGGAACGTGGGACGTGTTCCCCGACGAAGGGACCATGCGGTGGTACCCTGAAGGCGAGACGGCCGCCGCGAAAGCCCGGTATGACGCACTGGGTCGTGTGATGCCGATCATGCTGCACTCCACCGGCGCCCTCTGCCTGCACGGAAGCAGCGTAGCTACCGGGCACGGCGGCATCGCCATCCTCGGTAGCAAGGGCAGGGGCAAGAGCTCGCTCGCGGTGGCGTGCATGGATGCCGGCGCGGAACTCGCCGGCGATGACGTAGCGGTGCTGCGCGCCGGTCCCGCAACGATGCTGCATCCGGGGGCGCCGTTCGCGCGCCTGCGTTCAGATTCCGCAGGGGAGCTCGGAAGGGAGAGCGGAAGCTCGAGTGTCTGGGGCACCGAGAAGATGCTGCTTCCCGCCACCGGAATCGTGAGGCGCATGACGAGCGCGTCACCGCTCCGAAGCATCTACCTGCTGGAGTCCGGCGCGAGCGACCAGGCCGGCCTGCAAAGGCAGCAGGTGTCCGGAGCCGCGGCATCGGTCGCTATCCTGGCGCAGGCCACCTCGGCGCTCCTGCTGGGTGGCGACGAGCAGATTCGGCTGCTGGAGCGCGTGTCCCGGATTCTGGAGAGCGTGCCTGTTTACGTGCTTCGCGTGCCGCGGAATCTGGCGGTGCTGCGCGACTCGGCAAGGGAGCTTCTCGACTGGATCGAGCAGGATGCCGCGACCCTGCCCGGGCGGGGCAGTACGGGAGGCCTGCATAACGACGCAGGGTCCGGGGTGGCGCGCCGATGAGCGGGACCAGCGAGCCGGTTCCCGCACAACTCCGGTCGCGAGGCGCGCCGCAGCCGGCAGTGCGGCTGAACGGGCTGGTGAAGCGCTTTCGCGCCAGGCGCCCGCTGGCGGAAGTGCTTCGGCGTCCTGCCGCACGGCAGTCGGTGCTGGCGCTGGACGACGTGAGCGGATTCGTTGCCGAGGGTACGCTGCACGCGCTTCTCGGGAAGAACGGTGCGGGGAAGAGTACGCTGTTTCGCATCCTGACCACGCTGCTCCTGCCTGACGAAGGAAGCGCGGAGGTGTTCGGCGAGAACGTGGTCCTCGATGCTGCGGAGGCGAGGGAGCTGGTGAGCGGCGCGTCCACGGACGAGCGCAGTCTCAACTGGAGGCTGTCCTCCGTGGAGAACCTGCGCCTCTTCGCCGCGCTCCACGGCCTTCCGCGTCGCGAAACCGACAGGCGCGTGGATGAGGTGATGAACGTGGTCGGACTTCACGCGGTGGCCGGGCGCATGGCGGGGCAGCTGTCGTCAGGCCTGCGACAGCGGCTCCTGGTGGCCCGCGCGCTGCTGCCGCGTCCGCGTCTTCTCCTGCTCGACGAGCCCACGCGAAGCCTGGATCCGCTTACCGCGCGCGAGCTTCGTCGCTTCCTGCGCGAGGAGCTCAGGGACCGCATGGGGATGACGATTCTGCTTGCGACCCACAATGCGGAGGAGGCGCTTTCGCTGAGCGATCGCGTGAGCGTACTGCACAGGGGTCGGCTCGTGGCGGAGGGCGAGCCGGGCATGCTGGCTTCGGAGCTTCGCCTGGAGCGGCTGCGGCTCGTCTGCCGCTCCGCCGATCGTGAGGTGGCTGCACGGGTGGCGGGAGTCGCCGTGCCGAACGAGGGCCATCGCGAGCCGGCGCTGCCTCACGATTCCGCCGCGTCGGACGGACCGTCTCCACTCGACGCCAGGGCTACGGTGCTCGTGGGGATAGCGGGAAGTGCTTCAGGGCCGGGCGGCGGTGCCGGGGAGGGTTGGGTAGAGCTCCACCTGCCAGCCCCAGGCGGCGTCGAGTCGGAGGCCGACCTGCTCGCGCGCCTGACGAGCGCCGGCGTGACGGTGGCTCGCCTGGAACGGGTGCCACCTTCACTCGCCGATCTGCTGCAGCGAGCTATCGTCCGGGACGGTCGCGACGGCCACGTGTACACGGATCCGGAGGGGCGAGACGCAGCGCCGACCGACGTCCGTACAGGCGTGCATTCGCACTCCACCGCGGACACTGCCTGATGCGCGCCGCCGTTGCCCTCGCGCGCGCCACGCTCCTGGCTGCGCTCACCTACCGCACCCGACTCGCCATCTCGCTGCTGGGGGTCGTGGCCACGATCCTGCCCATCTACTTCGTTGCGGGCGCCCTGCAGCCGGTGCTGGAAAGTGCGCTGCGCGGCGAGGGCGAGCACTACTTCGCCTTCCTGATCGTGGGGACCGGAGCGCTGCTGTTCCTCACCACCACGCTGGGCACGCTGCCCGGGGCGATCGGGTCGGGAATCGTTACCGGCACCTGGGAGGCACTGCTCGCGACTCCGGCACCGAGGTGGGCAATCCTGGCGGGCCTGTCGGGCTACGCAATGTTCTGGACGG
The DNA here is from genome assembly GCA_964415485.1 of uncultured Gemmatimonadaceae bacterium. Classification (GTDB taxonomy): domain Bacteria; phylum Gemmatimonadota; class Gemmatimonadetes; order Gemmatimonadales; family Gemmatimonadaceae; genus JBBQHX01. The sequence goes on from CAYQAO010000056.1 coordinate 14,560, forward strand.
CCATGAAGTGCCTGGTGCTCTTCTCCGTTGCGGTTGCGCTGGGTGCCAGGTTCGAATGGTCCGGGCTGCTGCCCGCCCTGCTGGTGCTCATTCTGACGCTGGTGCCTTACGTGGCGGTGGCACTGGTGTCAGCCGCCGGCGTGCTGGCCTGGCGAACGCGAACTCCGCTTGCCCAGGGTGTGCTGCTGCTCTCCGTGTTCCTGGGCGGCGTCTACTATCCCACGCACCTGATTCCGGGATGGCTGGAGCAGGTGGCAGACTGGATTCCGCTCACGCACGGGCTGCTGGCCGCCCGCAAGCTCCTGCTCGAAGGTGCGAGGATAGGGGACGTGGTTCACGAGCTGGAGATCCTGCTTCTCTTCGCAGTCGTCACGGCCATCGCCGGCGGACTGACTTTCGCCGCCGCGCTCCGGCACGCAAGGCGGGCGGGCACGCTCGCGCAGTACTGACGCGGGGGTGCGCGTGTCTCGCGAAGCGGGGGTGCCCTGGCCTGCGGAGCGGCTGCTGAGGCCCGGGGCATCGCTGGTGCTCGCACTGGGCGCTGCAAGTGCGGGGGTGGCAACTGCCGGCGAGCGCGCGGCGCGCCTGATCAATTCGCTGGGAACGGACGAGTGGGAGCTCGCGTCGCGATGGTCCAGAGGGCTCCGAGCGGAGGGAGTGCTTTGCAGGGCGCTGCCCGCCCGCGCCCCGGCTGCGATGTCCCTGCGCCAGCGGTGGGGACAGCTCGCCATGGTAGCCGACTTCCGTCAGCAACAGCTGCGCGAGTCCCTGGCGGACGCGCTTCGGGTGCTGAACGCGGCCGGCATTCCGACGCTGCTTCTCAAGGGCGCTGCCCTGGCGAGCTTCGCATACCAGGGTTTCCCGGAAAGGCCCATGGAAGACGTGGACGTGCTGGTGCCTCCAGAGGATGCGGAACGCGCGTTCGACGTGCTGCGGCGCGAGATGTGGAGGGCCGGCGGGAGGGCGGGCCATGCCCGGAACCATCATCACCTGCCGCAGCTTCGACATCGCGAGACGGGCGCGATCCTGGAAGTCCACCGCTCGCTGCTGCCATCGGGGCACCCGTTCCGGTGGGACGATCTCGCGAGCTGGGGGACTGCCGAGCGGGTGGCGGTAGGCGGGGTAGGGACGCGGCGGCTGAGTGGAGAGGAGCTGATTCTGCACGGGGCGCTGCACTTCGCGTGGGCGCACGAGCTGCGGGTCGGGGCCTGGGCGTGGATGCGCGACCTGGCGGTGCTGCGGATGCTGGTGGATGGAGGCGCGGTGTGGCGGCTGGCTGAGGAGCGCGGAGCGGGGTCTGCGCTCTGGTGGGCGGTTCGGGTGGGCGAGCTTCTGGCGGGCGAACAGCCGGAGGATGGACTTTCGAAGCTGGCGCGGGGGAGGTTGAAGCGGCGCTGGCACACGGCGCCGCTGGAGCGCCACCTCGTTATGGACGCCGTGCCGGGGAGCGATACGCCCGGGTCGGACCTGATTCGACGGAGGCTGCGGGAGGTGGCGCTGCGTCCGTCAGCGGACGGGGATCGCGCTGACTCCGGCGGTGCTGCAAGCGTGTCGCGTGAGGCGGGGCGCGGAGGCGCGGTTCGTGAAGCGCGGCGCGGTCGGATTCCTGCGGCGGTTGTGGTGCGCGCCGTGCTGAGGGAGTCGAAGCGCGCGGGCAGCTGGCTGCGCTGGGCGCGGCGGCTGTTCGGCTGAGCTCGCTTTGTAAGGCGACGCGACCGCTTCTGACGGAAGCACAAGTCCGTGTGGGGGCGACGCGCAGGCGGTTGCCGCGCTGCCGGGCTTTGTCGGGGCTCCGATCGCTGATTCGCCATGCCTGGCGGAGTTGACAGGGCGTTCGACCGGAGTACATTTCCTTGGCTGCGATGGAAGGTGGCGCGATTTGCGCCGATCGCAGTGCGGTACAACCTGTCGTCGCGGGGAGCGCACCGCGGCGCGCCAAGGGTCCCGGCTCGTGCAACAGTGGCGAGCATACCCGGCGATCGGGCGGATGGATACCGGCCCCGCGCATTGGGGCGGCAGGTCCATTCGCGTTTTTCATGCAAGTAACCGGCACGGGACAAGCGATCCCGAGCCTTACGAAATAGCACTTTATGGCACGGACCACACCGCTCCAGCATTACCGGAACATCGGCATCATGGCCCACATTGATGCCGGCAAGACGACCACGACCGAGCGCATCCTCTTCTACACGGGGAAGGTGCACAAGGTTGGTGAGACGCACGAAGGTTCCGCGACGATGGACTGGATGGAGCAGGAGCAGGAGCGGGGGATCACCATCACCTCGGCGGCCACCACAGCCTTCTGGCAGCGCCATGGCCAGAGCCACGACACGGGTGAAGGTCCGATCTTCCGCATCAACGTCATTGACACGCCGGGACACGTGGACTTCACCGTTGAGGTGGAGCGTTCGCTGCGTGTGCTCGACGGTGCCGTGACGCTGCTCGATTCAGTGGCCGGCGTGGAGCCGCAGACCGAGACGGTGTGGCGCCAGGCCGATCGCTACCAGGTGCCCAGGCTCATCTTCTCGAACAAGATGGACCGCGTGGGCGCCAACTTCGAGCGGTGCGTGCAGATGATCCGCGACCGCCTGACGAAGAAGGCGTACCCGATCCAGCTGCCCGTGGGCTCCGGCGAGCTGTTCACCGGCCACATAGACGTCATCGAGCGGAAGCAGTACATCTTCGACGAGGCCACCCTGGGCAAGACGTTCAGTGTGGTGGACGTGCCGGAGGAGTTCCGGGATGCGGTGGAGACTGCGCGTCACGAGCTGGTCGAGGCCGCAGTCGAGCACGACGAGGAACTCATGGAGAAGTACCTCGGCGGCGAAGAGCTTACGGATGCGGAGATTCGGCGCGCGATCCGCAAGGCGACAATCGCCAACGAGCTGGTGCCGGTGCTGTGCGGTGCGTCGTTCAAGAACAAGGGCGTGCAGGCCCTGCTGGATGCCGTGGTGGACTACCTCCCGGCGCCGTCCGACCTGCCCCCCATCCAGGGACACCTGCCGCATCACGACGAGCACTTCGAGACCCGCGAGACCAGCGACGACGCGCCGTTCGCCGCGCTGGCGTTCAAGATCGCGACGGATCCGTTCGTCGGTAAGCTGACGTTCTTCCGCGTGTATTCGGGTACGCTCAAGGCCGGTTCCTACGTGTACAACTCCACGAAGGACAAGCGGGAGCGCGTGGGTCGCCTGCTGCAGATGCACTCGAACAAGCGCGAGGAGATTGACGAGGTGCTGGCTGGGGACATCGCCGCTGCCATCGGTCTCAAGGACACGCGCACGGGTGACACCCTGTGCAGCGACGAGCATCCGATCATCCTGGAGGCCATGAAGTTCCCGGCTCCGGTGATTGACGTTGCCATCGAGCCGAAGACCAAGGCGGACCAGGACAAGCTCGCCATCGCGCTTGGCAAGCTGGCCGAGGAAGACCCGACGTTCCGTGTGCACTCGGATCCCGAGACCGGCCAGACGATCATCTCCGGCATGGGAGAGCTGCACCTGGAGATCATCGTGGACCGCATGCAGCGCGAGTTCAAGGTGGACGCGAACATCGGCCGCCCGCAGGTGGCCTATCGCGAGACCATCAAGAAGCGCGTGGAGAAGGTCGAGGGCAAGTTCGTCAGGCAGTCCGGCGGCAAGGGTCAGTACGGCCACGTGGTGATCAACGTGCAGCCGGCCGAGCCTGGACAGGGCTTCGTGTTCGAGGACAAGATCGTGGGCGGAGTGATTCCGCGCGAGTTCATCGGACCCACCGAGCAGGGAATCAAGGAGGCGCTGGAGGGGGGTATCCTCGCCGGCTATCCCATGGTGGACGTGAAGGTGGAGCTCGTGTTCGGTTCGTACCACGAGGTGGACTCCAGCGAGATGGCGTTCAAGGTCGCCGGTTCGATGGCCGTGAAGGAGGCTGCTCGTCAGGCGGATGCCGTGCTGCTGGAGCCGATGATGAACGTGGAGGTCGTGAGCCCGGAAGCGTACATGGGCGACATCCTCGGCGACCTCTCCTCTCGGCGTGGCAAGATCGGGGGCATGACGCAGCGTGGAGAAGCGCAGGTCATCGCCGCCACGGTGCCGCTTTCCGAGATGTTCGGCTACTCCACGAAGCTTCGCTCTGCATCGCAGGGACGTGCGGTCTACTCCATGGAGTTCAGCCACTACGAGGAAGTGCCGAAGAGCAAGGCTGAAGAGATCATTGCGAAGGTGAAGGGATAAACGGAACTGCGGCAGCCGGCTGTCGGTTGCCGGCTGCACTTCGAGACACACGGAACACCTTTTTCATTTCGACACATCATGGCCAAGGCGAAATTCGAGCGGACGAAGCCGCACGTGAACGTGGGAACGA
>CAYQAO010000057.1:0-18586 GCA_964415485.1 uncultured Gemmatimonadaceae bacterium
CCGAAGCCGACCACTACGCGCCGAGAGCCGGAAAAAGCAGCCTCACGCGGAGACGCGGAGGCCGCGGAGAGAAGCCTGGCGCATGGGATGCCAATCGCCGTGCAGTTCTCCGCGCCCTCCGCGTGAGGCCTTTTCACTGCCTCCGATTGGACACGAAGCTCCGCGCCGCCACACGCGGCCACGTTGCGGCGGCAACGAGTGCAGATACGCCAAGCGGCGGAGCATCAGCTCCGCCGCTTGGCCAAAGTGGACCGTCAGAGTCTGCCGCGCAACAGCAACCTCTCAGGCAGTTCCTAGTCCCCAGTCCCTAATCCCCAGTCCCTAATCCGTTCACGCGACGGTAATCGACTCATCCAGATAGACATCCTGGATCGCGTTCAGCAGCCGCACACCGTCCTTCATCGGACGCTGGAACGCCTTGCGACCGCTGATCAGGCCCATGCCGCCGGCGCGCTTGTTGACCACCGCCGTCGTCACTGCCTCCACGAAGTCGTTCTCGCCGCTCGCGCCGCCCGAATTGATCAGGCCCATGCGACCCATGTAGCAGTTCGCCAGCTGGTAGCGCGTGAGCTCGATGGGATGGTCACCCGGCGTAAGCTCCGAGTACACCTTCTTGTGCGTCTTGCCGAACTTCAGCGCGTTGTAGCCACCGTTGTTCTCCGGCAGCTTCTGCTTGATGATGTCCGCCTCGATCGTCACGCCAAGGTGGTTCGCCTGGCCCGTGAGGTCCGCGGCCACGTGGTAGTCCACGCCGTCCTTCTTGAAGTTCTCGTTGCGCAGGTAGCACCACAGGATGGTCACCATCCCCATCTCGTGCGCCTCCTGGAACGCCTCGGCCACCTCCTGCAGCTGCCGCGTTCCCTCGTCAGACCCGAAGTAGATGGTGGCACCGACGGCCGCAGCACCCATGTCGAACGCCTGACGAACCGAGCCGAACATCACCTGGTCGAACTTGTTCGGGTACGTGAGCAGCTCGTTGTGGTTCAGCTTTACGATGAACGGAATCTTGTGCGCATACTTCCGCCCCACCGATCCCAGCACCCCGATGGTGGACGCCACCGCATTGCATCCGCCCTCGATCGCGAGCTTCACGATGTTCTCGGGGTCGAAGTACATGGGGTTGGGCGCAAAGCTGGCGCCGCCCGAGTGCTCGATTCCCTGGTCCACCGGAAGGATTGACACGTACCCGGTGCCGGCCAGGCGGCCGTGATCGAGGATCGTCTGGTAGTTGCGAAGCACCTGCGGTGACCGGTCCGAGTGCGCCAGCACTCGATCTACGAAGTCGGGCCCGGGTAGGTGCAGGCTCTCGCGCGAGAAGCCCTTCGCCTCGTACTGCAGCAGGTCCTCGGCGGAGTCGCCGAGCAGCTCGACTACGGAGCTGGTCGCCGTCGTGGTCATCTGGTCCTCTGCGAAGCTGGGCGACCCGTTGCGCGTCGCGCCGGATCGCGGGTTGATCTTGAGTGAAAACCTCCAGGTGAGCGGGGGCCCGGATCGGGCCTCGCTCCGTCTCCAATCTACACGGCTGCCTCCACTAAAGGAGAACCGGGGTTCCGATTGCCACTGGCCCTTTGACGGGCCCCTGCTGCAACTTGTGGGGATGCATCGCCCGTCCCCCGACTCAGCCACGGCGGCCGTATCGGTTCAGCAGCTCCCCGACCGGCCCCGGAGCCTCGCGGCAGGATCGCTCTTCGTTCTCGCCACCCTGCTGCTCACCGTAGTGGTGGGCGCGATGGCGGTCGGCGAGGGAATTCAGGCCAGCCCTTGGACGCGCGCCGCCTACATCTTCCTCTACCTGGCGGCCGCACTCGCCGCCCTCATGGCCTCCGCGGCCGCCCTGAAGTCGCAGAACGGCACCGACGCGGAACGCAGGCGGCGTGCGTCCGCCTGGCTGGCGCTCGTGGCGTACGCGCTCGTCGTACCGGCCGCGATCGCCGCAGGTGCGGCAATCCCCAACGACGACTCCACGTCCATCGGCTCCGTGCTCAACGAGCTGATCGCGTTCTGCGCATATCCGGCCGCCGTCGGTGCCATCCTGGCGTTCAACAGGCCTCGCGCCAGGCATTCCCGGTCCGTCAGGACACTCGATCTCGCGATCGTGGTAACGGCCATCGTCACATTTGCAGGCTTCGTTTACCTGCGGCGCACGGCAGACGGCCTGATGACCGAGGACACGGCCAACGTCCTCTACTTCGTGCTGGTGCCCGTTGGCGCGCTCGCAGTCCTGCTTGCGGCCACCTGGCTGGTGCTCGACCGACACGTCCGTCGGATTGATACCGCCCTGGCCCTCGTGCTCGGCGCTATTGCCACCAGCTCCATCGCCGACCTCAGCTCCTGGGTCCCGGGACTGTCCATCTCGGGGCTCAATGCAGGACTCTGGGGCACTGCGATGTGGATCCTCACCGCCGGCGCCGTGGTGGAGGTTCTCTCCCCCGTCATCCTGGAGCTGGACGGCGAGGAGGCCACCCGCAACCACGGCTACTCGCTGATCCCCGTGCTCTCGGGTGCACTGGTGGCGCTGGCTCTGTTCGGGGACGCGCGCAACCACGCCGACGACGCCGGCCGCTTCCTCATCTACGGCCTGGTCGGCGTGATGCTTCTCGTCATAACGCGTCTCTTCTCCGCGCTGCACGAGAACCAGGTGCTGCTGGACCGCCAGCGGAAGCAGGACGCGAGGTTCCGCTCGCTCGTGAGGCGCTCGTCGGACGCGCTGCTCATCGTCAGGCCTGACGACCGGCTCATCTACCACAGCCCTGCCCTGTCCCGGGTCTTCGGCCTGGACGACTCCAACGTGCTCGGCACCTCGGTGCTCAACCTCATCAGCCCGGAAGACAGGCACGCCGTGGACCGGCTGCTGCACCACGTGCGCCGCACCGAATCCGAACGCGCCGCCGCCGTGGTTCGAAGCGCAGCGATCCCCGCACACTGGGTGGAGCTCGTCGTCACCGACCAGGCAGACGACCCGGACATCGGCGGGTTCGTCATCGCCGCACGCGACGTCACCCGCCGCCGCCTGCTCGAAGGAAGGCTCGCACAGGCCGAGAAGCTGGAAGCCGTGGGACGCCTGGCCGGCGGCGTGGCGCACGACTTCAACAACATGCTCACCGCCATCCTCGGCTACGCCGACCTGGTTGAGCAGAGCGCCGCCCGCGGGCGCGTGGACGTGCAGGACGTGCAGGAGATCCAGCGCGCCGCACGTCGCTCGGCCGAACTCACCAGGCAGCTGCTGGCATTCGCCAGGCGCCAGATGGTCGCCCCCAGGGAGATAGACGCCAGCGAAACCGTCAGCGCCATGGACCGCATGCTTCGGCGCCTGCTCGGCAACTCCGTACGGCTGGAGCTTGACTTCGACTCTCAGCCCTGGCGCGTGCTCGCCGATCCCTCGCAGATCGAGCAGATTGTCCTCAACCTCGCACTCAACGCTCGCGACGCCATGCCGGACGGCGGCGTGCTGAGCATCCAGCTGAAGCGCGTGGAGATTCAGGCCGGCTCGCCTCCGGTGGGAATAGCCGGCGACCTGGAGTCCATGCCCGCAGGAGAGTACGTTAGGCTCAGGGTGCAGGACTCCGGGATCGGCATCGGCATCGAGCACCTCGATCGCATCTTCGAGCCCTTCTTCACGACCAAGGGCGACGGGATGGGCACCGGGCTGGGACTCGCCACCGTCTACGGGATCACGAAGCAGGCGAACGGCTACCTCGGCGTGGACACCGTGCCGGGCCAGGGTACCACCTTCGAGATCTACTTCCCGCGCGCGATCCCCGGGCAAGCCGCATCGGTGCCCACGCCCCCGGCACCGCACGAAGCTCTCGTATAGCCTGACGAGTTCCCGGGCGCCCGCCTCGTCGGTCGCCGCCACTCGCCGGGCCGCCCGTCTCGTCAGGCAGCCTCCGCCCGCCGACCGCCCGCCTCGTCAGTCGCCGCCACTCGCCGGGCCGTACCACGGAACCGTCCGCAGCTTACTCGAGAGGCGGACGCTGCAGCACGCTCGCCGTGGCCGCCTCGAGACGCCCGATATACGCACCCGCGCCCTCATCGTCGCGCCGACGAGGAAGCACGAACGCGGGATCGTCCGGTTCCGGCGCATCGCCCGAATCCAGGAACAGGTCGCCGGCGCGAAGCGTCACGGCGCGCTCGAACTGCTCCACGGCCTCGAGCATGGACGCCAGCTCGGTGCTCGTTTCGGTTCCGTCCACGCGAACCCTGCGGTCCCGCAGCCGCGCAGCAACCTCGTCCACTGCACTCGACAGCGCCTCCCGACCGCTCGGGGTTCTCTCGTCTTCAGCTTCCGCAGGCCGTTCGCTCCGCATGCATCACCTCCCGCAGGGTCCGGCTGTGCCGGTCGCAAGAAGGGTGCTTCGGCGCGCCGAACGCGCCGTCGCATCTCATGCACCACCCGTCCGTTCCCCAACAGCCTTCGGACGGCGACGTTCACGACGAAAGCGCCTTGCGGCCACGGCAGCCGCCCGCGTCAGGCGCGTGCGCGCTTGCGGGATCGCTTCTCGTGGTACAGTTGCGCGTCGGCCTCGGCCAGCAGCACCGCAAGCGACGGGGCGGGGCTCTCAGCCCCCACAGGGAGGCGGGCAACTCCCACGCTCATCTCCACGCGGAACGGATGCCCCGCGGCAGCAGCCTCGGCATTTGCAACGGTGAGATGCTGCTCCATTCTCGCGCGAATCAGCGGCGCGGTCTCCATCAGCCGGCTCGCAGCGTCACCGTCGGGAGCATTCACTCCGCCGGGCACGACGAACGCCGCGAACTCATCGCCACCCATGCGTCCCACAACGTCAGATCCGCGGAACGTCGCCCGCAGCACTTCCGCGGCGAGCACCAGCGCCGCATCGCCTGACGAGTGCCCGTACCTGTCGTTGATCGGCTTCAGGTCGTCCAGGTCGAACGTGAACAGCAGCGCACCTCGCTGCTGGCGCATCGCCCGCTGCCACTCGCGCTCCGCCTGCGCCAGGAAGCCGCGTCGATTGTACAGCCCCGTCAGCTCGTCCGTCAGCGCGAGAGAACGAATCGTCTCCTCGGCCTGCTTGCGAGCCGTGATGTCGCGCATGACCAGCAGGATGCGACCGTCATCCAGCATCGTGGTGCCCACCTCGGCCTCCAGAACGCTGCCGTCGCCCCGGCGCAGCCTGCGCTCCGTGACCACGCGCCCCGACGCGTACAGCTCCGTGAACCGGAGCGGCCGAAGTCGAAGGTCCTCCTCATCCACCAGGTCGGAGTAGCGCAGGCTCAGGAGTTCCTCCCGGGTGCGGCCCAGCAGTTCACACAGCTGCGCGTTCACCTGCAGACTCCTGAGGTCGGGCGCACACACCAGCATCCCGTCGAAGGCGCTCTCGAAGATGCCGAGCACCTCGCGCTCGCGCTTCCGAAGCTCCTGTTCCGCGGCGTGACGCTGCGTGATGTCACGCCCTACCCACAGCACCGTCTCCTCGCGAGTGGGCATTGCGGTGGCGTCGAACCACATCTCCTGGTCGCGCACCGTGAGACTGTACTGCAACTGCTGCCGTTCCCCGGTCCTCAGGGCCTCTCGCACGGTTGCCAGAAGTCTGGACGCCGTCTCCACCGGCATGATGTCCTGCAGCTGCTTGCCCAGCATCTGCTCCGGAGGACAGACGAGCATGTCCGCGCTGGACGCCAGGATTCGCCGATGCGTGCCGTTGCCATCCAGTACCAGCACCAGGTCCGAGGTGCCGGCGATGAAGGCCTCCAGTTCGGCCGGAGACAGGGCGTCACTCGCCGCCACTGAACTGGGCTCCTCCACGGCTCCGCCGGACGCGACCAGGCGCAGCGGCTTGATGGCGGCCGTGGCGACGACAGTTGCTGGCCTGGACTCGGATGAGTTGACTCGGCGAACGGACATGACCGGAACGACGCGGGCGTATGAGTGACGGAGCATGAGGGGGTCCACGCGTCGGACGCCCTCTGCTCTGTGACGACTCACACGCCTACAAGTTGCTACCGTCCGGAGAAGTGCTGCGAAAGCGCGTCAACAGCTGGGAGTACGCCGTCGCATGCGACTGCTCATGCGACCCGGACTCGCGCGCTCAATCGTTCGACGACGTCGTATCGGGGAGCAGCGTGAAGTCGTACTCCAGCCTGATCGTGTCCGCCACGCTGATCACGCTTCGAACCTGCGGCTTGTCCATCTCGAAGTCGGCGAAGGTGAATGCCGTGGAAGCACTGCCGGTCACCTTGCCGTCTGCGTACTCGGCAACCACCTGCCACGTGGTGGGACGTGTGATGCCCTTCACCGTGAGGTCGCCGATCATCTCGAAGTTCTGGGGACCGGCGGGAATTGCACCGCCGGAGATGGACGGGACGCCCCGCACTTCCGTGGGCACGAACTCCACGGAGGGGAAGCTGTCGGTCACGAGCAGGCGCCGACGCACGTAGCCGTCGCGGCGGTCCGAGTCGCTGGTGATGGCACTCACCCCGACAACGATGCGGCTTTCGCCGGGCACCAGGGCCCCGGACTCGTTCACGGCCACGACCCCGGCGATGTCGCTCGTTTCACCCACCGCGTCGTTCGGGAAGTCGCGACCGAACAGCTGCTCGCGAACCCGATAGCGAGCCTGGTTCCCTTCAGGGGCAACGGTGAGTCGCAGCGCTGCTACGGCGCTGCCGCCGTCGAGTGCCCGCGCGGCCAGCGAGTCCGCCACGAGCGTGGCTTCGCCGGAATCGCTACCGCAGGCGACAAGTGTCAGAAGCAGTGCGCTGCTGGACGCCAGAATTCGCAGTTGAGCCATTTTCGATCAGTGTGAGAGTGACCCGGGCGTGCTTCGGCCGGCCACAGCGCGACGTGGCCGGCCGATTACGATCGCCCGATGTACTCACAAACGCCCGACCGAACCGCAGCGTTGGGGACCTCGGTCCTGAACCCTGCCCGTCAGCCTCCGGCAGCCTGAAGCAACTCGGCTTGCGCAAAGGCTTCAATGCCGCGCTGCACCTCCGGATCCAGCAGTGCCGCAACGCGGTAGTAGCCCTCCTGGCCCCATCGCGTGGCGGCGACCTGGAGCACCAGCCTGCGCTCGATCAGCGCGTCGGCTTCCGCGGACGCCGGTGCGGCTGCACCCTGCGACGCGGCGAACGACCTGAACGAAGCGACCGCCCCTTCCGCCAGCGCCGGTGCCTTCGCAAAGCTGTCCAGGTCAGCGTACACGTCGCCCCGCTCCGTCACGTGCCCACCGACCCACTGCAGCGGCAGCATCTGCTCGGCTATGGCTGACATCCACATGGGAACGGGCGGAGGCGACTCCAGGATCACGTCAGGCACTATCCCGCCGCCGCCGTACACCGTTCGTCCGCCCGTGGTGGTGCAGGAAGGACGTCCGGCCGTGTCGCGCTCGGCTCGAGCCAGGCGGTAATAGTCGCGGGTGGAGAGGTCGCGGTACTCACGCTGAACAACCCTCCCGCACGGCGTTCGCACCTGTCCTACCACCAGCACCGCCACCGAGCCGTCCGACAACGGAAAGCCGGTCATGAGCAGCGACTTGCCGAAGGTGGGGCGCCCCACGATCAGCGCCCTGTCGTGGTCCTGCAGCGCTCCCGCCACCAACTCCGATGCGCTTGCCGAGCCCTCATTCACGAGCACTACCACCGGCAGGCGCTTCTCTCGTGACCAGAACGAGCGCTCCACGCGTACCGTGTCCGTCAGTTGTGCCTTGCGGCCCGACTGCGTGTAGAGGATTGCCCCCTTCGGCAGGAACTCGCCGGCCACGCGCGAGGCCTGGTCCACTATGCCTCCCGGATTGTCCCTGAGGTCGAGCACCAGGCGACGCATGCCCCCGCGCTCCAGCCTGCCCATCGCGGATCGTACGTCGCGCGCCGCGTCGCTGTTCTCGAACGAGGTCACCCGTATGTAGCCGGTGCTGTCGTCCAGCATGATGGCGGCGGGTACAGCGGAAATGTCCTCCACGCGCTCGCGCCTCACGGTCCGCTCCAGCTTCGCGAGAGAGCCGTCCGCCCGCCGGCGTTCGAGTGTCAGCCGCACGCTCGAACGGTTGGCGCCCGCGAGCGCGAGGTCCAGTTCCATCTCGCTCTCCGCGACGACGGGCTCTCCATCTATCGCTATCAGCTCGTCTCCGGGAAGAACGTCAGCGCGGGCCGCCGCCGAACCGGGCACCACGCTGACCACGACCGGGGCGCCTGCCCGGAGCGAGAACGCCACGGGAATGTTGACCAGCCGTCCGGCGCGCCGCTCGGACTCCTTCTCCGGCGTCAGGCGGTAGGACGTGAGAACGTAGGAATGCGGATCCGCCGCCCTCAGCATTCCGTTGATCGCTGCCGCAATCAGCTTGTGAGAATCCAGCGAGTCCGGGTGGTTCACGCGGAGGTGGTTGAACACCTGGCTGAACATCTGCAGGTCGTCGGCAGCCGTGCGCTGCCGCACGGCGCCACCCTGCTGCGCATCCACGGACGCTGCCGTGACAGCGATGGCGACCGCCAGTGCCATCGCCTCACGAGCCATGCGTGCCGGTGTGGCGCTCGCGACCGCGTGCGCCACACGATTCGCATGGTCGCGTTCGCCTGCACGACTCCAGCTGAGCCTCCTCATTCGGAGCCGCCTCCTCCATCCTGCTCCAGCTGCGCGAGGCGCTGTGCGGCGGCACTCCGGTCGGAGTGCATCTGCGAGGAGCGCGCGAGGAACTCCCTGTAGTGCGCGGCCGCCTCGCTCGAGTTGCCCAGTTCCTCGAGTGCGAGGGCAAGTCGCAGGTACGGATGGGCGAAGTACGGCTCGCTCTCTATCGCCGCGCGGTACTGCTCCACCGCGTCACTGGCACGGTCGGACAGCATGAGCACGTCACCGTATCGAACACGAGCTCCCACGTCGCTCGCCCGCAGCTCCACCGTCAGTGCCAGCTCGCTCAGCGCAGTGGCCGTGTCGCCCGCTGCAAGCGCAATCTCGGCCAGCTCCGCATGCGCTGCGTGAAAGGACATGTCCTCTTCCAGCGCCCTGCCCAGCGCCGCTCGCGCGCTGGCGGTGTCGTTCATTGCCGAGTATGCGCGGGCCAGCGTGTACTCCAGCATGGCCTTGGAGTCGTAGAAATACACGAGCTGCCTCTCGTCCCGCTTGCGCATCTCGTCGAGCAGGATGGTCAACTCGTTCGCAGCGCTGTCGAACTGCATGCGATGGTAGAATGCACGCGCCCTCGGGGCACGCAGTTCATAGTCGCGGGGGCGACGTCGAAGAGCATCGCCATAATAGCGAATGGCGTCGTCGAACCTTCCCTCGGCGTACGCGATGTATCCGTCGAAAGCGGGATCTCCGGTACGCCTGCTGGAGATGTTCGCCGTAGGTCCGTATACCTCCTCCACCACCTTGTCGAGCATCATGCGTTCGAAGCGCGCGAAGTAGAACGGATTGCGATACAGCGCCTCGACTGCGAGCGAGTCTATCTGCCTGACGCGGCTGGAGCGGATGGTCGGCCTGTGTCCCATGAAGTACCGGGCGAACCGGCGCGGGTCCGTGAGGTGCTGCGCCACACGATGCGCGTAGTATGCGTCTCCCCAGTTCGGGGCGAGTCGTGTGGCCCAGTAGAACGCATCCGCGGCACGAGTGGGCTGCTTCGACACCGTTTGCAGCCCGAGCTGGAAGTAGGCGTTGTGGTCGTTCGTGTCTGCTGTGGCGGGGAGCGGAGGACGCTTCGGCGCGCGCTGGGCGGACACGTTCTCCATTGGTAGCGCAAACGCGACAGCGCACACACAGGCTGCTAGCAGGAGTCGCATGGCGATGGCCTCGAGAAATGTTGCGGCAAGCGAGGGAGTTGCCGGGGATCTGCCGGGGAACTGCAGTGCGCGATGTGCGGATTCAGCGTGCTGACGGGTGGGTCGGCATTCGCGCCCCGCCACATTGCACCCTCAAGCCGCGCTGTGCAAGAGACGATTCGCGAGGCGTGTGGCTACACGCGCGCCGGAACACTCGCGAGGCGTTCGGCATCGCGTCTGGCAGTAGCGCGCGCGTTGCGGGACCTCCCGGACCTGTGTGCTGCGGCCTGCACTGCGGTACAGGGTTTCATCTCGCGTCGGCTGCCTCGAGGCGTGAGCGCGCGCGTACGTTTCGGTCCGCTGCTCGCCTGTGTCGGCGCAGCGATAATTGACTGTGCGGTCAGCCGCACCCTTTTTCATCGCTCGCATCCGGGTTGACGGCGCGAGCTTAATGACCCATACATACGAATAGGGCCATCGTCGGCATTACGGCCCTGAAGCAAGTACACAGCCGAACGCGCGGACCAGCCGCGCGGCGGGGGAACCAGTCAGTAGGGGTGTATCCGGACGCGTCCGGAGGGAGACTTCCTGCTCCCAACCCGTCAGCTAACCCCGCAGGCGGCACACGGAAGGGTGTCTGGAGTCCGGTACCCACCGAGTCGACCACACTGGCTGACTCGGTTTCTTGTCCCCGGATCTCTATCCAGCGACTCCCGATCCACTGCTCGCACCATCGCGGGAGTCGGATCGGCCGTGTGTGATCACGATCCCTCAGCTACAGTGGAGGCCCTCGTGCTACACACAGATGCTCTGATCGCGGTACCATCCGCAAACGGTGTTCTGCCTGCCTCCGCGCCGGCGCGCGTCGTGGTCAGGTTCTGCGAGCGACTACGGCACCTGCCGCTCGGTGTCTGGGCAGAACTCGCCGAATCCGCTTCCCTTTCCGGGAGCCGCTCGTCCGCGGCCAGTCAGAGACTCCGCGAACACGTGGATCGGTTGCCTGGGGTGGCCACGCACGTCACTCCGCGCGTACAGGAGCTGGTATCGGTGGCGGAAGAGTTCGTGCCGCCGGCCGTTGCGGCCCGCATGCGCAACACCGCGCTCACCGCTGCGCTCGCGCTTCTCGTGCGTGAGAAGCTTTCCAGCGACGACTTCGACACGCTCTACGAGCCGTTCGCGCGGGCCATTCCGGTGGCCGAACTGGAGCGCGACCTGCCGAAGGTGCAGCGCATCTTCACGAACGGCAGGCCTGCCTGACGACTGCCTGACGAGCGGACCCGTGCCCGCACCGGTCCGCGCCAACGAAGCTGCTGCCGGCTGAATCTCCATTCAGCCGGCAGCCTGAGTCACTCGCTGGCCCGCTTCCGCCTCCTGCGCGCCGCCGCCAACGCTCCCACCCCGGTGCCGAGCAGCAGCAACGTACCAGGCTCGGGAGTCACGGTAACCCGAACGGGCGAGAAGGTGGCCGCCCAATCGCTCTCCATCACCAGGCCGTCGGCCTCCTCGATGCTCACCGCATAGTCGAAGTCGAGCGTGGACGGCAGGTACTTGTCAAAAAAGGGACTGTCGGTGGATGCGAAGGTGCCCGACTCCCCAATAATCCGCATGTAGTCCGGCCCGTCCGCGCCGGTCTCGAAATCGGTGTAGCTGAACCCGGCGAACCTTATCCTCGGATTCGTCACTCCCTCACTCAGCTCGAACCACGTGTCCATGTGCAGCACCTGCGTGAACCACGCGCCCGAAACCGCCGAATTCCCCGATGCGAGAGTGGCGTTGACGCAAAGGTAGTAATGGCAGCCGCCGAAGGTCGTGAGGGTGACGGGACCGAGGAATCCGGAAAGATTCCAGGATGCCTGCGCCGTTGACGGCACGGCAAACATGATCGCTGCAAGGATCAGATGGCGGATGCGCATGGGACTGACTCCTTCGGGTGATGCCAGAGCCGCAGTTACTTGCATGCAGCAGTGACGTCGCACGATGCAACCGAACCGCGCGTGACGCCAGAGCCCGTGGCGTGGCCCCGCACGGCGCGGAAACGACGAGGAGGAACCGGTGCCCACCGACTCCTCCTGCGGAATGTCGTCATCCGCGAACTGTCGTTTCTGCTCCGGTCAGTCTGCGCGCGGAAGGGTGTAGCTGAGGGTGTACGAGTGGCGTCCGCCCATGATGTCTATGACCATTTCGCCTTCGAGCCCTTCCAGCTCGCCCGTCGCGGAATCTGGCACCACATGCACCAGTAGCGTCGGCGCTCCGCGTCTCATGGTTCCGTCGTGCTTCAGGATGAAGCTCCCGGACAGACCGTGCAGCGTGCCGGTAACGCGCTCCATCGCCACATAGCCGGCCGATCCCGCAACGGGCGTTAGCGCCGTGAGCATCTCGCCCTTGCTCGTTGCGTCGAGATCTCCACGAAACCGCTTGTCGAGCGACATTCGTCCGAGTCCGGAATCGTCGGATTCGTCGTAGGTCGAAAGGGGACTCAGCTTCACTTCGAAAGTGCCTGATGCCCGGTTCACCACGATTCAGCTCTCCTCACACCGCGGCCTTCCGGGAAGACCGATGTTCCTGCAGATGCCCAGTTCCTCCGCCCCGACAGCTTCGTCGGTGCAATTGCCCATGCGGGATCGGTTCCAGTGAAGTGCCGGATCGTCGAACGACCCCGCATTCCAGTGGGCACCGGGATTCTGAACGGCGGGATGCTATTCGGGAAACATCGCCGCCGCAAGCAGCGGTCATGCTTCCTGCGGTGCTGCGCGAGGTGTAATATCTCGGCAATGGCAGGAACGCCGGATCGTGGACCTGCAGATGGTGCACCGTCAAACCCAGAGGCTCGCTGATGCCGAGATGCGGTGTTCGCCTCGCGTGCTGTTTCGGGAGTGTGCTGGTTTCGGCCCTGCTGGCGACGTCCGACGCGCAGTCGCAGGAGGTGGTGCCGGAGCTGACCTGTGATGGCAGGGCTGTGTCTGCGATCGAGATCAGGTCGCAGGAGCCGATGGTTTATCGCGAAGCGCCCGGCTGGGCGCGTCCGATCCTGCGCTTCGCGCTGACCTCGCGCCGGACGGACTCCACCGCGGTGAGGCCGTTTCTGCTGCTGGACGAAGGCGAGCAGTGTTCGGAGTTCCTGCGTGAGGAGTCGGAGCGTCTGCTGCGCGCGCAGACGTACATTGCCGATGCGCGAGTCAGCGCGCTGCCTGACGAGGGTGGGGGCGTCCGCCTGCTCGTGGAGACGAGCGACGACGTTCCGCTCGTGGCCGGCGCAAGGTTTCGCGGCGCGGCGCCACGTGCCCTGCTGCTCGGCAACGGAAACCTGGCGGGCAAGGGGATGCTCGTGGCGGCGGAGTGGGAGCGGGGCTATGCGTATCGCGAAGGCTTCGGGGTGCATTTCGAGCACTTCCACGCGCTCGGAGGCCCGCAGGTGTTCGGAGTTCACGCAGTGCGCGGCCCTAACGACGAGCTGCTGGAGGTCAGCCTCACACGACCCTACCAGACGAGCGCCCAGCGCCTCGCATGGAACGTCGGCGCTTCGCGTAACGAGCAGTTCCTCCCCTTCCCGCGCGTGGGAAGGAGTACAATCTCCCAGGAGATCTCCAGGGACCTCTTCGGCGCATCCATCATCGGCCGGCTCGGCGGAAGCTCCCGGCGCCTGCTGGGCGGCGCCACGCTGGGGTACGAACGCCTGGTGCCGGTCGGTGACGGCGTCATCGTGTCGGACAGCGGCTTCGTTGACGAACCCGGTGCGCTGCCGGCAGGACGTTTCACCGAATCCAGGATCGCGCGCATCGGTGCGGTGTTCGGCGCGCGATGGCTGGAGTTCAGCCGGCTGCACGTCTTGGATTCCCTGGCCGGTGTGCAGGACGTGCCATCCGGCCTGCTGCTGAAGGTGACGGGCGGATACGAGATCGGCAGTGAGCGCCAGGCGGTGGAGGGTGCCCGTTCCGTTGACGTCAGGCAGCCGTTCCTGATGGGAGACGCCTTCGTTGGAGCGGGGTGGGACCGCGGATTCATGGGCATCAACCTCACGCTCGAAGGCCGCCGTTCACCCGACGGAGGCTGGCGGGATGTGGTGGCGGGCGGGCAGGCGTCGTGGTATCGCCGCGCCACAAGGAGACGCACGCATGCGGTGAGCCTGGAGTACTCGTCAACCTGGAACTCCAGCCGGCCGTACCGCCTGACGCTCGACAGCTGGCGTGATGGCGTCCGCGGCTACGCCGGTTCCCACGTGGCGGGCGGGCGTTTCGCCGTGCTGCGACTGGAGGAACGCTGGTCCGCCGGCGGCTTCGGCCAACTGGCCGGTTTCGGCGGCGCGCTGTTCACGGACGTGGGAAAGATGTGGAGCGGCGACGTGCCGTTCGGCTACTCCACGAACCTGCGAGTGGGTGTGGGCGCTGGGCTGCTGGTGACTGTGCCGCGGAACTCGCAGTCCTTGTACAGGCTGGACATCGCGGCACCGCTCACGCGCGATCGCGACGCCAAGTCATGGTCGCTGCGCGTGTCGCGTCAGCTCGCGTACCGAACGTTCTGGAGGGAGCCCGGCGGGATAGCGAGAGCCAGGGCGGCGCGCCCTGAGGCGGCGCTGATCGCCACGCCGTAGCGGCAGGGCGCGGCGATCGGGTTCGGGTGCTACTGCGCGTCCGGCTGCACGCGATGCCAGGCGATGATGGGGACGCCAAGGTCGTTGCGGGACTGAACGAGCAGGCGGTCACGCGTGCCGCCTCGCACGTACGCTTCAGCCGGAAGCAGGAACCTTCCGATGACTTCGCCGGTTCGGTGAAACATGGTCCATCGCCCTGAATCGGCTCCAAAGACATTCTCCCGCAGCAGAATGACGCCGTCCGACAACGCCACCAGGCGGTCCCCGAATCGGTGATGGCTCGCAGCGGACTCTTCCTGCTCGTCCAGCAGACGTGGGTCGAGCGGAAATGGCGCAGATGCTGCCGCCTTCTCCCGCTTCGCGCGTTCGGCACTGATGTCTTCCGAGGTCACCTTCCGGTTGCCGATGCTCGGAGCGTCGACCACGGTCTCTGATCGTCCGTCCCTGAAGATGCGAACGATGCGCAGTGATGGTCCATCTGCCAGAAGGATCGAACTGTCGGAGTCTATCGCCCACAGCGGGAACATGGACTGAAAGAAGCCGGATTGCCGCATCATGCCCATCTCGTTGCCGGCCCTGACGAGTGAAAGCCGGCCGGCCACGGTGTACGGCAGAGTATCCCGAAAGACTCGCACTTCCGACATGACGCTATCGCCCACCTCGGCCGGCGGATCCCGCAGGATCGCGAACCCGTGGGGTCCGAAACTCAGGTCGCGAATTCCGAAGTCGGGATCAAGACGCTGCGTCACCAGCGGCGTGCCATCCGGCGCGTAGACGACGCGGCGTGACTGACCGAAATCCTGGAGTACCACGCGCCCGTCAGGCTCCACGTGCACACCTTGAACGAACGCATACTCACCCGGGCCGCCTCCCTGCCTGCCATATCGAGCCACGATCCCGCCAGTGGAATCAAAGCGGGTGAACGGTCCTCGGGGCATGCCGATGATCACTCCACCCTGTTGAGCCGGTGTCGCGAACACCATGTCAGTGAGCTGGCACTCGGGCAGATCCTCGTCCGCGCAGTAACGAACCTCCTCCACGAGCGAGAGCTGCGGCGCATTCTCGTACGCTTGCCGAGTGTCCGACGGATCGCTCGAGCCACAGGCTGCCACGAGCAGCACTCCTCCGACTTCCAGGCAATGGCGAACGGCACGGCTGCTGGGGTGCATGGCTGGCTCACGCAGTGGGGAGGAGGGATGCGGCAGGCGGTGCCGCACGACGAATGCGCGTCTCAACGCACTCCTGCGGCTCCGCGACAGTACGCTAGAATCGCCTCACGCGCAAGATCGCTGTAGCCTCGGGCCCTCGGCCTGCCGACTACCGCACCCGCCCGAACACCTCCACGCCTCGCGACACCTCCCCGTCGGGCACGACGAGCGCCACCCACGGGGCTGAGCCGTCCACGGGCCGCCCCTTCCACTCCACAGTCGTCGTGCGGCCCGGGCGCAAGGTCACCGTTCTCGATGCCCCGCGAATGGCAACGTTGTCCGTCCGCACTGCGAACGTGTGCTGGCCTTCGCCGCGCACCTCTACGCGAATGGTCACCTCGCCGCCTCGCGCGGCGGTATGACTCACCGACATGGCCGGAGACCCACCAGGATCGGCAGTCGCAACCGGCGCGAGCAGGTCCGACATCATCCAGAGCCAGCGACTCGTGGAGTGCACCCACACTTCCTTGTACACGTACATGTTCTGCGAAGGCCAGTAGGGCAGGTCGGACACTCCCCTGCTCTGCATGCCCACCGGCAGCGATCCCACGAAATCGCCTGACGACACGCTGTACTGCTGGGCCCAGTCGTAGCCTTCGCCGTACATGGTGCTCTGCACGAACGGGTTCCTCCCCACCACCCACTGCGCCTGCCGGTGCGCCAGCTCCTCGGCCGCACTGTCGCCGCGTACCCGTGCCGCCGCCGCGAGGGCGCGCGCCTGTGACAGCAGCACCCCGTAGTTCCCTCGCCGCGCAAACCACACGGGAAAGGCTCGCAGGTACCAGCCGTCGCCCATCTCCATGCCGGCGAGCACCTGCTCGCGGTAGGCCTCACGAGTGGCCATGTGCAGCGCTCCCGAGTCCGGTACCGTCACCTCGTCGCCCAGCCTGTACACGTATGCCGGGAGCACCCCCCACGGTTCGGTGGTGGACGCACTCCGCTTCTGGTACTCCGCATACCGCGCGATGGTCGCGTACCAGCTCATCCACTCGGCGTGCCCCGGGAACTCGCTCACCAGCTGTCCGAGTGCCACGATCGGCGCCTGGTCGTTGCCGCGATGGAACTGATGAAACAGAGTGTCGCGCGCGGGCCCGGTCCAGAAGAAGCCTGACAACGGGAAGATGCTGCCGACTTCCGCCTTCTGCTGCGACTCCACGACAATGCGCGCCAGCTCGATCGCCTTGTCGGCGTACTTCCGCTCACCGGTGGCACGGTAGAGCTCCATGGACGCGGTGATGCCAATGGACGCGAGTTCCATTTCGGTAGCCGCGAACGCCGGCGTGTGTCGCGTCTCTGCACTCTCCACTCCGACTATCGCGTGGCTCCAGTCATCCACGGCGATGCGGAGGCTCCGCTCCGCGAGCTCGGGATCGGTGTCCCTCAGCACACGGTACGCGATCGCACCGGCAGACGCGGCGATGTAGTTCGCGTTGGGGTTGTTCAGCGCCTCACGCGAACGGTCGTCGTCGTCTCCAACCACGTTGTTCGTCCAGAGGTTGTGAGGCGAGAAGTACATGCGGTAGCCGCCGTCGAAGCGCACGCGCAGCACCCAGTCCAGTCCCCACTTCGCCTCCTCGAGAACGCGCGCCAGCAATTCAGGATCGTCTCCCTGTTCCCGCAGCCGCTCGGCGAGCGCGAAGAGCGCGTAGGTGAGCTCCCCGGTGTTGATGATCCCCTGCGAGAGGTCGCCGGCATCGTGCCAGCCACCGCTCATCACGATACTCTGCCCGTCGTGCGTCGCGAACCAGTCCAGATGATCCACGTCGTGCGACCCGGGAACCGCATATCCGCACCGGTTGCCATAGAGGAAGTTCAGCGACTTCCAGATGGTGCCCTTCCACGCGTCGCTGCCTATCGAGAACGGTCGGGTGGTGCGGTCGC
This sequence comes from uncultured Gemmatimonadaceae bacterium, assembly GCA_964415485.1. Lineage (GTDB taxonomy): Bacteria > Gemmatimonadota > Gemmatimonadetes > Gemmatimonadales > Gemmatimonadaceae > JBBQHX01. The sequence goes on from CAYQAO010000057.1 coordinate 17,389, forward strand.
CGGCACGAATCACGTATCGCCCGGGCTTGCTCACGTCCGAGAAGTCCAGCACCTGGAACGTTCCGAGCCTGGTGGATTCGGAACGCACAGGCTTGTCCAGCACCACCTCGCCAAGCGCGTTGTCGTTTACGCGCACCACCTGGAAGGCGGGTGCCGTCAGGTCGCTCGCGATGGCGGTCTTGGCCAGGTTGCCGGCGTAGCCCGTGTGGCTGAATGCTATCCGCCCCGGCGCCGCGTTCCATCCGGTATGGTGGTCGGGCTCCACGCGCTGGAGCTCGATTCGCCCGATCTCGAACGCCACGCTGTCGCCCGGGGATGCAAGGCGCTTGTTCACCCAGTAGCCGATCTCGATCATCGTCACGCTGTCGCGCGCGAGCGGCTCGATCTCCCACACCACCTGCTGCCAGCCGCCGTTCGCGAGCGTCACGTAGTGAATGCCTTCACGGTAGTACGCGTCAGGTACCCTCTCCCTGCCGGCATTGTGCAGAACGATCTGCAGCGGCAGCATCGGGAATCCCCGCACCTGCGGACGAATCCAGATGGAGAGGCGGTTGTATGCCGTCCAGTCCTCCCCATCGAAGCGCCGGCGCAGGTTCACGGATGACAGCCTGCTCGTCGTGGGAGCCGGCGACCCGGTGAACATGTGCATGTCCACGCGCATCACCCGCATGTCGCCCAGCCCCGGCTCGGCCGGGAACGTGACGTCAGCCGTTCCCGTGTGGCTCCACGTGCCGGAATCGAGCATCGCATCCAGCGTTCGCCGTGCGAGCACCGGCTTGTTCAGCCACCTGAACTCCGCCGAGTGCTCGAACTCTATGGGAAGCAGCTCTCGCGGAGACTGGGCGTGTGTGTATCCCGGCAGTGCGACGACGCACGCCATTGCCGCACGCCAGAAGCGTCTGGCAGAATCGCTGGCCATGCTGATCGGGAGGAGGGACTGGACCTGGGGTGCCCGGGCCGGCGCCTGGTCGCGCACGCGCGAGGCAGGTACCGGGATCGGGTGCTCTCTGACGGCAGGCGCCCTTGACGGCAACCGGTCCCTCCAACTGACACTTTGACCTACTTCAAGTCCAGCCCTCCGGAGGGCTGCAGGCGGCGAAGAACCCATCTTCCGCCACTCCTCTCCAGCACCGCCGTGAACCGCGCCGGCCTGCGCCTGTTGGCTCCGAAGGCCGATCGCACATTCACGGTGCCGCCG
>CAYQAO010000058.1:0-18329 GCA_964415485.1 uncultured Gemmatimonadaceae bacterium
AGTGGAAGGAGATCAACCGGTCGCGCTCTCGCGTGAGGTCACGCGTGGAGCACCCCTTTCACGTGGTGAAGCGTCTCTGGGGTTTCACGAAGGTTCGCTACCGGGGCTTGAGGAAGAACGCCGTGCGGGCGTACGCGGCGCTTGCGCTGGCGAATCTGTACCTGGTGCGGAAGCGATTGCTGAGCACTTCGGGGGCGAGTTACGCCCTGTAGCGTGGGAATCCGGTCATCAGGCCCCGGAAGAGGCCTGAAGGGACCGGAACGAGGCTCTCGGGACGCCTATTTCCGGCGAATAGGGAGGCCGAGTAGCGCTAGTTGCCCACATTCTTCTCCTCAACGCGCTCGACTAAGCGTCAGGCGTCGTTGTGCAGACCTTCCCTAGGGGATTTCTGCACGAGGTCGGTGTGACGTGCGATACTAGTTAGGCACTGACGTCGGACCCCGACATCGAGAGCATAGGCGGCATGGCTGAGTAGCGGACGTGCGCCTGACGACACTCAAGCAGCTGATCGTTGACTCAGTTGCAGAGTTCAAACGGCACTATTCATAGCTGGATGGCCGCCTGACAAGACGTTCGTGCCGGCGACGCTAACGACAGACCTCAAACCCCACCTCCACACCCCTCCCGCTCCCCCCGCGCCTCCTCCGCCCGCTCCCCCCGCCCCGCCACCTCGAACACCCGAATCGCCTCATCGAACACCGGCAGCGCCGCCGCACAATCGCCCATCTCCACCAGCAGCCGCGCGAGCGTCAGCGCATCCACCCCCACCTCGGGGTGATCCGGCCCGTACGCCTGGCGATCGATCTCCAGCGCCGCGCGCAGATGCCTCTCCGCCTCACCGTACTCACCACGCGCCTGGAGTATCCGCCCGAGCTGGTAATGCGACACCGCCACCCTCGGATGGACCTCACCAAGCACCTCACGACGAAGCTCCAGCGCCTCCCTGAACAGAGACTCCGCGCCAGCCAGGTCCCCCATCTCCCGCATCGTGGCCGCCAGGTTGTTCAGTGACAGCGCGAAGTCCGGATGCTCGCGGGGGATCAGACGCCTGCGGAGCTCCAGCGCCTCACTGAAGTAGCGGTGCGCATCCTCGTAGCGCTCCTCGCGGTAGTGGATGGACCCGATGTTGTTCAGCGTCACCGCGACCGTCGGATCGTCGGGGCCGAGCACGCGCCTGCGGCGCACGAGTAGCTCCTCCTGCGCGCGCAGCGACTCTTCCAGATCACCGGTATGCGACAGCAGCGTCGCCAGGCTGCCCAGCGTCGTCAGCACCCTGGAGTCTTCTTCGCCATACACTCGCCGATAGATCTCGTGCGCCTCACGAGTCGGCGGCAGCGCGGCGGCGTAGTCCCCCACGTCGTAGCGCACCAGCCCCTGGCTGGCGAGGGCATCGGCCAGGCCGACGTCGTCCGGTGACTCGAGCGCGCGGTAGGCCGCAACGCTGGAGTCTATCAGCGCAGTCGCCTCGGCATATCGCCCCAGCACGCGATACACATCGCCCAGGGTAACCAGCAGCAGCGCGCGGAGCTCGGGCTGGTCAACTAGCGAGTCCGCCCGCGCTATCCCGCGCTCCAGCATGTCGCTCACAGTGAACTCCTCGCCGAAGCTCTCGTGTGGCAGGTTCGCGTTGAACAGGCCGATCAGGAAGTCGCGCGTCTCCTGCGCCTTGCTCGCATTCAGCTCGGCACGGTCCCGCTCGCGCGTGATTCGCGTGGTGTACAGCGCCGTGAAGCCGGCGCTCACGAGCAGCAGCGCGGCCACCGCAGCCACGGCACCGCGGTGCCGGCGCACGAACTTCCGCATGCGATACCGCGCACTGTCCGGACGCGCCAGCACGGGTTCGTTCCTGAGATGGCGAAGCAGGTCGTCGCGCAGCGCGCCGGCGTTCGAATACCGGTCCGCAGCATCGCGTCGCAAGGCCTTCAGCAGTATCGCATCCAGGTCGCCGCGCAGCGCACGACGCAGGCGGTCTCGCGTCAGGCCACGCAGCATCGCCACATCGTCGCTCACGCGCTCCACCGCCTGGCTCGGCGGCGGCGGGTCCGATTCGAGTACCACGCGCGCCGCCTCGAACGGGTCGGACACCTCCGGAAACGGCAGCACCCCCGCAAGCAGCTCGTAGAGAATGACGCCGAGTGCGTAGACGTCCGTGGCGGTGCTCTCGCCGGAACGCCTGATCTGCTCCGGGCTTGCATAACGCGGGGTGTAGGCGTGAAGCGCCGTCTCCGAGGGATCGGAGACGCCGCTCTCCGGCAGCAGCCGCGCGATGCCGAAGTCGAGCAGCTTCACGTGCCCGTCTTCCGTGACCAGCACGTTCGCGGGCTTGAGGTCGCGGTGCACTACGAGGTTCTGCTGCGCGTAATGCACCGCGTCGCACACTGTCAGGAAGAGTCGCAGCCTGTCCTCCACCCCCAGGCGCCGCTCGTCACACCAGTGGTCTATGCGAACGCCCTCCACGTACTCCATCGCTATGAAGGGCAGGCCGTCCGGCGTGAGGCCGCCATCGTGCAGCTGCGCGATGTTGGGGTGCTTCAGGTTCGCGAGGATCTGGCGCTCCCTGCGGAACCGCTCCGCCACCTCGCGGGCGTCGTGACGCGGCGCAATGACCTTGAGGGCCACCTTGTGGCTGAAGTCCGCGTCGTCGCGATCGGCCAGGTACACCACACCCATGCCGCCGCGCCCCAGCTCACGGACGATACGATACGAACCTATCCGCTCGGGCGGCTGCTCGTCGTCGTCCATCAGCAGCTGCCACTGGCGGAATGGGCCGGTGTCCAGCAGCTCGTGAGGGTCGGCGTCCGCAGCGAGAAGCGCCTCCACCCGTGCGCGGAGCCCGGGGCGGTTGCTGCAAGCCTCCTGGAGTACGGCCTCGCGCTCATGCGCGTCAAGGTCCATCACGCGCTCGAAAAGCGCATGCACCTCCGCAGAAGTGGGAACGTCAGGCACCTGCATGCATCAGTTGGAGCTCGACGGCCGGTTCAGCGCCGTCGCCAGCCACGCGCGCGCAACTCTCCACTCGCGCTTCACCGTGGGGGCGGATACGCCGAGTGCACGGGCCGTCTCCTCCACCGACAGTCCCGCAAAGAAGCGGCATTCCACCACCTCCGCCTGGCGCCGGCTGATGGACTCCAGCTCCGTGAGCGCATCCTCGAGCTCCAGCACCTCGAGGGAGGTGGTGTTGGTGGTATAGGCCGTATCGAGGCCGAGTACCTCCGCGCCGCGCTGGCGGGTGGCGCGCCGGCGGGCCGCGTCTATGAGCACCTGGCGCATGGCGCGCGCGGCTATGCGGAAGAAGTGCACGCGGTCCGCGGGCACGAACCCGCCATGCGGCACGAGCTTCAGGTAGGCCTCGTGCACCAGCGCCGTGGTGTTCAGCGTCTGCCCGGCATCGCTGCGCACGTGGTGCGCTAGACGGCGCAGCTCATCGTAGGTGAGGGCGTACAGCTGCTGCCAGGCATCGGGATCTCCCTCCTGGGCGGCCATCAGCAGCTGGGTGACGCCTTCCTCGCCCGACATTGCCCTCCCTGGTCGGCCCATGGTTGCAGAGCATAAGGAATCCGCAGGCGTACGCAAGCATGGACGGGGCGGCTTCGGCGCAGGCAACCCCGCCGTGCGGGAGCTGTCGCGCCGTGCGCCATGATCTCCGCTTCGCACCTCGCTCGTATTGTGGACGTCCCGAAAGCTCGCGGCTTCGGCAAATGCGCCCCACACAGGAGGCCGAAATGCCAGCTAAGGTCAAGCGCGGAGTCAGCATCGCCACCCGGTACACCTCACTCATCCTCGCCGCGGCCATGCTCTCGGCCTGCGGCGGCGACTCGCCCACCGGTGAGTTCTCCGCCCTCCAGCTCCCCCCGCTGGTGGAGTTCCGGGGAATGTACACCGACCAGAGCACGTGTATTGACCCGGCCGAGGGGTCGTGGCCGATAACAGTGTGGCTCTTCGACTACAACACGGCCACGGATTCGATCAACGTCGCGGTGAACTTCGGCACCGGCGGAAAGCATACGTCGGGCGATCAGTTCCGGGGGACCCTCACCGGAACGGGGGAGCTGCGGGCGTTCTCCTTCTGGAGAGGTCAGTTCGACAAGGAGTACGAGGTCCGCGCGACCGTTTCTCCCACCAAGATCTTCGGCGACATCTACTCACACTGCCACGACGGGACAGCAGACATCTGGCGCTTCAGCGCAGAGCGTCACTCGCCGTGATCCCCCTTTCGAGCCTCGTTCGTATTGTGCTCTGGCGGTTCAGTCTGGCAGGAACCAAACCCAGAGTGTGATATGACCAGGATCCATCGCGGGCTCGCGCTGCTCTGCGCGAGCCTCGTTCTCGCCTGCAGCGACAGCGGCACAGAACCGGAGCAGCCGAAGAGCGGTCCCGTAGCACTCCGCATCGCGCCTGACGCGCCCGCGCTGCACCTCGGCGAGTCCGTCAAGCTGGACGTGGAGTTCGTGGACGCCGCCGGCAAGCCCGTCGCCGGCACCGGCAGCGTGACATGGTCCAGCAGCGACCCGAACGTGATCAGCGCGGACGAGGGCGGGGTGATCACCGCTCGCGCATTCGGGAGTGCGACGATAACGGCGTCCGCGGGCAGCCTCGAGGGCAGCACGAAGGCAGTCGTTCGCATGCCCACTGCCTCGATAGGCAGCAACACGCCAAGCAGCGCTTCGTTAGGTGCGGACGGCGGCGAGATCTCTGCCACCGCCACCGACGGCACGCGCTATACGCTCATCGTCCCACGCCACGCACTGGCTGAAGAGACCACCATCACTATCACCCCGCTCGCCGCTATTCAGGGCTTTCCGGCAAAGAGCGGCGCTTCTACAGCCCTGCAGTTCGAGCCCGACGGGCTGGCGTTCTCGATCCCCGCAGAGCTCGTGATAGTGTCGCCAACGACTTTCAAGCCGTCCACGATCGCCTTCTCGCAGTCGGGCGACAGCTTCACGCTGGCTCCGGCAGCAATCTCCGGTGACACAGCGCGTGTGATGGTGGAGCACTTCAGCAGCTCAGGCACGGCAGCACCCACTGCGGAAGAGACCGCCGCTCTCGCGCCCGCCGGATCGGATCCGGCCAGCGCTGCAAGGCACGGCATCGCACAGGAGAACAACCGCGCTGCGGAGGCCGGCGAGCATCCGAACGTGGGTGTGATCGAGCAGCACCTCCTGGCCTGGTTCGAGAACGGGGTGATGCCGGCGCTCGAAGCGGCCACCAACGGTGTCACCGACACGGAAGCCGCGCTCAGCCAATGGCTCAGCTGGTGGTCCAACGTGCAGCTGTGGGCAGACGGACGGCTGGAGGCCGAGACGGACGAGGCATACGACGCCGCGCTCGATGCGCTGCGTGCCGAGATGGACAGGCTCAACCAGCGCTGCGCGGACAACAACGACCCCACGCTGATGTACGAGATCCTGCACTTCGCGGGCATGGCAGCGCAGTTCGGCTTCGATCGGGTAGATTCGTCGCTCGAGCTGGACGCGGTGATCGAGAACCTGTGCGTGCAGCTCGCGCTGGAGGCCGTTCTGCCCGAACCGTTCGAGGACGGCGGCACGCTGGAGATTACCGCCGGGATCTCCGTCGGCGGTCGGGCGCCGGAGTTCGGTTTCCCGGTGGATATCACGCTCACAAGCCTCACGACCAACCTTTCGCCGGCGAGCGGCACCGTGGACGGCAACGGTCGCTTCACTTCCACCGTGAGCCTGCGCGACGGCGAGTCTCAGGTGATCGTGGACGTGGAAGCTGTGAACGCGGCGTTTCCCATGATGCGAACGTCGAAAACCGTGACCGCGAGCGTGGACTACGAGCTGGACCTGACCGTGGATGGCGGCGACCAGACGACCATCGAGACAGGCGAGCATGCGTGGCTCAACGTCTTCGTGCAGAAGGCGCAGGCTCCGGTGTCCGGCACGGTGACGCTCGCGATCGTGGACGGCAGCGGCTCGATCGAGCCGGCGTCGGTGCAGACGGACGCGCATGGCGTAGGGTCGGCCGTGTACATGGCGCCTGACGACCCGGACACGGTTCGCGTGCGCGCAACGTACAGCGATGGAGGAAGGACGCTCACGGACTCCGTGACCATCTACGTGAAGGGCACGCCCCGGGGCCACATAGACGTGCAGAGCATCTACCAGGCGTGGTACATGAGCGCCAACGCGCTCGCGCCCAACGTGCCATCGGTGTTCGACGCGCTCAACGGCAACACGAGCTCAGCCGGCACGCTGGTGGGAGCGTACACGGCCTCGGCTTCGGTGGGCGGCGCCTCGGGGTCCGGCGGCATGCATCACAGCAGCGAGGTGAAGCTGCCGAGTGACAGCACGCTGCTGCTGGAGGTTCACTCGAACGGCGGCGCAGAGGGCACAGTCTCGGCGAGCCGGCAGGCCGAGACGGGGGCTGTGGTGGATGGAGCCAGCGGTGCGCACGTGTTCTTCGAGGTGCTCGAGGCGCCGGTTTACTACGAGATCACTGCGCATGGCCACACGTCCGGCGCGGCAGGCAGTGAGGTGGTGCTCAGCACCAGGGGCGCCGGCAACAACTGGAACAACGTGTTCAGGAAGGCGTGGCACGCGGCGCCGGATTCGCTGGTGGAGAGCGGGTGGATCCCTCCGGGAGTGTACAGCTTCGACGGTGGGGGGAACGTGATGATGGGAGCGGGCAAGAACAACAGCAACGGCGACAATTCGGCGTCTGGCAGCATGAGCTACGTGTACACCTTCCGCATCTACGACAGGGAGCCGAAGAAGGAGGAGACGCCGTAGCGGACTTACCATGGTGCACACCAGCCCCGTGGCGCATAATTGACCGCGCCCGAAGCCGAGCGTCAGCACGAAGTCCGCAATGGTCTGCCGGACGCGATCTCGGCCATCTGGATCGAGGAACTCTCCCGGTGGGGCGCTCGGCGAGCGAACACCATCGTACGGATGGTGCCTGGGGCAGGGCATCACGTCGCGAGGGACGAGGCGGCGGTCGTCGTGGATGCCGTGCGTAAACTCCTGCGCGCGGACGATCGCTGAACTCATGAAATGTCGATTCGTCGAACCCTCCAACGACGCATCTGCAGGCGGGTGGCGTGAACGCGTCGCCCGTTGCCGGCCTCAACCACAGGGGAGGGTACGCACATGCGCTACATGATGATCGTCAGCAGTCCCGAAGACTCTACTGCCGCGGGCCCGCGTCCGGCCGCGTTGATCGAAGCGGTGGAGAAGCTGGGCGAGGAGGCCATGCGATCGGGCAGGCTGCTGTACTTCGGAGGCCTGCATTCCACCGCCTCCGGCACACGCATTCGCAGTTCCGGAGGGAGGCTCGTGAAGACCGACGGTCCCTTCACCGAGTCCAAGGAAGTGATCGGCGGGTTCTCGATATTCGAGGTCGCCTCGATGGAGGAGGCGCTCGCCGAGGCCGGGAAGCTCATGGAGCTGCACCGCATCCATTGGCCGGCCTGGGAGGGGGAGGTGGAGATCCGGCGGATGTACGAGGCTGACGATCAGCTGTAGGTCCGGTCGCGTCGGGTCATGGCGACTGCTCTCGCGAGGTGTATCTTCACCGCCTCCGGAACTGGCGTTTGCCAGTGGGGCCGGTGGTCACCTCGCGGGCTCGGACGCCAGTGGTGCAACAATGGAGAGACGACAGTTCCTTCGGTTATCCGGTGCGGGCGCAGCCGTCGCATTGGCGGGCTCCGGCGGGTGTGCATCCCCGTTCGCCGAGGACCACGAGAGCGTGCGCACAAGGCTGGAGCGCGCCACGTCCGATGAGCAGTACTGGGACGTGGTTCGCTCCGCCTACTTGCGTCCGGAGGGCTACGTTGACCTGGACCACGCGAACACGGCACCGACGCCGGAGCCGGTGCTCGATGCGTACGTGCACAATGTGCGTCGCCTGAGCCGCGCGCCGGCCGAGGAGTTCGATCGCATGTGGAGGGAGGAGCTGGAAGAGAAGTGTCGAGCTCCGCTCGCAGCCTTCCTCGGCACGCAACCGAAACACCTGGCCTTCGTTGCGAACACCACGTCCGCGCTGAACACCGTGCTCCATGGAATCAGCCTGACGACAGGCGACGAGATACTCGTAACGGATCACGAGTATCCGGACATGGTGGAGACTGTACTTCAGCGAGTGGATCGGGACGGTGTCGCAATGCGGCGCGTGCGCGTTCCAGGGCCCATGGAGGATGCTTCCGAGCTGGCCGCCCGCGTGCGGGATGCGATCACCGATCGAACCAGGCTGCTCCTCATATCGCACGTGAGCGCCTGGAACGGAGAGGTGCTGCCGGTTGCGGAGGTTGCGGCCGTGGCACGAAGCCGCGGTGTTCCGGTGCTGCTCGACGCGGCCCAGAGCGTGGGCATCATTGACGTGAACTTCGAGGCACTCGGCTGCGACTTCATGGGTGCCTCGATGCACAAGGGACTGGCTGCACCGCTGCCCACCGGCGTGCTCGTCATGCGGCCGGAGCTCGTGCAGCAGGTGAGGCCGCTCCATCCCCCCTCGTGGAGCACGGACGAGTACCCGATGGACAGGTTCGAGTGGTCGGGCACCTTCAACATGGCCGCGCTCGCCACTATCTCCGATGCTCTGGCGTTTCACGAGATGGTCGGTCCCGAACGAAAGAGCGCTCGCCTGCGGGAACTCTCCGGGTACTGGCAGGATGCACTGCGGGATGAGCCCTCGGTGCGGAGGTTGACGCCGCAACAGCGCGGGCGAAGCTGTGGCCCGGCTGCTTTCGCACTGGAGGGCATCCCTTCAGGGACCCTTGCGAAGCATCTGCGTGAGGTGCGGGGAGTCCTCGTTCAGAGCAAGGCCGGAAGGCACTCGCCCTACGACAACGCCATTCGGGTCTCGCCCGGTGCCCATGCAACGTTCGAGGACCTGGACGTCCTGGTGAATGCACTGCGCGCCGTCGCCCGCAGTGGGCTTTCATAGTGGCTCAGCCCGATTCGGCCCTCGGTGTTGACCACCTCGCGCCCCGCTCGACAGTTTGTCGAGGCACGCTGTGACCGCGCAGAACTCGACCTGCAACCTCCAGCGAGGAACCCATGATTTGCTCGGGATGTGGAGCGGAGATATCGGCAGTGGGAAGCGTCTGTCCATTCTGCGGGCGCGACAAGTCCGACGATCAACGTCACGAATGGGCGAAGTTTCTTGGTGGCGCCATCGGCGTGCTGATCGGGTTCCGAATCTTCGATAGCGTCGTACTGTCAATGCTCTGCTTCATCCCGGGCTACATTGCCGGTGCCATCTATTCCCTTGTGGTACCGGCGAAACCCAGGAAGTCGTCGGCGCCGAGGGTGAAGTCCGCTGCGGGGGTTGCGTCCCCTGTTGCCGTGCCTGTCGAGCAGCGATCGGGCGGTGACGTTGCCGAGAAGCTCACGCAGCTCAAGCAGCTGCACGAGCAGGGCCTGCTGACGTCCGAGGAATTCGCGAGGAAGAAGGCTGAGATTCTGGAAAGGCTCTGACAGTCCCGCGCCTGTCGGGCTACGTTGCCCGGCGAGTGACGGCCGCGGCGCTCCCGGCCGGATTCCTGTCCGCAACAGAGTTCAGGCCCTGACGAGTGCCCGATCCCAACGTTGAACGTTCCCGCCGAAATCCCTGAGGCCGCCCCGCGGCTGATCGCCGACCGCTACCGGGTGGAGCGTGTACTCGGCGAGGGATCCTCGGCGTGCACGCTGCTCTGCAGGGACCTGCAGAACGACAGCCTTGTTGCCGTGAAGGAGCTGCACTTCGCCCGGCTTGGCGACTGGAAGTTCCTGGAGCTTTTCCAGCGTGAGGCAAGGATGCTCTCCATGCTGGAGCACTCCGGCATTCCGCGGGTGTTCGACTACTTCGAAGGCTCGGGCGACTCTGCCAGCTTCTACATAGTGCAGGAGTTCATCGAGGGGCCGTCGCTGCAGCAGCGCATGGACTCTGGTCCCATGCTCGGGCAGAAGGAGATACACGATCTCGCGTTAGGGCTGCTGGACGTGCTGGACTACCTGCACGGCCGTGCCCCGCCGGTGATACACCGCGACATCAAGCCGGCGAACATCCTTCTGCGTGCGGACGGCATGCCGGCGCTCGTGGACTTCGGCGGCGTCAGCATGGGCTGGCAGCCCCCGGGTGCGTCGGGTGCGACTGTCGTGGGCACCGTGGGGTACATGCCACCCGAGCAGTTCGTGGGGCAGGCCGGCGTCGGCTCCGACCTCTACTCGCTGGGCGCCACCCTGCTTCACCTGATCACCGGACGTCCGCCGGGCGATTTTCCCTTCGATTCGGGCCGGATCGAGGTGCCCGCGAACCTGACGGCCGAGTCGTCCCTGGGTCGCATGATCGAGGCCCTGCTTCAACCCGCGCCGCGCGACAGGCCGCGAACGGCCGAAGCGGCCAGAAGAATCCTCCTCGGCACGGACAGCGACAGGCCACGCACCGGAACGACGCTGCTCCCCGCGCGTCGGATCAAGATGCCCGTGCCGGCCGCGGCTCCGCTCGAGCACTCGATCATGGGCGTGAGCGGTGAACCGCGCTTCGTGGACATGGGCGATCCGCCCCGCGATCCGGGCGGAGAGTTCAGGGACGTCTATCGCAACCTGATGCACCCGCTGTTCCCGGCCCGACGTCCATGGTCGGACGCTGTACACGCACTCTGGCTCGGCTTCACCGGCGCCGCGGCAGTCGCTACGCTGGGTGGCGTGCCAGCCCTCCTGGCGTGGGGTGTTCGAAAGCGGAAGCGATTGTACGACGACCTCTTCAGGCACGGATCGTTCGCGCCGGGCATCATCCGCTCGATGGTGGAGACCGGCGGGTTCTACGTGACCGTGAAGTACGAATTCGAGGTCGCCGGCGCGGGTTACGTTGGCTATGCGCAGTGTGCGCAGGAAGTGAATCGCTACTGGAGCACTGACGATGTCGTTGCAGTGCTTTACGATGCCGAGGACCCAAACAGATCGTGTATCGTCTATCGTTGAGTGTTGCGCGGCCCGCCACCGGCGACTCACTGGGCGCGGAATGCGTGGGTGACGCAGGGGCGAGCCATCGTTCGTGAATGAAAATGAGAACCATGACCTGGACTACCGCAGCCGTCCTCGCACTCTCTGCCTGCACCGCCGGCGGGGCGACCCTGGAATCCGGTGACGGCTGGATGCCGCTGTTCGACGGCCGGACTCTCGACGGATGGCGCGCGAGCGAGAATCCCGGCACGTTCCAGGTGGAGAACGGCGCAATCGTGGTTCGAGGTCCGCGCGCGCACCTCTTCTACGAGGGCCCGGTGCTTGACGCCGACTTCGGGGACTTCGAGTTTCGCGCCGAGGTTCTCACCAGGCCCGGCTCCAACTCGGGTATCTACATCCGCACGGCATTCCAGCCGTCCGACTGGCCGGCGCAGGGCTACGAGGTGCAGGTGAACAATTCGCACACGGACTGGCGCCGGACCGGGAGCCTGTACGGCGTGCAGGACGTTCGAGAGTCCGAGCCTGACGACGAATGGTTCACCGTGCGTGTGCAGGTGCGCGGCAGGCGGGTGCAGGCCTGGGTGAACGACAGGCAGACTGTGGACTACACGGAGCCAGAGGGTGAGCCGACCCGCCTCACGGGCGGCACAATTGCCCTGCAGGGACATGACCCGCAGAGTGAAGTCCACTACCGGAATATCGCCGTGAGGCCCCTGGCGCCCTGACGGTCGCGCGGGGCGCAATGCCTAACGCATGCCGTCCGCCAGGAACATGTCTATCGTCACCGGCTCCAGGCCGTAGCGTTCGCACACCTCGGGCGTGACGAACGGGTCGTCAGGTGCGCTCGCCATCATCGTGAGAAGGTGCGTTATCACCGCGCCGTACGGCTCCGGCACCGTGGTGATCCGATCGCCCGGCGCGATTCGCTCCACGGCGATCGGAAATCCGGTCACTCTCGCCATGCGCTCCGCGATCTCGCCGTGGGACGCCGTGTCGGTCCCGAATTCCACCACGGACACGGGCTCCGCGTCCGAATGCGGCCCGGCGAGCAGCAGCTGCGTCAGCAGCCTTGCGACGTCTCCCTCGTGCACGAAGGACCTGGCAGGGTCGTTCTCGCCTACCAGCTGGATCCGGCTGCCACCTTGCAGCTGGGCACCCAGTACGAAGCCGATCCAGTCCTGCATGTACAGCGATGGCCTCACGACTGTCGCGCGCTGGCCGCTCTCGCGGATGGCATTCTCTCCCTGCCACTTGGAGGCAAGGAGTCCGGGAGCGTGCGGGTTCGCGCCGTGCGCGGACACGTACACCAGGTGCTCGACGCCGGCCTGCCTGGCGGATAGCGACAGCGCGCGTGCGCCATCCCCGTCCACCGCCTCGATGGTGTCTGGCGGCATGCGCTTGGTGCCGGAGGCGGTCATGAGCACTGCACTCACGCCGGCAAGGTGCGGCGCCAGCGTCTCCGGCTGCCGCAGGTCGCCTTCCACAACCTCGGCTCCCAGGTCGCGAAGTTCGTTCGGATCGGTGAAACGCGTGCCGCGGCGAAGCTCCCAGTCGGGTCTCACGAGAATCCTCACCCGCTCGCCCTGCTCGAGCAGCGACCTGGCGACCTGTCCGCCCAGCGATCCTGTTGCACCGACAATGAAGTACATGCAGGTGTTCTCCTGATCGGGGAAGATGTGCTTACGACAGCTGAGCAGCCGGCGCTAACCTGCGGCCGATCGGGGGGACGGTCAAGCCTGCGGGCCACGTGGAACGGACGTGCTCTCGCAGCCGGGCCGTGAATCTGGCAGTTTCCGTGAGCGTGAACCGCCGAATGCGCGCAGCCGCACGAGACCATCGGTTCCAGTCGTGAATTCCATGAGCGATCCAACGGGCGACATATCTGCCGGCTACGAGCGTGTGGCACTCGAGTACATGGCGAACCGTTCGGGAGTCGGTGCGAGCGTGGTTCGCGACTGGGCCCTTTCGCTGCCCGGGGGCGCCGCAGTCCTGGATATCGGTTGCGGTCACGGGGTCCCGATCTCCGCTGCTCTGCTGGAGGAAGGACTCGCGGTGCACGGGATAGATCCGTCGCCGACGCTGGTATCAGCCTTTCGCGCGCGTTTCCCTGGTGTGCCGGTGGAGTGCGGAACGCTCGATTCCTCGAGCCTTTTCGGGCGCAGCTTCGACGCGGCGATCGCGTGGGGGGTGCTGTTCCTCCTGGAGCCCGGCGCGCAGCCAGGGCTGATCGGCAGGGTTGCATCAGTGCTCCAGCCAGGCGGCTCCTTCATTTTCACGGCACCGGTGCAGCAGTGCGAGTGGCAGGACAGCATGACGGGATTGAAGTCGGTGTCGCTGGGCGGAGAGGCGTACCGGCAGCTTGCACGAGAAGTCGGACTGCAGGTGCTGCGCGAAGGCGAAGACGAGGGCCAGAACCACTATTACGTGGCGCGCAAGCGGACGGCGACAGCCGCCTGACGAACGCAGCCGGCCGAATGTCGATTGGCGTGCGAGTCGAACGTCGCGTCTGTGGAAACACTCAAACCAGCGACCCGGAGTGAAACATGCGCAGGCTCATCGTTCGCGAGTTCCTCAGCCTGGATGGTGTGATCCAGGGGCCCGGCGGCCCTGATGAAGACACCAGCGGGGATTTCGGGCTGGGAGGCTGGGTGGCCCCATTCAGGGACGAGGGCACCAGCGAGGACCTGCAAGCACTTCTCGGGCAACCATTCGAACTCCTGCTCGGCCGGCGTACCTACGACATCTTCTCGAGCTACTGGCCGCGCGTGGACGAGCAGTCGCCAGCTCACGACCTGGCCGTCCTGTTCAACCGGGTTCGCAAGCACGTGGCGACCCACCGGCCCGACAGCCTCGACTGGGAGAACAGTCACGCCCTTGGCAGCGACCTTGCGAGCGCAGTACGCGCGCTCAAGGTTGATGCGGGCCCCGACCTGGTGACTTTCGGCAGCGGCGACATGGTGCGGCAGCTGCTGCGGGCAGGGCTGGTGGATGAGCTCAGGCTCCTCATCTACCCCGTGGTGCTCGGGCGCGGCAGGCGCCTGTTCAGCGAGGACCTGCCGCCGTCAGGATTCGCGGTGGCTCACTCGATGAGCACCCCGAGCGGCATCCTGTTCGCTCGTTATGTGCCTGGAGGAGAGGTGCGCACGGGAAGCTTCGATTGAGCCGCTGCGCACATCGTTGATGCCGGAACGTGAAGACACGCATACGGAACTGATGAAGACCACGTACTACACCGCAACGAGCCTGGACGGCTTCATCGCTACCGAGGATGACTCGCTCGAGTGGCTCTTCCCGCTAGGCGACGTGAACGACACCAGCTATCCCCGGTTCATTGCCGGCGTGGGTGCCCTGGCGATGGGCTCCACTACCTACGAGTGGATGCTGCGCAACTCGGAACAGGTGATTGCCGAAGTCGGTTCGGCGTGGCCGTATGCACAGCCCACGTGGGTGTTCACGAGCCGGCAGCTGCCGGCGGTGGAAGGGGCCGACATCCGTTTCGTGAAGGGTGACGTGCGACCGGTGCACGCCGCGATGGTCGAGGCGGCCGCCGGGAAGAACATCTGGGTAGTGGGTGGTGGTGACCTCGCCGGGCAGTTCTTCGACGCGGGCCTGCTCGACGAACTGATGATACAGGTGGGGTCGGTAACCCTCGGGAAGGGGAAGCCGCTGTTCCCGCGTTACGCGGTGAAGCCGCCGCTGCGCCTGCTGTCGGCGCGTCAGGTGGGCACCGCCTTCGCGGAGCTGCACTATGCGGTGGAAAGGGGCGACGCCTGATCCAGTGAAGCAGTAGTCAGGCGTACGCCAGAGCGACACCACGTCGCCTTACCTGAAAACGAACGGATGACGGAAGCAACCGGCGCACTGAACACGGCAGCTGCGGCGGCGAACAGCCCTCGTCAGGTGCTGTTCGCCAGCCTGGCAGGAACTGCCATCGAGTTCTTCGATTTCTACATCTACGCCACGGCTGCGGTGCTCGTCTTTCCCCGGCTCTTCTTTCCAGCCGATGACATAGCCGCTGCCACGCTCGCTTCACTGGCCACCTTTGCGGTCGCGTTCCTGGCGCGTCCGATAGGATCCGCGCTGTTCGGGCATTTCGGCGACCGGGTGGGGCGCAAGACCACGCTCGTGGCGGCATTGCTCACGATGGGCATATCAACCGTGGTTATCGGGATGCTGCCCACGTATGCGACCATCGGGATCGCCGCGCCCTTCCTGCTCGCGCTGTGTCGCTTCGGGCAGGGACTCGGTCTTGGTGGCGAGTGGGGCGGAGCAGTGCTGCTCGCGGTGGAGAACGCTCCGCCTGGCCGTCGCGCATGGTACGGCATGTTCCCGCAACTCGGTGCTCCGATAGGGTTCTTCCTCGCCACCGGCGTGTTCCTGCTTCTGTCCGAGGTGTTGTCGGACGCACAGTTCTTTGCGTGGGGGTGGCGTCTGCCGTTCCTTGCGAGCGCCGTGCTGGTGGCCGTGGGACTCTACGTGAGGCTCGCGATCGGCGAAACGCCCGTGTTCCGCAAGTCGCTGGAGCGTCGGGTGCGCGTGCCGATGCTGGAGGTGCTCAGGCGTCACCCCCGCGAACTGCTGCTTGGAGTGGTGGTGTCGCTTTCCACGTTCGTGCTCTTCTACATCATCACGGTGTTCGCGCTCACCTGGGGCACGGCGGGACTCGGCTTCTCGCGTGAGGCGTTCCTGCAGATCCAGATGTTCGGCATCCTCTTCTTCGCGGCCACCATCCCCCTCTCGGCCGTTATTGCGGAGAAGGGCAGGCGGCGGCTCGCGATCTTCGTCAGCCTGTCCATAGCCGTCTTCGGAGTCGTGCTGGCACCGCTGTTCGAGGCCGGGACGATTGGCGCGATCATGTTCGTGGTGCTGGGAATGAGCCTGATCGGGATGGTCTACGGGCCGTTAGGCACCCTGTTGTCGGAGATGTTTCCCACGCAGGTGCGATACAGCGGAACGTCGCTGACGTTCAACCTGGCGGGCATCGTGGGTGCGTCGCTGGCCCCGTACATCGCGATGCGCCTTGCTACCGACTTCGGGCTGCGGTACGTGGGGCTGTACCTGGCGCTCGCCGCGCTCCTCACGGTGACCGGGCTGCTTTTCGTTCGCGAGACGAGTGGGGACTCGCTGTAGCGACAGGCCGCCTGCCAGGGGCGTGCCTCACGACGCCGCGGGGGCGATCACGAAACAGGGGACGTCCGCGGTGGACGTCCCCTGTTCGCGTGCGTGACGTGGCCCTGGTCAGCAGCTGATCCTCGCGTTCCAGTCCTCGAAGATGCCGTCCGGGTTGTTGGCCCCGAACCAGACGTGCAGCACCCAGGCGCCAATCTCGGGGTTCGCGTGCATCGTCTGTCCGAACACCACCGGCGGTTCGGGCGAGAGGTCCTGGAAGACGATGTACTCCGCAGCCACCAGCTTCAGCCCGTCCCGATTGTTCGGGCTGGGTGCGAACACCAGCAGCTCCGGGCGATCCCACCGTACCTCGCCATCGCTCAGCCAGTCGAGGTTCGCGTAGTGATGGCCCATGCCCCCCACACCGGGAAGCTCGAGGCATCCGGTGATGTCGGTCGTCCAGCCGCCGGCTATCGCCTTTGCCTCCGTGTGATAAGGCGCCAGCAGGGCGCGCAGTCGCGCGATCTCCGCGGCGGGCACGGTGTTCATCCTCTTCATCTCCGCCATCGAATGCCCCTTGCCCGCGGCAAAGCTCACGTCGGGCGAGTCGGGCAGTTCGGTGGTGCCGGCATCCGCGCAGGCGACGATAACTGCGAACGACAGGAGAGCAGCGGTGATCCTTGGCAATTGTTCCTCCTGGTGAAAAGGAACTGCGAGCGCCGGAGAAAAACGGCGGGCCACGTTAGGATCATCGGCGCGTGTTGTCAAGCAGGCTGTTCGCCATGCAGGAATGCCGCTACGCTGTTTCACATCGGCGCCCTGAACGGAGTACATAACGAGAACATTCGACACGCGCCTTTCGCGCCCGCGCTACCAAACGACTCGGCCGAGCTCAGCGGCTGGACCGGGCTCGACAGTCCGCGCCGGCTGGCTGACTCGGCTTTGAGACCATTATCTTGGGCGAGGATTCGCCCATTTTCCCTTACCCGAACTCCCTCAACCGGATGTCGAACTCCGAGCAGGCCAAGATCGTAGCTGAAGCCATGACCGCGCTGTGGAAGGGAGAGTTACCCGCCACGCTGCGCGTTCTCTCGTCGGTGCGCGACGAGACGCGCGACTACAGCCCGGACGGGAAGTCCCGAACTGCCTGGCAGCTTGCGGTGCACATCGCAACTTCCGACCTCTGGTTCCTGGAGAGCATCGCGAAAGGCGTCTTCCAGTTCGATCCCGAAGCTGCGAGGAAGGCCGAAGCCAGCTTCGAGAAGGTGAGCGACATCGTCTCCTTCTACGAGGAGAATATCCCGGCCGCCGTACGTCGCCTGCGTGACCTGCCCGGCGAGCAGCTTGCCGAGGAGCTGGACTTCATGGGTATGATGAAGATGACCCGAGCTGCGTGGATCGGCTTCACGAACAACCACAGCGTGCACCACCGCGGGCAGCTCTCCGCGTATCTCCGCGGGCTGGGCTCGAAGGTACCCGACATCTACGGTCCGAGCGGCGACTCCGAGTGACCTCGCGCGTCAGGCGGCGTCAGGCGGGCGGCATGCGGTGGATGGGGTGACGACGCGGAGCGAATCCCGCGCGGCGCATCCCGCCACGCACGTCGCGTTGCTGCGCGGCATCAACGTGAGTGGCAGCACCACGGTTCCGATGGCCGAGCTGCGTGCGCTGTGTGCTGAGTTGGGCTGGTCGGACGTCAGGACGATCATCCAGAGCGGCAATGTCGTCTTCCGCGCGCGCGGGAGTGCGGCCGCGCTTGGACAGTCTCTGGAGCAGGCGCTGGAGGCCCGTTTCGGCCGCTCGTATCCCGTGATGGTCCGCGCGGTGAAGAGCTGGCTGGAATGTGCGGCCGGCAATCCGTTCCCGGCGGAGTCCGAGAGTGAGCCGAACAGGGTGATGCTCGCGCTGTCCGGTCGGCCTCCGCTGCCGGGTGCGGTGGAGGCGCTGCTGGAGAGGTCCTCGGGCGGCGAGAAGGTGGCGCAGGTGAGGGACGCCCTGTGGATTCACTACGCCAGCGGCGCCGGCCGGTCGAAGCTTTCGCCAGCGTTGCTGGACCGGGCGGTGGGGTCGCCGGTGACGACGCGCAACTGGCGGACGGTGCAGCGCATCGCGGAGCTGGTGCGTGCGAGGTGAGGAGGGGGCTGGTTCGGATTCCGGCCGCCGGCATGCCCCAGTACCGTCCGGGGGACGAACGATCTACATTTAGCGGCTGCCGGGTGAGGAGATTTCCGATGCCCGGTGCGGCCAGGTAGCTCAGTTGGTAGAGCAGCGGACTGAAAATCCGCGTGTCGGCGGTTCGATTCCGTCCCTGGCCAC
>CAYQAO010000059.1:0-17389 GCA_964415485.1 uncultured Gemmatimonadaceae bacterium
GACTGCGAGCGCGGCATCGTCTACATAGACGAGATAGACAAGATCGCGCGCAAGTCGGAAAACCCAAGCATAACGCGCGACGTGTCGGGCGAGGGCGTGCAGCAGGCACTCCTCAAGATCCTCGAGGGGACCGTTGCCTCCGTTCCGCCGCAGGGCGGACGCAAGCACCCGCAGCAGGAATACATCCAGATAAACACGAAGGACATCCTGTTCATCTGCGGCGGTGCGTTCGACGGCCTGGAGAAGATCATCGAAGCCCGCGTTGGACGCAGGCAGATCGGCTTCGGGTCCGAGGACGCAGCCAAGGTGAAGGCCAAGTCGGAGAAGATGCCGTTCGCCGAGGTGGAGCCTGACGACCTGCTGCGCTACGGGCTGATCCCGGAGCTGGTGGGCCGACTCCCGGTGTGCTGCCCGCTGGAGGCGCTGGACGAGGACGCCCTGGTGCGCATCCTCAAGGAGCCGCGCAACGCGCTCACCAAGCAGTACACGCGCCTCTTCGACCTGGAGGAAGTGCTCCTCACGTTCGACGACAGCGCGCTACGCGCGGTGGCTCGCAAGGCGCTCAAGCGCGGCACGGGCGCACGAGGACTCCGCGCGATCGTGGAGGAGGTTCTCACCGACATCATGTTCGAGATTCCCAGCCGGGACGACATCGTGGAGGTGAAGGTGACCGAGGCGTCGGTCACGAACAACGCGCCTCCGCTCCTGGAGATCGCACCGAGGCGAAGGAAGAAGGAAGCCTGACGGCTGGCGCGCCTCCCCGGCGCGTCCCCCTCCCTCCGTGGCGGGCAGTGAGTACCTTTCCGGGATGCATCGCTCCGTCATCACCGAACGGCTCCCGGTTCTCCCCCTCCGCGACACCGTCATATTCCCGCACGTCGTCATGCCGCTTCTGGTGGGGCGTGCAGGTTCGCTGGCCGCACTGACGATAGCCGAGGACACGGCTCGCGCCACCGGTGACTCTGGCCGCCTTCTGATGGTGGCACAGCGCGACAGCCAGATGGACGCCCCCGGCGCGCGGGACCTGTACCGCGTCGGCACTATCGTGCGAGTCGTTCAGCAGACCCGACTTCCGAACGGCACGATGCGCGTACTCGTCGAGGGGATGCAGCGTGCTCGCGTAACGCGATACACGTCCGCGCAGTCCCTGATCCGGGCAGTGGTTCAGCCCGTACCCACCGTCGCCCCTGACGAGGACGAGGAGCTTCTCCATGCGCACGCTCGCCGAGCTGCCAAGCTGTTCGAGGAGTTCGTGGCGCAGAGCCGTCGGCTGCCGGCGGAGCTGGTTCCGCTGCTGGTGGAGAATGGTTCACTGCAGGAGAGAGCCTTCGGAATTGCAGCGCACCTCCCTGCCCGTCAGGCAGACCGACAGCGGCTTCTGGAGATCGATTCTCTCGCGGAGCTGTTCGATGCCCTCGCCCGGGCACTGCAGTCGGAACTCGAGATTATCGGCCTGGAGCGCCGGATCGAGCAGTCCGTGCGCGGCTCGGTGGTGCGCAACCAGCGCGAGTTCTACCTGCAGGAGCAGCTCAAGGCGATTCACCGTGAGCTCGATGGCGGTGACGGCGACGAACTGGACGAACTCGACGCAAGGCTGTCGGAGCGGGCGCTCCCCGAAGCCGTGGAGAAGAGGGCACGCCGCGAGCTTCGCAAGCTGCGCCGCACCTCCACCCAGTCCCCCGAGCATGCAGTAGCGCGCAACTTCCTGGACTGGATCGTGGCGCTCCCGTGGAATGAACGGGCCGACGACGTGGTGGACATTCAGCGTGCGCGCGACGTGCTCGACGAGGACCACCATGGCCTGGAAGAGGTAAAGGAGAGAATCCTCGACCACATGGCGGTACTTGGCCTCGTTGGGCGCTCGGAAGGGGCAACCCTCTGCCTCGTGGGACCTCCGGGCGTTGGCAAGACATCGCTCGGTCGCTCCGTGGCCCGGGCTCTGGGGCGCCCGTTCGTGAGGATGTCGCTGGGCGGCGTCAGGGACGAGGCGGAGATTCGCGGGCACCGCCGCACGTACGTGGGCGCCATGCCGGGAAGGATCATTCGCGCCATGCGGCGCGCGGGCGTCGTGAATCCCGTGATCCTCCTGGACGAAGTGGACAAACTCGGCAGCGACTGGCGGGGGGATCCGTCGTCGGCATTGCTGGAAGTGCTGGACCCCGAGCAGAACCAGGCGTTCAGCGACCACTACCTGGAGGTTGACTACGACCTCTCGCAGGTAATGTTCGTGACCACGGCGAACAGCCTGGCAAGAATACCGGAGCCGCTCCGCGACCGAATGGAGATCATCCGCCTGCCCGGCTACGTGGAGCAGGAAAAGCTCGCGATCGGCAAGGCACACCTGCTTCCGCGGCAGCTGCAGCGTCACGGGGTTGACGCGGAGCGTGTGTCGCTGGGCAGCGGCGTGCTTGCGGCGATCGTTCGCGGGTGGACGCGTGAGGCAGGCGTGCGCGACCTGGAGCGCAGGCTCGCGCGGATCGCGCGCAAGCTCGCCCGGCGCGTGGCGGAGGAAGGCGACCTTGCGAGGCTCGCTGTGGAGGTCGGGGACCTGCCGGAACTGCTCGGACCCAGCCCGTACTCGCCAGACGACGCGCTGCTCGAGGACCGTGTGGGAGTGGCCGCAGGGCTTGCCTACACGAGCGCGGGCGGGGAGGTGCTGGAGATCGAGGTCAGCGTCCTGCCCGGCCGCGGCCGCCTACAGCTCACGGGCACTCTGGGTGAAGTGATGAAGGAGTCAGCCAACGCAGCGCTCAGCTACGCACGCTCTCGGGCCGACCAGCTCGGACTCGGCAGCGAGTTCCATCGCAACCAGGACCTGCACATGCACATCCCCGCCGGGGCCACTCCGAAGGACGGCCCCAGCGCAGGGATTGCCATCTGCACGGCGATCGTGAGTGCGCTCACGGGCCGTGCGGTTCGTGGCGACGTGGCGATGACGGGCGAACTCACCCTGCGCGGGCGGGTGCTGGCGGTAGGAGGGCTCCGTGAGAAGCTCGTTGCGGCACACCGTCATGGGGTGCGCCACGTGGCGCTGCCTCACGGGAACGCCCGCGACCTCGAGAAGCTCCCTGCCGAGGTGCGTGAGGGCGTGACGTTCCACCTCGTGAAGACGATGGACGAAGTACTGGCGCTGGCGCTGCGGGATCCCGAGCCGGGAGGCGATGCGCTGGGAGTGGAGAGCGAGTCTGCGCCGACAGCGGTGCATACGGAGAGCGTGCCGGTAGCGGCACGGCCGAACTGATGCGAAGGCGGGGTTGCGGCATAACGAGGGTGCGGACATGACGGATGGAGTCGAGCTGGACCTCAGCGAGGGCAGCGGACCGAGCGATCCGCTGAAGATTCGAGACCTTCGATTCCTTGGCGGCCTGGCCTCGGTTGGAGGCTGGCGGCCCGAGGTGGATCTCCCCGAGATCGCGTTCGTGGGTCGCTCCAACGTGGGCAAGTCGTCGCTACTGAATCGCCTCGTGAGGCGGCGCGCCTTCGCCCGCGTCAGCCGTACGCCCGGCCGAACCCGTGAGATCAACTTCTTCGCGGTGAACGAGCAGTTCGTTCTGGTGGACCTGCCCGGCTACGGCTACGCCCGGGTCTCCAAGACCCAGCGAGCCGAGTGGCGTCCGCTGATGGAGAGGTACCTCACTGCGACGCAGCAGTTGCGCGGCGTGGTGATGCTGCTGGACGTACGCCGCAAGCCGAGCGACGACGATCTCGCCATGCTGGACTTCCTCGCGGAGCACGGCATCCCGACGCTGATCGCCGTCACGAAAACCGACAAGCTGGCGCCCACACGAGTGGAGGGTGAACTGGAGCGAATCGCGCGGGAACTACAGCTGGACCGCGATCAGCTCGTGGGTTTCAGCGCGGTCACCGGAGCGGGACGCGACGAGCTGGCGGCTGCGATCGTGGCGCTGCTGGATCAGCCGGCGTGGAGCGAAGGAAGTCACGATTAGGCACTTTCCTGGCTGAGGTACACGGTCTCGTTCAGGCAGAGACCGGATCCAGCCCGACTCGAATGTCGGCGCGCTGGGTGCTCGTTTCCCTTAACTCCCGACCGCTGGCCAACCGTGGCCTTCGCTCCGTCGGGGACCGGACAAACGCGGTCAGCGCACGCGCAGCACGTCCTCCACAGGTCCCGCATCCCCCGACTGCAGCAGCTCGAAGGCCTCCAGCAGCGCCTGACGAGACCGCGGCCACGCGAAGCGCGAGCACGCCTGCGCCACCGGCAGCCACTCGAACGCATCATGCTCGTCTCCCAGGACCACTTCCGCCGGCTCGGCCACGAACGCGCAGAAGACGATCGCGAGTTGCAGCGTACCGCTGCGATGCAGGTAGAACGGCTGCACGCTCACGTTGTACAACCTGTCCACCTCCAGGCCCGTCTCCTCACGGACCTCGCGAACGGCGGCGTCCTCCGGCCGCTCGTGAGGCTCAACGTGACCGTGAACCGCCTCCCACGCGCCGGTGCAGCGCGTGCCCATACCGCGGCGGGCCACGAACACCCGCCACCCGTCAGGCAGCGGACGCACGACATAGACGTCCACCGTTCCAGCCTTGATCTCCGTCATGCTGGCAAGTTGGCAGCGCAGCGCCCCGGAGGCCAGCCACGAAGGTGAGGCGGGGAGGTATGGCGGCGAATGGAACCCGGGCCTCGCTCGTGACTGCGCTGCTTCAAAGGCCGCGCGGCCCGAAACGGCCGCGCGTCCTCACGCCGCCGCGCCGTCCCGACGCCGCAGGAGGTCACTCGGCGGCAGCCCTCCGTAGCCATCCGCTGCTCCGAGGCGACGCAGGTGCGCCAGGAGCCGTGCTGCGAGAGCTCGCGCCCGGATCGGCTTCGTCAGCACGTCATCGGCGCCAAGCGAGAAAGCGCGTATCTCGGTGTCCTCGTCGTCGTTGGGCACCAGCACCACCACCGGCAGCTCGCGTGTGGCAGGGCGTGCGCGCAGGCGAGTCAGAGCCTCGAATGCATCCACGCCGGGCATCTCCAGATCCAGCACCAGGAGGTCCGGAGCATCCCTGTCGGCGACTTCCAGCGCGGCCGCCCCGCTGTCGCACTCCTCCACTTCCACCCCCTCCTCCTCCAGGGCCTGGCGAATCGCGCTGCGTACTGCCGGGTCGTCGTCAGCCAGCAGCACCCGAAGGGCCACATCGTCCGGCAGTACGGACTCCTCGTCCAGCAGCTTGAACGCATCGCTTGCGAACAGGGTGGACGCCTCCCGCATGCGTGCGGGTGGCGCCTCGGGTGCCGGGAACTCGGCGGGTGCCTGCACACGTCCATCGCCGTTCCGACCGGCGCCGCGCGAACGCTCGCTTCGGCCGGCACGCGGCCTCGCGCGACCCTCCGCGGGGACTTCCGCGACTCTCAGGAGCTCGTCCAGGCTCGTTGCGCCTGCGAGAACCTGCGACAGCCCCGACTCGAACAGTGTGCGCATTCCCGCCTCACGCGCCACCGCGGCAATCTGATCCGCTGCGCCACCCTCGGCCACACACCGCTCGATTGCTGCGGTGCCGGTGAGGATCTCCGTGATGGCAGACCGGCCGCGATAGCCCGTGGAGGCGCATTCGGGGCATCCCACTGCACGATAGAGGGTGGCGCCGTCCGGGATCCACTCGCGCAACCGCTCGGAAACCGGCGAGTCATCCACCTCGCTGCACGTTCGGCAGAGACGGCGCACCAGACGCTGCGCGATGACGCCCTTGAGCGCAGCCGCGATCTTGTACGGCTCCACGCCGATGTCCACCAGCCTCGTTATGCTGCTGGCCGCGTCAATGGTGTGCAGCGTGGAGAACACGAGGTGTCCCGTGAGCGAGGCCTGCACGGCGATGCCGGCGGTTTCGCGGTCGCGAATCTCACCAACGAGAACCACGTCCGGGTCCTGACGAAGGATCGAGCGAAGGGCGGATGCAAACGTGAGCCCGGCCTTCTCGTTCACCTGAACCTGCACTATGCCGGGAAGCCGGTACTCCACCGGATCTTCCACGGTAACGATGTTGACGTCGCGCTCCTTGATCTTCTTGAGCGCCGAATAGAGTGTCGTGGTCTTGCCCGATCCGGTGGGGCCCGTAACCAGGATGATCCCCTCTCGAACGCCCAGCAGCTTCTCCAGTCGCTCCGCGTCCTCGGCATCCAGGCCGAGGTTGTCCAGGGAAAGGGCGTTCGTCTTCTGGTCCAGAATGCGGATTACGACCTTCTCTCCATGCGCCGACGGCAGCGTGGAAATGCGAAGATCCACAGGCTTGCCGTTCACCGTGACGCGCGCGCGACCGTCCTGCGGTCGCAGGCGGTCTGCGATGTCCAGCCCGGACATGATCTTCACGCGAGACACGAGCGGACCGCCCGCGGCTCTCGGAAGCTCCATCGTCTGCCGGAGGACGCCGTCTATCCGGTAGCGGATGGCGATCGTCTGCTCCTCCGGCTCCACATGCACGTCACTCGCGCGCGCGCTGATCGCCTCGGCAACTATGTAATCCACCAGGCGAATTACAGGGCGCTCGCCCGCCTTCTCGCCAAGGAGCGCGATGTCCTCCACGGCGTCGCTGACCGCAACGGCCTGGACGTCGTACTTCTCCGTGACGTTCTCGAGGATCTTCTCGATGGCGTTCTCGGGGCGATACATCTCGTCCAGCGCGTCCGCAATGCGCATGGGCGACGCCAGGAGGAACCTGACCGAGCGCCCGGTGGCGAACTCCAGCGCGCGCTCGCAGTCCAGATCCGTGGGATCGGCGGTGGCGACCTCCAGGACTTCATCGTTCGCCAGCACCGGAAGCACCATGTACTTGCGGGCCAGGGACTCCGGCAGGTGCTCGCGCAGCGATGGCGACAGCGCAGACAGCTCCGCAACCCGCATTCTGTTGCGGGTAGCGAGAGCGTCGAGAAGGCTCGCCTCATCAATTACGCCGGACGCTATGGCTGCCTGCCAGTAGCTGCCGTCCAGGGCAGCACTGACCTTCGCCAGCTCCTCCCGGGTGAGAAGGCTCTCGAGCGTGGGCAACAGCCACGCATCTCGAAGCTCCTGGCCCATGTTTCAGGATCTCCGGTTCGGTCGGCTCACTGGCCGCACGGAAAAAGACGAATCTGCCGCGCGCCGGTTCCTGCCTGGCACGGGCGCATGCTCACAATCGAGTGGACGATCCACGGGGCACCTGCGTAATGGACTACCGTTCTTGCTCACGCCACCGGACTACGGGTAAACTCCACTCGCCGGCCCATATCGGGGCCAAACCAGCCAGTACCGTACACGGAGATAGAGCTGTCTGCCCTTTCAGAGGAGACTGCAGTCGCGACAAGCAGCCTCGACCGTTTTAAGGAACTCGCCGCTCTCGCAGGCAGGGACGGGGGTCTCGTGCCGGTATGGCGCGACATCCTGCTGGACTGCGACACCGCCGTTTCGGCCTACGCGCGTCTTCGTCGCGCGCCCTTCTCCTTCCTTCTCGAGTCCGCCCCGGCCGGCGGCGAGACCTGGTCCCGCTACACCTTCTTCGGCACCGAGCCCCGCGCCGCATGGCGACTGGTGGATGACGTGGTGGACGAATGGAGCCCGGAACTGGGCTGGCACGGAGCACGTCGCTCTGCGGCCCCCCTCGACGACCTGAAGCAACTTCTGACGCGCACCATTCCGGTAGACGCGCCTGAGGTGGACGGCCTCTGGAACGGCGTGGTTGGCTACCTCTCCTACGATGTGGCGCGTCTCGTGGAGCGACTGCCGAATCCGCCCGCGCGCGTTCTGAGGACGCCGGATGCCCTGATGATGGTCCCCGGAGTGGTCGTCGTGCTGGACAATCTGAAGGGCATGGCGCGGGTCGTAACAAGCGTTTCGGTTCGGCCCGGCACGAACGAACGCGAATTGGGCTCACTGTACGGCCAGGCAGTGCAGGAGCTGAATGCCGTGGTGGATCGCCTGCACTCATCCACTTCGCACCTGAGGCCGCTCACGCTGGACCCGGACGCGCCGGCCGCGCAGGGGAAGTCGTCGTACACGAAGGAGCGCTTCATGGAGCACGTGGAGCGCATTCGCGAGTACATCATGGCGGGCGACTGCTTCCAGGCACTGCTGGCGAGAAGGATCAGCCTGCCTCACGACTTCGACGGGCTGGAGCTGTACCGCGCCCTTCGCGCGCTCAACCCGTCCCCGTACATGTACCACCTGGCCCTGGACGGTGTGGAGCTCGTGGGGTGCTCACCCGAGCTTCTGGTGCGCGTGGCGAACGAGCGTGTCACGGTTCGGCCGATCGCGGGAACCCGTCCGCGCGGTGTCACGCCTGCCGCGGACGAGGAGATGACCGGCGAGCTTCTGGGCGACGAGAAGGAGCGCGCCGAGCACGTGATGCTCGTGGACCTGGGCCGCAACGATGTGGGTCGGATCTCGAGATATGGATCGGTGCGGGTCACCGACCTGATGCACGTGGAGCGATATTCGCACGTGCTGCATCTCGTGAGCCAGGTGGAGGGCCAGCTGCGCCCGGGAGTCTCGGCGGTGGACGCGTTCGCGGCGACCTTCCCTGCGGGTACCATGACCGGTGCGCCCAAGGTGCGCGCGATGGAGATCATAGACGAGCTGGAGCCCGAGCGACGCGGTCCGTACGCCGGCGCCGTGGGGTGGATCGCGGCGGGCGACCGCAGGATGGACCTCGCCATAACGATCCGCACGTGCGTGATAGCGGGTGGAGAGGCGTCCGTGCAGGCCGGAGCCGGCATAGTGGCCGACTCGGTTCCGGAGCTGGAATGGAAGGAGACGGAGAACAAGGCGCGCGCCGTGTTGAGTGCGATAGGCCAGGTTCGCGCATCCATGAACACGGGCGGCGATGCCTGACGACTCCAGCGCGGACCTCAACCGGACGTCGGTCCATGACACCCGGAAGCAGCCACGAGTTCTGTCGTTCTCACTGAAGGGCGGTCCGGCAGGGCAGCGTTTCGAATTGCGGGAAGGCACCAGCCTGGTGGTGGGACGCGCCCTGACCAGCGACCTGCCCGTGGTGCATCCCACCGTCTCCCGCCGGCATGCGGAACTGCGTGCGCATCCCGAATCCGTGGAAGTCATAGACCTCGGATCCAGCAACGGCACGTTCCTGAATGGCGTTCGCGTGGAGCGCGCTCACGCCAGAGCGGGCGACACGATCAGGTTCGGCACCTGCGAGTTCGAGCTCACCGCGCAGAATCGCGAGGCGAGCAACGGATCGGGGCCCGCTGCCCCGCGCCGGATGCTGGGCGGGCAGACGGTGAGGCACGAGCGCCGCCTCACCACGCCCACTCGCGCGGAACTGGCGCTGGAGCGCACGCCCGGCGAGCAGGCGCTCGACCTGCGACGCCGCGTGCCGGGGGCGGATGCCGGGCGCATGGCGCTCAAGCTGTCCCTGCTTCTGGAAGTGTCCAAGGCACTCAGCGGAACATTCGACCTCGACCTGCTTCTCCAGCGCGTAGTGGATTTCGCGTTCCAGCTGCTGGAGGTTGACCGCGTCGCCCTGCTGCTGATGCGTGACGGGGAACTCGTGCCGCAGGTCACTCGTGAGGCCGCGCAGGGCAAGTCTGAAGACACCGGAGATGCCACGGGACGACGAGCGGTCCCGCGTTCCATCGTTGAGCACGCGGTTCAGGAGCGCATCGCGATCCTGAGCGATGACGCGCCGGCCGACGTGCGTTTCGGCGGCGACTCGGTGGTGCTGCAGAAGATCCAGAGCGTGATGTGCGTTCCCCTGCTCGGTCACGGCGGCGACGTGCTGGGAGTGCTGTACGTGGACAACCGGAGTGCCGCCTACATGTTCGAGGAGTCCGACCTGGATTTCCTCGTGGCATTTGCGGGCATCGCGGCCGTGGCGATGGAGAACACCAGCTTCGCGGAACGGTTGCGTCGTGAGGCGGTGGTCCGCAGCAGCTTCGAGCGCTTCTTCAATCCTTCTCTCGCCGCAAGAATCGCGGCCGACCCGCAGGCGGTGCGGCTCGGCGGCGAGCGACGGAGGGTGGCCGTGCTGTTCGCCGACATCCGCGGCTTCACGCCACGGGCGGAGTCCATGCCCCCGGAGGAAGTCGCTGCTCTGCTGAACGAGTATTTCACGCGTATGGTGGAGTGCGTCTTCAGGCACGGTGGAACGCTCGACAAGTTCATCGGTGATGCGCTCATGGCGCAGTGGGGCGCTCCCATTGCACGAAGCGACGATGCGGACGCTGCCCTGCGAGCTGCGCTGGACATGCAGGATTCCGTGAGGGAGCTGAACGCCGAGTGGAAGCGGGCGGGCCGCGAGCCGCTCGAGGTGGGTATCGGCATCAACGTGGGAGACGCGTTCGCCGGGCACATAGGAAGCGAGCGTCGCCTCGAGTACACGGTTATCGGAGATACGGTGAACGTTGCGAGCAGGGTGTGCGGCATCGCCGCTGCAGGTGAGATCCTCATCACTGCCAATGCCGCGGAATCGCTGACCACGAACGTGTCGCTGGAACCGGGAGAACCGCTCGTGCTGCGCGGAAAGAGTCAGCCTGTGCCCGTCTTCCGCGTTGAACGGTGAGCCATGTTCCGGCCGGCTATCGGAGCATCACGTGTCCCGATGGCACTCGGGCAGTCGCCAGGGCTGCCGACGCTGACGACATATCGCTCATACTGCGCGAGGCCACTCTGCACGATTGGGCGGCTTCGCGGAGCGACAGGCGCGCACTGCGCGGTCGGGGAGTTGCGTGGGCCGTGAGGCTGCCGGGCGGAAGCAGGGTGGTCGTGAGACACTCCATGCACGGAGGCATGCTGGCCCCGCTTACCGGCGATCGCTTCTTGTCGCCAACACGCGCGCCTCACGAGCTGAATGTTGCATGCTGGCTGAGATCGGTCGGGGTGAGGACTCCGGAGGTCGCCGCGTACGCCATCTATCCGGCGGGTCCGCTGCTTCGCAGGTCGGATGTTGCCACCGTGGAGATTCCCGAAGCCCGGGACCTCGGTGAGTACTGCCAGGTGGGAGGCAGCGAGCTGGATGCCGCCCTGGAACTGACGAGGGAGCTGGTGGAAAGCCTGAGCCGGGCCGGCGCCCACCATCCCGACCTCAACGTAAAGAACGTGCTCATCGGAAAGGACGATGGGCGTGAGGTCGCATGGGTACTCGATGTGGACAGGATCAGGCGCACCGGTCCGCGTGAGGCAAGGAGTGCCAACGTGCGTCGCCTGGTGCGATCGTTGAGTCGGCGGCGGGCCCGCCTCGCCGCGCCAGTTACCGTTGAACAGGTGGCGCGGATAGCCGCGCTTGGAGAGAGGTCATGACGCTTCACACGGCTCGCCTGGACAGCGTGCTGATCGTGATGATGAGTGCGGTGGGAGACGCGGTTCACGTGTTGCCGGTGATCAACGCGATCAAGCGCCATTCCCCCGACTCCCGCATCACCTGGCTGCTGCAGCCCGGTCCTGCGACCCTCGTTCGCGGGCATCCGGGCGTGGACGAGATTCTCATCTTCGATCGCTCGAAGGGCATGCAGGCGTTCGCGGACGTGCGCCGGGAGCTCTCGAAGCGGAAGTTCGACGTCTTGCTTGCACTCCAGGTGTACTTCAAGGCCGGTCTGATCACCGCAATGGCGAAGGCAGACGTGAAGCTCGGTTTCGACAGGGCGCGGGCGCGAGACCTGAATTTCCTGTTCACCACGCACAGGATCCAGGCTCGCCCGGGCCAGCACGTGCAGGACCAGTACTTCGAGTTCCTGGAAGCGCTGAACGTGCCTCACGAGCCGGTGGAGTGGAACCTCGGCCCCTGGCCTGACGAGCGCGCCTGGCAGGCGGAGTTCTTTCGCCCATACGACCGGCCCGTGGCATCGCTGGTGGTCGCAACGAGCAAGCCGCAGAAGGACTGGCTGCCGGAACGCTGGGCGGAAGTGGTGGACCGGCTATACGAAGATCACGGCCTGCAGCCCGTGCTGGTCGGTGGCCGTTCGCCGCGGGAGCTGGAGGCCGAACGCGTGATAATGGAGCGAGCGAGGCACAAGCCGGTATCCGCCCTGGGAAGCGGGCTGCGAAAACTGGTGTCCATCCTGGATGGGTCCGCACTCGTGATAGCGCCGGACACCGGACCGCTGCACATGGCGGTTGCGCTCGACCGGCCGGTCATCAGCCTCATGGGCTACACGAACCCCAGGCGCACCGGCCCCTACCGCAAGTTCCACGAGCTGATCGTGGATGCCTACGGCGAACCCGGAGAAGAGTACGGCATCACGATGGAGAATCGATACGATCGAATGCCGAGAATCAGCGTGGAGGATGTGATGGAGAAGGTGAGGATGTGGGAACTGCGAAGGGAAGAGGGAAAGGCGACTGGGGACTAGTGGAATTGCTTTGGCTGAGGACTGCGAAGCGCTCCGCGCTTCGCATGTTTGGTCGGGGCTCGGCGCTCGGCCCTGGTGGAAGCTCGGGTGCGCCGCGGCTGTCAACCCGCGCTTACTCCATTTGTCATCCCGCACGAGCGCGGCGAGTGTCGGGATCTACCCACCTTGCACCGAAGCCGGCCACTGTCTCCCGCCCTTCACTCCATTTGTCATCCCGCCTGAAGCGTCGTGATCTACTATCCCTGCGCCAAAGCCGGCCACTACGATTTGAAAGCAGATCCCGACACTCGCTTCGCTCGTGCGGGATGACAGTGAAGTGAGCGCGGGATGACAGAACCCGAGGCGGTCCCTTTTCCCTGGTCCCCAATCCCTCTTCCCTTCGTAGTCATGCGTCTGCTCCTGCAACGAGTCTCCTCCGCCTCGGTGGCCGTCGGCGAACGAACGATCGGCTCGATCGGGCGGGGCTTTCTACTCCTCGTCGGGTTCACGCACACCGACGACGACGCCACCCTTCAGTGGATGGCGGACAAGGTGCTCGGCCTCAGGCTCTTTCCCGATTCCGAGGACAAGCTCAACCTGTCACTCGAGGACGTGGATGGATCGCTTCTCGTGGTGTCGCAGTTCACGCTCTACGGTGATGCGCGGAAGGGACGGCGACCCAGCTTCCTCGACGCAGCCGGGCCGGACGTGGCAATCCCGCTTTACGAGCGATTCATCGAGATGCTTCGCGCCAGGGGCGTACCCACCGAGACAGGCGAGTTCGGCGCCATGATGCAGGTGGCGCTGGTGAACGACGGGCCCGTGACGCTCTGGCTCGAGCGATGATGAGAGACCTTCCGAAGGTCGTGCTCGCGTCAGGCTCCCCTCGCCGGCGCGAGCTCCTGAGCCAGGTAGGAATCCGACACCGCGTGCAGCCGGCGGACATTGACGAAACGGTCCTCCCGGGCGAGACGCCGGAGGGGCACGTGGAGCGTCTGGCGTTGGCCAAGGCCGATGCAGTTGCGGCGCTCGAGAATACTCCCGCAGATGCGATCGTGCTTGCAGCCGACACGATCGTCGTGGTGGATGATGACATACTGGGGAAACCGGACGACGCCGACCAGGCGCGCGCGATGCTGAGACGACTGGCCGGTCGGACGCACACGGTGCATACAGCGGTGGCGATGGTCCGCGGCAGCCGGAAGGCCTCTCGAGTGGACAGCGTGAGCGTGACCTTTCGGGAACTCACCGACCGGGAGATCGCGGACTACGTATCCACGGGCGAGCCTCTGGACAAGGCAGGAGCATACGGCATCCAGGGACATGGCGCAGCGCTCGTGAGGCGCATAGACGGCGACTTCTTCGCCGTGGTCGGGCTGAGCCTCGCGACCGTGGTGGAGATGCTGCGAGAGATGGGCTCACCGCAGTAAATGCGCATGGCATTGCCACAGCGACATACCGCCGACGCTCGTAAATCCGAGCGCCGGCGGCTTCAGTTCATGCCCTCTCCCTGGGCGCGCTATCTTCGGCCCAGCCTCACCCCGCCCGACACACGATCCACGAGCAGGTAAACCGCGGTGAGCGGCCACAGCACAATGGCCAGGATGAACCTCCCCGCATGCCGAGTGGCTCGTGGTCTCACCAGCCGCAGTTCGTACAGGGTAAGCAGCACGAGGTACCCAACCACGAAGTAGACCGCTAATGCAGCGACGAATGCAGGCGGCAGCATGATCACCCTCCCTCGATGGGACTGCCACCTGTCACTGCATAATTCCGGCCCCCGTGAATCGATGAGCCTGCCGTGGCCATCGCCACGGCACCCTCATCACTCCACCGTCACGGACTTCGCCAGGTTCCTCGGCTGATCCACATTCGCGCCACGCTTCACTGCTATGTAGTAAGCCAGCAGCTGCAGCGGGATCGAAGCCAGGATGGGCGACAGCAGCTCTATCGTCTGCGGAATACGGAACTCGTAGTCCACGAGCTCCCCGAGCGACTCATCGTCATCGCTCGTAATGGCGATGACACGACCCTTGCGCGCCTTCACCTCCTGCACGTTCGACACGATCTTGTCGAACACGGAGTCGCGCGGCGCAATGAACACGACGGGCATCAGCTCGTCAATGAGCGCAATCGGGCCGTGCTTCATCTCCGCAGCGGGGTACCCTTCCGCGTGGATGTAGCTGATCTCCTTCAGCTTGAGTGCGCCTTCCAGGGCCGTGGGGTAGTTAAAGCCGCGTCCCAGGTACAGGAAGTTCGAGGCGCGCTTGAACTCCTCCGCCAGCTCCTCTATCTCGTGCGCCCTGTCCAGGATCTGCTGCACCTGGTCGGGCAGTGCCTCCAGCGCCTCGATGATCTCCCTGCCGCGCAGGATGGACAGGTCGCGCAGTCTCGCCATGCGCAGCGTAAAGAGCGCGAGCGCCACCACCTGGCTGGTGAACGCCTTGGTGGATGCCACGCCGATCTCGGGACCGGCGTGCAGGTACATGCCGCCATCCGCCTCACGCGCGATGGTGGATCCCACCACGTTCACCAGGCCGAGTGTGCGAGCACCCCTGCGGCTTGCCTCACGCATTGCCGCCAGCGTGTCGGCAGTCTCACCCGACTGCGATATCACGATGCACAGCGTGCGATCGGTGACGATCGGGTTCCTGTAGCGGAACTCCGACGCGTACTCCACCTCCACCGGAATGCGCGTCAGCTCCTCGATCATGTGCTCGCCGATGAGCGCAGAGTGCCAGCTCGTGCCGCACGCTGTGATGGTGATGTTGTCTATCTCGAGCAGGTCCGCGTCGTCCAGGTTCAGGCCGCCCAGCTTGGTGGTGCCTTCTTCCTTGAGAAGTCGTCCGCGAAGCGTGTTGCGAATGGTGTCCGGCTGCTCGCAGATCTCCTTGAGCATGAAGTGCGCGTAGCCGCCCTTCTCGATCTGGTCTATGTCCCAGTCAATCTGGGTGACTTCCTTCTCGATCGTGGCGGCGGCGCGATCGATGATCCGGTACCCGTCGCTCGTCAGAACCGCCAGGTCGCCGTCATCCAGGTAGATGACCTGGCGCGTGTGCGAGAGGATCGCGGACACGTCCGATGCGATGAAGTACTCGCCGTCGCCCAGTCCGACGAGCAGCGGGCTGCCCTGCCTCGCCGCCACGATCTTGCCCGGGTCCTTCGACGAGATCACGGCAATTCCGTACGTGCCTTCCACGCGCTGCAGCGCTCGAACGACCGCGGTCTCGAGGTCCTGGTCGAAGAGCTCCTCGATCAGGTGCACCAGCACTTCGGTGTCCGTGTCCGATGCGAACACGTGCCCGCGCTCCTCGAGCGTGCGGCGCAGGGCCGCGGAGTTCTCGATGATGCCGTTGTGCACCAGCGCAAAGGTGCCGTCCTCATTCACGTGCGGGTGCGCGTTGCACTCCGTGGGCGGACCGTGCGTCGCCCAGCGAGTGTGAGCGATTCCGATACTCCCGTGAACCGGCTCCCCCCCCACGATAGCCTCAAGTCGCGAGATCTTGCCCGCCGCGCGGCGCAGCTCGATCCCGTTGCCGTTCAGCAGCGCAACTCCGGCCGAGTCATACCCGCGGTACTCGAGCCTCTTGAGGCCTTCCATGAGGAGCGGGGTGGCAGTCTTGCCGCCGATGTAGCCTACGATTCCACACATTTTCTTCGGGACGTATCGTGAAGTTTGCTCGAATATCCTGCCATCAGCGCAGCGCCAGGGCCTCCAGGGGCTCCCTGCACTGCCGAACGAGATCCCGGGCGCGCTCCTCGTCAGGCGCCTCGGCGATCACTCGAATTATGGGCTCCGTGCCGGACGGACGCACGTGTACCCATGCATCCGGCCATGCAAGCCTCAGCCCATCCTGCGTATCCACCTCGGCGCCGGCGAACCTCTCCCTCAGGGCGGCATACACGTCGTCCAGGGCGGCGTCCGGCCTGTCCAGCTTGTCCTTCACGATAGCGTAGCGCGGCATGGAGCCCACGATGGCGGACAGAGAGCGCTGCTCGTCCACCATCAGCTGCAGGATGAGCGCGGCACCCAGCGGCGCATCGCGACCGAGGTGAAGCTCCGGCAGGATCACACCGCCGTTGCCTTCGCCGCCTATCACTGCTGCCGTATCACGCATCTTCACTGCCACGTTCACTTCGCCCACCGGAGCGCGCACCACCTGCCCGCCAAGGGCCTCCGCGAAGTCGTCAACGACGCGGCTGGTGGAAAGGTTGGTCACCACCGTGCCCGGCCTGCGCCTCAACGCCACGCGCGCTGCCAGAGCCAGCGTGTAGTCCTCGCCCGGCGCAACCGCGTCGTCCAGCACGAGAGCGAGCCTGTCCACATCAGGATCAGTGGCGAAACCGACATCGGCCTCATGCTCGCGAACCAGCGCCTCGAGTTCGCCAAGCTGTTCGGCAACGGGTTCAGGCGGCCGGGGGAACCTGCCGTCGGGCGTCATCCCGATCGCGCGAACATCGCAGCCAAGTGCATCGAGCAGGGCCGGCATTATCACGCTGCCCGCGCCGTGGCAGCAGTCCAGCGCAACCCGGAAGCGCCGGGCGCGAATGGCATCCACGTCCACCATGTCGAGCGCGAAGATCGCATCAATGTGCCGGCGTACAGCATCCGGATCCGAGCTGAGGTTCCCAAGTTCATCCCAGTTGACGTAGGCAATCCCGCTGCGCGTGGACTCGCGCATGGATGCGGCGTCAGCAGAGGCGAGAAACAGGCCGTCGGGTCCGATGAACTTGAGCGCGTTCCACTCGATCGGGTTGTGGCTGGCCGTGATCGCGAGGCCACCGGCGGCGTGATGATGCTCCACCGCCAGCTGAACGGTGGGCGTCGGTGCCATTCCGATGTCTATAGGATCGCAGCCCACGCTCTCGAGGGCGGAGATGACCACACGATGAAAGAGCGGTCCGGAGACGCGGCTGTCCCGGCCGACCACCACGGAGCGTGATTTTCCCCGGGCACGTGCCCAGGCACCGAAGCCCGCCGCGTACCGTGCCACCACTTCCGGCGTCAGCGCCTCCCCTACCCGTCCCCTGATTCCGGAGACGCTCACCATCAGCCCAGCTTCGGACATGCCAATTCCACTCCTGATTTGTCGAAGACCGCAAGCTACCGAGCTCGACAACCCCGGCAAGCGG
>CAYQAO010000060.1:0-17012 GCA_964415485.1 uncultured Gemmatimonadaceae bacterium
CGTGAGGCTTTTTATCAGCTCCGTTTGCAGACGAAGCTCCGCTTCGCCACACCCGAGCCTCCACTAGGGCCGAGCGCCGAGCCCCGAGCGCCGAGCCCCGACCAAAAAATGCGCCGCCGCGAAGCGGCGGCGCGCTCCTCACTCCTTGTCCTCGTACTCCTGCTTTAGCGTCGCCACCACCGCCGGATCGGCCAGCGTGGTAGTGTCGCCCAGCGCACGACCCTCGGCTATGTCGCGCAACAGCCGCCTCATGATCTTGCCGGACCTCGTCTTCGGGAGGTCGGCCGCGAACAGAACGTCGTCAGGCCTGGCGATGGGGCCGATCTTCTCCGCCACGAAATCGCGAAGTTCCTCGCGCAGCTCCGCGGACGGGCGATGTCCATCCCTCAGCGTGACGAACGCCGCAATCGCCTGGCCCTTCAGGTCGTGTGACTTTCCGACTACCGCCGCTTCCGCAACCATCTCATGCTCCACGAGCGCCGACTCCAGCTCCATGGTGCCTATGCGGTGTCCCGCCACGTTGAGCACGTCGTCCACGCGACCGAGTATCCAGTAGTAGCCGTCCTCGTCGCGCTTGGCACCGTCGCCGGGGAAGTACAGGTCCGGGCGACCCTCCCACTTCGAGAAGTAGGTGCTCACGTAGCGTTCGTCGTCGCCCCAGATGGTGCGGAGCATGGACGGCCATGGCTTCGTCACCGCCAGGAGCCCGCCGCCCACCCCGATCTCGCTGCCTGACGAGTCGAGCAGCGCCACGCTGAACCCCGGAAGCGGACGCGTCGCACTCCCCGGCTTCGTGGCGGTCACGCCCGGAAGCGGCGAGATCATGATCGAGCCAGTCTCCGTCTGCCACCACGTATCCACGATCGGGCAGCGACCGCCACCGATGTTCTCGTGATACCACATCCAGGCCTCGGGGTTGATCGGCTCTCCAACGGAACCGAGCAGTCGAAGGCTCGACAGGTCGTGCCTTGCAGGATGCTCCGCGCCCCACTTCATGAAGGCGCGAATGGCCGTGGGCGCCGTGTAGAGGATGGTGACTCCATGGCGCTCGCAGATGCTCCAGAACCTGTCGCGCTCCGGCCAGTCCGGCGCACCTTCGTACATGAGGCAGGTGGCGCCGTTCGCCAGCGGGCCGTACGCCACGTACGAGTGCCCCGTCACCCAGCCTACGTCCGCGGTGCACCAGAACACGTCGTCGTCCCTCAGGTCGAACACCATCCTCGACGTGGCGGTCACGCCGGTGAGGTAGCCGCCCGTGGTGTGCACGATTCCCTTCGGCCGTCCCGTGGTGCCTGACGTGTACAGGATGTACAGCACGTCCTCCGCATCCATCGGCTCCGGCTCGCACCACTGCGGCGCGTCCTGCATGACGCGGTGCCACCAGTGGTCGCGGCCCTCCGTCATCTGCGCCGTGGCGGGATCGCTGCTGCCCAAGCGGCGCATCACCACGATCACGTTCTCCACGGAGTACGTGTTCTGCAGGGCTCGGTCGGCATTGCGCTTCAGGGGCACCAGCTGGCCGCGGCGGAAGCCCGCGTCCGCCGTGATCAGCAGCTTGCACTGCGAATCGTTGATTCGGTCGCTCAGCGACTCCGGCGAGAACCCGCCGAACACCACGGAGTGAATCGCGCCGATGCGTGCGCAGGCCAGCATCGAGATGATCGCCTCGGGAATCATCGGCAGGTATATCGCCACGCGATCTCCCTTGCCCACGCCGAACGACTTCAGCACGTTCGCGAACTTGTTCACCTCCACGTACATGTCCCAGTACGTGAGCGTGCGGCGATCTCCCGGCTCGCCCTCGAAGATGAGTGCCGCCTTGTTCCTCCGGCCGTTTCGCACGTGCCTGTCGAGGCAGTTCACGCTTGCGTTCAGTCGGCCGCCCGTGAACCACTTCGCGTGAGGCGGGTTCCACTCCAGCACCTTCTCCCAGGGAGTCTCCCACTCCAACTCGGCGGCCATCTCCGCCCAGAACGCCTCCGGGTCCGCGGATGCGCGCTCGTAGATGCTCTCATCCCGGATGGATGCGCTCCTTGCGAACGACTCGGGGGGCGGAAAGGTGCGATTCTCCGTGAGAAGTACGTCAATGTCGGACATGGCAAACCCGAGTGAGGGCCGGAGTTGGGCGGCCAGGCGATCCACGAGCGAGCTTCCAGGCTCGGCTGCGGACCACCGGGCGGCCGTGAGGAATGGTGCGCCGCTTCTCGCTCCTCCCGCATTCTGAACACTCTCGCACCGGGTAACAAGGCAGCACCGCGCGAGCGACGCCGTCCGGATCGCTCCGCCAGGGCAACTCCGCTGGCACCTTGACCTGCCAGCCGCTACCGTTCCACCGTGTTCGCACCAGACCTGCCAGACTCCCGCGTCGTAGTGAGCGCCGACCGTCTCGTTCGCAGCTACGGACGGCGCAAGGCGCTCGACGGCCTGAGCTTCACGCTCGAGCGCGGCGAATGCCTGGCGCTCTTCGGGCCCAACGGGGCGGGCAAGACGACGCTGCTCCGCGTGCTGGCCGGACTTCTTCGCCCATCCGGCGGTGTGGTGTCGGTTGCCGGCACGCAGCTTCCCGGCGGCCTTGCAGTGCGTGCCGCCGTGGGTCTCATCTCGCATCAGAGCCTCCTGTACCCGGCGCTCACGGCTCGCGAAAACGTACTCTTCGCCGCCCGGCTGCACGGCGTTCCGCATTCGGAAGACGCTGCCCTCGCCGCGCTGACCGCACTTCGGATTGCCGACCGTGCCGACGCGCCGGTGCGATCGCTGAGCCGCGGCATGCAGCAGCGCGTGTCCATCGCGCGCGCGATCGTTCACCGTCCTGCGCTGCTGCTGCTGGACGAGCCCTATACCGGGCTGGACGAGAGCGGCGCACAGGCGCTCACTCAGGTGCTCCGTGAAAGGCGCGACGACGGCGCCGCCCTGCTGCTCGTGACGCACAACCTGCAGGAAGGACTGCAGCTGGCCACCAAGGCCGCTATCCTGCGCGCCGGCCGCTTCGTTCGGCAGGACTCACGCAGCGCCATAGACGCGGACGAATACCCGAAGCTGTACAGGGAGCTGGCCGGTGCATTCAACTGATACTTCTGCTCCCGAGTCCGGGGCGAGTCCGCCAGACGCCGCCACACGTGCGCCGAGGTCCGGCTCCCGTGAAGGTGCACCGCGTCCGCCCGGTGTGCTCGCGGCCGCGCTGCTGATAGCGCGAAAGGACCTGTCCATCGAGTATCGCACTCGTTCGGCATTCCTTGCGGCGCTCGCCTTCGCGCTTGTGAGTGTCGTCATCTTCCGCTTCGCCTGGGACCAGACGACCGTCACCGCGCTGGATCTCGCGCCCGGCGTGCTCTGGGTGATCTTCACCTTCAGCGGGCTCCTGGGCCTGTTCCGCTCGTTCGGCGTGGAGCTCGCCGAGGGCGCGCTGGACGGCCTGCTCGGCTCACCGGTGTCTCGTGAGGCAATCTTCCTCGGCAAGTTCTCGGCGAACGTCCTGTTCGTGATCGCGGTGCAGGCGGTGACGGTGCCGGCGGTGGTGCTGTTCTACAACCTCTCGATCGGGTCCGCCTGGCTGCCTCTGGCCGGCGTCACCATTCTCGCGTCCGTGGGACTCGTGGCCGTGGGCACGCTGTTCAGCGCCATGGCCCTGAACACTCGCATGGCAGAGTTGCTGCTGCCCGTGCTGACGCTGCCGTTCTTCGTGCCGGTGGTAGTCCCCGCGGCCCAGGCCACCGTGGCCCTGCTCGGCGGCCGACCCATCGCCGAGGCACTGCCATGGATTCGCGTGCTCCTCGCGTTCGACCTCGTTTTCCTCTTCGCGTGCACCAGCGTGTTCCGCTTCACCGTGGAAGAGTGAGCCGATTACCTTCTG
Source organism: uncultured Gemmatimonadaceae bacterium (assembly GCA_964415485.1). GTDB lineage: Bacteria > Gemmatimonadota > Gemmatimonadetes > Gemmatimonadales > Gemmatimonadaceae > JBBQHX01. The sequence continues at coordinate 3,851 of CAYQAO010000060.1, forward strand.
TCATGCCCAGCGCCACGATGGAAACACATGGCCAAAGCTACACCGGAACGGCGTCCCGGAAGCTGACTGCGGGCCCCGACTGGCTGCTTCTCACGGCCGTGATTGCCGTGGTAGGAGCTCTCGTTCGCGTGGCCTGGTTCACGCCGGTGGAGCGCATGCAGGGGCCGGCTCAGAAGATCTTCTACCTGCATGTTCCGGCCGCATTCATTGGCCTCTACTTCGCCTGTGGTCTCGTGGCGATCGCCAGCCTCGTGTACCTCTGGCTGCGGGACGAGCGCCTGGACCTGGTTGCCGAGAGTGCTGCCGAGGTGGCGTTCCTTTTCCTGAGCGTGGTGCTGGTCACCGGTCCCATCTGGGGGAAGCCGGTGTGGGGAACCTGGTGGAGCTGGGACGCCCGCCTCACGTTGTCGCTCTTCCTGTGGTTCGTGCTGCTCGGCTACATGCTGCTGCGCAGCGCACTGGAGGATCGCTCCATGCGAGCGCGATTCTCCGCGGTGATGGGCGTTCTCGCGGCTCTGCTGGTGCCGTTCATTCACATGAGCGTGTACCTGTTCCGCACGCTTCACCCCAGGCCGATCATCCTGAAGCCGGAGCGTCCGTCGCTGCCGGACGAAATGCTCATCACGTTCCTCCTGAGCTTCGTCGCCTTCATCCTGCTCTTCGCCGCGCTGCTGCGCCGGCGGTATCGTTATGCGGTGTGGCGCGAGGAGCTCGTGGCTCGTGAGGAGGAGCTGGCATGACGCCCGACAACGTTGCGTACTTCCAGGCCGCCGTGGCGTTCGCCGCAGTCATTTACGGCGGCTACATAATGCTCCTGCGCTGGCGCGAACGTTCGCTCGCGGAAAGGGAGCGGGTGGTGGACTCCTCGCTGCGTAACCGGCCGGGCGGCGTAGATCGGGAAGGAACTCCTTGAGCGGGAACAGGAGCGGTTACGACCGGAACGGCGTGTCGCTTCCGGACGACGACGGGCACGAGTGGCTCGAAGACTATTCCGAGGCCGAGCTGCCCTACGTGGAGTCGCACATCACGCACCCGGGAGGCGTGGTGCACTTTGCCGGGGCAGGGCCGGGCGATCCCGACCTGATCACGGTTCGCGCACGCGCGCTGCTCGATCATGCGGATGCGATAGTGCACGACAGCGGGCTGGACGAATTTCTTCTGCCGCGCCGGGGCAAGGCGGTTGAGCTTCACGCGGTGAGCGTGGAGGACAGCGCGGAGGATGTGGGTCGCGAGCTGGTGCGCCTGGCGAGGGAAGGGCGGACCGTCGTCAGGCTCGTTGCCGGGGATCCGCTTTCTTTCGGGCAGGGCGCGCGCGAGGCGGAGGTGCTGGCCGAGGCTGGCGTTGCGTTCACCGTGGTGCCGGGAGTGCCCGAAGCGTTTGCGGCAGCGGCTCGAGCCGGCATTCCTCTCACGATTGACGGCCTGGCCTCCTCGGTCACCATACTCGACGAGAGCGTGACGGGCGGGGCACCAACTGACTGGAAGACGATCGTGCTTTCCGGTGGGACTCTCGTTCTGCAGGGGAGCGCGTCCTCGCTTCGTTCGAGGCTGAAGGACTTGGGCGGTGCCTCCCTGCCTGACGAGATGCCGGCCGCGGTGATCACGGCGAACCAGTCCCGGGCCACGCTCGCCGGAACGGTGTCGTCGCTGCCCGCGATGATGGCAGACCTCGGGCGTACGCGCGTGACGGTGGTGGTCGGCTGGACGATCGTCATGCGAGACGAGATTGCGTGGGTCGAGAGCCAGCCGCTGTTCGGTCGCACGCTGGCGCTCTGCGGAGCGGACCAGGCGCCGGGGCTGGTGGAGCGCTTGCAGTCGCTCGGAGCACACGTGCTTCAGTCGCCATCCGCGCGGTTGGAGCCGGTGGAGTCATCCGCTGCGGAGTCGCTGCCCGATCGCCTGCACGAGTTCGAGTGGCTGATGCTCGACGGCCCTGCAGCGGTGGACATTCTCGGGGCAAGGCTGCGGGAGCGCTCGCTCGATGCGCGCGCGCTGGCACACCTCACCGTGGTGGCCCTCGGAGTCCAGACGGCTGCCGCGCTGCTCCGAGCGGGTATCATCGCCGACGTGGTAACGGCGTTCAGTGACGCGGACACGCTCGTGGAGGCCGTGCGAGAGCGGGATGATATCGTGGGCGCACGCGCGCTTCTGCTCGGAGCGCAGGGCGGCTCCGCCGACATGGTCGCGCAGCTCGAGATGCTCGGCGTCGTGGTGGAGGAGCTGCCGCTGTATCGTGTAGCGCTGCCTGCGCCGGATGACGGCGGCGAGCTGGCCGAAGCGACAAGGCGCGGCGACGTTGACCTGGCCGTGGTCGCATCGCCGGAGGGTGCTCGCATACTGACCTCGCTGGTGGGTGAGGAAGTGTTGCGAACGCTGCCGATGGTGGTTGCGGATTCCGCTACTTCCGCTGCACTTGGCGGTGCGGCCGAGCGCACCGTGGAGCCTCGGAGCGCGGATGTGCAGGGAATCGTCGCGGCGGTGACGGCCGAGGTAGCGAACCCCGTTCGGCGTCCGGAGCGCGAAGCTCCCAACAGTGAATAGCTCGATCTCCGATTTTCGACTGAGCCAAGAATGACGACGAAGACGACGAACGGCGGAGCCTTGCCGTGATTCATCCCTGGAAAGACCTGCCGCCCGGCCTTCATCCGCCTGATTCGGTAACCGCGGTCGTGGAGATCCCGCGCGGCAGCAGGAACAAGTACGAGCTGGACAAGGATTCCGGCCTCATGCGCCTGGACAGGGTGCTCTACTCCGCCGTGCACTACCCGGGTGATTACGGCTTCATTCCGCGCACGCTGCACGAGGACGACGACCCGCTGGACGTCCTCATTCGGATCAACGAGCCCACCTTTCCCGGCTGCCAGATCGAAGTTCGGCCGATCGGCGTACTCAAGATGCTCGACCTGGGCCAGCCGGACGACAAGATCATCGCGGTGCCCACGGCGGATCCTTTCCATCGCGAGTACTTCGACATCGCGGACCTGCCGCAGCACTACCTGTCCGAGATCGAGCACTTCTTCAGCATCTACAAGGATCTGGAGGGGAAGCGCATGTCGGTGATCGGGTGGGGCAAGAGCGAGGAGGCCATGCAGGTGATCAGCGATTCGATCGCCCGGTACGAGGCGGCGTTCCTCTCGATGGGTCCCTGACACCGGTCGCGTCTTCGGCCGTCAGCATCAATTCGGACTTCGCGGTTTCCTGCCGGGTGAGCGCGACACTTCCTGCGGCGGTGTCCCTTCGAGCATGGCATCCACGAACGGGTCGGCAGGCAACTGGATGTTGCGCGACGGCTGACTCTGCTGTAGTCGTTCCCGTGTCCGGCGGTTTCAGCCGGTTCGTAAAGACCCCGAACGGTCACTGACCAGGAGCACAACGCATGCGGCACATGCTTCGGCACTTCGTCGCCGAGTTCATCGGCACCTTTGCCATTGTTTTCGTGGTGGGGCTGGCGGTGATGATGACGCGTGCCCTGGGTGCGGAGGCCGGCAGCGGGCTGCTGCTCATTGCCACGGCGTACGGCGCCACCTATGCGGTGTTCGTGAGCGCGTTCATGAGCATCTCCGGTCACTTCAACCCGGCGGTGACGTTCGCGTTCTTCGCGGCCAGGCGCCTGGATGCGCTCATGGCAGGCATCTACCTCTGCGCTCAGCTGCTGGGTGCGGTGCTGGCCACTTACATGCTCCGCGTTTCGGTGCCGATTGCCCTCTTCACGGCCACGCGCGGCAGCGGGCAGAGCATCTCGCTGGACATCACGGGAACGCAGGCGTTCATGCTGGAAGCGCTGATGACGTTCTTCCTGGTCTTCGTCATCTTCGGAACGGCGGTGGACCGCGCAGCGCCAAGGATCGGCGGTCTCGCGATAGGCCTCACGACGCTCGTGGCCACCCTGGCCATCTATCCGCTCACCGGTGCGAGCCTGAACCCTGCGCGTTCGTTCGGGCCGGCCATCGTCACCGGCATCCTGGAGGCGCAGATGATCTACTGGCTGGCGCCGATCGTGGGTGCGGTGCTGGCGGGCGTGATCTACGACCAGCTCTTCATGAGCAGGTCGCCGGAGCCGGTGGATCACGGGACCATGTCCTCCGGCCCTTCGCGCAGCTAGCTGCGCTACAGTACGGCAGGAGTCGGTTCGGAACGGCGGGCGGAGGGCCCGCCGTTCCTTCGTTGGGAGGCGAGCGCGGAACGGAGCCTGGGGCCTCTATCGGTTCGGTGAACCCAGCACGAGCGCCGCGTTGATGCCGCCGAAGCCGAAGCTGTTGCTCAGAACCACCTGAGGGGACATCACCCGTCCCGCGCCGCGCACCAGGTCCAGGTGGCACGACTCGTCAGGCGTGGAGAGGTTCACGGTGGGTGGCACCCATTCGCACGCGATTGCCATGGCGCAGATGGCGGCCTCGATGGCGCCCGACGCTCCGAGCGCATGACCGTAGTACCCCTTCGTACCACTCACGGGGACGGTGTCTGCACGCTCGCCAAGGGCAGTGCGAATGGCCACGGCTTCGGTGGGGTCGTTCAGGGGAGTGGAGCTCCCGTGGGCGTTCACGTAGTCCACTTCGCCCGGCGATACATGCGCGTCGTTCAATGCCTGGGAGATGCAGCGCGCTGCCTGCGAACCGTCGGGCAGGGGCGCAGTCATGTGGTGCCCGTCGTTGGTGGTACCGTATCCCAGCACCTCTGCGATCACGGGCGCACCGCGAGCGATCGCACGCGAACGTTCCTCCAGCACCAGAACCGCTGCGCCCTCGCCCATGACGAAGCCGTCGCGGTCCCTGTCGAACGGTCGTGAGGCAGACCGGGGATCGTCGTTGCGCGTGCTCATGGCGCGAATGAGCGCGAAGGCGCCGAAGCAGAGCGGCGCGAGCGGCGCCTCCGCCCCGCCGGCCAGCATCACGTCCGCATATCCGTCGCGCACTGCACGAAAGCCCTCACCGATGGCCATCGCGCCGGATGCACAGCTCATGGCGTTAGTGGAGTTGGGCCCGTGCAAGCCGAACTCGATTGCAACGTTGCAGCTCGACGCCCCGCCGAACACCGCTAGCGCCAGTGTAGGGTCCACCGCGCGCAAGCCACCGCGGCAGAGAAAGTTGCCCAGCTGCTCCTCCGCGTAGGCGATTCCGCCGAGCGCGGTGCCCATGCTGGAGCCGGCGCGGTCGCGATCTTCCACTTGGAGGTCGAGCCCGGCGTCCTCGAGCGCCAGTCGTGATGCGGCCACGGAGAACTGCCCGAACCTGTCCAGCCTGCGCGCCCGGCGCTTCTCCAGGTGGTCTTCCGCGTGGAAGTCGTTGACCTCCGCGGCATTGTGACTGCGGAAGATGGAGGGGTCGAACCGGCTGATGGTAGTCACCGCAGACTCGGCACGGTGCAACCCCTGCCAGAGTCCCTCCCGCCCCGTACCAATGGGTGTCACGGCACCGATTCCGGTGATCACTACCCGGCGCGGGTCACGAGTCATGGAATGCGTGAGGCAGGGAGGGTACGTTGCGCAGATGCGGTGGAGTCGCCCGGCCTGGCAGGCGCACCGGACTCGTAAGGCAGCACTGCTGCCTCGCGCTCCGCTGCCCTTGCCAGCCCCGCGAGGGTGCGCTGGGCAATGCCGTGCACGAAGATCGGCCCGATGACGTTCGTCGCGGCGAAGGAGCCGATCAGCGGCCACTTAGGCCCATCCCAAACGTGCACGATGCGCACGTGCGTGGAGTTCGGATCCAGTTGCTCGAACTGCCACTCCACGTCCATGCCGCGCGTGATGCCGCCAACGTGCTGGAATCGAATGGCGGGCCGCTGCATGTCCACGGACATCAGGGACAGCCACCACGCAGGCCAGCCTAACGGGCCGAACGGGCGGTACGCGGACATCTCCACAAGCCCGCCGCCGTCGCTGGCACGCTCACGGAACCGGACGTAGCGATAGTGAGCCAGGTGAGCCGGCCAGTGCTCCACGTCGCTGGCGATCTCGTGGATGAGCCCGACAGGCGCCTGCACGACCATCTCGTCCACCGTCTCCATGAGCCTGTCCGAAGGCATGGGCGGGAGCTCCACCGGCGGTCGTGAGGCGGCGCTCATGGTGCGGCCTCCACGCCCGCCTTCAACCAGCTGGCCGTCAGGCGCCAGCCTAGCGACCGTTCCACCCTGATGTGCTGTCCGGTGGCCCGCTCCAGCAGGTCGCCGAGCTCACCAGGCGTGAAGCCACGCAGCACACTGTGCGTGCCGTCGCTGCGCGTGACCGGGTGGAAGCCCAGTGGACGAGAAGCCAGCCAGAAGCCCCAGGCTGCGAGGCGGCTGCGCCGGAGGTCGCTCACCACCACTGCATGGCGGGACACCCGGTTCAGCTCCGAGAGAAGCCTCACGACATCCTCCGAAGTGAAGTGATGCAGCAGCATGGAGCAGGTTGCGAAGTGCACGCTTCCCGCGGCGAACGGCAGCTCGAGCGCGTTCGCGCATACGGCATGGTCCGCCCGCTCACCCGACTTGCGCGCAAGCGAGGGGATGAGGTCCAGCGCGACGACCCTCACCTGCACACCCCGCGCCGCAGCCGCCGCGCGCACGGCAGCGGGGACGTCGCCCGCACCCGAGCCGACGTCCAGAAGCGTGAGGGGACCGATTGAGCCGCCCGCAGGGAGCAGCCTGACCATCGCGTTGACGACCGCGCGTCGTCCGCCGAAGATCGCATTCGACCGTTCCACGTCCGCCATGGACCGCAGGCGCACCGCGTCGCTTATGGCGGGGTCGTCGAGGATTTCCGGTGCGGACTGCCGAGGTGGAGGAGCGAGCATGCTGGCAGACACGGCACGGAGCGCGCCGCGGCCGTTCCGCACCGGCGTCCGGTTACGCCTCAGCTCGGTTCTGGTTTACCCTGCGCCGATGGTCCCTTCGGGCGACGACGAGGACACGTCCCGACCTCCCGCTAGCGCTCCAGCTGCGCATACCCGCCGCGATAGTAGAGCAGCGGCCTGTCCGGTCGCACCGTTGCATGGATAACCTCGCCGGTGACGATCGTGTGATCTCCACCCGGGTAGGTTGCTCCGCGGCGGCACTCGATGTGGGCGAGGGAGTCTTCCAGCAGGGCAATGCCGGTGCGGCCGCGGGTGAAGCCGATGCCCTCGAACCTGTCGGGGTCGGGCCCCGCGAAGCGCCGCGCCACCGCTTCCTGCCCGGCCGCCAGGATGTTCACCACGAAGTGCTCGCACTCCAGCAGCATGCCGTGCATGCTCGCCGCATGTCCGATGCAGGTGAGGATGAGCGGCGGCTCGAGGCTGAGCGAGCAGAAGGCGCTCACGGTCATGCCATGATCGCGACCCTCGGGAGAGAGCGCGGTGATTACCGTTACGCCGGAAGCGAAGCGCCCGAGTACGGCGCGAAAGGCATCGGGGTCCATTCCACTCATGGTTGTCGGGTAATCCGGGACTGACGCTGCTGGGTTAAGGATAGCCGGCCGCACGCACCGATAACCGCGTCGGCCGACAGCACGGAATCGGGCCGCACTAATCAGCCCTTCCGCCCCAGCACCAGCCGCCCGACGAATGCCGCACTCAGCACGTCGGACGCCGGCCGCGCGGCGCCAGTCACCGCGACGAGCAGGTTCGCGTCCTGCTGCCTCGCCGCCAGCGATGCTGCAACGTGGTTCATCAGCCTGGGCCGGGCCACCACCGCGGCAATGATACGCTCGAGTACACGACGCGCACCCAGCTCCGCACGATACTCGGCAGCATACTCGGCGAGCGACGCGTCTGCGCTGCGCAGGTCGCCGCGATCGGTCGCCTCGAGGGCCGCGACCATGCGAGGCGCCAGCAGCTTCGCGCCGAGCAGGGCGTTGCGTATGCCTTCCCCGGTGAAGGGGTCGAAGTAGCCGGCCGCGTCGCCGATCAGCGCAGCGCCAGGGTGCCAGGCTCGATGAACGTGGGTGGCGAAGGGTCCCACCGCACGCACGCCTCCCGTCAGGCGCGCCCTGGAGAACCGCTCGGCCAAGTGAGGATGCCGTGCTATCCAGGCCTGCAGAAAGGAGGAGGTGTCGCCGGCCGCACTTCGCGCCGAGGCATGAGGGACGACGAGAGCCGCAACAGTCTCACCGTTGCCCGAGTCCGCCAGGCCCATGAAGCCGTCCGACTCCACGTGCATCTCGCCCGAGTTGCCCACATCCAGCACGTCCGTGTAGTGTCCCACGAACGCCATCCGGCGCGGGTGGCGGGACCGCCTGACGAGCGACAGTCTGCGCGCGACCGTGGAGCGGAGCCCGTCCGCGGCCACGGTTAGCGGGGCTCGCATTTCTCGTGAGGTGCCATCGGCACTGCGCACGCGAACCCCCGCTACCCGGCCCGAGCGATCATGCAGCACGTCGCTCACCAGGCTCCGCTCGTGTACGAAGGCGCCGGCGGCGCGGGCCATGTCCAGAAGGGTCGCGTCGAGCACGAGGCGTCGAACCGAAAGCGCATGAACCTGCCCTCCATCACAACGATCGAACGTGCCCCGGATCCAGGTGCCGTTGGGCGCACGAATATGCATTCCGGCGAGCGATGCCGCGCCGGCGGCAAGCAGCCGTGGCAGCGCTCCTGTCTCCGCGAGCAGTCGTGTGGCATCGTGGTTCAGGTACTCCGCGCAGGGCTTGTCGCGGGGGAAGCCCGCGCGATCGAGCAGCGCGACCCGAATTCCATTGCGTGCGAGCCGAAGCGCCAGGCTGCTGCCGGCAGGTCCGGCTCCCACGATGATGACGTCAGGCGCCGCGTGGCGCCCGTTGCCCGCGCCTGTCACTCGCGCACGAACTTCTGCGTGTCCAGCGTGAGGGTGTCCATGTTCACCCTGTACTGGAAGTCCACGGTGCCTGACGCCGGCGGCAGAAACTCGATGGTGACACGGTTGGCGCTCGTGCTCCACTCGATGAACGTGACGGCGGTGTCCGCCAGGAAAGCAGTGTGGTTGAGTGAGACCTGGAGGCGGGACCCGAATCCGTCGGGTTCGAAGGTCCATGCGGTGGTTGACTCGGAGATGCCGCCCGAGTTGTCGAGGATCACGACACGACGCACCCACGTGCCCACGATGCCGGTGTCCCGCTGGACGCTCGGCGCCGAGATCATGCCGCCTGACGAGGGAGCGCCGGGACGCCGGTCGAGGCCCGTAGTGCCGCCGTCACATGATGCGAGCAGCAGTGGCGCCACTGCCAGCGCTCCGAGCGCTGCCGTACGCCAGGCCAGCGGCAAGTGGGACGTCAGGCGACGACCAGCCACGCTCCCGCGGCGCCAACCGCCGCACCGACCAGCGTGGACACGAGATTCACCGCATCGTTGTCCAGCCATGGTATGCCTCCCGCGTGAACCGTACTCTCACCGCACGTGTGAACCCTGCGCTCAGTGCCGGACTGGCACTTCTCGCACCACCGCCGGTGCTGGACGGCGGCGCCCAGGGCAGAGTCCGCCAGGCTCCCCGCAGTCCCCGCGGTAACAAGCACCAGCACTCCAGGCAGCCCGCCGCCCTCCACCGCCGACGCCGGCACTGCCAGCAGCAGCGCCCCCAGGGCGCCAGCGAGCGTTCCGGTCCACGTCACTCCGCCGGAGGCGCCCACCGGCAGCTCACGTCCGCCGATCAGCGATCGCGGCGGCCCTCCGGAGAGAGTCCCCAATTCCGTGGCCAGGCTGTCCGCCATGGCCGCAGCCAGCGCCCCGCACGCCGCCCACCACCAGACCTCCTCCGGCCTGTACTGGCTCACGAACGCGCACACTGCGAATACGCCGCCATTCGCCACCACCTGCCACGCATCACGCGCACCGCGCTTGGCGATGATGTTCTCGGTGAGCGCGGCCTTCCTCTGCTCCCGAAAGCGCGATGCCGCGGTGCCGATCACGAAGAAGAGAAGCAGGGCACCGGCCCACCGCCAGCCGGCGACGAGAGTCACCGTCCCCACCACCGCCGCCACCGCCGCGCCGGACGGCGTGAGCGCACCGAGAAGCAAGGCAGCCGTAGCGACGAGGAATGCGAGCAGGGGAAGCACTTTCGATGATCGGAAGCGGGATTCGATGGCCGATGAAGCACGGAAACCGCCGACACTGACGACGGTCGGCTCCGCGCAACGCGCAGACGACACCTTAATGCAGCGCAGGAGTAATCTCGCGGTGCGTTCGCCAGCGGGCTGGTATGCAGCCCGATCGATCCGCACTCCCGCCTCCTTCCACCTGCAGTCGTGTCCGAATATCCTTCGCCCACAATGCCCGCAACCATAGACGCACTGCTCCCGCTCAGCCTGCTGCAGGCCGTGAAGGCCAGCGACGCAGCCGATGGATGGTACGAACTGGACTCCGTGCCGGAGCTGCGGAACAAGCGACTGGGGCTAAGCGACACGGTCCACGCCCAGATACAGCGCTATCGCGAGGCGGTGGGACGCGGGAAGCGAATTGGCGAGGCCGAGGTGATGTCGCTGGCGAAGCTGATCGGCCGGCGTCCCGATGCCGAATCGGTGTTTCGCGCCGCCGGGCAATGGATGGGTGCCGAGGTGTACGGAGGGATCTCGCCAGTGACTCGGCGATCGCTGCTGAGTCTGCCCTCGCTCGTGGCCCGTCCGCTGGCGCTGCGACAGGTGAGGCGCGTTGCGCTACGTTACCTGAACGGGCGAGTGTCCCGTGTGGGGTCGTCCGTGCTCCTGCGCGTACCGGAGTCGTTCAGCCGCGACGGTGGTGCGGGCCAGGCGGGTTGCACCTTCTATGCATCGCTTCTCCAGGAGCTCCTCACTCGCCTGGTCGGAAGTTCCGGCAGCGTGGAGCACGTGCGCTGTGCTGCGCGCGGTGACGGCGTGTGCGAGTGGCGAGTGGAGTGGAGGGCGGCGGCGCGGGCGGCGTGAGGGGGGTCGTCAGCGCGGGGCTGTCGTCCTGCGTGGCGGCGCGGCCGTCGTCGGGATCTGATTTCCGGGTGTAGTGGCTAGTTTCGATGCAGGGCGAGTGGATCCCGACACTCGCAGCGCTCGTGCCGGATGACATTTCCGGGCTCACTGCGGGATGACGGCCCGTGAAGCAGTCACCAGCCCCCTGGTCCGAATTCCCCAGACCCTCGGTACTTCATGCTGACTCCCGAGACCCTCCCTGCAATCCAGAAAGCGCTCGCCGAGGCGGGGCTGGATGGGTGGCTTCTGTTCGATTTTCGCGGACTCAACCCGATCGCCGCAGAGCTCATGGGCCTCGAGGGCAAGGTTACTCGGCGCGTGTTTGCCTGGGTGCCTCGAGAGGGTATTCCCGAGGGCGTGTCGCACGCGATCGAGCAGTCGCCGTGGGCGAAGTGGCCGTCGGAGTGGCCCAGGCACGTGTACAGCTCGTGGCGCGCGCTCGAGGAGACGCTTCGCGGGCTCGTGGGCGGTGCGAAGGTGGCCATGGAGTACTCGCCAGGGGACGCGGTGCCTTACGTGGACAGGATACCTGCGGGCGTGCTCGAGCTGGTTCGCGCGGCCGGGGCAGAGGTGGTGTCCAGCGCCGACCTGGTGAGCCGGTTCTATGCCGTGTGGAGCGCGGAGGGCCGTGCGTCGCACGAGAGGGCTGCCGAGGCGATTTCCGCGATCGCTCGTGAGGCAGCGCAGCATGCCGGGGCGGAGGCGCGGGCCGGCAGGCCCGTTACAGAGCACGAGTTGCAGCGCCGCATCCTCGATGCGTTCGCGGCACGCGGGCTGGAAACGGAGAGCCCGCCGATCGTGGCCGTGGGCCCTAACGCGGCCGACCCGCACTACGAGCCGTCGGCGGACAACCCGCGCACGATCGAGGTGGGCGACATACTGCTAATAGACCTCTGGGCGCGCGAGCCGGGCGGCATCTACGCGGACCAGACCTGGATGGCGTCGCTCGGGGAGCCTGACGAGAAGGCGAGGGAAGTGTGGAACGCCATCCGGGACGCGCGCGATGCGGCGATAACCTTCCTGCGCGGCAGGCGGGCCGACGGGCAGGACGTGCTGGGCGCGGAGGTGGACGATGCCTCACGAGCAGTGATCGCGGCCCGAGGCTACGCCGAGTTCTTCACGCATCGTACCGGCCACTCCATAGACGCGCGCGACCTGCACGGGTCAGGGCCGCACCTGGACAACCTGGAAACCCGCGAGGAGCGCCGCCTCATACCGGGAGTGGGCTTCTCGATCGAGCCGGGCATCTACATTGCCGGCGACATCGGAATGCGCACCGAAGTGAACGCGTACATTGACGAGGATGGCGTGCTGATCACCCCGTCCGAGTACCAGCGCGACCTGATGATCGTCTGAGCCGTGAAGTTCGCCAGGTCGCGTGAAGTTGCAGCAGTGGCAGCCGCCGCCCTGTTCGCTGCCGGCTGCGGTGATGCCGAGGGCAGTGCGGACATCCTGCGGGCGGTGAGCGAGGAGAACCTTCCACCGGCGGTGATTCCGGCGCTCGCGCAGCCCTACACGGCAGCAGACGTGGCGCTCCCCGGCCGCGTGACCGGCATCGTGCGCCTGGCCACCGTTCCGCCTCCGGACACACTCGTCAGGCCGCAGGCCAGGCAGGACGTATGCGGCACGCAGTTCCTGGACGAGACCGTTCGCGTGGTGCAGGGCGATCGCGTGGCGGGTGCGGTAGTGTGGATCGCGAATCCGCCGGCGGGCAAGCCCATGCCGAGAAGCAGGCGGTTCGAGGTGTCAGCGGAGCGCTGCCGACTGTCGCCGCGGGTGCTGACGGCTGTGGTGGGCGGTACCGTGAACGTGAAGAGCGCCGATCCGCTGGTGCACCGCATTCGGGTCCTCGATTCCCGAACCGGCGACACGCACGCGGTGCTGCTGCATAACGATCGCGGGCAGGTGGTGCCGGTGCACGAACCGCTGGGCAGTGCGGGGCTGCTGGAGCTGCGAGGCGACGTTCACCGCTGGATGCGCGCCTGGGTGGCAGTGTTCGACCACCCGTACTTCACCGTGACGGGCCGTGACGGTTCGTTCGATCTGGACAGCCTCCCGCCGGGCACCTACGAGCTGAGAACCTGGCACGAGCGCTTCGGTGTGCGCGTGGACAGCGTCAGGGTAGGGGAGGGCGAGGCGGTCGTGGAGGTAGGGCTCGGCGGCTGAGGTGTGCGACGCGCGAAGGGGGGGTATCGGGCTTCACGCGAGGTTCGTCTCACTGCCCTGTCATCCCGCGCTTGCTCCTGGACTGTCATCCCGCGCGCAGCGTCGGGATCTGCTCACCCTGCACCGAAGCCGGCCACT
>CAYQAO010000061.1:0-3171 GCA_964415485.1 uncultured Gemmatimonadaceae bacterium
CTCGCCGAACGACTGTGAACAACGTCTCCGTCAACTACACCTAGTCCCCAGTCCCCAGTCCCTGCCTTCGACTTACTCGTATCTCAAAGCCACGATGGGATCCAGACTCGCCGCCCTCCGCGCGGGCCACACACCGAAGATCACACCCACGCCGGCGCTGAAGAGGAAGGCCAGGATCACCGAGTCAACCGAGATCGACGTGCTGAAGCCGCCGAATGCCGACAGCGCATATGCCCCTCCGGCGCCCAGAAGCACTCCCACCAGCCCGCCGAGCAGGCAGAGCACCACGGCCTCGATCAGGAACTGCAGCAGCACGTTCACCTTCGTGGCACCCAGCGCCTTGCGCACACCGATCTCGCGCGTGCGCTCCGTGACGGACACCAGCATGATGTTCATGATGCCGATGCCGCCCACGATCAGGCTCACGGCTGCGATGCCTGCGAGCAGGAATCCGAACACCGCGGTGGTCTCACCGATGGTGGTCAGGAAGTCCGCCTGGTTGCGGATGGAGAAGTTGTCCGGCTGACCGGGGCGCAGCTTAAGCTCGCGCCGCAGCAGGCGCTGAACCTCGACCATGGTCTCCGGAATCTGGGATTCGCTGGGCGCAAGAACGCTGATGGAGCGCAGACGGTCGGTTCCCAGCACGCGGTAGCGGGCGGTCTGGATGGGAATGAGCACCTGGTCGTCCGGGTCCTGCCAGCCCTGGCCCTGACCCTTGGACGCCAGCACGCCGATCACTTCGAACTGCAGGCCACGGATTCGGATTGGCTGGCCGATGAGCGCCTGCGGGTTCTGCACATCCAGGTTGCGCACCACGCTGGGGCCGAGCACGGCCACGCGCTGCCGGCCGGCGTCCTCGCCGACAGTGAACATGCGACCGTACTCCACCTCGTACTTCCGCACTTCGGGGAAGTTCGCGGTGGTGCCGAGCACCGAGGTGTTCGTATTCCTGTTCAGGTACTGAACCTGAAGGTTGCGCGACATTTCGGGCTGGACGGCGGCGGTCACCTGCACGCGTTCGGCGAGTGACTGTGCGTGGTCGAGCGTGAGGCGTGCGCGATCCTCACCGCTGGCCACGCCGCCCATGCCGCGGGCAGCGCCAGGCTGAACGGTGAGGAGCGTGGTGCCGAGGGATGCAATGCGGTCGGCGACAGCGTCCTGCGCGCCGCGACCGAGCGCGACCATCGTGATCACGGCCGACACGCCGATCACGATGCCGAGCATCGTCAGGAACGAACGAAGCTTGTTCGCGCGCAGTGCGCCCAGCGCGACGAGCACGATCTCGCCGATAAGCATGTCAGCGTCCTCCGCTGGTGCTGGTGCTGCCGCCGGTGTTGCGCTCGAGACCCGGCAGCGACGTGCGGGACCGGATGCGATCCTGCATTTCCTGACGCTGCGCCTGGAGCGCGATGGACGCGAGCAGCGCAACGCGCTCGCCTTCCTCGAGGCCGCGGATGATCTCGGTGTAGTCGTAGTCGCTCACGCCCATGAGGACCACGCGCGGCTCGAAGTCCACGTCGGTCTTCGCCACGAAGACGATGGCCGGAGTACCGCCATTGCCGCGACGGGCGCCGCCCATCATGCCGCGGAAGTTGGCGCCACCCTGACGCATGGACGGCGGCGGGCCGCCAGGGCCGGCGGGGCCCTGAGCGAGCACCATCGGTGCGCCGCCAGCCGATGCACCGCGCGTGTCGCCTGACGGCTGCACGGGGGCGCTGCCGGTGGCCGCCGTGTCACCCGCCGGACGCTGCGGGCCGCCCATGAGGGCCGCCATCTGCGTGCGAATGGACTCCTGAACCGCCTCACGATTCATGCCGAGCATCACGGCAGTGGGAATCGCGTCCTGCATGGTACGTATGGCGTCAACCGGCACGGCGAGCACGTTCTCGCGGCGATCCACCAGCACCGACACTTCGCCGTTCATGCCGGGCATGAGCAGACCTTCCTGGTTGTCCAGCGTGATCAGCACGGGGAACATCGTCACGCTCTGATCAACCACTGCCTGCGGCTCCACCTTCTCCACTTCGCCGATGAACGGGCGGTTGGGGTAGGCGTCCACCACGACACGAGCGGATAGTCCCACTCGCACCTGGCCGATGTCGGTCTCGTTGACCATGGCGCGTACGCGCACGCGGCTCAGGTCGGCCATGTTCATCAGAGTCGTACCGCCGCTCGCCGAGCTGGTGGCGGATACGATGACCTGACCGGGCGAGACCAGGCGGTCAATGATCGTGCCTCGCGAGGGCGCGCGAACGGTGGCATCGTCGAGGCGCTGCTGGGCGAGGTCCACCTCCATCTGGGCACGAACCAGTGAGGCCTGCGCGTTCTCGAGTTCGAGGGAGCTGGACTCCAGTTCCTGCGAGGTGACTACCTGCTGGTTGAAGAGCTCCTGCGTGCGGCGACGCTGTGCCTGCGCCACCTCCAGCCTTGCCTGGGCGGCACGCTGGTCGGCGATGGCCTGATTCAGGTTGTTGCGCATCTCGCGCGTGTCCAGCTGCACGAGAAGGTCGCCGGGCGCCACGAGAGAGCCCGTTTCCACCGGGAGATCTATGATCTGGCCGGAAGCGCGGGACTTCACTTCGATCACGTTGATGGGCTCAACGACGCCGGTCGCCTCGGCATTGATGACGATCGTGCGTCGCTCGACCGTCGCGAGCTCGGTAGTGGGTCCTGCCTGCTCTTCCTTCTTGCAGCCGGCAAGCGCGGTGATGAGCGCCAGTGCGACAAGGGCAGTGCTGCGACGTGAGGGAATCAACTTTGTCTCCGGAATGAAGCGGCTGTGCCGCGCTGCGTGATCGGTGTTGTCAAGCATCAGAGGTCGCGTCCGAGAATGGCTTCGATCTGCGCCTTGGCGACGCGGGCGTCGCGACGGGCCTGAATCAGCGAGAGTCTCGCCTGGTTGAGAGTGGACTGCGACGTGAGAACGTCGAGCAGCGTGCTGGCGCCGAGTTCATAGCGCTGACGCTGCACGCGGAGGTCTTCTTCCGCGGCCTGCACGGAGGCCTGCTGCAACTCGATGCGCGCCTGCGCCAGTTCGTACACTCCGTACGCCTGGATCAGGTTCTGCTCGGCGGCCAGCTGCGCGTCGCGCAGCGCCGCCTGGGCATTGTCCTCGGCCACACGGGCCTGGACTATGGCCGTCTCGCGCTGCAGGCCGTTGAAGATCGGATA
>CAYQAO010000061.1:3271-16727 GCA_964415485.1 uncultured Gemmatimonadaceae bacterium
CCACACGGGCCTGGACTATGGCCGTCTCGCGCTGCAGGCCGTTGAAGATCGGATAGGACAGCGAGAATGAAACGCTCTTGGAGTTCGGGTTGCCGCCCTCTCCCATGAGCCAGAGGTTCCCGGCGTTGAAGCCACGCGAGGACTGGTTGACGCCGTAGCTGCCGCTCACACTGATGGTGGGCCAGTAGGGCGCCATTGCCGCTTTCGCACTCGCGTTGGCGGCCGTGACGGACGCGCGAGCCTCGAGGATCTGGGGTGACTGCTGGAGCAGGCTGAAGAGCGACGTGCTGTCCGCGCTAAGGGCGATGGGCTCCAGCGTGTCGCCGGGTACGGCGGTGACGAGCTGCGTCTGTCCCGTGAGGCGAGTGAGCGTGGCGCTCGCATTGCGCACGTCCTGCTGAGCCTGAAGGATCGCGAGCTCGGCATTGCGCAGCTCGATCGCTGAACGGAGCGAGTCCGACTTCGTGGCGGCTCCGGCCTGCACCCGGGCGTTTGCGACCCGGAAGTTCTGCTGCGCCTGCTCGAACTGCACGCGCGCGGCGGCCTCCGCCTCACGCGCCGCGAGCACGTTGTAGTACTGCTGCTTCACGTTGAGCGCCACGTTGTATTCCTGCAGCGTGACGTTGGACTCGGCAGCCCGCTCGTCTGCGCGGCTGGAGGTGACCTCGCGGTACCGCGCGCCACCGTCGAACAGCGTCATGTTGGCGTTCAGTCCGTTCCGGAAGCTCCACGGGTTCCCCGTGGTGGGAACGAGCTGGCCCTGGAAGTAGGTGACGCCCGTCGTATAGCCGCTGCTGGCGCTGAAGTTCAGCGAAGGCAGGAACGCGGCGTAGGAACGACGAACCATTGCCGAGGACGTACGGAGCTGTCCGCGAGCCTGAACGGTCTGCGGGTTGTTGAGATGCGCGAGACGCACCGCCTCGTCGAGCGTGATCGGGCGTGCGTTGAGCTCCATTGAAGGCGGCGGCGTAACCGCCGGGGCAGGCGTCTGGGCCACCAGTAAAGTGGGCAGGCACAGCAGGCCCACCACAGCCAACGATCTCATGATATCCTCGGGTTAGATCCAGAAAGACTCCGGGCCTGCGCCCGAGTCGCTGCATTCGTTCTATTGTGGTGCACGGAGACCGTGCGGCATCGTTCCCATTACGCGGAAGGGCGCGCCGGCGCTGCAAGCCGGGCGCGCCCTCGGACGCAAACCCTTCGCGGCTCCGTGCTGCCGCACGACTGCGAAACTCAGTCGCGGTCGTGCGCGCCCTCGTCTCCTCCGTGCCGCTCCCTGTCCCGCTGCCGCATCGCTTCGAGCCTGGCGAGCTGCTCCGGGGTGAGCATCGCACGGAATTGCGCGCTCGTACTGTCCCTCACCGCGCGCGTCATCGGCCGTACCGAGTCGTAGATGGAATCGAGCTTTGCATTTCGCGCGTCGAGCAGTGTGTTCATTCGCACGCGCTGCTCGTCGTCGAGCCCGATGTCATCGGCGAAGCGCTTGCGCGCCTCATCACGACTCACCCGCTCCTCACACACTGTTTCGGGCCGCATGACCCGGTCCACAGTGAAGCCGAGGACGCCGCCGAGAAGAACGGCGCCGAGGAGAAGCGTGAGCGCGACCGACTTGGACCCGGACATGCTTCGCCTCAGTGTGGTAGGACGCCGGGAAGCGCCCGTTCGTTAACGTCTGCTTCGCGCGGATCGGGGTCCATGTCGAAGGAGAACGCGATGGCTTCGTTTGCTACCGCCTCGTATGCCGCGAAGGACGCCTCGTCCGAGCGCTTGTCCGCCGTGACGAGAAGTGCGGTGGCAACGATGATCGCCACGGCCGCAGCCATCGCTGCCGTGCGCGACCATTCACTCATCACCTGCCACCATTCGGCGGAGGTGCGTCCGAGTACGCGCGCCATGACGCGCTCCTCGAGTCCATCCCAGTACGCCTCGCCGCCGGGCGGCATGTGCAGCTCCCGGAGCGCCGCGCGCACTGGCGCCTCGAGCGGCAGGGCAGCCGGATCCGTGGGATCGGCTCCGCCGGCAAGGCCGTTGCGGTCGTCGTAGGAAGTCATAGATGTATCCTCATGTCACCGAGGTGTCGTCGCAGCGCGACCCGTGCATGGTGCAGGTCGCTGCGCGCCGTACCCTCCGGAATGTCCAGCATTGCGCCGATTTCGGCGTGTTTGTAGCCCTCCACGTCGTGGAGGACTATCACGGCACGCTGCCGCTGCGTGAGCAGCTTCAGCGCCGCTTCCAGCTTTGCCCGCAAGTCCGCCCCTTCTGCAGCGTCGCGAAAGGGAGCGGCCACCGAATCGGGCAATTCCTCCGCCGCGCGCACCCTCCGGCGGCGGGTGAGGTCCAGCGAGGCATTGACGACGATCCGGTGCAGCCAGGCACCAAAAGCCTGCTCCGGCCGGAACCGGTGGAGTGCCTTGTATGCGTGAAGAAAGGCCTCCTGAACGGCATCCTCCGCGTCCTCGTGGGTTCCCACGACGGCACGTGCCACCGCATAGGCCCTGCGCTGGTGTATGCGCACCAGCGCAGAGAAGGCGGCTGACTCGCCCTTCTGCGCCCGGATGATCAGCGCCCGTTCATGAGAGAGCGGTTCGCTCTCCTGGGCGTGGCCATCCTCCAACGCGCGCCGGTCAGGCACGCGTCCGGGCGGCTGGTAGGGGTTTCGTAGTGCTATGGCTGCGGACATATCCCTTGTTCACGCGGTCACTCTCACTACGAAGCACGGTCGGGAAGCGTTGGCGGAAAGCGCTCCGGTCAGGGGGCGCCGGGGCCTGAGCCCTCGAGGACGAATAACCCCGTGGCCCGGTTGCGGTTCCGATGGGGCGCAAGACGCTGGCCGGAATCCAGCGGCCGGAGGGCATCGGCGGATGTCCGTGTCGGACTTCGGACCAGGAAGTTCCAGCCGCCCGGCAGCGCTCAGGAACCTGCCAGGCTGAGAGCTTCGGCGCTCCCCTGCATGGCCCGGAGGATCGTGGCGATGTGCTCGTCCAGGTTCACGCCGAGCTCTTCCGCGCCGAGCGCGATGTCCTCCCGGCTCACTCCGCGCGCGAAGGCCTTGTCCTTCATCTTCTTTCGCACGCTGCGCACGTCCACGTCGTGAACCGAGCGCGAGGGTTTCACCAGTGCGCACGCGGTGATGAGCCCGGTGAGTTCATCCACCGCGAAGAGGGTGCGCGCCATGAGCGAGGTGCGCGGCACGCCGGTGTATGTGGCGTGGCCGAGTATTGCCTCGCACACGTCGTCAGGCACTCCGAGGTCCCGGAGGATGCGGACGCCCTCCGAGGGATGTTCCGAGTCGGGGCTGCGCGTTTCGTTAGGCCAGCGCTCGTAGTCGAAGTCGTGCAGCAGCCCGGTTATTCCCCAGCGCTCCTCGTCTTCCCCGAATGCGCGCGCATACTCGCGCATGGCAGCCTCCACCGAAAGCATGTGCTTCCGGAGAGACTCGCTCTTCGTGTATTCCTCGACGAGCGCGAGGGCCTGGGGGCGGGAAAGCATGGGGGCTTCTGAAGTGTACGACGCCACGGAGCGGCGTCGCGCGTCCGGTCGGCTCCAGGCTTCAGGCGTTCGGCTTCAGGGAGCCCGCACGCGACACTCCGTCGCGCCGGGCGAACGGAGGCTCGCCCATCTCCCTGATACCGAACACCGGGTACATAACGCCTGAAACCGACCCGGCGGACGCCGGATCCCTGAAAACCTAGTGCTCGGCAGCAGCCGGCGTCTGGTGATCCGCGAACAGCGAGTTGGTCCAGCGGACCATGCCGAACAGGACCACAAAGATCACTATCGCGCCTACCAGGAAACCCATCAGCGCGGACTTCTTGTCAGATGCGTGGAGGGACATTCGTTGATATCTCCGGACGGGGCGTCAGGCGACGCGCACCGAGTTCATTACGTCGTTCCTGCGAATCTGCTGGATGATCTCCAGCCCCTGCGTAACCTTGCCGAACACGGTGTGAACACCGTTGAGGTGCCGGGTGTTGCCTTCGTTCAGCACGATGAAGAACTGACTGCCACCCGTATTCCTCCCCGCATGCGCCATGGACAGAGCACCGACCTCGTGCGTGTGCGGGTTGCCAGCCGTCTCACAATCTATCTTCCAGCCGGGCCCGCCGGTCCCGATTCGAGGATCCCCCTCCGGAAGATCCCGCGAGTACGGGTCGCCGCCCTGTACCACGAAGTCCTGGATCACCCGGTGGAACTTCACGCCATCGTAGAAGCCGGAGTTGGCTAGCTTCTCGAAATTGGCGACCGTATTGGGCGCGGCATCCTCATACAGCTCGGCTACCAGGGTGCCGCGGTTGGTCTCGAATGTGGCCGTCTTGCTCATTGAACCTGGGCTTGGTGCCGCGGCAGCGGCACGTTGGAGAGAACGTGGATAACCTAGCCGGTCGCAGCGCGGAACGCATCTCCGCCGCCAGTGCCGTGGAAGGGGTGACGCGGGGATACAGGGAGCGGGCGGCTCACTGGCAGGCGGAGGCCGACCGGGACAGCCGACTCGCCCGCCGCTGGTCGTGGGCGCGGCTGGCTCTGTTCGTGACCGGCGCGGCGCTGTTGCTGATACCCGTTGCCGCAATCGTTCGAACGGCGCTCATCGCGCTCGTCATCGCGGCCTACGTGTTCGCAGCTCGCCGACATCGCCTGGCGAAGCGAGCGGCAGAGCGCGCGCACGCCCGCGCTGCAGTCGCGCGCGAAGGACTGTCGCGGGTGACGCGCGCATGGGACGAGCTGCCCGCCACCCCGGTGGACCCATTGCCGCGCGAGCACCCGTACGCCGCCGACCTCGGCCTCTTCGGCCGGGCGTCCCTGCTGCAGCTCATGGGGCCCGTCGGTGCCGCGACGGGGGCCGCAACCCTGCGCGATTGGCTGGCCTCGCCTGCCGCTCCGGAAGAGGTGAAGCGCAGGCAGGAGGCGGCGAGAACGCTTGCCGCGCAGGTGGACCTGCGCGAGGAGATCGCGGCTCGCGCCCGAATGGCTGGCGGCCTTCCCAGGCGCGCGGTGACGCGCTTTCTCGAGTGGGCGGAGGCACCGCGGTGGCTGGAGTCGCGCCGCTGGCTGCTGATGCTCGGCTGGCTGCTCCCGCTATTCACGATGGGCGCCGTGGTTCTGGCCGTCGCGGGACGTGCACCGCGGACACTCCCGCTGCTGGGAGTCGTCCTTGCGCTCCTCGTGCTCGGCGCCGTGTCGCGGCATCTGCGTGCCAGGCTGGGCAGCGCTGCGCCGAGCGAATCCCGCTTCGCCACGCTGTCGGAGGTGTTCCGTCTGGTGCACGACGCCGACGTGGACGCGCAGGCATGGAGGTCCATCCGCCAGAGGCTGGAGGGATCCACGCATGTCGCGCACGAGGAGCTGGCCCGCCTGCGGCGGGCGCTGGATGCTGCCGAGGTTCGCTACTCTCCCATGCTGCACCTGGCGCTGAACGGCCTGTTCATGTGG
This sequence comes from uncultured Gemmatimonadaceae bacterium, assembly GCA_964415485.1. Taxonomy (GTDB): domain Bacteria; phylum Gemmatimonadota; class Gemmatimonadetes; order Gemmatimonadales; family Gemmatimonadaceae; genus JBBQHX01. The sequence goes on from CAYQAO010000061.1 coordinate 8,699, forward strand.
GACGTGCATGTGCTGCGCAGGCTGGAGAACTGGCAACGGGAGTGCGGACCGCGCGTGCGAGGCTGGTTCGGGGCGCTGGGCGAGGCGGAGGCCCTGGCGGCGCTGGGCGGCCTCGCCCACGACCATCCGCACTGGACGTGGCCTCGTGTAGCGGAGGGGGAGCCGCTGCTGGAGGCGAAGGCGCTCGCGCACCCGCTGCTCGCGCCGGAAGTCGCGGTTCCGAACGACGTGGACGTGGGGCCGGCGGGCACCGTTTTGCTCGTTACCGGGTCCAACATGGCGGGCAAGAGCACGCTGCTGCGCGCGATCGGAGCGAACGTGGTACTTGCCCAGCTCGGAGCACCGGTGGCGTCGTCGTCTCTCACGCTGCCGCCGCTGGAGATCGCGACATGCATGCGCGTAACCGATTCGCTGGAGGATGGCGTGTCGCTGTTCATGGCGGAGCTGCAGCGCCTGAGGCTCGTGGTGGACCGTGCCCGCGAAGCGCGGGAGAAGCGTGGGGGAACGGGGGCGCCGGCGCTCCTCTACCTGCTGGACGAGATCCTTCAGGGGACCAACACGGCGGAACGGCAGGTTGCCTCACGACGCGTGTTGCATCACCTGCTGGGAGCGGGGGCCATCGGGGCGGTGTCAACGCACGACCTGGAACTGGCGGACACGCAGGAATTGAAGCAGGCGGCCCGGCTCGTGCATTTTCGCGAGACGGTGGAAGGCGAAGGGCGCGACGGAAGGATGTCCTTTGACTACGTGCTGCGGGAAGGTCCCGCGACATCTGCCAACGCACTACGCCTGGTGGAGCTCGTGGGTCTGGGCTGAAGTCAGATGCCGGCCGCGTATCGAAAGGCAGTGGACAGGCGCTATCCAATCACACTCGAACCGAACAATTGACTATGCGTACACTGACGCTGGCAGCCGCCCTGGTTTCTGCTCTCGCCCTCGCGGCCTGCTCGCAGGGGGATACGGAAGCGGTAGACACCGGCGGCAGCTTCCTGGCCGACGAGGTGGCCACGGGGCGAGACCTTGTCTCGGTGCTCGAGGAGCGCGGCAACTTCACCATGCTCCTGGAGGGAATCAGGTCGGCCGGCCTAACGGGCACCCTGCGCGGCAGCGGACCCTTCACCGTGCTCGCCCCGTCGGATTCCGCATTCAACGAGTTGCCGCAGGAGCAGCGCGCGGCGTTCTTCGCGGACAGCACCATCCTCGCGGAGTTGCTGCAGAATCACGTGATCCCCGGAATCCTCACGGCTGCTGACATTCAGGGCATGTCCTCGGTTACATCGCTGCAGGGCCGGACGATACCGGTGCGCATGCAGTCGGATGCGGTGCGCATAGGCGACGCGAGCATCGTGCTGGGCGACATCGAGTCGGACAACGGCATCATTCACGTGATAGATGCCGTGCTCACGTCCACGCGGTAGGAGGGAGTGAGGGGAGCCGGCTGGCGGCTGCCGGCACTGCCGTGGCAGCCGGGATCGCGATCCGGAATCCGCGGCGGTAGCCGGAAGCCGGTAGCCGGCCGCCGCAGGCAGGTTACACCCTGAAGGCCGACGGGCACAGCTCCACGAGAGGACACACCTCGCACTTCGGCCGCCGCGCAACGCATATGCGGCGGCCATGGAAGATCATCAGGTGCGACAGCATCGTCCAACGCTCCCGCGGGAAGAGCTTCATCAGGTCCTGCTCGATCTTCACCGGATCAGTTTCCCTGGTGAAACCGAGTCGTGCGGCTATGCGGCCAACGTGCGTGTCCACCACCACGCCATCATTGATGTTGAACGCATTCCCGAGAACCACGTTCGCCGTCTTCCTGCCCACGCCCGGAAGCTTCACCAGCTCTTCCATGGTGGACGGAATCTCCCCACCGTGTCGCTCCACCACCGCTGTGGCCATTCCTATCAGGCTCCTGGCCTTGCTGCGGAAGAAACCCGTGCTGCGTATCAGCTCTTCCACGTCTTCCTGACGCGCCGCGGCCAGCGCCTCAGCATTCGGATACGCCTCGAAGAGCGCAGGAGTGACCATGTTGACCCGCTTGTCGGTGCATTGCGCGCTCAGGATCGTCGCCACGAGCAGCTGGTAAGGGCCTTGGTGGTCCAGCTCGCAATGTGCATCCGGGTGCTGCCGATACAGGATTTCGTAGATCTCGTCAGCGCGAGCACGACGATCCGCGAGTGACCTGGGCACACGAGCACGCGTGAAGGGCGCAGGCTGGCCCGCTGACGACTTCCTGCCGTTTGCCATGTGAGTGGAGCGAGTGATTCGAGGTGTGGTGAAAAGACGGTCGGCACCGCTGCGTGAAGGGACCGATGTGCCGTGGCCGGTCAGCTCGCTGGCTGCGTCCCCGGGAATGTACGGCCCGCGCGACGACGACGCGCAAACTCCAGCACCTCCTGCGCCGTTCGGGCGTTCAGCACATCGGACGTTTCCAGCCAGGCCTTCCGCGCCATCCGAACGCCGGTGCGCATGTGGTCCAGGCCTCGCGTGGAGTGGGCGTCGGTGCCGATCGCCATGATCGCACCCTGCTCCCGTGCCTCACGACAGTGCTTCCAGCTCAGGTCCAGCCTGTGCGGGTCTGCGTTCAGCTCGAGGGCTACGCCAACTTCCGCGGCCTTCTCGATCACCGCAGCCAGGTTTATCGCGTATGGCTCTCGATTGAGCAGCAGGCGACCAGTCGGGTGCGCGAGGATGGTCACATGCGGGTCGTCCAGCGCGCGCAGTACGCGCTCCGTCATCTGCGCCTCGCCCATCGAGAAGCGCGAGTGCACCGACGCAATCACGAAGTCGAAGCTGTCCAGGATGGCGCTGTCGTAGTCCACGCGCCCGTCCGCCAGAATGTCGGCCTCGATTCCCTTCAGCACCACGAACTCGCCGTCGAGGCGGGCATTCAGTTCGTCAATCTCCTCGTGCTGCCTCACGACCAGGTCGGGCTTCATTCCCTGCGCATAGAATGCCGCCTGCGAATGGTCGGTTATGCCCAGGTAGCTCCAGCCTCGGGCGCGTGCGGCTTCGACCATTTCCTCGATGCTTGCAGCGCCGTCCGAATACCGTGAGTGCGAATGCAGGTTGCCGCGAATCTCTTCGTAGCGAATGAGCCTGGGGGGCGACCCGGACAGTCCCGCCTCGACTTCGCCCATTCCTTCACGGAGCTCCGGCTCCACGAACGGAAGTCCGGCGCAGCGGTAAACGTCCGTCTCGTGCGGCACCGGCACCTCTGCGCCGGTTGCGTCGCGAAGCCGATGGCCGACTACCTGGAGCCCCTCGCGCGAGAGCTGCCGCTCCACCTGTGCAACGTGCTCAACGCTGCCGGTAGCCTTCCAAAGGGCCACACCGAACTCGTGCTCGGCAGCGCAGTGAAGCTCCAGGATGGTGCCATCCACGTAGGTGATGCGCACGCTGGCGACGCCAATACCATCCACGCTGGATACACCTGGTCCCTGCGAGAATGCCGCCGCCACCGCTTCCCCAGGTCCGCGGCATCCCGCGACCACGGCAATGCTCCCCACCACCTCGGCGCACCGCCTGACGGCGCCGGCAACCTCCGCGACAATCACATCGGGGTGTTCGCGAACCGCACGAACGAGGAGCTCCGCTTCCGCTCGCGCATGCGGATAGAGCATCAATCCGTGAGAGTCCCTGAGGAATTCGATGCCCTTGAGGATCTTCTCTGCCGTTCGCGGGCCGAATCGCGGCAGTGAGGCCAGGCGTCCGTCCTGCGCGGCCGCCGCGAGTTCCTGCAGGCTCTCGATTCCCAGGGCCTCGTGAATCGTTCGCAGCCTGGACAGGCCGAGTCCTGGAACGCGAAGCAACTCGAGGAGGCCTTCGGGCGTGGATTCACGAAGTCGCTCGAGCATGCTGCTCTCGCCCGTCTCCACCAGGTCGCGCACTACCGCGACGGTGGCAGGTCCGACGCCGGGAACCTTCGCAAGCTCGCCCGAGCGAAGCATGTCGCCGAGGTCGGCAGCGCCCAGCGACCGGATGGCGCGTGCAGCGGATTCATACGCGCGAATCCTGAACCTGCTCTCGCCGTTCAGTTCGAGGAACGCCGCGATCCGGGATAGCGTGTGGGCGACGGTTCGCGAATCCATGTGCGGAATATACGCGCGGCGGGAACGTCGGACCGTCCGCGCGACTCGTCAGGCGCGGCCGACGCAGTGCCTCGCCGCGCCTGAAACCGCGTCAGCCCTCGTTCGCCTTTCGGATCGCGCTCCACAGCGCATCCGGCTGCTCCACGTAAGGCACGTGACCGCAGTCTTCCAGGATCACCAGGTCGGCACCGAGCGCGGCCGCAGCACGTTCGCTCGACTCCAGTGGAATGGGATCCTGCCTGCCGTGGATCACCAGCGCGGGAATCGCGAGGCGCTCGAGGTCGGCAGTGAGGTCGAACTCGCCAAGGCTCTCCCATACCTGCTGCTGCACGCGACCGGTGACGCGGAACGGCGTGAGGTCCGTCGCACGTGCAGGATCCGCGAAGTAGCCCGCCACGCCTAGCTCGAATTGACGCTGGCGATATGCATCGGGATCGGATTCGCGCAGTCCGCTGGCAGCAAGCTCCTCTCGCAGGCGAACCACCTCCGCTGCGCGCTGGCGCTCGGCGAATGCGGCCTCGAAACGGTCGCGCAGGTCGCGAGAGATCGGAGCCGGGTCCACGAGGATGAGCTGCTCCGGCACGGTGAAGCCGTTCCCGCCTCGCGACGCCTCTATCGCATACAGCATTGCCAGCAGACCGCCCCACGAGTATCCCACAATGCGCAGGGGGCTGAGTCCCAGCTCCGCTACCACCTTCGCCAGGTCTTCCGCATGCGTACGCCAGGTGACCGGGGCGCGATCGTCCGTCTTCGACCGGCCGCCGCCGCGCTGGTCGTAGAACACCAGCTCGTGATCCCTGGCAAGTTCCAGGAACTGCGGGAGAAGGTAGTCGTGGTGTGCGCCCGGTCCTCCGTGGAGCACCAGGAGCGTTGGATCGCCGGGGTCACCGTATCTGCACCAATAGAGCGGCAACTCCGTGCTGCCTGTGGTGCCGGACTCGCGCGGTTCGGGTATGGGAAGAGGCATCAGCCTCCACGCCTCGTGAGGGTCGTGGTGAACGTCATGCGCTCACCGTCGCGGATCGCAACGATCTCCACCACGTCGCCGGGCTGGTGCGAACGCAGGGCATCCGTGTACTCGTAGATGTCCTTCACTGCTTTGCCGCCGAACTCGACTATCACGTCGCCCGCCTTGAGGCCGGCCTTGTCTGCCGGGCTGCCGGGCGTGACGCCGGTAAGACGCATGCCGGCCACCCCTTCGGTGGCGGCCATGTCGGGCACGGAGCCGAAGTACACCGACGTGCCTGACGAGGAGCTTCCTCCCGCCGCCACCGGCGGGGCGCTGCGTACCGGCGTGAGGCGTCCGTCCCGGTCGGCCAGCGCACGCGTCATGCGCTCCGCGTAGTCCGCTATACGCTCCAGGCCTGCGTACTCTATGAGGTCGGGGGTGTCCGTTGCACGGTGATACTGCTCGTGCAGGTCCGTGAACATGTGCAGCACCGGGATGCCCTTCGCGTAGAAGGACGAGTGGTCGGACGGGCCGAAGCCATCGGGCACCTTGGCGAGCGAGAGCGGAGCGGGACCGCCGTTGGCAGCGTCCACCACGCTTTCCATTTCGGTAGCCGTGCCTGTTCCGTACACGATGAGACGCTCGTTCCGCAGGCGTCCCACCATGTCGAAGTTGACCATGGCCTGAATGTTCTCCAGCGGCACCGGCGAGTTGTCCACGAAGTGCAGCGAGCCCAGGAGGCCCAGTTCCTCGCCGCTGAAGAGGACGAAGAGCACCGAGCGCCGCGGCGGATTCACCGTCAGCATCCTGGCCAGCTCCAGCACCATGGCGGTACCGGAGGCGTTGTCGTCGGCGCCGTGCCGGATGGCGTCTCCCGCCTCGGGGTCCAGCGCGCTCTCGGGCGAGCGGCCCAGGTGGTCGAAGTGGGCCCCCAGCACCACAACCTCGTCGCGGAGCGCGGGGTCCGTGCCGCGAAGAATCGCTGCGACGTTCTGGGTAGGCCGGCCCTGGGTGATGCCGCGATGGGCGTCCGACGCCGGCCGGGCCGTGAAGCGCTGGAGGTAGGCTTCGGGACAGGGGGCAGCACCTGCGGAGCCGCACGCGGACGCAACGGTGACGCCGGCCGCAGGCTCCAGCCCCAGCCGGCCGAACCGCCGAGCGATGTAAACCGCTGCGGAATCGTTGCCTGCGCTTCCGGTGCCGCGTCCTTCAAGTGCGGCGCTTGCCAGGAACTCAACGTCCTGCTGCATGCTCGCCGCCAGGGGAGTGGCGGCAGTGTCCGGCTGCCACTCCGTTGACGCACGGCAACCGGTGAGAATGACGATCGCGCCGGCCAGGCCGACTGCGCGAGCAATGTTCGAAAGGTTCATCGGTGTTCCGCCGCTGAAGGCAGTTTCGTTTCAGGAAGCCGGAAGTTACCCGCCGCGCCGGACAGCAACCAGCGCAGGCGGATCACGCACGAACGAGTGGAAGCGAGATCACGAATGCACGCATCACAGTCCTCCGTCGGCTTCACCACCGCCCTCTCGCGGATGGTTCTGCTGCTGCGCTACGGCGCGGAGTCGTCGGAGCAGCGTGAGGCACTCCGCGCGCTCGTTCTGTCCGCGCAGGACTCCGCCGTGGAGCTCGAGCCCTCCGGCGGCGAGCTGCTGGCCAACGGACGCGCGCTGCCCCTTCGCAGGGAGAGCCTGGACCAGCTGATCGAGCGCATGGCTGCACATGGCGTGCGCAAGCTGGTGGTAAGGCGCGGCGCCATGGCCGGCGAACTCGCCGACCTGGCCCGCATACTCGCCGGCGAGCCGGAGGAGACCCCGGATGGCGAAGGCGTCCGCATGTGGAACGTGCAACTGCTGCGCGGCCCGGAGGCCGAGATCGGCAGCGGAGACGAGCAGTCGCGCGAACTCGTTTCACGGCTGGAGGACGGCGACGACGATCCTGCCGAAGCGGTCGCCGGCGTCGTGCGATTCGTGCAGGCCGCCTCCGAGGCGGGGCGGTCGGAGTCGCTCGTGGAACCCATGCTCGCGCTCGACAGGTGCGCCAGTGCCCGAGGCAGCGGCGAGAGGGCTGCACTCTGTACGGCCGCACTCGAGCAGCTTTCCACACCGGCGATCATCCGCCAGTTCGCGCAGTCGCTGCCGCTCCGGTCGGATCGCGCCCCACTGCTGCTCGTCCTGAAGCGCGCCGGTGACGTTGGAGCGCATGCGCTGATCGCGCACCTGATGGCTGCGGAGACACTGGAAGAGCGCCGCGCCTACTTCGACGCCATCGTGGCGTTGCGCGCGGGCATCCCCCGCCTGGTGGACGCACTCGGGCACTCGCAGTGGTACATAGTGCGCAACGCCGCGGCGCTGCTGGGAGAGATGCGTGTCTCGGAAGCCGACGAGGCGCTCGTTCCGCTGCTGGTGCACCCTCACGAGCGAGTTCGGGAGGCTGCTTCCGCCGCACTCGCGCGGCTCGGTACCGAAACGGCTCGCGCGGCGCTTTCCGAACTGGCCAGTGGCCCGACCGGTGCAAACAACGGCGCGGTTGACGCCGTCGCTCAGGATGCCACGGGGGTTCCTTCTGCACGCACGCTCGAGAACGAGCCTGACGACGACGTCAGGCTCGGCATCATAGCCGCACTCGGCAGGCTGGCGACGCCGGCTGCAGTGCAGCGCCTGATTCGGGTTTGCACCGCGAGCGCGGGCGAGACTGCGACGAGTCTTCGCGTGGCTGCGCTCGAAGCGCTGGCGGCCTCGCGAGGAGGAGCGTCAGTCCCGGTGCTGCGTGAGCTGACGAGGGACGAGCACCCCGCGGTCCGCGAGGCGGCGCGCCGGCTGATAGCGGGAGTGGCAGTGCAGTAGGCCGGCGAACTGCCTGCCAGTCGCTGTCATCCCGCGCGTCCGTCTCCCCTGTCGTCCCGCGCGTCTCTCTCCCCTGTCATCCCGCGCGTCTCTCTCCCCTGTCATCCCGCACGAGCGAAGCGAGTGTCGGGACCTGCCTTCACTTCACCGTGGCA
>CAYQAO010000062.1:0-16620 GCA_964415485.1 uncultured Gemmatimonadaceae bacterium
ATCGTCGGGCTCATAGCCCTCCTGCTGGGCGGCGTGGGAGTCGCCAGCGGCGTGAGCGCATTCGTCGCGCGCAAGATGGATGCGGTAGCGATACTGCGCTGCCTGGGCGCCACCAGCCGGCAGGTTCTCGCGATCTATTCTGCGCAGGCTGCGCTGATGGGGCTGGCCGGCGCGGCCGTGGGAGCGGCGCTCGGCGTCGCCATCCAGGTGATGCTTCCCGGCATCGTTGAGGACCTGCTTCCGGTTGACGTCGCCGTTCGCATCGAACCCGCCGTGGTGCTCACCGGACTCGGAGTGGGAGTCTGGGTAGCGCTCGTGTTCGCGCTGCGGCCGCTGCTCTCGCTTCGCAACGTATCACCGCTTCAGGCGCTCCGGCGCGACACGGACCCCGCGGTGCTTCGCGGCCGGTGGCGCGATCCCGGGCGCCTGGCGGTGGACGCGCTGCTGGTCACCTCCGTGGTGGTACTCGCAATGCAGCGCGCCGAGAACTGGCGGCAGGGTGCAGGATTCGCGATCGGCATCGCACTGGTACTGGCTGCTCTCTGGATCTCCGCGTCGCTGCTCTCTCGTGCAGCACGGGTCGTGGTCAGCGCTCGCTGGCCCTACGTCGTGAGGCAGGGCATGGCGAACCTGTATCGCCCTGCCAACCAGACTCGAGCCGTGGTCGTGGCGCTGGGCTTCGGCGCCTTCCTGGTGTCCACGCTCTACATCACGCAAACGAACCTGCTGTCGCGCTTCGAGGTGATGGCCGAGGCGGCGCGAGGCAACCTGGTGTTCTTCGACGTCCAGGACGACCAGGTGGACGGAATCGCGTCGGTGGTGACCAACGGGGGCCAGCAGGTCGTGGAGCGGATCCCCATCGTCAACATGCGCATCTCCAGGATCAACGGCTGGACGATGGAGCAGATGACGGACACCACCAACCCCGACGGCGTGAGGCGGGCGATGTGGGCGTTGCGCAGGGAGTATCGCTCCACCTTCCGATCCGAAATGGTGGGGACCGAGAAGCTGATAGCCGGCCGGTGGTTCAACGCCAACGACGACGGTCTCCCGGAAGTGTCCATGGAGCAGGAAGTCGCCGAGGAACTCGGCCTGCAACTGGGAGACACCCTCACGTGGGACGTGCAGGGAGTGGAGATCCCGACGGTGGTGACGAGCCTCCGCGAGGTGGAGTGGGCGCGCTTCGAGCCAAACTTCTTCGCCGTGTTGGAGCCGCATGCGATCATGGACGCACCCAAGCAATGGGTGGTCCTCGCGGCCACCACAGACGACGCGACCCTCGCGCGCCTGCAGCGCGATGCGGTGGACAGGTTCCCCAACGTGTCCAGCATAGACCTCACACTGATCCGCAGGACGATTGCGACAATCGTGGAGAAGGTGACCATGGCGGTGCGCTTCCTCGCGGTATTCAGCCTCGCGATGGGGATACCGGTGCTGTTCAGCGCAGTGGCCGCGTCAAGACGGGCGCGCGTTCGGGAAGGCGTGCTGCTCAAGACGCTGGGCGCAACACGCGGACAGATCCGGTCCATCCTGCTGGCGGAGTACGTTCTGCTCGGCTTGCTGTCGGCGCTGGCCGGCATGGTTCTCTCGTTCGGCGGCGCGTGGGCATTGCTGACGTTCGTCTTCGACCAGCAGTTCCACCCGGCCACGGGTCCGGCGGTCGCCATAGCAGCCACGATGGTGCTGGTAACGGTGGCGATCGGGCTGCTGGGTGCGCGGGATGTGTTCAGGGAAACGCCGATGGCTGCGCTGCGCGCCGAGTGAGGAGTCGGGATCTGCCGACCCTGCGCCGATGCCGGCCACGGTGAAGTGAAAGCAGATCCCGACACTCGCCTCGCTCGTGCGGGATGACATGGGAGGAGAGTCTGTCATCCCGCGCGAAGCGTCGGGATCTGCTCACCCTGCACCGATGCCGGCCACCACGAGTGGATAGCAGATCAAGACACTCGCCTCGCTCGTGCGGGATGACAGAGAAATTCCTCTTCCCCAGTCCCTGGTCCCTCTTCCCTCTCCCCTCCCCCTACCGAAACCGCATTCCGTTAGGCGCCACGTCCCCGGGACGGAACTCGGGCTTCTTCGCCTTCGGCGGCTTCTGCCGGCGCCGTGCCTCACGCGGGGGCGCGACCTCCGACTTCATCGTCAGGGCAATCCTGTTGCGCTCCAGGTCCACCGACACAACCCGGACCTTCACGCGCTGGCCCACACGCACCGCCTCGTTGGGATCGCGCACGAAGCGGTCGGACAGCTGGCTCACGTGCACCAGGCCATCCTGGTGCACGCCGATGTCCACGAACGCTCCGAACGCAACCACGTTCGTCACCACGCCCTCGAGCAGCATCCCCTCGCGCAGGTGCCTCGGTTCCGTGATGTCATCGCGGAATCCGGGCGCCTCGAACGTGTCGCGCGGATCGCGACCGGGCTTCCGCAGCTCCGCCAGGATGTCCTCCAGCGTGGGAAGTCCTACTTCGTCCGTCACGTAACGACGAAGCTCCAGGCGGCCCAGCACCTTCTCGTTGGCCAGCAGCTCGGACAGCGGCGTCCCGAGGTCGCCTGCGATGTTCTCCACCACGTTGTAGCGCTCCGGGTGCACCGCCGTTCGATCCAGCGGATGCTCCGCATCGCGAATCCGAAGGAAGCCTGCAGCCTGCTCGAACGCCTTCTGTCCCAGCCGGGGCACGTCCAGCAGCTCCTTGCGGCCGCGGAAGCCGCCGCGCTCGTCGCGAAGCCTGACGATGTTCTGTGCCAGCGTCGGGCCAACGCCCGATACGTAGCCCAGCAGCGACACGGACGCGGTGTTCAGCTCCACGCCCACCCTGTTCACGCACAGCTGCACCGTTTCGTCCAGGCGGCTCTTGAGCTTCGTCTGGTTCACGTCGTGCTGGTACTGCCCAACACCAATGGACTTCGGGTCAATCTTCACGAGCTCGGCCAGCGGATCCTGAAGCCGCCTGGCAATGGACACCGCACCTCGCAGGGAAACGTCCAGGTCGGGCAGCTCCTCGCGGGCCACGTCGCTCGCCGAATACACGGACGCTCCCGCTTCGTTCACCACAACCACCTGTGTCTTCAGGCCTGCCTCCGCGAGCGTGCGCCTGACGAGCGCCTCGGTCTCGCGCGACGCCGTGCCGTTTCCGATCGCCACGAGCTCCACCTCACCCGAACGCACCAGGCGCTCCAGCGCGTTCGCGAACGCCCGCTCCTGATGCAGGTACCACGTGTCGGTCGCCGCAACCGAGCCGGTGCGGTTCACCAGGGCCACCTTCACGCCCGTCCGGAACCCCGGATCGAGTCCCAGAACGGTACGCGCCCCAGCCGGTGCGCCGAGCAGAAGCTGTTCCAGGTTCTGGCCGAAGATCCTTATGGCCTCCTCGTCCGCTCGCGTCTTCAGCTCCAGGCGAAGCTCGACCTCGATGGAGGGGGCGATCAGGCGACGATACGCATCACGCGCCACGAGCGTGAGCTGTTCCGAGGCCCGACGACCGTCCAGCACCGTTCGCTCGATGTGGGCCCTGATATCGTCGGCAGGCGCCTCGATGGTCCACGCCAGCATCCCTTCCGACTCGCCGCGGCGAACCGCGAGCACCCGGTGCGAGGGAATGGTGTCCATCGGCTCACGATAGTCGAAGTAATCCCGGTACTTGGCCGCTTCCGCCTCCTTGCCGACCATAAGCGTGCTGCGCACCTGGCCGCGCCGGCGGGTTTCGTCGCGAACCCAGCCACGGAGTGTCGCGTCCTCCGCCACGCGCTCGGCGAGAATGTCCCGGGCGCCCTGCAGCGCGTCGGCAACCGTCGGCACCTCGCTCTCCTCCACGGCGTAGGCGGCCGCCTCGCGCTCCGCGGCTGCGTCGTCGGCTTCCCCGTCCCAGATCAGTTCCGCGAGCGGGCCGAGTCCGCGCTCGGCGGCGATCATCGCGCGCGTGCGGCGCTTGGGCTTGTACGGCAGGTACAGGTCTTCCAGCACCTGCTTCGTGTCGGCTCCCATGAGCTTCGCGCGCAGCTCGTCGGTGAGCTTCCCCTGCTCCTCCACCGACTGCAGGATGGCCGAGCGCCGGTCCTCCAGCTCGGTGAGGTAGGTGGCGCGGTCGCGCACGTCGCGCAGTTGCACTTCGTCCAGCCCGCCAGTCACCTCCTTGCGATAGCGGGCTATGAATGGCAGGGTGTTTCCTGACTCGAAAAGTGCCAGGGTGTTCGCAACCTGCTGGTGCGTGAGGGAGAGTTCGTTGGCGATGCGGGAGATCATTCAGCCTGCTTGAAGTCTGGGTTGTGGCTCGCGTGCCGGATCGGTGCTGCGATCGGTCGGGAGCCGGCGATCACGACGCCGAAAGCGGAGTTCCTGCGAGGTGATCGCCGGCACATGGTCCGGCTGCCCGAACTCAATCTTGCCGGATTCAGGCACTATGTTTCAAGCACTTGCGCTGCACGGGCCGAAAGCGTTACGGACCACCGCTGCCTCACGATGACCCAGCCGAGAGACCCGCAATCCATCGCTGAATCAGCAGCGCGCGCGACGCACGCGCTGAAGCGTGGGCGCGAGCGTCATGTGGCGGGCGCATACGCCGAGGCGGCCGCATACTTTCGTGAGGCGAGCGCGCTCCGGCAGGGCCTCTTCGGGGCGACGGACCCGCGGACGCTGGAAGCCGTCAGGCACGAAGCCGCAGCGCTGGCTGCGCTGGGCGAGCTGGAGGCCGCCGCAGAACTCCAGGCGCGTGCCGTGGAAGGGTCGGCGGAAGCGGCATCCCGCTCGCGCTCCCGACTGGCGGAAGACGCGGCCGCCCTCGCCCGTCTGCGAGCGAGGCAGCGAGAGTGGAATGACGCGGCGCGGCTCTGGCTGGTTGCGCTCCGGGAGCGCCGCGCGACACTCGGCACCGACCATCAGGAGACACTCGCCGCACTGGCGCAGCTGGCGAATGCCTGGCAGTCGGGAGGGCATCCCGCGCGTGCCGAACGCGCCTGGAGGCGACTGCTCGAGGCGCGCGAGGCTGCGGGCGCGCCCGCAGCGGATATTGCCGCAGTGAGGGAGCGAATTGCCGACTGCCTGGCCGCCAGCGACCGGCGCGGAGAAGCGCTTACGGAGCGCCTGCGCGCAATGTCGGAACGTTCGCCGTCACCGGCACCCGCCGACGCCACCCGTGTAGCACCGCGCTCCGCCGCCCGGCATGCGAGTGCCCATGCAGCCGACGCCGGGGACCATGAAGAACCGGCCAGGGGTTACGATGCTGTAGCAGACCCGCCGGCTGCGTCTGTCTCGCACACGGGCGCGCGTCCTCTGGCGCTCCGGGTGCTCGCCTTGGCGGAACGCGTAAACGGCGGCATCGTAAAGATGCTCTGCGGCGGCGCACGCGGAACGCCCGGCGCGAACTCCCCGGCCACCCGCCGTCGCCTGCTGCTCCTTGCGCTGGGCCTGTTCGTGGTGGTCTGCGCGGCAGCCATCACCCGCTACGAGATGTCGCGGGCTGAGCAGCAGGCCCTGTTCGAGGCCGAAAGGCGTGAGTACCTTGCGCCTCCCGCGCCGGAGGATGATGACGAGGATTGGGAGGACGAGGATTACGAGGAGGACGAGGACCCGCCTCCGTCGCTCGGCGCCCCCTCCACGGAGGTGTATCGTCCGCAGTGACGCTACGACCTGAATCGGATGGCAGATCCCAGGCTGGAAATCGAGCGGAAGTACCTGCTGTCAGCCCTGCCGCCGGTGGCCGAGGCCTCTCCCTGGATGGACATCGAGCAGGGATACCTGCCCGGAGAGGTTCTGGTGGAGCGACTCCGTCGCGAGCGTGACGAGAACGGCGAGCGGCGGTATCGTACCGTCAAGGCCGGCAGTGGACTGAGTCGAGTGGAGCTGGAAGAGCCCGCTACGGCCGAGCTGTTCGACGCGATGTGGGTTTTCACGGCAGGCCGCCGCCTCCGCAAACGTCGCTATCTGGTACCCGATGTGAACAATCGTGTCACCTGGGAGGTAGACAGCTTTACGGATCGCCCGCTCGTACTTGCGGAGGTGGAACTGACGAGCGAGGACCAGGAGACGGTAATTCCGGAATGGCTCGCGCCGTACCTGGTTCGCGAAGTAACAGGCGAGACCGCATATCTTAATCATGAGCTGGCTCGGCAGGAGGTCTCGCACGACGCACGGTGACGGGCGTCACTCGGGGGTCCGGCCGGGAGTCGCAGGGCCTGTACAGGGAATGAATCATGCGCATGGCAGCCGGGACGAGCCGGCTCGCAGCGCGTTGTGCTGAACGACTTTCCGACGATTCTCCCTATCTCTTCACGTGTCCGTCCTGACGATCGTTCTTGTATCAATCGCTGTTCTCGTGGCCCTCATTGCGCTGACGATCGCGTGGCGACTTCGCCGTGCGCAGCGCAGGGAGGACCACGTTCATGGGTACGGTCCACCCATCGTGGTCTTTCCGCCGCCCTCGGACACCCGGATCAAGCCGGCGGAGCGGCGGCGTGCGGAGATGCCGGCAGCGGCGACTCCGTATCCGGCGGCGGCCCAGGGTGGCGGCCAGTTCGGGGACGGCCGCCCAGTCGGCCCTGCGGGAGATGGGCGCGCGCCGTCCAACCTTCCTCATGGCGCAGACATAGCCGCGTCCGGCGCGAGTGATGGCGGCTTGCCGGCCGGAGGCATGGCCGCATCCGCTTCGCATCACTGGCAGCATGGGATCATCGAAGGCGACTCCGTGCCCGCTGCGGCGGACGTCCGCTCGCTCGACGCGGCGGCCCGCATACGGGAAGTTGAGCGCAAGCTGCGCGACGACATGGAGCTTCCGCTTCGGGTGGAGCAGGAGCAGTCACCGGATCAGCCCGGCCAGCCGGAGCCCGCGAGTCGCCCCATTCGCAGGCGGCGCACGGCAGGCCTTGAGTCGGCGGCACCCGAGATGGACGGCGCACTCGCGCTGGCTGCGTCGGCGTCGGTGTCGCCCGCGGCCAGTCCGCGCCCGATGCCTCCGGCCGGCGGCACGCTGCAGATGCTCCCGGGCAGGCTGGTGATCGTGGAAGGCGAGGAGGCGGGGCGCGAACTGCGTTTCGTTAGGCTCGGCGCCAATCCGCAGACGGTGACGGTAGGTCGGAATGCCGGGCGTCCCTACGAGCACGTGCAGCTCAAGGCGCAGACAGTGAGCCGCCTGCACGCGCGCCTCCAGTACGATGAAGGTCGCTGGTCAGTGGAGAACCTGTCTCGCACGAATCCCCTGGTGGTGAACGGCCGCGCCGTGGCTGCGGGGGCGGCGCCTCGCGTCCTTTCGGACGGTGACATGATCGAGGTGGGCGAGGTGCTCCTGAGGTTTCACGAACGCTGATGTCGGCTGCATCGGGCCGGGTGCCTGACGAACTCGCGCTGGAGCAGGCGCTCTCCGCGCTCGCGGAAGAGTACGACGTGGAGCGGGAGCTCGGCCGTGGCGGCACTGCAGTGGTTTACGCAGCGCGCGATCGCGCACTCGCGCGCCCGGTGGCCATCAAGCTCGTAGTCCCCGCCGGCGAGCCGGAGCGCCTGGAAGGACTCGCTCGTGAAGCGCGCACCGCGGCCCAGCTCGTTCACCCAAACATCGTGGCAGTTCATGCGGTGAAGACGCTGCCCGGCGGGGCGCTCGCGCTCGTCATGCAGTACGTGCCGGGCAGTTCGCTGCGTGAGATCCTGCAGAGCGAGGGGGCGCTGCCTGTGGAGCGCGCTGCCGCCATTCTCGCCGACGTTGCCAATGCCCTGCACCACGCTCACCTGCGAGGCACCGTCCACGGGGACGTCAAGCCGGAGAACGTGCTCGTGGACGAGACGTCCGGTCGAGCGCTGCTCTCCGACTTTGGAGCGGCGATCGGCGGCGACCCGCTCGACTCCTCGCCCGGGATGCTGGCCGGCACTCCGGCCTACATGGCACCGGAGCAGATCGAGGGCGGCAGGGTTGACGCACGCAGCGACGTGTTCAGCCTTGGCGTTGTCGGGTGGGAGCTGCTCACGGGACTCTCGCCGTGGGGCTCGGGCACTGCGCGCCAGATTCTTGCCCGCCGGATAGAATCGCTGCCGCCCGCCGTACGCGACCTCAGGGCGGACGCACCGGCGTGGCTGGCCGATGCCATAGACCGCGCCCTGAAGGCCGCACCGGAGGATCGCTGGCAGTCTGCGGAGGCGATGGCGGAGGCCCTGGAGACGCAGCGGCGTGGTGCCCGTTTCGGAGCCTGGCGCCGCGGTCGCAAGTCTGCCCCGCGCGCCACTCCCGCCAACGCAGCAGTCGCTGCAGCTGCGCCGGCTGCGTCCATGGACACGGTACGCTGGGAGCGACCCGTTCCTCCCCTGCCCGCGCCGGCAGAGGAGCTGCTGGAGCCGCTGGTGCCCGAGCCGGAGCCTCGTCGCGGACGGCGGCTGTTGCTGGCGGCGGTGGGCGTGGTGCTCATCGGAGCCGCGGGCGCGCTGGCGCTCGTGAGGCAGGACGAGTTGTTCACGTCGTTCCAGCCGGAGGTGGAGAGGCAGGAAGTCGCCGATCGCGCGCCGGTCGAGGAGGTGCCGTTCGTGGCGCCGCCGCCGTCGTCCATCGTTCCCATGCCGGATTCCACCATCGCCGGCGTGGACGCGACGGCGCCTGACGACTCGACCGTGCCGGCTGACAGTGCACCGCAGGCAGCGCCTGACGAGATGGCTGACGCTCCGGTGCCGCGGCCTTCCCCGCCCTCCGAGCTCGCGGTACCGCCCGAGCAGGTCGCGCGCGCACCGGAGCGTCAGGCGCAGCAGCCGCCACCGGAAACGCTGCCGGCCGCACCACAGCTTGCGGGCGTGGTCGGCGCGTCGTCCAGCACAGTTCGTCAGGCAGCGCCTTCGCCGGGGACCGCCGTTCCTCCGGCCGCCGGTCGCGACACTCCCGCAGCTCCCGGCCGCATCACCGGAGAAGTCGTCACGCGTCAGGCGGACGCCACCCTCGGCACTCCATCCCGAACCACGTTCTCGGCCGCCGCGCGAACGGTGGCCGGCGGACAGCACTCCTGCCTCCTCGACCGAAACGGCGTCGCCTGGTGCTGGGGAGCCAACACACTCGGCCAGCTGGGAACGAGCGGGGAACGTGCTGCCGAGCCGCAGCGCGTTGGCGGTGCGCAGCGCTTCACCTCCCTGGCGGCGGGTCGGGCGCACACCTGCGGCCTCACCGACGGCAGCGAAGCCTGGTGCTGGGGCGCGAACGACCGCGGCCAGATCGGCGACGGAAGTCGAGTGACTCGGCGGTCGCCCTCGCGCATCTCGCTCCGCAGCCGCGGCGTCTCCATCGGCGTGGGAGCCAACCATGCCTGTGCGCTGGATGCTGGTGGCGCGGCGTGGTGCTGGGGCGCGAACGACCGCGGGCAGACGGGATCCGGTTCCATCGGGAGCGACGTCCTCACTCCGCGCCGGGTGGCAGGCGGACACCGATTCCGCTCGCTGAGCGTGGGCTGGGACCACGCGTGTGCACTGGATGCGGAAGGCAGGGCCTGGTGCTGGGGCAGCAACGACGACGGCCGGCTGGGGGACGGCTCGGACAGCGATCAGGCGTCCCCGGTGCTGGTGTCGGGCGACCTTCGCTTCACGGCGATCAGCGCGGGCGGCGCGCACAGCTGCGGGGCAACGGCTGACGGCGCGGGCTATTGCTGGGGCAGGAACGCCAGCGGCCAGCTTGGTGACGGCACGGTGGCCACTGCCCGGACCCCCGTCCGTGTGTCGTCCAGCACGCCGCTTGCAAATGTCACTACCGGCAGCGCCCACAGCTGCGCGCTTACGCGTGCAGGTTCGATCCGCTGTTGGGGCAGAAACGCCTATGGCCAGCTTGGCGATGGTTCCACCTCAGACCGTGCGTCGCCGGTTCCGGTGGTCGGAGACCGTCGCTACACGCAGGTCCACGCTTCCGGTGGGCACACCTGCGCGACATCAACGGACGGGGCAGCATACTGCTGGGGGTATAATGTTCAGGGACAGCTGGGTGACGGCACGCGAGCGAACAGGGCGCGGCCGGTATTGGTGGGAGGGGCTGGCGGCGCCTGATGTGCGCCGGGGATCGTCCCGGCTCGCAGCGCTCCGCATCGCCGCTTTCGCTGCGATCTTCACGGCTCTCGCAGGGCTTCAGGGCTGCGGAGACAACAGCGTCGAGCCCATCGGGCAGCCTGGCGCGATGACCATAGAACCGGCCTCCCCCACGCTGGAGGTAGGCCAGCGAATCACGCTCTCGGTCACGGCCGACGGCCAGCCTCTGTCCCCCGGCGACGCCTTCTGGTCCAGCAGCAACGAGGACGTGGCAACGGTGAGCGACGTGGGACAGGTGACCGCCCGCGCGCCGGGCCAGGCGCGCATCTCGGCAAGCGTCTCCGGCCGCTCCGCCACCAGCCAGGTCACGGTGCAGACCAAGGCCGTTCGAAACGTGAGTGTCACGCCGGTCGCCGGTTCGGTACAGGTCGGCAAGACGCTTCAGTTCAAGGCGACGCTCACGGCCGGAGACGGCACGGTGCTCGATGACCGCGACGTTTCCTGGTCCTCCGAGAACACAAGCGTCGCAACCGTGAACTCGTCAGGCGTGGTGACGGGGAAGGCTGCGGGCGTGTCCATCATTCGCGCCACCAGCGAGGGCGTGACGGGCCAGGCGCAGGTAACCGTCTCTGCCCCCGTGGACAGAGTCGTCATCACTCCATCGAGCGCTACTCTGGACCGGGGCGAGACGCAGCAGTTCTCCGCGGTGGCGTACGACGCCAGCGACAACGTGCTGCCGGGTCACACGGCGTCGTGGAGCATCAGCCCCCAGTCCGTGGCTACCGTCAATACGTCGGGAAGGGTCACCGCGGTTGCAGCGGGCACCGCGACTCTCACGGCGGACATAGATGGCAAGAAGGCCACCGCGACGGTCACCGTCAGGCCGCCGGGAGTGGCCACGGTGGAAGTGACGCCAGGCGAAGTCGAGCTGCGACCTACCGAGACGAGACAGCTCCAGGCGACCGCCCGGGACGCCGACGGCAACGTGCTGTCGGGCAGGGAGGTGTCGTGGAGCATCTCGCCGACGAATGTCGCCACGATAAGCGATGCCGGCCTCGTGACTGCGGTGTCTCCGGGCGAAGCGACGGTGACCGCAACGGTGGAAGGCAGGCAGGCGACTGCCAGGGTGGTCGTGCTCGTGCCGGTCGTGGCGCGAGTCGAGGTTTCGCGGCCGAACAACTCGCCGCTGAACCCCGACGAGAAACGGCAGCTCACCGCCCAGGCTTTCGACCCCGACGACAAGCCCATAGGCGGTGTGTCGTTCAACTGGACGTCCACCAACACCTCCATCGCGACGGTGGATCAGAACGGCATGGTGACCGCTATGCGATGGCCATTCACGGCTACGGTCACGATCAGGGCGGCAGCGCCTAACGGCGAGCGCGGTGAGACGACCATCACTGTGCGTGGTTGGCTCGGACTCTGATGGCCATGGCAACCATGGTGACACTGCCAGCCTCAACGAGTATCTTCGCTCAGCAACCTGAATCCTACCGCCAACCCGGAGACGGAACTTGAACGGAGCCTTGCACGCACGCTGTTCGCCCCGTGCTGCGCTGCTGGCCGCGTGCGCGCTCATGGTCCTCCCCGCCGCAGTCGGTGCGCAGGGCCGGGTTCCGCCTCTTGGCCTGATCACAGCGGCTCCGGCATCGGCCACTTCATGCGCCAGTGTGTCGCCGCGCCCCGCAGTGGCCGACCCTGATACGGTTGCGGCCCGGCGCCTGGCGACCGAAGGCTCGGACGCCGCACTGCTGGGTGACGTCGCCACCGCCCGCGCGAGGCTCGAGGAAGCGGTGCGCAGAGCTCCAATGATGGAAGACCTGGAGTACCAGCTGGGACGCCTTTACGAGGAGCAGGGCGACGCCAGTGCAGCCGCGCAGTCGTATTGCAGGTATCTCGCGCTCGCCAGAACGGCGAGCGACTCGACGGAGGCTCGCCGCCGGCTGGAAGGCCTGTCCGGACAGACGGAGGAAGCTGCTTCAGTGGTCACTGTGCAGCTCAGGACGGGTGCGGCATACGCGCGGCGCGGCGAGTTCATGAACGCGGCCGGCGCATTCCAGGCTGCAACCAGCCAGTCACCCAACCTGGCCGAGGGGTATCATGACCAGGCGGCTGCTCTAGTGGCGGCGGGTCGGCTGGACGAAGGTCGCCAGCTGCTGGAGCGCTACATCAGGCTGAGGCCGTCCGCGCCTGACGCGCAGGATGTCCGCCGCCAGATCCGGCTGCTGGAACGCACGCGCTACTCGCCGGCCGCCGCGTTAGGTTCCGGGCTAATCCCGGGAGGCGGGCAGTTCTACACGCGGCGCTACGTCATGGGGGCGCTCGTTGCCGCAGCCGCCGCGGGCGGCGTGGTCGTGGCGCTGGAGGAGGAGAGCGAGATCCGCACGGTGACCGGTGTGGATGACAACGGCGTACCATACCAGTACGAAGCCAGGTTCACGGAACGTCGCAACCTGGTGATGGGCCTCGGGATTACCGCGGGGGCAGCACTGCTGGGTGCGATCGAAGCGTGGTGGTGGAGCGATCGCGGGCAGAACGCGGCGAAACGGCTCTCACGAGATACGGCAGCCGAGCTGCGCGGCGGGAACCCGGCTGGCAGCGAGAGTGCGGTGAGGATAGTGCCCGAGCGGCGAGGCCTGGCGTTGCGGGTCTACTGGTGAGAACGACGAGAGCCCCGGCGCTGCGCGCCGGGGCTCTCCTGTTACGGCATGCCGTGGGCACGGCTCCTCGCGGTCCCTCCTACTCCTTCGCCCCTAACGACGCCGAATCCCGGCTCAGGATGAACCGCGGAATGTCCGCGTCGAACTCGTCGCCGCCGTCGTCCACGAAGTGATAGTGGCCCTCCATCCAGCCGGAACCCGACTTCAGCACGCAGAAGCTGCTGTACTCGTGCACCTCGCCTGACTCGATCACGGGCTGCAGGCCCACGACTCCCTCTCCCACCACCTCGGTTTCCTCGCCTACCGAGTCGTGGATTAGCCAACGGCGCGTGAGCAGCTGAACGGCGCGATCTCCCACGTTCTCTATGCGAACGCGGTACGTGAACACGTACTGGCGCAGCTCCGGACGCGAATGTTCCGGGATGAACGACGGTCGCACGGTGATGCGGATCGAGTCCGTCTGGCGATAGTAGAACGCGCGGGTGGCCATACCTGAATTACGCGAGAGTGCCGCGATCCGCTGCCTCCGACTCCTCCCCCTCCTCGAGCAGGGCGAGGTCCGGCAAGTCGTCTCCATGCTCGGTAACCGCCACCTGGCGGTCGCGCCCGCTGCGGAGCATCCTCACGAACGTTGCCGCAACCTCGGCTTCGAACTCCACGCCCATGCCGCTCTCTATGTAGCGAAGGCTTCGTGCGAGCGACCATGCAGGCCAGTGGAGTCGCGAGGACCTGAGCGCAGTGAACACGCTCGCAACCTTGACGATGGCGCTGACGACGTGCGGGCGGCGGACGGTTGCCAGCACCGGGTAGCCGGAGCCATCGGGGCGCATGTGGTGCTCGTACGCCGCCACTGCGGCCGCCTCGAGCGAGGGAGCACCGGAGAGCAGCATGCGCGCGCCGTCCGCCGGATGGCGCCGGATGCGCTCGCGTTCGTCCCGCGTGAGGCGGCTCTTCTCCATCAGCTCGCGAGGCACCGCCGCCATGCCGATGTCGTGAAGCAGGCCTGCGACGCCCACGCGGAGCGCCTCACGACGGCCCGCGCCGAGGCGCTCCGCAAGTGCCAGGGAGAGCGACGCCACGTTGATCGAGTGCATCGCAAGGTAGTCATCGAACGACGGCAGCTGCAGGATCGGGATCGTGGGACGAACGTCCGCATGACGCAGCACGCTGAGGCTGCGCACCACCAGTTCGGACTCCGATGCGGGAACCCGGCCACGACGCTCCGCGTTGGCGAAGATCCAGCGCACCACTGCCGTCTCCTCCGCCAGCGAGTATGCCGGGATCACCGACCCGTCGAATCCGTCGTCCTCGATCTCCACCTCGTCGGCTGCCACTATGGCGCCAAAGCGAACGCCGTCCAGCGCCGCATCGGCCTCGTCCATCGCGTCGGCCGCAGCCGCAACGCTGCCGAGTCTGGAGAGAAGCCGGTCCAGGAACTGCTCGAAGCTCTCGCGCGAGAGGTCGGGCGCAAACTCCATTCGCTGTACTCCGGCCTCGCTGAGCCTCGTGGCCCACTGCCAGCCCCTCAGTGCCGGAAGCACAGTCCTGTCGTGCACCACGTTCTCGCCCAGGAACGTGAACACGGGAGCCCGGTCGCCGTAGTGAAGTCCATCCAGCAGCCTGTAGGTGCTGTCTATGGCACTCGAGCGAGCAGGGTGCCCGGGGCCATACAGCGAGATGGTCGCGATGGACTGAGCGAGCGAATGCAGGAAGCGGACGGGTGCGCTCATCGAAAGTTCACGTGGTGGCAGCGAGGTGGGTGCGACCAGGTATCAGCTTCGCATCACGGGAATCGCGACCGGCGTCGGGCGCGGTGTAAGCGACGGCCTGCGTGACGGAGGAACCAGTGCTCCGAGTTCCAGCGCGAGGTCCAGCACTTCGCGAGCGCGGTCGTCTGTGCCCCACTCGCGCGCGAGCACATGCAGCGCAGCCGTTACGTGAGGCGCCAGCGGCGCGAGCTTCGGACGCCTGAGCAGCCTGCCGCGCGTCGTGGTCACTTCCAGCAGGGCTTCCAGCACCTCCGGGTCCCGGGATGCCTGCACGGCGCGTACGGCAAGCGCACGAATCGCCGACGGCTGCTCTCCGATCCTCAGGATCTCGAGGACCAGCGGCACCGTTTCGGGATCCGCACCGCTCCTGGCCAGGAATCGCACCGCGAGCCGAACGAGATGCGCATCTCCGCTCAGCAGGGCCTCACGCGCGACCGGGAACGCGTCAGGCATGGCGAGCCTGAGCCGCAGCGCGGCGGCGCGCACGGCTTCGTCCGGGTGACGCAGGTAGCGCGTGACCGGGAAGTCGTCCGGCACGAGTTCCACGGCCCGCAGGTACGACAGCACCACGCGCTGAACGGCCCTGGGCGCCCCCGGCATGCGGTTGCACGCCTCACGGGAGGCATCCATCCCGAAGCGCGAGAGCACCCGCGCCACGCGATAGGTACGCGTCCGCGGGCCGTCCTCGAGCATCGCCGACACGAGCGCCGGCACCGCTGCCGGACCGAGTGCGTCTGCTACGTGCCCGAGCGACGGTTCATCCGACGCGCTTTCCAGCAGCGTCTCGAGGGCATCCTCGGTAAAGGCGCGAGCGCGGACCCTGGCACCGATGGATGACGAAGGATCTATGGACCTGGCCAGCGCGACGAGCGTCTGGTCGTCGCCATCCGCCACCTCCTCGATAGCGGCGCGGACGGAGGGTACGTCCACGTCCAGCTCCGCCCCCATCCGCGTGAGGCGGGCCGCCCAGCTCGGCTTCGGCGCTCCACGTGGAGCCCATTCCTGGTCGGTCAGCACCGGGTCCAGCGACGGTGTAGGATCGCGCACGATCGCCGGTCCTTCTGCCTCACGGCTGTCGGAGATCAGGTCCTCCAGGTGGCGCCTGAGAGCCGCCTCGGCACGCGCCCGTCCTCGCGCGGTGGGAACGTCTGCCACGTCGGCAAGCTTCTGCAGCAGCAGCACCGAAGCGCCGCCAAGCGTGAACGCACCCTCCTCGGCAGCCGCACGAGCGAGTGCGACGGTGGTCTCGGCGGGCAGCGACCGGGCAGCGTGCTCCACCAGGCTGCGCCGGGCGGCGGAGTCCGGCAGACCGCGCGCCACGAGTGCGAGCTCGTCGTTCGAGAGCGAGGACACAGTCTCCAGCACGCGCCGCCTGACCGCGGCGTTGCTGCGTGATGCATGATCCAGCAGCGCGAGAACGTCCGAGGCACATGCGGCGATCTCCCCGGACATCGTCAGGCGCTCGCGAATCCGTTCAACCACTGCGGCGCTCTCGTCCGCGGCTTCACCTTCGGCCGCCGACGTCGCCGCGAGCGTCACCATGCGCTCCCACAGCAGCTCGTCCGCCTCACGAGGCTCCGACGGCACCACCGGCGCCGCCGCGGGAGTGACCACGGGCGACTCCACCGGAGTCTCCGCGGTCTCCCGCATCTCGAGCGCGGAGATCCGAACCGGGAAGATCTGCGCGTGCGGCAGCGCCACCTGCTTCGGCGGAACCGTGGATGCACCGATCTCACGCTCCTCGCGCCTGGCGATTGCCCGCAGCAGCACGGTGAACTCGTCTCGCTCGATTCCCCGCTCGAATCGAACGGATCCGATGTCCCTTCGGTGAAGGCGCCGCGGAAGCTCGAGCAGTGCCGGTGCGGCCGACGCGAGCGGTCGGTCGGAAACGACCAGGCGGTCGCTCTCGACCGCCACCACCAGCGGATCGTGCTCCTCCAGCAGCGCAACGATGCCGTGGAACGCGCTGTCAATCGCGCCGGAAGTCTGCGGGTGATCCTCTGGATAGACGGCGAGGCGCTGCAGGGCGGTTGCGAACGCCTGCAGGGTGCCTTCAACCCCCGATCGGGAGGATGCCTGGATATCGGAATTGTGCTCGGCCATCGGGCGGATGGTGAAGTCGCGCCTCGGGAACGTGGACACGGGGTAGACGGACGGGCTCGGCGGGCGGTAACTGGAGGGGCCCGCCGGCGAAGATCCGTCGCTGCGTGCGCGGGGTGCCGGC
>CAYQAO010000063.1:0-5480 GCA_964415485.1 uncultured Gemmatimonadaceae bacterium
GAGTCTGTCATCCCGCGCGAAGCGTCGGGATCCACTCTCCCTGCGCCGAAGCCGGCCACTACCAGTTGAAAGTGGATCCCGACACTCGCTGCGCTCGTGCGGGATGACAGCTGGCGCGAGCCTCACCCCAGGCCCCGACGGCCGATAGCCGACACCCTCGAGGAGCGCTTCCCATTCCTCAGCCACGGCAGTTCCCGTGTCCCCAGTCCCGTGTCCCCAGTCCCTTCGCAGTTCCGGCTCACTCCTTGCCCGTCTGCCCTTGCCCAATCAATGGAGGATTTCAATGCGGGCAAGCGAGATCATGACGAGGGACCCCGCTGTGGTCACAGCCGACGACAGCGTACGCAGGGCAGTCGAGCTGATGAAGGAGCAGGACGTGGGCCTCATTCCGGTGGTGGAAAGCGTGAACTCGCGCCGGCTCGTTGGCGTGATCACCGATCGCGACGTGGCACTTCGCGTGGTGGGTGAGGGCGTTCCCGCCGACGGCACGGTGCAGCAGTTCATGAGCGAGGGCGTGCATACCGCGAAGGCCGACGACGACGTGGACTCGGTCATGAACCTCATGGGCCGCGAACAGGTCCGAAGAATCCCGATAGTGGACGAACGCGGCAGCGTGGTGGGCATCGTGTCTCAGGCAGACGTGGTGCTGGAAGGCGCGGACGCCAGGAAGGTGGATCGGACGATCGAGAAGATATCCCGGAAGAGCTGACGGCGCGGGATGGGATTACCTTTGTGCGAGTAATCCCTAGCCTTTCCCGCAAATGAGTCTGTCAACCACCACCGACAGGAGCTGCGCAAGCTGCGGCGCGTCGGTTTCAGGTCGCTTCTGCTCGCAGTGTGGCGCCGCCGCCGACGGCGCCACCTGCGCATCCTGCCGCGCCGCACTCACGCCCGGCGCGAAGTTCTGCCACCGCTGCGGCACGGCGGCCGGCGCTTCGCCCGCTGCGAGCGGCAGCGCGTCCACTTCCGCTCCCCCAACCTCGAACGCGCTGCCCTGGGCATTCGCTGCAATCGCGCTGCTCATGTTCGCAGCCTACGTGGCAGCACAGCGATTCGGTGCGGTGAACGTTCCCGGTGCAAGCACCGCGGCCGCCGCAGCGCCAGGCGCGGGCGGGTTCCCGCAGCCCAGCGCCGGCGACATCTCGAACCTCTCGCCTGAACAGCGCGCGGATCTGCTGCACGACCGCGTGATGCGGCTCTACGAGCAGGGCAGCGCGGACAGCGTTCAGTTCTTCGCCCCAATGGCCATTTCCGCGTTCCAGATGCTCCCCGCGCTGGACGAGCACCGACGCTATGACATGGGCCGCATCGCGGAAGTGAGCGGAGAGTTCGCGATGGCCCGCGCGCAGGCGGACACCATCCTCGCCGGCAACCCGCGCCACCTGCTGGGATTGATCCTGGCCGCTCGTGTAGCCGAACAGGAGAGTCGCCAGGCAGACGCCACCGACTACCTGCGTCGCCTGCTGGAGTCCGCCGACTCGGAGCTCAACATGAGTCCGCAACGCGAAGAGTACGAGCTGCATTCCACGGACATCAACATCGCGCTGGTGGAGGCGAGGCGAAGGTAGGGAGCGCGAGCCTTTTCGCGCATTCGGTCGGTGCCTGGCGCGGCTTCGCCGCACCACATCCGTTGCCTTTCCCCGTCCGCATCGTCGCGCTCGTGTCATACTGCGCCCGATTTGCCGCCAGCCACGATGTTCGCATCACCCCATTCCATTCAGGACACCACCTCCAACCCGCCTGCGCCTTCGTTGGCGCAGGTCGGGTTCGAGGTCGCGCACGCTGCCATCGCAGGCGGCAACGGCCTGATTGCGGCTGACGGAATTCTGGATGCGCTGAACGCCGCCCTCGCGCTCAGCGGCAGCGCACTGGGCATCGTGCGGCACACGCGCCGCAGCGCCTTCTTCACGCCGCCCGGCGAATCGGACCCAGCGGCACCCGTCGGACTTGAATGGCTTGCCGCACGCGGAGCCCTGGCCCCACTGGCTCGGCGCTCGTTCGGCATGGACGACAGCCTGGTGTCGCTGGTGGATCGCGAAGACTCTCCCATGATTCTCGATCGCGCGCGCCTTGCCGAAGCGTTCGAACGCGCGGCAGAGCTGTCGCTCCTGCCGCCGGACTGCTCGCCGGTGCTGCTGAACGTGGGGCGCGACACGGACAGGGTCGGCATCATAGCACTGACGGCTGCGTCCCCTGAAGGCGAGTCGGCCGCTCGTGAGGTGCTGGCCGGACTCGCTCCCACTCTGGCCCTCGCGCTGGCCACCATGGCGAGGGAACGCGACGCGAGCCTGGGGCGCGCGCAGGAGCGCATGATGCTCACTGCGCTGGCCACTCTGTCGCAGCCGGTGCTCATGCTGGACGACACGGGCACCATCCTCGACGCCAATGCAGCCGCACACGCGGCGTACGGCTACTCGCCCGGCGAGCTGGCGGGACAGGTCTTTCGTTCGCTGGTGGCGGAGCAGCACGGCATGCCATCTCCCGACACGGACACCATTGGCGGTACGCTCCCGGTCTGGCGCGGAACGCCCGCGTTCACCCCGGTCGTGGACGGAGTGTGGCGAAGCCGCGAAAGACATCTTCGCAAGGACGGCAGCGAGTTCCCCACGTCGGTGGTACGCGCGCCCGTGATTGACGATGCCGGACGCACCACTGGCGAAGTGGTCATCGCGCGCGACCTCACGGCGGAGCAGCAGCTCGAGGCGCACATTCGCCAGCACGATCGACTCGCTGCGCTCGGCGAGCTCGTAGGCGGGGTTGCCCATGAACTCAACAACCCGCTTGCCGGCATCTCCGCTTTCGCCCAGCTGCTGCTCGAGGATCCGCTTACCGACGAACAGATGGAGTCCGTACGGATGGTGAAGCGTGAGGCCGACCGGGCGGCGGCGGTCGTCAGGGACCTCCTGCTCTTCGCCAGGAGGACTGGCTCTCGCATGACGGCGCTGGACCTGAACGAGCTCGTTAGAGCAACCGTGCGCCTTCGCGCGTATCACTTCAGGTCCAGGGGCGTGGAGCTGGAGCTCGAGCTGGACGAGAGCCTGCCGTACATCAACGGCGACCAGCAGAAGCTGCAGCAGGTGCTGCTTCACCTGCTCAGCAACGCGGAGGACGCGCTGGGAGAGGAAGGGCAGAAGGTGATACGTGTTCGCACGTTCGTGGAGGACGGCGGCGGCAGCGTTGCGATGGAGGTGCATGACACCGGTCGAGGAATGTCCGGGCAGGCACTCGCGCACGCCTTCGACCCCTTCTTCACCACCAAGAACGCGGGCGCCGGAACGGGGCTCGGTCTAAGCGTCAGTTACGGAATAGTCGAGGCGCACGGAGGCATGCTGTCCGTTGACAGCGTGCCCGGACGCTTCACGACGGTGCGGGTGCAGCTGCCCTGCCCCAGGGAATCGGTAATGGAGCGGGACGGATGATGATGTATGCTGGCAATGCGGTGGCAGGTTCACGTCACCGGACGGGCGAGATGAGCTACGAGGAGGGAGCGCCGATTCGTGTTCTCGTGGTGGACGACGAGGAGACGATCCGGCTCGCGCTCGCTCGCTTTCTCCGCGCACGTGGTTACGAGGTGCAGACGGCAGCCAATGCCGCCGAGGCGCTGGTTCGTCTCCGCCGCGAGCCGTTCGCTGCAATGCTCTGCGATGTTCGCATGCCCGGCATGAGCGGCGTGGAACTGGTGCCGCACGCACTCGCGGTTCGCCCGCAGCTGGCCATCACCATCCTTACGGCGGTCAACGACGCGCCTACCGCAACCGAGGCGCTGTCCAGCGGGGCCTACGACTACCTGATGAAGCCGATCGAGCTTCGCGACCTTCAGCGTGCGCTGGAGCGTGCGCTGGATCGTCGCGCTGCCGCGATCGAGAAGGAGCGCGTGGACCGTATGATCCGCGCCGAGGTGGCCGAGCGCACGATGGAGCTCGAGCACGAGAAGGCGGCGCTGCGGGAGTTGAGCGTCAGTACGGTGGAGACGCTCGTGAACGCACAGGAGGCGAAGGACATCTACCTGCGGGGACACTCGCAGCGCGTAGCCGACCTGTCTGCGGCGATAGCCCGCGAACTCGGACTGGATGAGGAGCAGGTGAGCCTCGTTCACCTTGCCGGACGCCTTCACGACGTGGGCAAGATCGGCATTCGTGAGGAGGTGCTGAACAAGCCCGCGCGCCTTACGGATGAGGAGTTCACGCACGTGAAGGAGCACGTGCGCATCGGGGTGGACATACTCAAGCCGCTCGCCCCGATCATCGGTGAGGCTCTGGACTACGTGCGCGACCATCACGAGCGGTGGGATGGTCGTGGCTATCCGCGTGGGTTGTCCGCGGAACAGATCTGCCTTGGCGGCCGGATTCTCGGTGCGGCCGACAGCTTCGATGCGCTCACGTCCAAGCGTGCGTACCGTGAACCGCTCACTGCGGTCGCCACTCTCGAGTTCCTGCGAACGCAGGTTGGAACGCATCTCGACCCGCGAGTGTTCGCGGCGCTCGAGAGGGTTCAGGGAAGAGAGTTCGGATCGGCGAACAGGGAGTAGCGACCGGCTGGTCGCAACCCGGTTGCACGAGCACTGGATAACGTGGAAGGGCACGCCGACATGACCCGTTCGGGTGTCGGCGTGTGGTGCATGCGGGGTTTGTCGCGCACCGGATGCCTTGCATCCGACGGTTGCGTTATCGCGTGGCGCACGTCATGCTTGACGGAATCGTGAAACGCTTGTATAGGGTGTGCGTCGTGATTCGTGTTCGGATGCGTGAGCGATCGCGAATGGCGACGTGACGGTGAGCGGGGTGGCGCATGAGGGGCGGTGCGACGGCTCGTTCGAACACAGGTAACCACACTGACGAGAGAACCCACAGGAGGCGTCATGTCGCACGACAGCGACGACAGGGAGCCGCTTCGATTCTCACCGCGGGACGACGACGACGATTTCGGTTACGGCGGCGGCTACGAGGACGAGGATGAGGATGGCGACGGGTGGGGCGTCAGGCGTGACGAGACGGAAGATCTCTGGGACAGCGCTGAAGACCTCGAGGACGAGGATGAAGAGGAGCTGTCCGACGTCGAGGATGAAGAACCGCTCGACGAGGAAGACGCGGTAGAGGATGAGTCCGATGAGGAGTCGGACGACCTGAATGCCGAAGACGACTCAGACGCCGATGTGGCGTTGGACGACGGCATGGAGGACGAATCCGACGAGCTCCTGGTGGAGGCTCGTGACCGTGATTCTGCAGCACCGGCAGCAGGGAAGCCCGCACGTGGTGTAGCGGCTCCGACTGCCGAGAAGATGGTGCAGTCTGGTGGCAGTTCTGGCGGAACAACCGCAGCAACCCCCCGATCCTCGGAGCGTACCATGGCGACGACCTCCATTCCAGAGATGATGCCTACAACAGAAGAGACGACTGAAGAGACCACTGCCGCACCGCGCAGGCGCGGTGGGCGCAAGCGTGCTGCGAAGAAGGCGACCCGCAAGGGCGCTGCGAAGAAGG
>CAYQAO010000063.1:5580-16140 GCA_964415485.1 uncultured Gemmatimonadaceae bacterium
GGTGGGCGCAAGCGTGCTGCGAAGAAGGCGACCCGCAAGGGCGCTGCGAAGAAGGCGACCCGCAAGGGCGCTGCGAAGAAGGGCGCACGCAAGAGCGCAGCGAAGAAGGGCGCTCGTAAGGCTGCCGCCAGGAAGACCACGCGGAAGGCCGCAGCGGCAAAGAAGGGCGCTCGTAAGGCCGCCCGGAAGGGAGCCCGCAAGACTGCTGCGAAGAAGAGCACCCGGAAGGCAGCAGCCCGGAAGGGAGCACGCAAGGCGGCTCGCAAGACCGCTGCGAAGAAGAGCACCCGGAAGGCAACCGCTCGCAAGGGCGCTCGCAAGGCGACTGCAAAGAAGACCGCCCGCAAGTCCGCCGCGAAGAAGGGAGCCCGGAAGGCCGCTCGCAAGACCACTGCGAAGAAGGCTGCACGCAAGGGCGCTCGCAAGGCAGCTCGCAAGACCGCTGCGAAGAAGAGCACCCGGAAGGCAACCGCTCGCAAGGGCGCCCGCAAGACCGCAGCACGGAAGAGCGCGGCCCGCAAGGGCGCTCGCAAGTCCACAGCAAAGCGCGGTCGCCGATAGTCGGCTCCCGCCTGCTGCGGTACGCAACGCGCTGATTCGCCAGACGCCGGCTCGACCCGGCACCACCACGGCAAACGGCGGAGAGTCTCACTCTCCGCCGTTTGCCGTTTCCGTCCACATACCCCACACTGGCACGCAGCCCGCACGCATTCTCTCTTCCGCATCACCACCACCGCTCCGCATCTTCATCCCATGCCGGCATCCTCCCCCACAACCCGGTCGTCCTCGCTCACCATCCACACCGTGGATCCCGACGGGCGCATCATGAACACCCTGGGTGGAGCAGCCAACAGCGTCTCCCCTCCCGGCACCCCGATTCACGAAGCGCTAGCGCATCTCGCATCGCGCGAACGCATCGAAGCCGCCGTTGATGACCTGAAGACCGGCCGCCTGCACTCCATCTCATGGAGCCTCGTGGGGCGACCGGGTACGGACGACGATGCGCGCCACGTTCAGCTGCACATATCGCCGATACGCGAGAGCGACCACGCAATCCACAGCTATGTCTTCTGCGTTGCAGACGGCTCCCGTTCCGAGCGACTGAACCGCTCGCTCATCGAAGCGGCTGTCGCCATCAACGCAGCAACGGACGAGGTCGCGATCTACAGGGAAGCCGCACGCCAGGCCTCGTCAGTTCTCAACGCCGACGATGTCGTGGTCGCAACAACGCCCGACACCGGCTCGCCGCTGCAGGTGGTTGCACACCTGGGGCATTCGGACGTCCGCACCGAAGAACTCGCCGAGCGACTTCGCACCGTCGCCGGCAGCTCCGCGATGACGCACGACGCGACTGCTCGCGCAGCCGGCACCAACGTGGAAGTCATTGCCCCCGTCCATACCGACTCCGCCAACGGCCTGCACACGCCGAACGCCTTCCTGGTCGCAACGGTGCCGCAATCATCCCTGCGGGAGTTCAGTGGAGACGCGGAGCATACGCTCGCCACCATCGCGTGGATTACGCGAGCCGCGCTGGAGAAGGATCGGCGGCTGCGAGCGCGAGCGTCCTCGGAACTGCTCGCATCCACCGGCAACGTCGCGGCCCGCATTGCGCAGGAACTCCGCAGCTCCCTGCTCGGCGTAGCGTCCGCCGTTCAGCTGCTGCGATTTCGGGCGAGCGAGGATCCGGTGATGGAACGCAACATCGGACGGATGATGCGCGACATTGACCGCCTCAACCGGATGAGTGCGTCGCTCATGGAGCTGGGCGGCAGTGAACAGCTGGAGCTCGTCCCGGCCGACCCTGACGACGTGTGGGATGCCGTGATCGAGGAGCACCGCGGCCGCATGGAGTCGCGTTCGATAGTCCTCAATCGCACGCGCGCGAACGGCACTGCGCGCTGCGCGCTGGATGCCGAGCGTCTTGCCCGGGCTTTCTCCCACGTGCTCCTGAACGCCATCGAGAACGCTCCGGAAGCGAGCGACCTCACGCTGGTTTCGGAGTACGAGGATGACGGATCGTGGACATGCCGGCTGACGAACGGCGGCGCCCCCCTATCCGAGGAGACGCTGCAGCGCGCATTCGAGGTTCTGTTCTCGACCCGTGCGGATGGCACTGGCATCGGGCTGGCGTTGTCGCGAAGGATCATGGACGAGCACAACGGCACGATAGAACTCGAGAGCGTGGAGACCGGCGGTGTAACCGCCAGGTTCAGCCTCCCGTGCGCGGAGTGAACCGAACATGAGCTGGCGACGGATCCTGCTGTCCGGCGGTGCCGCCATCGGTGCGGCCATGGCGTACAACAGGCTGGCGAGTCGCGGCGTGGCGCCGCTGCGGAACCTTCTCGGAGGCACGGAAGGCTGGTTCGAGTGGCGCGGACATCAGGTGTCGTACTCCGTGCGCGGAAGCGGTTCGCCGGTTCTGCTCGTTCACTCGATACATGCGGCGGCGACGTCCGTCGAGTGGCGCTCCAACGTGGACGAGCTGGCCAGGCACTACCGCGTGTACGCCATGGACCTGCTCGGCTTCGGCCGTTCAGATCGTCCTGCAATCCGCTACTCGGCCGGCCTGTACCGTTCGCTCATTGCGGACTTTGCTCGCCGGGTGATTGCAGCGCCCACGGCGCTGGTGGCGTCATCGCTGAGCGGCGCGTATGCCATAGCTCTGGCCGCGAGCGACCCGGAGCGCTTTCCGGCGATCTGTGTGGTGTGTCCATCGGGGATCTCGAGTCTCGATTCGGAGCGAGGTGGCAGCGAGGCTTCACGAGCGGTTCTCGATGCTCCACTGATCGGAACGGCCACGTTCAATGCCCTTGTCTCCCGCGCGAGCCTCACGAGCTACCTGAAGCGGGTGTACTACGCCGACCGTTTCGTGACGCCCGAGCTGGTTGACGTGTACTATGCCACGAGTCACCAGCCGGGTGCGCGGCATGCGCCGGCGGCGTTCGTGGCGCGCCAGCTGGACCTGGACATCCGGGCCGACCTTCGCCGCCTCACGGTGCCGATGCTCGTGGTGTGGGGGGAGCAGGCGGAGATGACGCCGGTGGAGGACGCGCGTGCCTTCCGTGCGCTGAATCCGGGCTGCGAGCTGGTGGTGCTCTCGCCGGCGGGGGACCTGCCTCACGACGAGCTGGCGGACGAGTTCAACGAGGTGCTGCTGGGATTCCTGGCTTCCAGCTACCGGCCGGCAGAGGCGGCAGGCATCCGCTGAGGCAGGGTCACCGCGGTTTGTACCGCGGTGTTGACCATGGCTGAGGCCGCGGATGCCTAGCACAACGCTGCAGCGTCACTGTCGCGTTGCTGCACTGGCAAGCGACCTCGCTTCAGCCTATCGTACCACGAATGTCAGAATCTCCCGTCGCACTGCTCAGGGCGCACGCCCGTCACGCTCCATGGAACGCGCGCGGCCTCGCTGCGCACGCAGGTACGCTGGTGGATGCCGCCGGCATGCGTCCCACCAACGCTGCCGCCCGGGCGGCGCCGAGTGCACGCGCAATCCGGTTCTACGTGGCGAACGGCCTGCTCGATCGGCCCGAAGGCACCGGCACCGCCGCCACGTACAACTACCGGCACCTCCTCCAGCTGCTGTCCATCAAGATCCGGCAGAGGGAGGGCCGTACGCTCGACTCCATTCGGGAGGAGTTGCGCGAGGTAACCGGCGATGCGCTGGAGCGTCGTGTGGCACAGTCTCTCGCGCCTGCGCTGATGGGGAGCGACACTGCTGCGCTCGCACGCGAGGACGACCTGCCGGCCGTGTGGCGGCGCGTGCCTGTTGCAGACGGCATCGAGCTGCATGTTCGCGACGACTCGGATGCGGCCCGGGAGGAGACGCTTCTGGCCATGCGCGAGGCCGTGCGCGCCGCCCTGGGACGGCGCTGAGATCGTGAGCGGGCTTCCCAACGACCTCGATTACACCGGCCGCGTGGTGGCGGTTACCGGCGTCGCGCGCGCGGGCCAGGTTGGCGAGGCGCTGGCAGCGGGCTTCCTCGCCGCCGGCGCGAGCGTTGCGATCCTCGATCGTGAGGCGGAGGGGCTGGCGGCTCGTGAGGCAGAGCTGCGGGCGCGCCATCCGGGATCCCGCATTTCCGCGCATCCGTGCGACCTCACGGACCCCGAGTCCGCTCGTCAGGCGGCGGAGGCGATCCACAAGGTCCATGGGACGCAGCTGCACGCACTCGTGAATGCGGCAGGCGGATTCGCCATGACCGGCGACCTGGCCGCCAGCGACCCGCAGTCCTGGCACAGGATGTTCGCCATCAACCTGACGACAGCCTACGTAGCCACACGAGCGTTCCTTCCCATGCTCCGCGCCGGGAAGGGCGCCATCTGCTACTTCGGCTCCACGGCAGCGCTGTCCGGAGGCAATGGTGCCAGGATGTCCGCATACGCAGCGGCCAAGGCCGGCGTGCTGTCGCTCATGCAGAGCGTGGCCGAAGAGGAGCGCAGCAGCGGCGTGCGCGCGAATGCAATCGTTCCGACAGCCGTGCGTACGGCGCAGAACGAACGCGACATGGGATCGGACGCCGGCTACGTGGAACGGGAGGAAGTTGCGCGGCTGGCACTGTGGCTGTGCGCACCGGGCGGCGCGGCGGTGGTCACCGGACAGGCGATAGTAGCAGCGCCGTCGTCGTCAGGCCGGTGAACGGCACGGCAGGTTCATCACCGGACTCCAGGGCCCCGGTGCCGGAATCGCAGCACGCAGCGGCAACGTCTCCGGCGCGACGCAGGACCATGACCGTGGCGCTGGACCGCGCCATGGAGCTGCTGCCGCTCTTCAGGCTCAGCGACTCCGGTGAGGAATCGTCCACGGCGCTCACCCTGCCCAACGGCAGCCGCTGGCGCGTTCTGCCGGCCGCAAACGACAGGCTGCCCGGAACCTTCGACCAGGACGTGTACGTGGAACTCCTGCACAGGCTGCAGGAGGCCGGCTATCCGTCGGATGGCGTCGTTCGCTTTACGCTCCACGCGTTCCTGCGCTCCATGGGGCGGAAGGTTGACGGCCGCACCTACGAGCAGCTTCGCGCCGCGCTCCTCAGGCTGGAGCGCACGACCCTCGAGGCCATCGGCCCCTGGGCCGGCGGAAGCCTCGCCCCCACGGGCCCCTTCACTCTGCTCTCGGGCGTGTTCGTGGAGCGGAGGCGCGGGCAGGACCGCGAGCAGCTTCCCCTGTTCGCGGACCTTCAGGCCGCCGAGCCCGGCGACGCACGCGCCACGGTGGCCGCCCCCGTCCGGGAGCACCTCACCGCCGGCGTAATCTCCCGAATCTCCCTGCCGCTCTATCGCGTACTGGGCTCACCGGTCGCGCGCCGGCTGTATCGCCTGCTCTCAGCGGTCGTTGCCGCCGGCGTCAGCCAGGACACCGATATGGTCCCGGGCAGCGTGTCCGTGCGGGACGACGAGGCCACCTGGATCGTCGGCCTTGAAGAGCTCGCCGAACTTCTTCCCCTGGCTCAGCGATACCCGTCGCACCGGCAGAGGGTTCTGGACCCTGCCCACGTCGTACTGATGGAAGCCGGAGTGGTACTCGACGCAGCCATGAGGCAGGATGGCAGGGACTGGGTGGCGCAGTACCTTCTGAAGGTCGAGGACTGAGCGCGGCGGTCCCTGTCCTGCAGCACCGGTAGCACCCCAGCCGGCCAAGTGCCGGCTGTGTCTTCGCAGGCTCCAACGGCGATCCACCCTGCTGATTGCCAGACCCGGGAATTGCAGGCACATTCGGGATCCTGGTTCGCAGGTGAGGAACTCCCGAGCGGCACGCTAGTAGATGTTGTTGTAGCTTCTGGCCGTACCCTTTCGCAGAATCGCACATGCGTCGAACCCGCCTCCTGGCCGTCACCGGCCTGCTACTGGTCCCCGCCATCGCCGGGGGCTTCATCTATCAGGACCGTGTTGCGCGCGACGGCGCCGTACTGTTCGACCAGGTTCTCACGCTGGTGTCCCAGCGTTTCGTGGACACCGTGGACGCCGGGGCGCTTTACGAGAAGGCAGCCCGCGGTCTCCTCGAAGAGCTGAAGGACCCGTACAGCGAGCTGTACACGCCGGAACAGCTCAAGCAGTTCGAGCAGAACACCGGCGGACGCTACGGCGGCCTCGGCATGCAGATCGAGATGGTGCCCAACCGCGGCGTGACGGTGAGCAAGGTGTTCCCGAACACCCCGGCAGAGGCGAGCGGCATTCTGGAAGGGGACGTCATCGTCCAGATTGACGACACGCTCAATGCGCGCGACTGGTCCTCCGAGCGGGTGTCCCAGACACTCACCGGTGAACCCGGCACCCAGGTGAAGGTGTCGTTCGCTCGGCAGGGCGTGCCACAGCCGATCGAGGTGCAGTTCACGCGCGCCGTCATCCACATTCCGGCAGTACCCTATGCCCTGAAGCTGGACGACCGCGTGGGCTACGTGCGCCTGCAGGGGTTCAACGAGACGGCCGCGGAAGAGGTGGCCACCTCGGTGCGGAGCCTCACCAGCCAGGGCGCGACCGGCATCGTGCTGGACCTGCGCGGCAATCCGGGCGGCTACCTGCAGCAGGCTCTCGCCATCAGCAACCTCTTCCTGCCTCAGGGCCGGGAGATCGCGAGCGTGCGCGGCCGCGGAACGCCGCCGGAGCACTACGTGGCGCGCGAGCGTCCCGTGGCTCCGGACGTTCCGCTCGTGATCCTCATTGACCAGGGTTCGGCGTCCGCATCGGAGATCGTCGCCGGGGCCCTGCAGGACCACGATCGCGCAGTGATCCTGGGCGAGACGTCCTTCGGCAAGGGGCTGGTTCAGACCCTCTTCCCGCTGGACGGCGGCTACGCCGTGAAGCTGACCACCGCCAAGTGGTTCACACCCGTCGGTCGCTCCATCCAGAAGGAGCGCCAGCTCACGAGCGACGGCCGCTGGGTGGAGATCTACCCGGACACGCTGCCGGCCGACTCGCTGCGCCGTATTCGCCCCGTGTACCGCTCGAGCGCGGGCCGCATCGTTTACGGCGGAGGCGCCATCACCCCGGACGAGATCGTTCCCGCCGACACGCTGACCACCGCCGAGCAGGCGCTCGGACGTGCGCTGGCACCCGCCAGCCAGGACTTCTTCCAGGCCATTGCGCAGATCGCCTACGAGCGGAAGGACCGCGCCTCGGTGGACACGCCGGTCTCCGAGGACCTGCGCGAGGAGCTGTACCAGCGCCTGCGCGAGCGCAACGTGACGGTGGATCGCGAGATCTGGAACGGCGGTGCCTCGTACGTGGATCGCCTGCTCCAGCGCGAGATCGTCCGCCGCGTGGGTGGCGATTCGGCAATGTTCAGGCTGCAGGCTCCGGAAGACGTTCAGCTGCAGCGGGCGATCGAGTACCTCCGTCGCGGCGAGACGCAGCGGGACCTGTTCGCAATGATTCCGGCCCGCGACAACCGCTGACCGCTACCCGGAAGGCTGACAACTGACGGCTGACGACTGTTAGATTGGCGGTGCACCCGCCCGCTGCACGCTCCGATACGGGCGAGCAGCGGGCGTTGTGTTTCCGTCAATCCCGCCGCGGCGTTTCGTACGTTCACCGGCGCGAAGGATCCCGAATTCCGAGCGCGTGCGGCACCTTCTTCACGCTCGTAATCCCATGCGTACCGATAATCCGTTTCGTCCGCAGGTTCGCTCCGCCAACGACCGGAAGTCCTCCGGCGGCCTGCGCGCATTTCGCACGCTGATCGTCGCTGCGCTTGCCGCTCCGGTGATCGCCTGCGGCTCCGGCGCAGAAACGTCTTCCGACTCGGCCACGGCGACGGCCGGCAACGTTCCGCGCGAGATCCAGCCGCACCCCGAGGAGCGCTTCTTCGGGAAGATCACGCAGCTGACCGACGGCGGCGAGAACGCCGAGGCGTACTTCAGCCGCGACGGCACCAGGCTGATCTTCCAGTCCAGCCGCGACGGACGCGAGTGCGACCAGCAGTACATCATGAACGTGGACGGCAGCGACGTCCGCATGGTCAGCACCGGTGAGGGGACGACCACCTGCGGCTACTTCTACGACAACGACCAGCGCATCCTCTTCTCGTCCACGCACGAGGTGGAGCGGTCGTGCCCCGCGCCGCTCGACCCCAGCAGCGGCTACGTGTGGGGGCTGGACCCGTACGACATCTACACGGCGAAGCCTGACGGCTCGGACCTGCAGCGCCTGACGCACAACGGCGTGTACACCACCGAGGCTACGCTGTCGCCGGACGGCCAGACGATCCTGTTCACGTCGCTGAAGGACGGCGACCTGGACATCTACGCCATGAACACCGACGGCACCAACGTGCGGCGCCTGACGAACACCGAGGGCTACGACGGCGGTGCGTTCTTCTCGCCCGACGGCACCAAGATCGTGTACAGGGCGTACCACTCGCCGGACTCGGCCGAGATGGCGCAGTACAAGGAGCTGCTCGAGAAGCGGATGGTGCGCCCGAACAAGATGGAGATCTGGGTGATGAACGCGGACGGAAGCGGCCAGCGCCAGGTTACGAACCTGGGTGGCGCCAACTTCGCGCCATTCTTCACGCCGGATGGCGAGCGCATCATCTTCTCGTCCAACCACAAGAACCCGCGCAGCCGGAACTTCGACCTCTTCGTCGTGAACCTGGACGGCACCAATCTTCAGCAGGTGACGTTCGACGAGGAGTTCGACGGCTTCCCGATGTTCAGCCCGGACGGCCGGTACCTGGTGTGGGCGTCGAACAGGGGCGCTCGCCTGCCGGGTGAGACGAACGTGTTTATCGCGGAGTGGAAGGAAGAATAGGGGTCGGGGGTTGGCTGTCGGGTGTCGGGGCTCCCATGCGCGACCGTCTGACTCGCCGCGTCAGCCACGTGGTGCGTAGGGCGAACAGATCTCGACCTAAGCCCCGACACCCGACACCTGACAGCCGACACCCTCATATAGACGCCTAGTCCCTAACCAATACGACCATGGCCTTCATCATACTCGGCGTACTCATCGCGCTCGCTGGAGTCGTTATCGGTGCCTCGATAAAGATCGTGGGGCAGGCCGAAGTCATGGTCATCGAGCGACTCGGTCGGTTCCACCGTCTCGCGCGCTCGGGGCTCAACATCCTGATCCCGTTCATCGAGCGTCCCAAGACGATTGACGTCCGCTATTTCGAGGCGGATGCGATGGGGCTCAAGAAGGTCACGTCAGGCACCACGGCGCGCATAGACCTGCGCGAACAGGTTCTGAACTTCCCGAGCCAGCCGGTGATCACGAAGGACAACGTCACGATAGACATAGACGCCGTCCTCTACTACCGGATCGCGGACCCGCAGAAGGCAACGTACGCCATCCAGAACCTGCCCTACGCACTGGAGACCCTGACGAGGACCACGCTTCGCAACATCGTTGGCGAGATGGAGCTGGACCAGACGCTGGCCAGCCGCGACATCATCAACCAGCGCATGCGCGAGGTGATAGAAGAGGCGTCAATAGGCTGGGGCGTTGACGTCACCCGGGTGGAGCTTCAGTCCATCGAGCCGCCCGCGGACATCCAGGCGTCAATGGAACTCGTCATGCGCGCCGAACGAGAGCGTCGCGCAACCGTCACCACCGCGGAGGCGAGCAAGCGCTCGGCGATCCTCGAGTCCGAGGGTTTCCGTGAGTCCCAGGTGCGTGCCGCGGAGGGTGAGCGCGAAGCGGCTATCCTTCGCGCACAGGGCCAGGCCGAGGCTCGTTTGGCGCTGGCCGAGGCTGAGGCCGAGGCTGTCAGGCGCGTGGCCGAAGCACTGCCCGACGGTCAGGCCGCGATGTACCTGCTCGGTATGAAGTATCTGGAGGCACTGCCGCAGCTGACGCAGGGGAAGGGCTCGACCATCTTCCTGCCCGCGGAGGCGTCTGGCGTAATGGGTGCACTCGGTGGCCTGAAGGAGCTTATTTCTGCCGCCGGAAGCGCGTCTGCGCAGGCAGCAGCGGATGAGCAGCCACAGCGTCGCCTGCCGCCGAGGTCCGGCGACTCCGGCGAATCCTGACAGCTACCCGAACTTCACACGCCGGGCCCGCGTTTCAGCCTGAGCGCGGGCGGAGCTGACCGGCGCCGTTCACTCACCATCCATCCCCCAAGCGCTCCCTTCCTGCCGTGCCGTCGAAGCCCGAACTGAGTCGTTCCCGAGCCGAGCTTATCGCGCGCAGCCATGCCTGTGTGCGTTGCAAGGAGTACTCCTACCGCAAGGTGGCAGTGCGTCGTGCATCGGAAGCGCACGTCAGCGAGCTCGGCGTGCGCTGGGAGGCGACGCTGATCTGCGGCGTGTGCGGCCTGGAGCAACTGCTAGGGATAGATGATGAGGGGGATATAGCGTACGTCGCCTGAGGGCAGGGAAGAGGGAACTGCCTGGGCCGAGGAATGCGACGCCGCTTTGCGGCGTCGCATTTTTGGTCGGGGTACGGGCCTCGGCGCTCGGTCGGGGGTGAAGGCTCGGGTGCGCCACGACTGTCGTCCCGCACTCGCGCTCCCCTATCTGTCATCCCGCACGAGCGAAGCGAGTGTCGGGATCTGCTTCGTGTTTGTAGTGGCGGGCTTCGGTGCAGGGATAGTAGATCCCGACGCTTCGCGCGGGATGACAGGAGAGT
>CAYQAO010000064.1:0-8376 GCA_964415485.1 uncultured Gemmatimonadaceae bacterium
GTGCGTGCCTAACTAATATCGCACGTCAGACTGAGCTTGTGCAGAGGTTCCCTAGATGCCGGGGTCCAGGTTGCCAGCGATTCGCTCCGCGAGCTTCCGCACCTCAGCATCAAGTGCCGACGGGTCGGAGATGTCGTCGATCCGAGGTATTGAGGCGCGAGCCGCGCGCAGCGCCGTCATAGCCTCATCCATCCGGCCAAGTTCGGCCAGAACCCTGGCGTGTCGGATCCGGGATTGGGTAGTCCAGCTGTGGTCGGGGCCCAGGGCAACGGAGTAAATGCGCAACTCAGCTGCGCGATCTGCTTCTGCCGCCGGCCAGTGTCCAGCCTTCTCCAGGATCGTGGCAACGACACCGTGGGCCGAAGCGACGCGCCAGTGGTCCTCGGGAAAGGTCGCGCGCATAAGGTCGAGGTGAGCCCGTCCGATCGACACCGCCTCGTCAGGGCGCTCCAGCTCGACAAGCAGGGCAGCCAGATTGTTGTAAGCAACGGAGAGGGTTCGATCGGAGGCATCCAGTTCAGTTCTCAGGATTTCCAGGCTCTCCCGCAAATAGGGTTCTGCCTCGGCCAGGCGACCCTGACCTTTCAGCAGCTGGGCGAGATTGTTTGCGTTGGCGGCCCGAGCCCTTCGGAATTCCTCCACCCCGCCGGGCTGGAGCTGGAGGAGCTTGAGGTACTGGGCTTCGGCCTCAGCATCATCGCCAGCACGACGCGCCGCATAGGCGAGCTGGCTCAGCACTGCGATATGTCCCGGAGAACCTTCGGTTCCAGTCGTCGTGTAAAGCGCCATTGCCTCGCGCGCGGCTTCCCGAGCTTCCGCGGTCTCGCCCATTTCGGCGAGGGCGACCGAAAGAGCGAGAAGACTGGCGGCGAGCGTGTCGGCGGGAAGGTCGGGAAGCATGCGTCGGATCTCGAGCGCATGACGGGCAGTTACTGCCGCGCCCGCGAAGTCGCGGTGGCCGTTCAGGAATTTGGCTCGAGCGTGTAGCAGGCTGGCGAGCTCCGGGGAGGAGGGTCCGTATGCCCGTGTCGCCAGGGAGATGCCTGCGTCTGACCAATCACTGGCTTCGGCGAACATGCCCAGCGCCTGCGCCACCTCGCCCAGCGCTATCAGGAGGCTGGCGCCCACAGCCGGATCCACGTCATCCCCCTCGCGGATACGGGTAGCCCCGCGGGTGATCAGGGTCCGCGCGCTCAGCGTGTCTCCTCGTTCTCCGCCAGAGGGGTCGGCGGAGCGGAAAAGGTCAACCAGAAAGGTGGTTGCACTCTCCGCGCGATCCTGCTCGATAAGCGCACGTTCCGCCGCGGACTGCGCCCGGTCTCGCTCCTCGCGCAGTGACTCGGCACCCTTCACCAGACTCCGACCCCATCCACCGAGCAGGATTATCGACAGCGCTGCGGCCGGAGCCACCCAACGGTGCCGCTGGAGGAAACGGGCTGTGCGATAGGTGAGGGTGTCGGGGCGCGCCGCGATGGGTCGTCCCTCCAGCCACCGATCCAGTTCCTCCACCAGAGCTCCGGCATCTCGGTACCGTCGCAAAGGATCGTCATGGGTGGCCTTGGCCACTACCCGGCGAAGGTCACCGCGAACTCCCGGCGCATTCGGGTCCCCGCCCTCTCCACCAGCAAGCACTTCCTGTAGGACAAGTCCGAGCTGGTAGACGTCGGTGGCCGCTGTGACGGGACGCCCATCCCGTTGCTCCGGCGCCGCGTAGCGCGGAGTAAGCATCAGGTGACCAGGATGCGTACGAACGTGGTCGCCCAGTTCGTCTCCCGCAGCTACGAGCTTCGCGATACCGAAGTCCAGGAGCTTGGGCACGCCTTCCACCGTGACCAGCACGTTGGAAGGCTTGATGTCTCGGTGAACCACCAGGTTCCGGTGCACTTCCCGAACTGCGGCAGATACTTCGCGCACCAGCCGGACCCGCGCGCGTTCGTTGAGCCGGTGGACAGTGCAGTACGTGTCGATAGGCACACCTTCCACGTACTCCATGGCCAGCCAGGGTCGCCCATCGGGAATAGAGCCCCCGTCGATCAGATGCGCGACGTTCGGATGCCGGATTCCGGCCAGGATGCGACGTTCCGTGCGGAACCGCGCCAGGAGATGATCGGTGTCGAGGCCCCTGCGAAGGACCTTGATCGCGACCTGTTGCCGGAAGTCTCCGTCCGCGCGCTCGGCCAGGTATACGGTGCCCATGCCACCTGAGCCAAGCTCGCGGATGGGTCTGAACGGGCCGATCGTTTCCGGGACTTGTGGCTTCCCAAGCGCGTCTATGGCATCGGCTGCCGCCTGCTTTGGAAGCGAGAGTCCCGAAACCTGGGGTTCACGCGACGCGTGGAGAAGGCGGAGTACCGTCCGACGGACCATGGCGTCGGGTGAGGCATCGTCGAGTGCATCGTCCCACGCTGAGGGGTCGAGGTCGAGAAGCGCTTCGAACAACGCGTCAATCTCGCTCCAGCGCGTCCAGTCCGTGCCGATTTCGGTCGGTGACGCATCCTCCATGTCAGTCCTCCTCGAGAGCCACCCTGAGCCAGGCGCGTCCCTTCTGCCATTCGCGGGCTGCAGTCCGTTCCGAGACTTCGAGGGCCTCGGCGACCTGCGCGTCGTTCATCCCACCGAAGATCCGGCACTCGGCCACTTGCGCCATGCGTGGGGCGTTCGCTGCAAGACGTGCTAACGCGCGCTCGAGGTCCAGGATGGTTCCGAAATCCGGATCGCTTCCGACAAGGTGGTCACCTAGCTCGACCCGTCCCCAGTCTCCCCCTCGTTTCGTCGCTCCTCTCCGTCGGGCGTGATCGACCAGCACGCGTCTCATGACCGTCGACAGGAAAGCGAAGAATTGGGCTCTTCCTCGCCACTCGGGACGATCGCTGGAGAGGAGGTCAAGGCAGGCCTCGTGTACGAGCGCCGTCGTGTCGAGGGTGTGACCGACGGTCTCGCCCCGGAGCTTTCCGCTGGCCATGCGCTTCAAGTGCGGATACACGAGCTCGACGAGGGTGTCCCGCGCGCCGTCGTCACCGGCAGACCATGCATCGAGGAGCAGCTCGATGCGCTCGGTGGATGGCTTCATGGCGTGGAAGCTAGACCAA
This sequence comes from uncultured Gemmatimonadaceae bacterium, assembly GCA_964415485.1. Lineage (GTDB taxonomy): Bacteria > Gemmatimonadota > Gemmatimonadetes > Gemmatimonadales > Gemmatimonadaceae > JBBQHX01. The sequence goes on from CAYQAO010000064.1 coordinate 3,090, forward strand.
CCCCTGCCCATCAGCCAGTGCAGCGAGTGGCAGAAATGGTTGGCGTCTTACGCCTTCATGATATCGCATCCCCAATGGAGACTCCTGAAATGCACATCGCTCGAAACGCCTTCACTCTCGTCGTTGCCGCAATCGGTCTCGGTATGGCCCTTCCCGAGCAGGCAGACGGTCAGATTCTCCGGCGAATTCGCGAGGCGGCCGCAAAAGCGGCAGAACGTGAGACAACCCGCCAGGTCGAGTCGCGAGTTACTAACATGGTCCGCTGCGCATTCGACGACCTGAAATGCATCGAGCGGGCCGAACAGGAAGGCCGCCCTGTGACGTATGTGGATGACCAGGGCAAGCCGATCGTGGACGGGTCGGGCCAGCCGGTTACCGATCGTAATGCGGCTGCGCAGGCTGCCTCCATTCGTCCCGGCGAGGGTGCGTGGGCGAACTGGGATTTCGTTCCTGGGGATGACGTTCTTTTCGTAGACGACTTCCAGGGCGACCGCGTGGGTGACTTTCCGCGGCGCTGGGATCTCCAATCCGGCAATCTGGAGATCGTCGAGTGGGAAGGCGGGCGTTACGTGCAGGTGAGTGCGGACGGTCTGGTAGCCCTGCCGCTCCCGAGGAGTTTGCCGGAGCGCTTCACGGTCGAGTTCTCGCTGAGCGTGGCACACGGCAATTCCGCAGTGTATCTGACAACCGCCCCGTACCTGCACGGCCCCAGGAAGGGCGACTTCAAGGGAAGCGCCGTCACTTGGGGTAGGTCGCAGGGAGGCATCACGCCGGCGGGGCGGGCGGGACCGGAGGTGCGCACGCGACTGGATAATTCGGCTTGGGACAAGCGGGTGGTTCCCGTGCGTGTCATGGCCGACGGTGAGCATATGAAGGTCTACTGGGATGACCGGCGCATCGCGAACGTGCCGAACGCCGTCTTCCCGCGCACAGATACTCTGTACCTGGCTTTCCGCTGGGCGCGTGATGATTCGCCGACTCTCGTGGGGCCCATTCGCATTGCCGGCGGCGGGCTGGAGCTCTACGACCGGCTGGCCCGCGATGGCCGAGTAGCGACGCAGGGCATCCTGTTCGCCACCGGCAGCGACCGACTCCGGCCGGAGTCGACGCCCGTGCTACAGGAGATTGTGGCAATGCTCCAGGCACACCCGGACCTCATGCTTCGCATCGAGGGCCATACAGACGACGTGGGTGACGAAGCGATGAACCAGTCGCTCTCCGAGCGAAGAGCCGCCGCCGTTCGCGAGTGGCTGGTGAGCGCGGGGAGCGTGGCGGGAGATCGCCTCGAGACGGTTGGTTTCGGCGAATCGCGTCCGGCCGCCGAGGGCACGTCGGCAGAGGCGCGTGCGCAGAATCGCCGCGTGGAACTTGTGGACCTTCGGGGCGGAACCTGAACCATCGATCAGCGACTTACATCATCGAGAGGAGATCGACACTTGGCAAAAGGAATAAGTCGTCGCGTTATGCTGGCCGGCACCGCCGCGATGCTGGGAACCGCGACGGGCGCCCGGGTGCTCTTCGCCCAGGACAGCCGGATGCGAGTGGACCTGCGTGTGCGCGACCCTGCCCGGCTCCGTCGGCTTCAGGGAGATGAACTCCGAGAAGCGCTTCTTCAGGAACTCGTGATCACCGTGGAGGGCGCCGAGAAGGCCGTGCCCGTCGGTCTGTGCTGCGTACGCGTGGAAGACGGCAAGGCTCGCGATGTCTTTCTTTCTCGAAGCTTCGAGGTGGGAGAGCGCCGGCGCGCGTTGCCCGGCGATATGTACCTGCCCGGCGACATGTATCTGCCGGGCGACATGTATCTGCCGGGCGATATGTATCTGCCGGGCGACATGTACTACCCGGAGAGCGGCGTCGAGGGCTTCGCTGCGGACGCGGCTGTACGGGCGCTCAAAGAGCGTCGGGTGCCGCACGGGCTCTTTTTCGTGCTCGTCGTGTCTGACCCGCGTGTGCGCGCCGACGTCCCAACCTCCGGAACCCTCCTGCCTACACGATAGTGCGGAACGCCGAGACGATGAGAGCTGTCGTGCTGGGAGCAGGTCCGGCAGGCCTGCTGGCCACACGCGCATTACACTCGGTGGGGGTGCGGGTGACGCTCGTGCTCGGCCGCGAGCACGAGCGTCGTTCGCAGGCACGGCACCACGTTCATGTAATCCCCCCGGCCACGCGCTCTGCCCTGCAGGCCTTGCTCAATGCCGATGCAGGAGTGCTCGTGGATTCGTCCGGCACCTTGCATCCGGACAGGACGTTCATTGACGACATGCTCGATGCTGCCTGCCGCTCCCGTGCGACGATGCTGGTACCGGGGAGGGCGCGCCGGATCGAGTGGCCGGCCGAGGGTGGCGTGCGAGTGGCCACCGAATACGCCGGCGAGGTGCATGCGGACTTGATTGTGGATGCAACTGGAACGGCGCGGGCAAGCTTTGCCTGGGCGGCCGCTCACGCCGGGCGCGACGTTTCGCTTGACGCGGCACCCGGCAGCAGCCGCTACACATCGATGGTCATAGCCGATGCGCCTGAGCCGACCGCGGGCGACCTGTCAATTGCCCGCGACACGGAATCCGGATGGGGAGTGCTGCTGCTGGGACTCGGCCACGGCCGGGTCCGGGTCACTCTTCAGTCGCCTTCAACAACAAGCCCCATGGATGATGAAACCTTCCTGGAGGCCGTCGTGGGTTACGGACCTGAGCAGGCTTCCCAGGTAGTCACCGAGGGCACTCCGGAGACACGGCTTCACAGGTGGGGACCGCATCCGGTCGCGCGTGCCGCGCTCGAGGACTGCGAGGGGATGCCAGAGGGATGGTTTCCCGTCGGCGACGCCCAGCTCGTGACTCCGCCGCACATGGCCAGGGGTGTCCGTTATGCGGCGGAGCATGCCCGGATCATGGCCAGCGGCATTAGCGCCCGCGCGTCCTTCGCCGAAATCCGACGAACGCTGGGGGACCACGCACGCGCGTCCTGGATGGAAGCCACCATGACGGAAGCTCTCTCGACGGTCTGAATCCTCGAGGCGCGCCGCCGTCAGCACGCACACAAGTTAGCGGCGCTATGCAACGGCACTGTTGCAGAGCGTCAGCCATCTGTCGGAACAAGTGGCGGCACCATCACCATACGGTCCGTCACGACCCGCGCCTTCAGTATCCCCATCTCCAGCAACACACTTGCGTCGACCTCACCGTCGGGAAATTCATCCGTCGCGATCTCGCGCACTTCCAGTTCGATGCGGTTTCCGTCAACGACTCGCACGACGGTCACTTCGCGTGTGTCGAACCATGCCGGGCCCGGGTAGACACCGGGCTCGCCACGGAAATCGGGAACTGAAAGAGAAGTGGACCCGCCTCCATTGGAGCGCACGTACTGCATCATGATGTCAAGTCGTGCCTCACCCTGGTAAAAGAGAGCGCGCCCCGCGTCTGGCACGATCTCCTCCCCGTCGAAAGTCACCATGACCGAGCCCGGTCCCATTGGTTCCGTTGAAATGTCGATAAGAGGGACGACGTCCAGATTCCCCGCCAGGAGGAGAACGCCGAGCTCGGGATCCGGAAAGTCGAAGGAAACGCGTGCGGATGCGGGATCGTCGAGCAACTGCCACTCGAGCTCTCCGGTCGGAGCGTCTTCGAAGACCAGAGCGTCCGGCAAGGCGGGGCACCCGCCGCTGAAGCGCGTCCCCCCGAGCACGGCGCGGTGGATGCCCGGCCCGGATGCAGCAGTGCGGGCCTCGAGAGTCAGAAGATTCTCACCTATTGGAGGCAGGTGAAGGGTGAGTCCGTTGCCGTCGCGCAGGAGGTAGGCCGCGCCGAGCGCGACGGTCAGGTCGCCCTCCGCCCCCCTGACGACAACATGGCCGACCGAAGCGGTATCCCCCGGCATGCCTTCGATCACGCACGCCTCGTCCCACTCACCCGATTCTTCTGACCCACCAGAAATGGTACCGCCGGAGAAGCTTTCGGTATCCACCTTCCAATCGTCCTCCTCGTTCACCATGCGCACGGTAATCTCGGATGGCATTCCGCCTGGAAGTGATTCGTCGCGGCTCCTCAGCGTTACGTGGAGGACTGCATGCTCGGCATCCTCATTGACGATCTCGATGTGGCCGGGGACGGCTGCAGCCACCAGAGCTCGATGCATGTCCGTCATAAAGGCAATTGATTCCGCTGCGTACTCCGGGTCTTCTGAGCGCAAGGCGGCGAGTTTGGCCAGGGATGCCTGGCTCCGGAACCGTTCGGCACCGGAATCTGCCGGCGTGAGGCCGGATGTCCACCATGCGCGGTAGACATCCGCCGGTCCCTGTGCAACCGCAGCGGCGGGAAGTAGCGCGAGAATGATGAGGGTGAGGGCGAACACGAGACGTGAGCCGGGCATTGGGCCTCCTGACGAGTTGGATGCGGGGCTGGCGTATTGGTCCCCTGCAAGTCAGGCGCAATTCCGACCTTGCATGTGCCACCCCACGGCACCGGTAGAGCCACAATCCTTGCCTTTCGCACCACCACCGGTAGCGTCGCGTACGTGCTGACGCAGGCCGCCTGGAGCTATCGGCATCGGCCCCGGGTCAGCGCCGTCAACCAGCAAGCGTCGCAGTATCTCGTCGCCCGTGCGAGACCTGAAAAGTCTCTCATCATCCACTGCCTGGCATGGCACACAGCAACTTGCCGCTCTCCTGTGTGTCGGCATTCTCATGCTGTTCCACCCTTTCCAATGGAGTTCTCGATGTGCATCCGCCTGCGCCGAGCCGGCGCACTCCTCGCTGCAGTGGCTGTAGCGGCGTGCAGTCCCTCTGGTGAAGACGCATCGGCCGGCAACCCGAAGACAGCCGGATCTGCCGTGGCGGCCGCCACCTTCACGGCTGACTATTTTCACGGTGACTGGTGCGAGCGGTACACTCCGCCTCACGACCCGGATGACCCGATTCCGACCGAGGACACCGAAGAGGAAATGGTGAACCTGACCTTCGACCCCGATGGCACCTTCAGGATCGGGCGGTCGGCAGCCAACGTGCGCCCGCAAGGTCAATGGACGCTGGAGAACGGTCTATTGCTAATGCCAGCCAACTCGGTGGCCAGTCGGGTGACCCCGGAGCGGGTCTCGGCGGATGAGTTCCGGTTTCTGAGTTTCGGTGTGGAGTTCCGGGTTACACGCGGACAGTGCCTGGCGGAGTGAGTGGCCTTGGGCCGGAGCGAGCTGATCGAGGGCCCGCTCCGGGTCTACGGCCGAGCAGGATCACCGCCTGCGAGCTGAACCCCTCCGGTGAGCGGGAAGCGCTGTCAGTGCCGTCGCCATCTCTTACCTC
>CAYQAO010000064.1:8476-16101 GCA_964415485.1 uncultured Gemmatimonadaceae bacterium
TGAACCCCTCCGGTGAGCGGGAAGCGCTGTCAGTGCCGTCGCCATCTCTTACCTCCCGTCCAGCTCCGTCGCCTCGAGGTAACAGGCAAGAAACGGCTCCTTCCGCTCGAGCTTGCTGCCGCGGAGTGCCCGAAAGCTGAACGTGACCGGGGCCTGAACCCAATCGCCAGGATCTGCCATCAGCACGGAGACGTACCCCACGAAAGTGCCCTCGAGGCGGTCTGCATCGACCCGCTGCAGGGAGGCAAGTCCGCTGCCCGTGTTGGGTGTGTCGGGGTCTACCAGGCCATAGATCTGATTGTCGTTGCTGATGAACCCGGACAGACTGGCTCGCCGGAGGGCGTGATTGCCCACCGTCGGCGAACCTGAGTAGACCGTGCCGAACTCCAGCCTGGCCGCGGGATTCGCCAACTGCTCCTCAGCGGACATCGCCGGGGTGAAACCGATCGTGAACAGCCCATCCAGCTGCTTCCAGGCGGCGAGACCGGTGTAGCTCCGGTTGACTGGTGTGCCCAGGACCACCGAGCCGTAGCAGCTGCACTGCTGCCCGAAAGTCACCCGGGCCTCAGCATTGGTCTCCGAATCCTCCGGGTCACTCACCGTAACCGTTGCCCGGCCGGACCCCGAACTGGGGGCGGTGAAAACCCCGGTGCGGCTGAGGGCCCCTGCCGTGGTACTCCAGACCCACTCCCGTTCTTCATCTGCCTCGACCTTATACTCGAGGGACTCTCCAGGCAGCAGGCAGGCGGTCTCCGGAGTTAGGACCAGCCCTGCGCCCCGGACGCGAGCGTTGCTCTCCCGGTCGGGTGCCGACGCCAGAAACGAGCGATCGGCCTCAGAGCGAGCGGTCACCAACACCGGCCGCACGTTGGGCTGTGCCGGCGCGGTGATGCGCACGCTCATGCCTCCAGAGAGGATGTCCATGCGAAAGCCGGCGTTGGGTTCCATCCTCCACGCGACGCGCTTGTCCTGGGCGTTTTCAACCGTTGCGGTCAGGGTCACGCTCTCCCCGGGCTTCAGCCTGGTCGACATCGGCTCCACCTGGACCAGGATCGGCGTGATCGTAACCGGCGTGTCGGTCTCGTGGGACTGGCCCGCGAATTCACTCGCCTTGATCGTGACCCGCAACGCGACGGTGCCGGCCTGCCGGGGAACGAGTTCGCCCCCTGCCCCCAGATCGAAGGCTTCGCCGAGGACGCGCGCCTCGGTCCATCGTTCGTTTCCCACATCAATGTCGGTGTAGACCACCGGACCGATGGTCCCGGCACCCTCCAGCATGCCCTCCAGGGCGGCGCCTCCCAGCATTCCCCCGAACAGGGATGCGAGATTGCTGGCCATCGCCTGGCGAAACGCCTTGGCGGGAACCGCGCGCACCAGGAGATTCTCCCCGCCCCAGGACTTGCCGAGGACATTGTTATTGGCGGTCAAGCGCGCGATGGTCAGGTTGATCAGCGCCGAGGTCGGATCCCACGTGTTGGAAGTAGCGGTCGCGTAGGCGAAATGCCGCCAGCGCACCCGCCGGTTCTCATCCTCATCCTGGGACACCGGAGACGGGCGCACCTCTAGCGATGAGAAGCGGCGCGGCAGGAGCTGACTGATCGCCTCGGCAGTCGCCCCGTAGGCCAGCACCGCCACCCCGCCGGCGACGTACGCCTGGTTTACCCCGGGCACAGGGATGACGGCTCCAGCCGACAGGGTCAGGCCGAGGAGCGACAGTATCTCACCGGGCGTGCCCGTAACGGCGGTCTCGTGGAAGAGAGCCGCCCGCATCCAGCACGCGACATCTGCCGCCGCCGGGGCGGTCAGGACCGGACGCGCGCAATCCTTGATGCCTGGCAGCCGATCCTGTCGAGTAGAGGCAAACATGAACAGGGAGGTGCTTGAGGGGAGATGCGCTTGTTGAGTGGCCCCGGCCAAGGCGAGCTGATCCACCAGGCGATGGTGGGCGAGCATCGCCTCGATCACGGCCCCGCCGCCATCGCTCGACTCAGCCACCTGTGCAGCATCCGCAGCATAAGCGTCCACGATCTCCAGCAGGCCGCCAAGCACGGCCATCAACGGGTGTAGCGCCTCTGGCTCGCTCTGCTGGAGTTCCTGCTCGGTGGTGCCGAACTGCGCGAGGGCTTCCAGAATCTGCCTCCGGGCCATTCCCATCAACCGCAGTACCTCCCCCGGCGCCGGTGCCAGCGGCTCCACCTGGAAGGCTATCGGTGCGCACTCGCCGAACGCTAACGCCACCGTACCACCCTCGAGCCGACCGTTCGGGTGGGCCGGCGCCACCAGCACCGCAGAACCGTCGTCCTGTGCAAGCACGAGTGCCGGCATCTCCGCTGCGTCCGCCTGGACCGTCATGACGACGTTCGCCAGGGCCGCTGTGTCGGCGCCGAGGATCGGCACCCAGCTTCCCGGCACGGCGCTGAACCTGGCCAGGGTCAGGGTTTCGCAATCGAGACGTGGCGGGCGAGGGCTGCAGGCCATGGCACTGGCGAGCAGGAGGAACAACGCGTGGCGACGAGCCATAATGCCGGAAATCCGTCAGGGGGAGAGGAGGACTCTTCTCTTCTAGAGCGGATTCCGGGGGGTGCGGGTGCCAAGGGCTACCTCACGACGCGGTTCTGCGAAGGGTTAGCGCCGGCAGCTCCTCACCCACGTGGTCATGCACTGCCGCACGCACGGCAACGTCGCTCTCATCTCGGCCTCGGCCGCGGGATCGCGGCGCCCAGCAACACCGGCAGCACTGTCAACAGCGCCAACTCCGTCAGGGATTGTTCCACCTACGCGTGTCCTTCCCTGCACGGCCATTGTCCTGGTGCGATCCGGACACCTGACGGCGAGCCGGAGCCAGCAAACGACAAACATCCGCACAGAACTCGTCCGGCTGCTCCAGACAAGTCGGGCCCCCTCACGAGGAACACTTGCGCTTTCGGCAACCCGTCCGCTCTGAGCGGAGACTACGAACCGTAGCTACGGCACGCGAGGTGTTGAGAAGGAGAATTCCCGTCGCGTTCAGGTCACTACTCTCCTCGAGTATCGCACACAGTTCCGCACCACTGAGATCGGTATTCACCGCCAGCATCCTTGGTGGCGGCATTGGTGACGTTCGGGGCAGCCATGAACGTCCCTGACGGTTATGGCTGATCTCCTCCCGGCAAGCGCGCCGGAGCTGGCCAGCTATGAGCATGACTTCGACTACGGCTAACATAGGCAGCGCTGCTCGCCTCCCGCCTGGAGGATAGCTTCGCGCGAGTGCGTCTCCACAGCCTGATGGAAAATGCAGGACCCCGCCGCCGGCTGGCTAGCGCCAGCCGGCGGCAGTTCGCTGATGTTCGTGGACACCGCCTTCAACTAATCGCGCAAGGCTTCGGTCGGCTCCACGGCAAGCGCCCTGCGCGTCGGAACGATGCACGCAATCAGGCACACCGCCGCCATCGCCGTCGTATACGCTCCGAGGATCAGCACCTGGGCTACCGAAGGCTCCGTCATCTGCATCAGGAAAGCCACCAGGAGAGCGCCGGCAAGAAGCCCGGTCCCGAGCTGCCGCAGGGGCTGGGCGAATATTGCGCGGAGTATGCGCCGCGGACTTCCGCCGAGCGCAACGCGCACGCCGATCTCGCGCGTGCGGCGCGACACCGCGAACGACATCACGGCATAGAGCGCGACGAGTGAGAGCACGAGCACCATCGCGCTGACGATCATTGTCATCATGACCCAGAATTGGTGGAACTGGACCACCGGGTTCACCACATCCCGAAGAGGCATCACCTCCGCGAGCCGCAGTGTCGGCTCCACGTCCGTGGCAATGGCGCGGAGGCGCGGAGTGAACGTTTTCGAGTCGCCACGAACGTGGATGGCCACGTTCAGCGGATAGATCGTGTTGCGGACGAGGGGATGGTAGATGCCCGCCGGGCCCCAGCCCGAGTTCGTACCAATGTCGGGCGCAACGCCGATGATCTCGAACCATGGCTGCGACTCGGTATCCTGGCTGCTCGGATACCGGATGCGTCGACCGATTGGATTGTTCCCGCCCATCAGCCGGTCGACGAACGCCTTGTTCACCACGACGACGCGTGCGTCCGGCGTCGCCTCGCTCGTGCTGAACCAGCGACCCGACAACATGGAGACGCCAAGCACGTCGAGATACCTGGGATCGACGTGGGTTGACGCCAGGAGATGTCCTCGCGAGTCTTTTGGCGCGACCGCACCCTCATCTACTTCGACCCGATGGTTTGGATGGTATTGCCTCGGCAGCTGCTCGGCGAACACTACGCCGACCACCGCCGGATCCGCCTCGAGTCGCTCCTCGAACTTCTGCACCGCCGCCATGTAGCGCGCCTCGAACGCGGCGCTACTGGTATCCGCGCCGGCCTCCGGTGGATAACGCTCCATCTCGAGACGAACGGAGAGGAACTGATCCACGGGGAACGGGAGTGGCTGCGTCTCGATCCGAACGGCGTCCTTACGTACGAAGAACGCGACGACCGGGAATCCCATCGTCACCGCGATCTGTGTGACGATGATGACCGTCCACACCCCGCCGAACTGCGCTCCGCCTCCGCCAGCGGTCGCGCGCCTGAGACGCTCGCCCAGGTTGCGCGTGATACTGAGCCCCGGGAGCACGCCCGCGATCGCAGCGGCCAGGATGGTCAGCAATGCGGCGTAGACGACGGTCAACGGTGACAGCCCGCCATCCACCCAGAACGGGAAGTTCCCGCTGCCATCAGTGAGCTCGGCCCGCATGAGATCGAGTGCCCACCGCACGCCCCATCCTGCCGCGGTCAGCCCGACGACAGCCGCCACGCCGCCCAGCACGAGCGCTTCCGCGAAGAGCTGCATCACGATGCGCCTTCTGCTGGCGCCGAGCGCGGAGCGCACGACGATCTCGGTCTCGCGTGTCGCCGCACGCGCGAACATCAGCAGCCCGACATTGGCGCACACGAGCACGAGGAGCATCACGACGAACACGTTCCCCAGGAGCAGGCTCGTCGACTCCCCTGGTCCCCCGATCGCCCGCACCGATTGCGCGAACGTGAACAGTTGTGGTCGGAGGTGCTCGTGCGTGCGCGGGAGATCGGTGGCGGCGATCTGTCCGAGGTTGGCAAGCTCGGTTCGTGCCCGGTCGAGCGTTGCGCCGGAAGCGAGCCGACCGAAGACCTGGATCGAGATTCCCTCACGCGGTGCTGACCCCGAGGCGTCGATCATGAGTGGCGCCCACAGCTCCTGCGTGCGCGGGAAGGCGAATCCTTTCGGCATGACGCCGACGATGGTCGCGGGAACGCCACTGATCCGGACGGCGCGTCCGACGATACCGGGATCCCCTTGAAAGCGCGACTGCCACAGGTCGTATCCGATCACGGCGACCGGCGGCGCGCCCGCTCGCACGTCCGCCTCTCCCAGCGTGCGTCCGACCAGCGCGGGAACACGCAGCGCGCGGAAGGCCGCGCCGGTTACCTCAGCCGTGAACGGGTTCCGCCAGGCCTTTCGCGATCTCCAGGTTCCGGGTGAGCGTGCGGTACGCCGCAACGTCGTCCACCGACGTGAGCGCGTCACGCCAGACGACGAAATCGTGCGTCGCGCGAGATTCCGGACTGTTCGCGGCCGCGTCCCAGTTCTGGAGGACGACTATCCGATCACTCTCAGGGAGCGGGATCGCAGGGAACACGAGCTGCCGGATCGCCTCGAAGGTTCCGGCGCCGACCCAGATCGCAAAGGCCATGGAGAGGCCGCCCACGATCGTGAGCACGGGATACTTCAGCAGCATGCGACTACCCAGCTTCAGGTCGAGCCAGGAGAATTGCATTTCGTCGAACCAGCCCAGGCCGCGCGCGGTGCGCGCCTTCTCGAGGTGGTGCTCCGTGCTTCCGAACTCGGCGCGCGCTTTCCGCGTTGCGTCGGCGGATGACATGCCAGCCCGCACCAGGTCTGAAGCGCGCAGTTCGATGTGGAGGCGGAATTCTTCGTTGAGGTCAGCGTCTACCTGACGCGTGCGGACGACACCGCGCCAGAGCGAGCGCACCCGGGCCATCAGCTCGGCAATCATCGATCACGCCTCTCCAAGCTTTGCTGAAAGAGCAAGCCCGATCGCATCCGAGAGTCGTTTCCAGCTCGCGGCTTCGTCCCCGAGCGTGCGGCGGCCGGCGGAGGTAAGGCGGTAGTATTTCGCTTTGCGGTTATTCTCCGAGATGCCCCACTCGGAGTCGAGGAGACCACGATGCTCCAGCCGCGAGAGCGCCTGATAGAGCGCGCCCTGCTGCACGAGGAGCGCACCGCCAGAGATCTGTTCGATACGGAGAAGTACGCCGTACCCGTGCAACCTGCCGAGTGAAACGGCCTTCAGGATCAGTACGTCGAGTGTTCCGGGCAGAAGCTCGGCAGTGGCCATGGGTTCTCCTTAGCAGCTAAGGAGAACAACGATAGGGGCGCGATGCAAGTTTCAAAAGGGGCGAGGGTAGCTGCTTCCAGCAGTGACCACCACTCGCGGACCAGCTCCTCCGTAGCGAATAGCCCGGCACATGCGAGAAGCCACGGTAGTGGCCGCCATGGCTCGCCGAGCAGGGCGGCCACGTCAGGGTGCCACGCGTCGAGAACGATCGCACCACGAAGATCGGGACGATGATAGGCGTATCACTCACCTGGCCACTTCAACTGCGGCCACATCGCGGAAGTGTGGCAATTCGAGCTCCTCCCGCACCCGAACACCACTAGAAGTCTCAGTAACTGGCGTTATTGAGCTGCGGCGCGCGAACGTGCTAACAACTTCAACGCCTCGTTATGGCGCTCGACTTCAGCAGCTCCGGCTGTCCATAGTCGATCAGAGATAGCAGCGTCACTTCGTTGAACGGTATCACGTCACTGAAGCGCAAATGAAGAGCCGCTACGCCAACAATCCGATCGAAGGCTCGGCTAATTGGTCTTCCTGCAAGACTGTGCAGCGTTTGACACCGACGAGTAGAGGTCGGTGTTCTCCCGTGCAATCCTCTCGCGATCAGCGACATCGGCTGACGCCAGTTCCGCTCGAGAGGCCTGCGCCAGCCTGCTATAGTTCGCGTCGCCAAGAACTTCCTTTGCCTTGTCCGCCCAACACTCGCAGTAGCCTTCGCCATACTCCCGCTTCAGCCAACCGATGCCCTGTTGAGTATTACAAGCCTCCACCAGCGCGGCTCGATCTTCCGCTTCAGTGAACTGGTCGCCGGCGCTCCCGGCTCCACATGCCCAGAGGCCCAGCAATGCTACACTGCTCCACAACAGCGGATGCTTCGGCATGTCAATTCTCCTCACAAGTGAAAGGGTAGAGTGGAATCGTGAATCCTGGTACGTCGTACCTGCGCTTCGCTCAGCGGCACAGTCACATTATTCCGGAAACTATCTCGACGTAGAATGCACCAACGTAGAGCGTTAGAACGCCTCAGGCCAAGCTGCCGGCACGGCAAGCACCTTGGCATTTGAACTGCTTTACGAGCTCTCGCCGGAGCAAAAGTCCATGAGCTGAGAACCGGCCAGCTCCAATACTCACGTTAGGCTCCATACCTGGAGAGCAGTGTTCACTTGTGTGTGCTTCAAATGAACGCAATTACCCTCTCTGCCAATATGAGTGAGACACCGATCTTCCCGGAGTTTAGTGTACGAGG
>CAYQAO010000065.1:0-12895 GCA_964415485.1 uncultured Gemmatimonadaceae bacterium
CAGCTTTCAGCGCGTAGTGGCCGGCTTCGGTGCAGGGTGAGTAGATCCCGACGCTGCGCGCGGGATGACAGAGGAGTGCGAAGCGCGGGATGACAGGGGAGAGTGACTCGCGGGATGACAGGTAAGAATCGCGTGACGACAACGAATCTCAGGTGAGCATGACGACAGGAACTCCGCTGGTCGCCGTTCTCAACTTCCTCGCAGTCCTTCTGCCCCATACCGCGAGCCTGGGCGCGCAGCAGGACATCAGCGTCATCCCGCTGCCGGCAGCTGTCCAGCGGGATTCCGGAGAGGTGCTCCTGCCCGCGGACATCACCATCATCGCCGCGCATGAGTCGCTACTTCCCATCGCCCGCCTCGCGTCCACTTACCTGGAGCAGCTGACGGGCACCACACCGGCTGTCGAGACACGCGCGCGACAGTCCCCTCACGACGCACCCTCGACCGCGCCCGGGCACCGCTCCTCGTCAGGCACCTCCAGCCACGTGAGAACCATCGAGCTTCAGCTGGACGAATCACTCGGCCATGAGGCCTATGAACTTCGCGTGGCCAGCGACGGGATCCGCATCAGCGGCGGCGGCCCGGCAGGCGTGTTCTACGGCATGCAGACTTTTCGGCAGCTGCTTCCCCCGGTGCACGAGGACGGGGGCGCGATCACGCTGCCGGCGATCAGGATCTCCGATGCCCCCCGCTTCGCCTGGCGCGGAATGCACGTGGACGTCTCTCGCCACTTCTTCAGCGTTGCGGAGCTGCGCCGGTTCATGGACCTGATGGCGCTCTACAGGTTCAATCGCTTTCACATCCACCTGACGGACGACCAGGGCTGGCGACTGGAGATGGCGCGGTATCCGGAGCTCACGAGCGAGGGTGCCTGGCGAGAGCTGAACTCGCAGGACAGCGTGGTGCTGCGCCTGGGACGGGACAATCCCGACTTCCAGTACCTGCCCGAGCAGCACTTTCGCGGCGAGGGCGCTGGCAGGAGATACGGAGGCTTCTACACGCAGCACGAGATGCGCGAGCTGGTGGCATACGCGGCAGCGAGGCACATAACGATCGTGCCCGAGATAGACATGCCGGGTCACATGATGGCTGCCATTGCCTCATACCCGGAGCTCTCGTGCACCGGTGCTGCAGAATGGGGAGAGACATTCTCCGTACCCCTGTGTCCCGGAAAGCCCGAGGTGCTTCGGTTTGCGGAGAACGTGCTCGACGAGCTGGTTCGGGTGTTCCCCTCCCCATGGATCCACATCGGCGGTGACGAGGTGGAGAAGGCCACCTGGGCGTCGCACGAAGGCACGCGCGCGCTCATGGAGCGTGAAGGCCTGTCCAGCCTGGACGAGGTGCAGAGCTGGTTCATCGCACGACTCGGCCGCATGCTTGCCTCACGAGGGCGGCGCATGATCGGCTGGGACGAGATCATCGAAGGTGGCCTGGCTGACGGTGCCATCGTGATGCACTGGCGCGGCTGGGTTCCGGACGCTCCGGTACGGGCGGTGCGCGCAGGCAGCGACGTGATCCGCGCGCCAACGAGCTGCTGCTACTTCGACTATCCGGAGTCGGACGGAACGCTCGCGCAGGTCCATTCGTTCGAACCAGTGCCGGTTGAACTGGATGAATCGGAAGCCGCGCACGTACTTGGCGTGCAGGCCAATCTCTGGAGTGAGTGGATAGCGTCGCCAGAGCAGCTCGACTACATGGCATTCCCCCGCATGCTGGCGCTCGCGGAGGTTGCCTGGACGGCAGCGGATCGCCGCGACTGGCGCAGCTTCCAGGCACGGTTGGCATCACACTACCCCCGGCTGGACGCGATGGGTGTGCACTACAGGGTGCCGTCGCTCACCGAGCTGCACGAGCGCACCGTGGTCATCCGGGACACGGTCATCCGCCTGACGCCGCCGCTGCCTGGAGCAGGACTTCGCTACACCACCGACGGCTCACTGCCCCATGGCGATTCCTACTCGCACTCGGATCCGCTCACCGTTGACCGTGACCTTACGCTCCGCTTGCGAGCGCTGTATCCCAGCGGGCGCCTGGGTCCGGCGCAAACGATCCGGATCGAGAAGCAGGTTCCTCGTGAGGCGGATGAACCCGGCCCCGCTGAGCCAGGCTTGCGCCTGGCATTCCACCCGGTCCAGGTAGCGCGGGTTGACTCCATCGTGGGCGAACCATCGGCCGTCCTGGTGGTGCCTGACGTCTCCATTCCGGAGCACCTGAAGGCCGAGGCGTTCGCCATAGTGCTCACCGGCTTCGTAAGGGTGCCGCAGACCGGTGTCTACACCTTCACGCTGGACTCGGACGACGGCAGCACGCTGCACATCGGCGATCGCCTCGTGGTGGACAACGACGAACCGCACGGCCCCCGTGCGGTCTCGGGTCAGGTGGCCCTCTCAGCCGGCCTGCATCCCGTGCTGTTGCGCTTCTTCGAGAGCGGTGGCGGGTACACGCTGCAGCTGCGCTGGTCAGGGCCCGGGGTGTCCGGCGGCCCCGTGCCTCCCTCCGCCTTCGTCCACTGATCGGTTCCGCCTTGCCACGCCGGCCGACCTGAACTGCGAGCGCGAGTCCGCTGGAGCTTCACGCCCGCGTGCGGCTCGTCGTCAGGCGTATGCGCTGGACGCTTCGTCCAGGCGCGCCACATCCTCTCCCGAAAGCTCCACCTTCACGGCCTTCACCAGTTCGGACAGCTGCTCCACGGAAGTTGCGCTCGCGAGCGGCGCCGTCACCGTCGGGCGCGCAAGCAGCCACGCCAGCGCAACTGCCGACACTGGCGCGTCCTTCGCCGCGGCGATCTCATCGAGGGCCTCGAGCACGGACATACCGTCCGCCGTCAGGTAGCGCGACACCGCCCCGGCTCTCCGGCGCCCCTCCAGGTCCGACTCACCGCGATACTTGCCCGTGAGGAAACCGCTTGCGAGGCCGAAGTATGGGAACACCGCCAGGGAGTACTTCTCGGCGAGAGGTGCGAGGCCCTGCTCGTAATCGTGGCGGTGAACCAGGTTGTAGTGGGGCTGCATGGCGACCGGAAGCGCCAGGCCGTTGTCACGAGCCGTGGTCATCCACTCTTCCACGCGCTCCGGGCTGTAGTTCGACATCGCCACGTATCGTACCTTCCCCGCATCCACGAGCTTCTGGAACGCAGCCAGCGTCTCGATCAGCGGCACGGAATGGTCGTCGCGGTGGGCATAGTACACGTCAATGTGGTCCGCCTGCAGCCGCCTGAGCGACGCGTCCGCTGCCCGCGCGATGTTCCTTGGCGAAAGCCCCTTGAAACCGGGATGATCGCCCACCTTGGTGGCAATGATCACGGCGTTCCGGTTGCGCCGCTTGCGCATCCACTCGCCGATTATCGACTCGGATTCGCCTCCGGAGTTTCCGGGTACCCAGAACGAATAGGAATCCGCCGTGTCAATGAAGTTGCCGCCGGCGGCGGTGAATGCGTCGAGCACCTGCATGGACTGCTCGAGATCGTTGGCGGCGCCAAACGTGTTGCCACCCAGCCCCAGCGGAAAAATCTCCAGCTCCGAGTTGCCTACACGAACCATGTGCTTCCACTCCATCGTCAAGGATACTGCCACTCCTACTTCCGCACGCCACGAACGACGCCAGGCGTGCGATGCCTGCGCGGCCATCGCACGATCGGCGCTCACGACCTGCGTCGTCAGGTAGTGCGCTTGCTGTATCGCCTTACGGAGACGGTGAGGACCACCGCTCCCATCACGCTGAGCCAGGCGAGCTCACGGGCCACGTCCATGATCCCCGCCCCCTTCAGCAGCACCGCCCGCATGAGTTGCGTGAAGTGCATTACGGGGCTCAGCTGGGCCACCACCTGCGCCCACTCGGGCATTCCCCGCACCGGGGTGAACAGGCCGCTCATCAGGAGATAGATGAGCAGGATGGAATAGGTGACGAACATCGCCTGCTGCTGCGTTGACGAAACGCTCGAGACCCAGAGCCCGATTCCCAGCGCTACGAGCAGGTAGATGGCAGCACCTAGAAAGATAACCGCCAGGCTACCGCGGATCGGAATGTCGAAGGCCAGCTTCGCCACGCCCAGCCCCACTCCCAGATCGAGTAGCGCCAGGCTCCACAGCGGAATCAGCTTCGCCGCGATGAACGTGGTCCGCGAAATGGGCGTAACGTTGAGCTGCTCCAGCGTGCCGGCCTCCTTCTCGCGCACGATGTTCATCGCCGTCAGCAGGCTTCCCACTATCGTGACGAGCACCACGAGGATGGCGGGTATCATGTACGCGCGGTAATCCAGCTCGGGATTGTACCAGCCGCGCTCCCTGAGCTCGATGTTCGCGCTTCCTCGCCGGGGCGGAGCTTCCGATCCGGATGACACACGAGTCGCCGCTGGAACTGCATCGCCGGCCAGTTCAGTTGCATACGCCGCAACGATGCTCTGCACGTAGCTGCGCGTCACGGATGCCGCGGCGCCATCCTCCGCGTTGAAGATCATCTGGACCGGTGCTCGCCGCTCCCGCACGAGGGTTCGTTCGAAGTCGTGCGGCACGGTGAGGATCACGTCCGCTCGCCGGTTCAGCATCTCCCTGTCGGCCTGCGCGACACTCGGCCCCGCACCAGTCAGCACGAAGCGTCCGGATGCCTCCAGCCTGTCCACGAGCGCGCGCGACGCCCGGCTGCGATCCTGGTCCACGACGTACAGCTGCGCGCTTCTGACTTCGAAGGTGGTTGCATTCGCGAGCAGCAGCATCTGCACTATCGGAATCACGAACAGCATGCCGAGTATCACCCGGTCCCTGAAGATCTGCAGGAATTCCTTGCGGAGCAGGAAGAGGAGGGGCCGCATCGTCAGGTGAGCCTTGGACTGAAGCTGCGGACCGCTGCGAGCATGAACACCGCCAGCATCGCCGAGAGCACCAGGAGCTCCACCCACACATTCTCCAAGCCTGCACCCTTGAGCATCACGCCGCGCGAGATCACGATGAACCACCGGGCGGGTACCACTACCGTGAGCGGCCTCAACCAGTCCGGAAGGCTGGATATCGGAAAGATCATTCCGGACAGCAGCGTGCTCGGCAGCATGGTGCCTACCATCGCGCCCAGCATCGCGGCGCGCTGCGACGTCGTTCGGGCGGCTATCAGCACGCCCAGGGCAAGACCTACCATGGCGTACAGCACGCTCGCCGAGAGCAGCAGCGTGAGGCTGCCTCGGAACGGCACGCGGAACACCAGCCAGGCCGCCAGAAGCGCCGACACCACGTTGACCATCGCCAGGAACAGGTACGGAACCACCTTGCCCACGATTATCTGCCACGGACGAAGCGGGGATACCAGCAGGACTTCCAGCGTTCCGCGTTCCTTCTCCCGCGACAGGGAGATCGCCGTCATGAGCGCCGTAACCAGCGTAAGGACCAGCGCGATGAGCCCCGGCACGAAGAGGTTCACGCTCTCGAGCGCAGGGTTGTAGCGCATGCGCGAACGCACTTCGATACGGAAAGGCTGCGAGCTCGCGCGGCCTCGCGCTGCAGCTTCGGCCTGATAGGCGGACACCACCGCCCGCGCATAGGCCTGCCTCATGCTGCCCGAGTTGGGGTCCGTCGCGTCGGAGATCAGGTGAAGTCCTGCGGGAGTGCCCCTCGCCATCTCCTGAGCGAAGCCGGGTGCGAATACGAGGGCGAGATCAGCCTCGCCGCGCCTGAAGAGCGGCTCGACCTCCTGCACCGACGGCAGCACGGCGACCACGGTGAACCTGTCGTTCCCCTGGAACCGCGTGCGCAGTTCGGCAGTCGCCTGGTCGGATACGGGCTCTACGAACGCGATGCGTATGTCGTTCACGTCGCTCCGCAATGCGAATCCGAACACCACCACCTGAGCGAGCGGAACCAGCAGAAGGATCCACAGCGTCTGCGGATCGCGCAGAACGTGCCGCAGTTCCTTTCGCATGAATGCCAGGAGCGCCCTGCTGCGACTTCTCATTGGCGCAATCCGGCCTGCATCGTTCCGCCCGGCCTGGTGAGCGACACGAAGAGGTCCTCAAGTGTGCGCACCGAATGCTCGGCCTTGAGGGCACCGGGTGTGCCCATCGCAGCAATGCGTCCATCCACCATGATTGACACGCGGTCGCAGTACTCGGCCTCGTCCAGGTAGTGTGTGGTCACCAGAACGGTCGTACCGCGTTCAGCCGCCGCGTAGATCATCTCCCAGAATTGGCGTCTCGTCACGGGATCCACGCCACCAGTAGGTTCGTCGAGGAAAACCACCGCCGGCTCGTGCAGCATCGCCACGGAGAATGCCAGCTTCTGCTTCCAGCCGAGCGGCATCGTACCTACGCGACTGTCCCGCGCATTCAGCAGCTTCAGGCTCTCGAGCAGTCGGCTGCCCCGCTCGCGGATCCGGTCGTCGGACAGCCCGTAGATCCCTCCATAGAGCACGATGTTCTCCCTCACGGTGAGGTCGTCGTAGAGCGAGAACCGCTGGCTCATGTAGCCGATGCGCCGCTTCACTTCCTCCGCGCCGGTAACGACATTCACGCCGGCTACGGTCGCTTCGCCGGACGAGGGGGCAAGGAGCCCTGTCAGCATGCGGATGGCGGTCGTCTTTCCTGCTCCGTTGGCTCCCAGGAAGCCGAACACCTCGCCGCGACCTACGGTGAACGAGATGTCGTCCACCGCGGTGAACCTTCCAAAGCGCCGCGTCAGGTGCCGGACCTCGATCGCGTTCATGCGGCCGCCCCGGCCGGCTCGCCCATTAGGGCGATGAAGGTGTCCTCGATACCGGGCTCGATCCTGGCGATCTCCACATCGTGAAGACCGTGCGCATTCAGGTACTCGTGAAGCGAGCGAACGACTTCGGCACTGTCTGGGCGCGCATCGCTGTAGTGCAGCACCTCGCCGAACGGATGGACGGCCGCGGCATGCTCGAGGTCCCGCAGCAGCCGTATTGCGCGATAGCGCTCGGGCGTCCGTATGGAGAACAGCTTGTGCGGGAACCTTTGTCCGAGCGCCGCCGGCTCGTCAATCGCCAGCACGCGTCCCTGCTGGATCAGGGCAACCCGGTCGCATCGTGAGGCTTCGTCCATGTACGGCGTGGACACCACCATCGTCAGGCCCGAATCCCTGAGCTCGTGCAGCAGCTCCCAGAACTCCGTTCGCGACACGGCGTCAACGCCGGTGGTGGGCTCGTCAAGGAACAGGATGTCGGGCCTGTGCACCAGCGCGCACGACAGCGCCAGCTTCTGCTTCATTCCTCCGGAGAGCGCGCCCGCCCTTCGTGCAGAGAACGGCTCTATCTGCCTGTAGATCGGGGCTATGGTCGCGTAGCCGTGCTCCAGGGTGGTGCCGAACACGGCCGCGAAGAACCTCACATTCTCCTCCACGCTAAGGTCCTGGTAGAGCGAGAACCGACCGGGCATGTAGCCTACGCGCGACCGGATGGACCACATGTCCTTCACCACGTCCATGCCGAGCACCGAGGCGCTTCCGTCGTCAGGCAGGCTGAGCGTGGCGAGGATCCGGAACAGCGTGGTCTTGCCTCCGCCGTCCGGCCCCACGAGCCCGAACAGCTCCCCCGGACGGACCTCGAAGCTCACGCGGTCGAGCGCCGTCGTGCCGCCGAAGCGCTTCACCAGGTCGCGTACGACTACCGGATGGTTGTCCGCCCTCATGGCTCCTCGTCGCCCGCGCGCTCAGCTCCCGCGGAATCACCGCCCCCGCCAGCGTTCCGCCGAGCGTCCCCGCTTCCAGAGCTGGCGCGAGGACGCAGCATCACGTCGGCCGGCATCCCGATCTTGAGCACGCCGTTCTCGTTCGGCACGCGCACCTTCACGGCATACACCAGGTCTGCACGCTCGTCGCGCGTCTGCACCGGCGTCGGCGTAAACTCGGCCGACGGCGAGATCCAGCTGACGGTGCCGCCCACGGTGAGCATGTCACCGCCGCGCCCGGTGACGTTCACGGTCACCGGCTCGCCCAGCGCCACCGATGTCAGCTGCGCTCCCGTCACGTAGACTCGAAGTTCCAGCGTGTCGAGATTCGCTATGCGGTAGAGCGGCTGTCCTGCCTGTACCACTTCACCCTCGCGCGCATACGTGGCGAGCACCGTGCCGGCTCGAGGGTTCAGTACGCTGCTCCGTGCGATTCTCTCCTCGAGCTGGCGCACGCGCGCATCGCCTGACGATTCCTCCAGCTCCACGCTCTCGCCCTGGGCACGCAGCGCCCCCATCTGCGCAACGAGCACCCGGTACTCCCGCTCGGCCTGGTCCAGCTGCTGCGCCGTGGCTGCCCGTTGTTCGTTCAGGCGGCGCGTACGCTCCAGGTTGCGCTGCGCCACGTCCCGCTGGACTTCCAGTACTCGCAGCTGCTCGTTCACCTCACGCCTGCGCGACGCCGTCGCGGCGCGCTGTGCCACGAGCTGGTCCCGCTCCAGGGCGAGCTGCGTAGTGTCTATGACGGCTGCGAGGTCGCCGGCCGCCAGGCGGCGCCCTTCATCGGGGAGGAAGCGTTCCACCTGCCCGGTGGTCTGCGCAGACACCACCACCTCCACCGCCTCGAAGTTCCCGTAGGCGTCAGGCTCCGGGTCGCCGCTGCAGGCACCCAGGACGAGAGCGAGAGCGGTCATCCCGATCGCGAGCCGACCGGACGTGCCGGTCAATACCTGCACCATCTCGATTGGCCGTTCCCTGCGGAAGCCAAGCTCGAAGTTCGTGTCCGTCATTGAGGCATCTCCAATCCCGCCGTGGTCAGGAAGCGGGCCTGTGCATGCGCCAGGTCCACCGCGTGCGAAGCCTGCGCCAGGCGCGCCGCGAGAAGCTCGGTGTCACGCTCTACGTACTCGGCGGAGGTGATCACCCCCTCCTCGAAGCGGGCACGTGCCTCGCGCAGTACCTCCTCACGCAGCTCGACGATGCGCGCATCCGATTCCACGGCCCTGGACAGCCGATCCATCTCCGCCAGCTCCACCTCCGTTGCACGGAGCAGCGACTCCGTGAACGCAGCCTCCTCGGTGTCTATCACTTCCTGCTGCACGCGCAGTTCCTCGCGGTCGCGCCGGCTGGTTCCCCAGTTCCACGGCGTCCACTCCACCTGGATTCCCGCCAGCCAGTAGCTGTCGAACTCCGTCGCCAGCGGGTTGAGCCCGGGCCTGCCGTGGCCGGCTCGCCCAAAGGACGAGAGACGCGGCAGCGTTCGCGCCCGAATCGCCGACTGGCGCACGCGCAGCGCCCGACGGCTCTGCTCGAAGACCCGGTACTCGGGGCGGGCGCGCAGTTCGGCCAGACGCATGCGAGTTCCGGTCACCTCGTCGCCGATGGTCGGAAGCACCAGCGCAGTACCGCTGTCCAGGCTCGCACCCGTGAGATGTTCCAGCACGGCGAGAGCGGCCCTGCGCATCGCTGCGAGCCGGTCCGCTGCCTGACGCCTGGTGAGGATCTCCGCTTCCAGCATGGCCGCCTCACCGGGCAGTGCGGCGCCGAACCTGACGCGGGAGCGCGCGAGCTCCAGCCGTGCCTGGAGGGCGTTGATCGCGGCTTCCACCTCCGCAAGGCCAACCTGCGCGCGCAGCGCCTCGAAGTAGGCGCCGTTCACGGCCTCGCGAAGTCCGTACAGGGTGGACTCCAGCCTTGCCTCCGACTCCAGAAGCTCCGCGCGCTGCAGGTTCCTGCGCGGGCGGTACGCAGGGTCGAAGATCGACTGGCTCACTCCCAGGTACATGTCGTAGGTGTCGTGAGGCTGCGAGGGCGCCCCTCCGCCGGGAGGCGTGAAGGGCAGCTTCACCACGTCCGACTGGTACTGTGCGCGCGCAGCCAGCGAGAGCTGCGGCAGCCACTCTGCCCGCAGGGATCGCTGCCGCAGCGAGTCCCTGCGGGCGAGCAGCCCCGCCTGTTCCAACCGGGGGTCGTTTGCGAGCGCGGCAGCGTGCAGCTCGGCAAGCGTGAGGGTGTCGGTACTCCCTGTGCCCTGCTGCGCGGCAATCGGGGATGCGAAGGCCGTCGTCAGCGAGGCAACGACCATCGCGCCCGTGATCCTGAGTGCGGTCATGGTCTCAGTGCGCGGAGAATGAACGACGGCAGCTCGGCGCGCCGTTCGTCGAGGAACTGCTCGAATCGCTCGTCGTTCATGCCGAACGCGGCGTCGAGCATGGGACGGGCCGCGAACGGGAACACGCACAGGGCCACCACGTTCACGATGAACTGCAGCGGCGACATGGGGCGGATGCGTCCCTCGCGGATTGCCGCCTTCATGTCCTCCGTGAGCCGCTCCATGAGGCGCGATGCCTCGTGAGGCGGCATCTCCCGCGTGATCTCCCGGAGTGCCGTCAGCCGGTCGGGCTGGTGGTGCAGCTCCGCCAGCACATAACCCGGCAGGTAGGGCTGGGTGCGCACCGTGTCTATGTACAGGTGGACGAAGCTCTCGAGCTTCTGCTCCAGGGTGGCGTCCGAGCCGAGCAGGCAGACGACGGCCGGGACAAGTCGTCCTGCCGCGTCCCTGAACACCGCTTCCGCCAGTCGTTCCTTGGAACGGAAGTAGTAGTGGAGAAGGGCCTGGTTCACGCCGGCGACCGCGGCGATCTCCTGCATGCGCGCGCCCGCCGTTCCGTGGCGCACGAAGACGGATCTCGCGGCCTCCAGGATCCTCTTCTCGGTGTCGCCGTCCCGGTCGGTGTTCCGCGCGGGCGGCCCTATGGCTTGATCAGTCACTTTATCTGTTTGGTTAAACCTGATGGCAAAATGAATTCTCTCGCGCCGCAACGCAAGCTCAGCCGTTTCGATCCTTGAACTCGACCGATCCCCCGCCCATCCGTTCTCGCCCGGCCTGTCAATTCGCTCTCGCCTCGTTCGACGTACATGCAGAAGCCACTGAGCGCCACCACGACCACACGGAGGAACGCATGAGGTTCATGCTGATAGTGAAGGCCAACGAGCAGACCGAGTCGGGAGTACTGCCAGGCCCTGAACTCCTTCACGAGATGGGCAAGTTCAACGAGGAACTCATGAAGGCCGGAGTCCTGCTTGCCGGGGAAGGACTCCATCCCAGTTCGAAGGGCGCCCGGGTGTTGTTCGACGGCGACAAGCGCACCGTGGTGGACGGGCCCTTCACCGAGACCAAGGAGCTGATCGCCGGATTCTGGCTCATCCAGGTGAAGTCGCTCGAGGAGGCCATCGAGTGGGTGAAGAAGGTTCCCAACCCCGCCGGCGAGCAGTCCGTGATCGAGATTCGCCAGGTGGGCGAGATAGAGGACTTCGGCGAGATTGCCACGCCGGAGGTTCTGGAGCAGGACGCTCGCATTCGCGCAGGCGTGGAGGCACAGCGCAGCGCGGCATCCTGACGGGCTCGCGCGGCCGGAGGGCGGCTGCTCGAGGGCGGCTGCTCGAGGCGCCTGACTGCCTTGCGGAGCAGGCCGGGCAACGTTAGTCCGAAGGGATGGACAATGCCCGGGTACACAAGGCAGTGGAGACCGTGTGGCGCATGGAGTCCGCGAGGATCATTGCGGGCCTCATGCGCCTGGTGGGCGACGTGGGAATTGCCGAGGACCTCGCCCAGGACGCCATGCTGTCCGCGCTGGAACGCTGGCCGTCGTCGGGAATTCCCGACAACCCCGGCGCCTGGCTCATGGCCGCATCCAGGAATCGCGCCATAGACCACCTGCGACGCGGCGCGCTACACGAGCGCAAGAACGCCGAGCTGGGTTACGAGATAGACTCCGAAACGCGGGACTTCACCCGCGAGGTGGACGCCACGCTGGACGACCCGGTTGGAGACGACATACTGCGGCTGGTGTTCATCACCTGCCATCCGGTCCTCTCGCGTGAGGCAAGGGTCGCGCTCACCCTCCGCCTGCTCGGCGGCCTGACGACGGAGGAGATTGCACGCGCGTTCCTTTCGCCCGTTCCGACCATCGCGCAGCGCATCGTGCGCGCGAAGAAGAGGCTGGCGGACGCCGCCGTTCCGTTCGAGCTTCCTCCGGCTGCCGAGCTGTCGGGCCGGCTGTCGGACGTGCGCGAGGTGATCTACCTCATCTTCAACGAGGGCTACTCGGCCACGCAGGGCGAGGACTGGGTTCGACCCGGCCTGTGCGAGGATGCGCTCCGCCTTGGGCGGGTACTCGCGGGCCTGGCGCCTGACGACGGCGAGGTGCACGGGCTGGTGGCGCTGATGGAGCTGCAGGCCTCACGACTGCGCGCCAGGGTGGACGCCACGGGAAAGCCGGTGCTCCTGCTGGACCAGGATCGCAGCCGGTGGGACCAGCTTCTCATCCGCCGCGGGCTGGCGGCTCTCGACCTGGCGCTCTCTCGCAGCGAGCGACCGGGCCCGTACACCCTGCAGGCCGCCATAGCCGCCTGCCACGCGCGGGCACTCGCGCCTGACGAGACGGACTGGGCGCGCATCGCGTCCCTCTACGAGGAGCTCTCCGCCCTCGTTCCGTCGGCAGTCATCGAGCTGAACCGCGCCGTGGCCATCAGCATGGCCTTTGGCCCGGAGCCCGCGCTACGGCTCGTAGACCAGCTCGTGGAAGAAGGATCGCTGCAGAACTATCACCTCCTGCCGGCGGTGCGAGGCGACCTGCTCTTGAAGCTCGGTCGAAACGCCGAGGCGAGGCGCGAACTCGAGCGCGCGCTCGAACTCACGCGGAACGAGCGTGAGCGGGAAATCCTGGGAGAAAAGCTGAAGGGCTGAGGCGCCCCGGTCTGCCCGGACGCGTCCCCAAGGTCCGAGGCTTGCGCAAACTTCCCGCATCCGTAATTTAGACTACTCGAAATCTCGTATGCGAACAGCAGAAATCTTCCGTGTCTCCTCTGTTCTCGCGTTACCCGATACTCTCAGGCACCCGGCTGACAGCCCCCGCGCTCGCGGGGCGTGGCGTGCTGTCACTGGTTCGACGCCTCGCGCCTGACGCTGCTCGGACGGGTCTCTGCCACGCGCCTGGCGCTGTTCGGACG
>CAYQAO010000065.1:12995-15655 GCA_964415485.1 uncultured Gemmatimonadaceae bacterium
CGCGCCTGACGCTGCTCGGACGGGTCTCTGCCACGCGCCTGGCGCTGTTCGGACGGGCCTCTCTGGTATCGCTCTCCTGCTCTGCACCGCCGCGCCGCTTTCCGCCCAGCAAGCCTCATCCATCGCTGGCCGCGTTGCCGACCCGAGCGGGGCGCCGGTCGCGAGGGCCCAGGTCGTTCTCCTCCCCAGCGGTCGCGGCACGCTCGCCGACTCGACCGGCCGCTTCATCCTGCACAACGTGCCGCCCGGCAGGCACCAGCTGCACGTCTCCCGGATCGGGTTCGCCCCGATACGTCTCGACGTGGAAGTCCCGGCCGGAGGCGGTGTCAGCGGGCTCGCGATCACCATGCAGCCGACACCGCTCTCACTTCCCTCGGTTCAAGTCACCGGGACGGCGAGCGGTCGCGACCCGCTGGCCGTGGCACAGGCAACCACCCACCTGCACGGCGCTGCGCTTCAGCGCGAGCTCGCCGGGACCATCGCGCACACCCTGCGTGCGCAGCCCGGCATCGCCATGCGCTCGATGGGGCCCGCTGCCACCATGCCCGTGATGCGAGGCCTCACCGGCGACAGGGTCCTCATGCTGCAGGACGGACTGCGCTCGGCAGACCTGGCGGGGTCCGCGGACGATCACGGCGTGACCATGGACCCGCTCTCGGTGGAACGTGTGGAGGTGATCCGCGGTCCTGCCACGTTCCTCTACGGGAACAACGCACTCGGCGGAGTGGTGAACGTGATAACCCGCGACATACCGTCTGTCGTGCCTGACGAGGCAACGTGGAATGCGTCCCTGCAATCCGAGAGCGCCTTTCCGGGAGCCGCAGCGTTCGCATCCACCACGCTGCCGCTCGGCGGCAGGTGGGCTGTTACTGCCCGCGTGGGCACACGCTTCAGCAGCGACATGCGCATCCCGCGTGAGGCCGACCTCGGATCGCGGCTCCACAACACCGACATGCGGAGCCGGAGCGCAGGCGCCGGACTCGGCTACGTCGGGGCGTCAGTCACCGCGGGAGTGGCCACCCAGATCTACGACTTCGCGTACGGACTTCCGGTTCCGCCTGACGCGTCGCCAGTGAGCCTGGACGGAAGGCGCTACGAGGCGAGAGGGCAGGTGGAGGCCGACCTTCGCAGCGCACTGTTCCCCTCCCTCCGCATCGGGGGCACGGTTCAGGACTATGGACACGACGAACTGGATGATGACCTGGGGGAAGTCCTCCAGCAGTTCAGCCTCTCGACGCAGGCCGCAGACATCGTGTTTCGTCAGGGTTCCGCAGGCCCTGTCGTGGAGGGCAGCTGGGGCATCTCGGCACTGTTCAAGGACTACTCGGCAACCGGGCCTTCGGCACTGACGCCGGGAGCCGCCTCACGAGGGGTGGGCGTCTTCACCTTCCAGGCCGTGTCGCTGGGCAGGCCGACCCTGGAGCTGGGCGCGCGCCTGGACGACTACCGTATCCGCTCACGCACCAGCAGCAGGTTCGGTTCCGGCAGGACAAGGGCGTTCAGGTCGTTCTCGGGTTCTGCCGGACTGCGCGTTCCGCTCATGCAGGGTGTCGCCGCGGCCGCGAGCATCAGTCGCTCGTTTCGCGCGCCCACGGTAGAGGAACTCTTCTCGGATGCTGCCCACGCCGGAACCGGCGCAGTGGAGACGGGCAATCCCGGGCTGGCCGCCGAACGCGGAGTGGGAGCCGAAGCGCTGCTGCGTGTGCAGCGCGCGCGCTGGAACGGACAGTTCAGCATTCATCGGCAGCGCATCGCGAACTACGTCCACCTGCAGGCTCGTGGCGACACGATCCTGAACGGCGCGCGCTATCCGGTGCTCGGCTACGAGCAGGGCACCGCGGTGCTGCAGGGCCTCGAGGGATCCCTGGAGTGGGCACCGGTCTCCAGCGTGGCGATTGGAGTGATGGGCGACATGCTGCATGCCCGTCAGGCAGGCGGGCGCCCGCTGTCCTTCATGCCGCCGGCACGGCTCGGCCTCACAGTCCGCTGGGACGACGGCCGCCATGCCATCGGCGGCGACGTGCACCACGAGTTTCGCCAGGACCGGACAGGCGCTGCGGACGAACTCCCCACTCCCGCCCATGTGCTCGTGAGGCTGCACGCCGGCATCACATTCCATGCAGCGGGCCAGCGCCATTCCATATCCCTGCGTGCCGAGAACCTCGGCAACACGCTGCACCGTGAATCCACCAGTCGAATCAAGGACTTCGCGCCGGGGCCGGGGAGGAATGTGGCGGTGGTCTGGCGGGTGTCGGGTTGAGGAGTGCGAGGCGCTCCTGAAGGATGTCGGCTGTTGGGTGTCGGGTGTCGGGGCCTGGGGAGAGGCTCGGCTCGCCACGCGTGCCATCCCGTGCTTCGCTCCCCTGTCATCCCGCACTTGCCAGCTCCCTAATTGTCATCCCGCACTCGCCAACTCTCTAATTGTCATCCCGCAGGAGCGCAGCGAGTGTCGGGATCTGCCTGCCGCTCGTAGTGGCCGGCTTCGGTGCAGGGTGAGTAGATCCCGACGCTTCGCGCGGGATGACAGCCGGGGTGGCAGTGGCCGGCTTCGGTGCACAGTGGAATCCGGCGCTGGATGACAGAACCCGAGGCAGTTCCACTAGTCCCTAGTCCCTGTTCCCTAATCCCTGCAGTAAAGGCATGGGACAATCCAGCGCCTC
>CAYQAO010000066.1:0-15435 GCA_964415485.1 uncultured Gemmatimonadaceae bacterium
CGGTGCGTAGTGGCCGGCTTCGGTGCAGGGTGAGCAGATCCCGACGCTTCGCGCGCTGTGACAGCACACGCGGCTGAGGTTTCCGCATGCCGGAACCCGGAATCTTTCACCCGCCGCCAGCGGCAATTCGTGCCGGGCGGCACCTGTGACCGGGTGGGCCTGACGCTATGAATCACTGTCCGCCGCCGTACGCGCGAAGCTCGTAACTCACACATGCATCAGCAGTTAGGCAATACGGCTACACCCTGAGACAGGGTGGTCCGGCCCGCGGCTGGCACTGGTCCGCGCATTGCCTTTCCACGCTCACGATTCCCGGGCGCTTTTCACTCGCGCCCCACATTCACCTCGTGAGCGACAGATGCCCTTCGGATTCGTTGGACGGGTTACTCCGGCTACCACATTGAAGGAAGGACTGGACGTCAGCAGCCAACGCACTCGCGTGATCGCGAGCCGCGTGGCGCAGGCGTCCGTACTGCCGCCGGGCGGCTTCGCGCTGCCGGAGCCCGGCCAGGCGCCCGGCAGCCCTGCACGCGGCGACGTGGACATCGAGGCGGAAATGGTGAGCCTCGCGGACGAGCAGCTTCGCTTCGAAGCGACGGCGAAGCTTCTCCAGAAGGCCTACCAGGGCGTTCGCACCAGCCTGAAGAACGGTTGATCCGATGACAGTTCCCCCGTTCCTGGGCTTCCTGCCCTCGCCGCTCCGCCCGCTCGTGAAGCCGATGTTCCGCACCCTCGGCATCGCAGCCAGCGGACTCTCGGCGCAGCGGGTGCGCATCGAGACCATTGCGACGAACATCGCGAACGCCGAGACCACGCGCACCGAGACGGGTGGTCCCTATCGCCGTCGTGTGGCGGTGATGGAGAACGCCCCCCTGGAGCATCCGCCGTACTCGTCGCAGATCGCAGGCGTTCCTCCGTTCCCGCGCATGCCTTACGAGACGGACCCCATAGCAGCGGTGGCTCCATTCGACATCGCCGGCGTCACCGTGGTGGACGCGGCCAACGGCGTGCGCGTCTCGGAGGTGGTGGAAGACCCGAGCGAAGGCCCGCTCGTGTACAACCCGGGCCATCCGGACGCCGACGAGAGCGGCTACGTGCGCATGCCGAACGTGCGCGTGACCGACGAGATAGTGGACATGATGGACGCCCGCCGCGTGTTCGAGGCCAATGCCTCCGTCTTCCAGACCGCACGCGCGATCCTGCGGCGCTCGATAGACATCTGAGCGCCGAGCTGAACCCCGATGTCAACGATGCTTCAACAGACGCTTCCATCTGCAGCAACTTCAGTTGCGCACACAGACCCGCGCCAGCGCGGCATACGCGACAACGCCGGCTCTTCCGGCCCGCGTCCCGCTGCGCCGGCCCCCTCCCGCACGACCGGCGCTCAGCGCGGCGCCGCTGCCTATCGCGCGCCTAACGCGCTGCCGGCCGAGCCGCAGGGGAACGTGGACCCCGAGATCTGGTCGCTGCTCGACTTGCAGGAGCGCGTGTTCTTCGCGGACACGGCACCCGGACTGCTGAGCTACTCGCCCGGCAGGCTGAACACCACGCATCCCGCTGCGCGCGGTCTTCGACTGGACGTAAGGGCCTGACGATGAGCGACCCGGTTGGACGCGTCGGCATGGACGCGATATCCGCGGCGCTGCAGCGCGCCGAACGACAGGGGCTGCCCGTTCCGTTCACCCGTCCCGCATCGGGCGATGGGTCGTTCAGCTCGCTGTTCGCACGCGCGATCGGCGAAGTCTCGGCCGTGCAGGAGCAGTCGGAAGCGCTCACCAGCGCGTTCGTTCGCGGTGAGCCTGTGGAGTTGCACCAGGTGATGGCTGCCGCCGAGGAGGCTGGCATTGCCATCGAGATGCTGGTGGAGGTACGCAACAAGTTCCTGGATGCGTACCGGACGCTCGTGAACATGCAGACCTGACGTGGAAACGGCATCCGGTACCCAGCTCGCGACCATGCCGCGTGAAATGCCGCGCATGATCGCTCCGCTCGTGGAGCGCGTCGGCGGACAGCGGCGCGCGATGATCATTGCCGCCGGCGTAGGTGCCGCGCTGCTCATCCTCCTGCTCGCGAACATCGCGAACCGGCCCACGTGGGTTCCGGCGGTGAGCGGCGTGGCACTGGAGAACACTTCGGTGCTCACCGAGCGGCTGCGGACCGAGAAGATCCAGTACCGCCTGGAGAGCGGCGGCACGCAGATAATGGTGCCGGCGAGCGACCTGGCGCGCGCACGCGTTGCGCTCGCCAGGGACGGGATGCCCACGTCAGGCCGGCCCGGGCTGGAGCTGTTCGACCAGCCGTCGTGGGGCATGACCGACTTCACGCAGCGCGTGAACTACCGTCGTGCGCTCGAGGGCGAGCTGGAGCGCACGATCTCGAAGATGCGCGGCGTGGAGGTCGCGCAGGTGCACCTGGCAATCCGCGAGACGGCCGGCTTCCGCCGCGGCGGCGATCGTCCGGCGGAGGCGTCCGTAGTCCTTCGACTCAAGAGCGGCGCCACTCCGGGAGCAGACGTGGTGCAGGGAATCGCGCACCTAGTGGCAAGCAGCGTGGATGGCCTGGAGAGCGAGAAGGTGACGGTGCTCGACGACTCGGGGCGCCTGCTCTCGATGCCTGACGAGCCCGGCAGCCTGGCGGGACTCACCTCACGCCAGCTCGCCATACAGCGCGATGTGGAGGCACACCTCGCGCGTCGCACGGAGGAGCTTCTCGCCCAGGTGGTGGGACCGGGCAACGCACGCGTGCAGGTGTCCGCCACGATCAACTTCGACCGGGTGGAACGCACCACCCAGTCGGTGGACGGCGAGCGCCAGGCGCTGATCACGGAGCAGAAGGCCGAGATCATCCCGGGGCCCGAAGGCGGCGCCGGGTCCAGCAACATCGCCAACTCGTACGAGCCCTCGCGCAGCGTGGAGACGGTCTCCGGCGCCATAGGCGGCGTGCAACGCCTCACCGTGGCAGTGCTCGTGAACGAGCGTCAGCCCGAGGTCGCGGCCGTGGGTGGCGACGGGGCGGCAGGCACTGTCGCCACTCCGCGCACCGACGGCGAGATAGCGCAGATCACGGAGCTCGTGCGCGCGGCCGTGGGCGCCGATGCCTCACGCGGAGACCAGGTGTCCGTGGTGAGCGTTCCGTTCGCACCGCCCATGCCGATGGAAGACGTCGCGCCGACCATTTGGGACCGGGTTGAGCAGGTGCAGAAGCCGGCGACCACGGCGTTCGCACTGCTGCTCGCCGCAGTGATCGCGCTAGTCGCGATCCGTGCCCTGCGACCGCGAGCGGAGTCCGTGCCGACGGGCGAGTCTGCCACGTCAGGCGTGGTGCTGGCCGATGCTGCAGCTGCAGACGCGTCGGCAGGTGCAGCCGCTTCCGCGATGGATGCAACGAGTGACGAGGATGGCGACGAGGATGAAGCCGCCGATGAGCGGCTCACGGAAGGCCAGCCTGCGTTCGCGCTGCCTGCGTCGCCCGTTCAGCAGCTTCGCGGACAGGCAATCGAGACGGTGGAGCAGAACCCGGATGTGGCGCTGCGCCTGGTGCGCAGCTGGCTGAGGGAGGGCTGAGCGATGGCGGGAACACAGGTGATGATGCGGGGAGATGCCGGCGCTGCCGTGGCGACACAGGCCTCCGGAAAGCTGGAAGCGTCGAGCCTGACGGGCCGCCAGAAGGCGGCAATCCTGTGCATGACGCTGGGCACCGAGGGCGCGGCGAAGATCACGCAGCGGCTTTCGCACGAGGAGGCCGAGACGATCTCGTATGAGATCGCACGCCTGGAGCACGTGCCTGCCGACGTTACCGAAGCCGTGCTTACGGAGTGGCTCGGGCTGATGATCGCGGTGGACTCCGCGGCCATCGGCGGCATGGACTACGCCCGCGACATGCTGGAGAAGGCGTACGGTCCCGTGCGCGGCGGACAGATCTTCCGTCGCATCCAGAATCAGCTGGCCGACACTGCAGGGTTGTCTCGTCTTCGCAAGGTGGACCCGCAGCACCTCGGCAACATCTGCCGGAACGAACATCCGCAGACCATCGCGCTGCTACTCACGCACCTGGAGCCGCAGCACACCGCGGCAGTGCTGAAGGAGCTCGATCCTGCGCTCGGGTCCGAGGTGGTGTTCCGCATGGCGAAGATGAACAAGGTGTCCTCGGACATGCTGCAGCTGATCGAGCGCTCGATAGGCAGCGAGGCCGAGCTCGGCCTTCAGCAGGGCATGTCTGCCGCCGGCGGACCGGAGACGGTGGCCGCGGTTCTCAACCTCACGTCCACCACGCTGGAGAAGGCCCTGCTGGAGGGTGTGGCGGAGCGGGACCCGGAGTTGAGCGAGCAGATCAAGAACCTGATGTTCGTGTTCGAGGACATCGGCGCCCTGGACGACCGTTCGCTGCAGCGCCTGCTGCGCGAAGTGGATGTGAAGCAGCTCGCGCTGGCGCTAAAGGCGGCGAGCGAGGAACTCCGCGCTCGCATTGCGAGCTGCATGTCGCAGCGTGCGATGGAGGCGCTGAAGGAAGAGATGGAGTACATGGGTCCCGTGCGGCTGCGTGATGTCGAGCTTGCGCAGACCGCGGTGGTGAGCCAGGTGCGCGCGCTGGAAGAGGCGGGCGAGATCATAGTGGGATCGGGTGACGATGAACTGGTCCGCTAGGCCGTCGCTGCTCCCTCCCGGGCTCGAGGAGCTGGCGGTGCCGGCGTTTCCGCCTGGCAAGTCCCGGCATGATGCCAGCGCCCCGTGGCTGCCTGACGAGCTGCCGGAGCCTCCAGTCGTGCATCACGAGCCGCCGGCCGGAGCCGTGCCGGGCGATCGGCCGTCCGCGGACGGCGCGGCGCAGGCCGCCGGCAGCGGTGGATCGGGCACGCTCGAGACTCTCGGGTCGGCCGAGGAGAAGGCGGCCCGGGAGGCCGAGCGAGTCGCGGAGGAGCGTCGCGCCGAGCTCGAGGCGGCCGTCGCCGCGGCGAGGGCGGAAGGCTATGCGGCCGGGGAGGAGGCCGGTCGTGAGGCAGAGCGCGTGCGTCTCGACAGTGCCGTGTCGGCGGCAGAGCGCGCGCTGGACACCCTGAGAAGCTCCGAGTCGGCGCTCGCTGGCAGGCTGGAGGAGAACCTGTGTGCGCTGGCGGTGGGCGTGGCGAAGCAGCTGCTCGCACGCGAGCTGTCCGCGGACCCGGGACTCGTGAGCGGCCTCGTGAGGCAGGCGCTGATCGAGTTCCCCATAGACCAGCCGGTGTCCATCCGGATCAATCCATCGGACCTGGCCGTGATCGCCGCGCAGAACATTGCCGGCGACAGCACCACGGGTGCAGCCGCCGGCCGCGACGCACGCTGGGTGGCCGATACCGGCATACTGCCCGGCGACTGCGTGGTGGAAGGACGCGAACGCATAGTGGACGGCCGCGTGGATACCGCGCTCGAGCGCATGTACCGCAGGCTCGCGCAGGTGCAGCAATGAGCGCGCAGCGCGAGGCCGAGCTGACCGTGAACGACGCAGCGAGCGTGATCGCAGGAATGCCCGGTATGATGGCGACGGGCGGCGCACCGGCCGCGGACGACGCGGGCGTGCCTCACGAGCTGAAGACGCTCATGGCACGCCTGGAGGGAGTGCCGCGCTTCGCGACCTACGGCCGCGTGAACCGCCTCGTGGGACTCGTCATCGAGGCAACGGGCCTGGACGTGGGGCTCGGCGAGTTGTGCCGGGTAACGAATGGCGCGCAGGACGCATCCGTCCTTGCCGAGGTGGTGGGATTTCATGAGCGCGGCGTGCTGCTGATGCCGCTCGGCGACATGGCCGGGCTGCATCCCGGCAGCAGTGTGGTTCCGCTCGGACGCTCCTTCGGGGTGGACGTGGGGCCCGGGATGCTGGGCCGCGTGCTGAACGGGCTGGGCCATCCCATGGACGGAAAGGGAAAGCTCGACAGCACCACGCGCGTGCCGCTGATCGCAGAACCCCCCAATCCGCTGGAGCGCAGGACGATTGACGAGCCGCTGGAGACCGGCGTTCGCGCGATAGACGGCCTGCTGACGTTCGGCCGCGGCCAGCGCGTGGGAATCTTCGCCGGCTCCGGGGTTGGCAAGAGCACCCTGCTTGGCATGATAGCTCGAAAGGCAAAGGCCGACGTTAACGTGATCGCCCTGCTCGGCGAGCGCGGTCGCGAGGTGCGCGACTTCATCGAGAACTCCCTGGGGCCGGAGGGCCTCGCGCGCTCGGTGCTGATTGTGGCAACGGGCGACCAGGCTGCACTGGTGCGGGCTCGTGGCGCGCTCGTGGCGACGGCGATCGCCGAGTACTTCCGCGACCAGGGCAAGCAGGTGCTGCTCATGGTGGACTCGGTGACTCGTGTGGCGATGGCATGGCGCGAGATAGGGCTGGCGGTGGGTGAACCTCCCACCACCAAGGGATATCCGCCTTCGGTGTTCGCGTCGCTGCCGCGGCTGCTGGAGCGGGCAGGCAACGGCGCCAGGGGCGGCATCACCGGCATCTACACGGTGCTGGTGGATGGAGACGACTTCAACGAGCCCGTGGCAGACGCAGCGCGCTCGATCCTGGACGGCCACGTGGTGCTTACCCGAAAGCTGGCGTCTGCGGGGCACTTCCCGTCCATAGACGTGCTGGAGAGCAAGAGCCGCGTTCGCGATCACGTTGCCGACGCGCGCCAGCGCATGGCTGGCAACGCGTTCATGCGCGTGGAGGCTGCGTACCGGGAGAAGGAGGACCTGATAATGGTTGGAGCTTACCAGTCCGGCAGCGATCCCAACGTGGATGCGGCGCTGAAGGTGCGGAACGAGATGCTAGCGTTCCTTCAGCAACAGCCTGACGAGCCGGCTCCACTGGAGTCCACGGTCGAGCGGCTCGTTCAGCTGGGGACTCGCGTTGACGGACTCTCCCGGAGGTCTGCATGACGCCTTTCCGCTTTCGCCTGCAGCGCCTGCTGGAGCTGCGTTCGCGTGCCGAGCAGCAGGTGGCGGTGCGCCTGGCGAGTGCGCGTGCGGAGGCGAAGGCCGTGCACCGCAGGCACGACGCTCTCGCCGCGTCGCACGATGCCGGTCGGGACCAGCTTCTGCGCACCGGACACGCAGCCGGCGAACTGCAGGCACTCGGAGTGATGCTCGACCACCTGGAGCAGCATGTGGCCCTTGCCGCCAGCGAGGCGCGTGAGGCAGACGAAGTAGTCAGCGAAGTGGAATCGGACCTTCGAGCTGCAAGCCAGGCTCGTCGGGTCCTGGACCGACTGCGCGAACGGCGCGCCGAGGAGTGGCGCGTTGAAGTGAACTCGAGCGACCAGGCGACAATGGACGCCATAGCGCTCACACGATTCATGAACCGGCCCAACGTGGCCCCTGACCAGAGCTGACGCGATGCAGCGCCTGCTACTTCCCTTTGCGGTTGGTTTCCTGGCCGCGCTTGCAGCCACCATGAGCTTCTCGGTGCTGGCCGCGGGGCGCGCCGCCGCCGTTCAGTTCCCGCCCGCCGATTCCAGCTCCGTGCAGGCGGCGGAGGCGGAGGACGAGATGTCCCGTGTGTCGTCTGGCTCCGCCGACGTCGTGTCGTCGTACACGCCGGTCGGGCGCGAGTCGTCCAGCGAGCCGGCGGAGGCCTCGGCTCGTGGCAGTTCGGCTGCTGCGGCGTCGCGAGCCGCGCCGACCCGCCTCACGAGCGACCAGGGTGCGGGCGCCGCACTCACCATCCGGCGCGATTCCGCCGGCATGGTGATTGAGCGCCGGCTCGCGCGCACGTTCGGAGCCATGAACGCGAAGGACGCGGCTCGCGTGATGGAGCAGATGTCGGATGCCGACATCAACACGCTGCTCGGGCACCTGAACGAGCGGCAGGCAGCCGGGATTCTCGCGAACATCTCCCCGGAACGCGCGGCCCGACTGGGAGAGCGTACCCTGCGGGGCAGCGAAGGCAGCTGACCATCCTCGAACCCGAACAGTGATGACACCATCGGTACTTCCGATACCGGCGACGGACCGCGCAGGAGACGCGCGTGGAGTGCGTGAGGCGCGCACCCCGCGAGACCACTCTCGCGATGAGCGCATCGAGCGAAGCTCCGATCGCGGCGACTTCGCGGGCGAGCTAGCGGCGGCGCGAGAGGCGGCTCGGTCAGCGCCCCCGGCCCGCACGCCGGAGAAGCCAGAGAAGGGCGATGAGCTGGAGAACGCCGGCGAAGTGAGTGCCGCGTCTGAAGCTCGCCATCCCTCGGCTGCCGGGCCCTCTCGCGACATGGATGCACTCGATCCTCTGCTGCGAGCTGCCGTGGAGCGCGTGATAGCGCGCATGCGTGCCGAGCACGGACACGAGGTGACCGTGGTGGAGGGAGTGAGGACGCCGGAACGCCAGGCACAGCTCTTCGCACAGGGACGTACCGCTCCGGGTGCCGTCGTCACCTGGACGATGAACTCCCGGCACCTTCATGGCCGCGCGGCCGACCTGATGGTAGATGGCGGCTGGACCGACATGGAGGGCTACGCGCGCCTTCAGCGCATAGCCGGCGAGGAAGGCCTCAGCGTACTCGGCATGAAGGACCCGGGACACGTGGAGCTTCGCCCGGAGGGCATGAGGCATCCAGCCGAAGCGCATTCCCAACACGGACTGACAAGCCGTTCAACGGAACAGCGCGCGGGGACACAGCACGGCATGCGAGTCGCACGCGACGCGTCGTTCCAGCTGGCCACACAGGCACGCGTGGCGGAAGTCGCTTCCGTTGCGCAGGTGGCAGAGCCCGCCGGGGTCGCACGTCCTGCGAACGTCGCCCAGGTCGCTGCGGTAGCCGTTCCAGGGTCAAGCGCCGCGCCGTCTTTCCAGCGTGGCTCCGGCGGCTCTGCCGGAAGCTCGAGCCAGCATGGCTCGCCGCAGCAGGATGCGGCGAGCGTCATGGTGGAGCAGCTCACCGCAACGGATTCAGACTCCGCGTTCGCTCCGGCGCCGGACGGCCGCTTCAGCGCGCGCGTAATGGAGCTGCGCGCAGCGGAGTCCACGTCAGGCACCGACCAGCTCGGCCGAATCGCGCAGGTCGAGCAGGTGAGGGAGACGGTGGGCGCTCGCGCGCCTTCGTCCCTCACGCTGCGGCTGGACAACGGCATGGGCGGCGAGGACCGCGTGCGGCTGGACCTTCGCGGGACGACGGTAGGTGCCACGATGGACGTTGGCGACGCGCGCCTGGCAGAGCGCATCGGCTCGACGATTCACGAGCTCCGTCAGGCGCTTGAGCGCCGCGGCCTGACGGCGGAGCGACTTCAGGTCCGCGCTCCGGGAGCCGAGGTGGTGGAGGCGGCCCGCGTGAGCGCAGTGCAGCTGGATCGTGAGGCTGCCCGCTTCTCGAACGCCCAGCACACCCCGCAGCGTCAGGACGAGCAGCCGCAGTGGCAGCAGCGCGATGCTCACGCGCAGCGCGATTCGCAGGACTTCGACGGACACCGCCAGCGCCACGACAGCCGTCGTGAGGCGCCGGTATTCACGACAGAGGGACTATGACCAACCCGGTAACCTCCGGCTACGGAGCCGGCAGTTCGTACACCTCGGCGGCCACCGCGACTCGCGGTCCCGGCGGCGCCATGGGCAAGGACGAGTTCCTGCAGCTCCTCGTGGCGCAGCTGAAGAACCAGGATCCGCTGAATCCCGCAGACGGCCAGGAGTTCGCGGCGCAACTCGCCCAGTTCTCGAGCGTGGAGCAGCTGATGCAGATCAACGAGACGCTCGCGGGACAGAGCGGCAGCAGCGGAGCCCTGCTCGGCGCGATGAACGCGAATGCCGCGTTGAGCACCATCGGCCGTACGGTCGTCGCCGCGGGCGACTTCCTCATCTCCACCGAGTCGCAGCCGGCCGAGGCAACCTTCGACGTCGGTACTGGCGGTGGGAATGCCGTGCTCACGGTGAAGGACGCGAGCGGCAACGTGGTGGCGACGCGCGAGCTGGGTCACATCGCCGAGGGGAGGCACACCGTCGCCTTCACCGGCGGCGATGCGCTGCCGCCTGGGGAGTACAACTACTCGGTAGGCGTGAAGGACGCGGACGGCAACGCGGTGTCCGTGCAGACCTACACCACGGCGCGCATTTCGGGCGTCAGCACCGGCGTCGGTGGCGTGACCCTCACGTCAGGCACGCTCGCAATTCCCTTCGGTTCGATCATCGAGGTCCGCGCCGACTGAGGCGCGCTTCATAACAGTCACCATGCCGCCGCGGCGGCAACTCCAGAACAGGACACACAACCATGATGCGCTCCCTCTTTGCCGGCGTCTCCGGAATGAAGAACCACCAGGTTCGCATGGACGTCATCGGCAACAACATCGCGAACGTGAACACCGTGGCGTTCAAGGCCGGCCGCGTGAGCTTCAAGGAAGGCTTCGCGCAGCTCCTTCAGGGCGCCAGCCGTCCCACCGAGACGCAGGGCGGAACCAACCCCATGCAGATCGGGCTCGGCGTGCAGCTTGGCAGCATTGACACCATGTTCACGCAGGGCAACCTGGAAACCACGGGCATGGTGACGGACCTTGCCATCCAGGGCGACTCGTTCTTCCTGGTGCGCAACGGTGCGCAGCAGTACTACACGCGCGCCGGAAACTTCGCGCTCGACGCGAGCGGCCGGCTGGTGATGCCGTCCACCGGATGGACGGTGATGGGCCGCATGTTCGAGAACGGTGTTGCGCTCGATGGCCTTCGCGAGGTGCAGCTGGGTACCGGCGCCACCACGCCCGCGAGTGCCACGACGGGCGCACAGGTAGCCGGCAACCTGAACGCTTCGGCGCCCGTCTACACCGGTACGTTCGACGCCGCCGGTCGCTCGGACAGCGCTAACGCGAGCTCGTTTGCGAGCACGTCCATCATCACCTACGACTCACTGGGTGCCGAGCGGACGGTGAAGCTCTACATGTACAAGACGGCGGAGAACGAGTGGCGTGTGGATGCAGAGGTGGATGGAGGCGCAGCGCAGAACCTGGGCAACGTGACCTTCGGTTCGGACGGCAACGTCGTGTCGGCCGCGCTGGCTGATGTGGACGTGCCGGGAGTGGACGGTTCCGCGGCAGGCACGATCACGCTCGACCTGGGCAGCGGGATCTCCGGACTTAC
Source organism: uncultured Gemmatimonadaceae bacterium (assembly GCA_964415485.1). Lineage (GTDB taxonomy): Bacteria > Gemmatimonadota > Gemmatimonadetes > Gemmatimonadales > Gemmatimonadaceae > JBBQHX01. The sequence goes on from CAYQAO010000066.1 coordinate 11,059, forward strand.
GCAGTTTGCCGGTGAGAATACGGCAGTCCTGCGCGACCAGGACGGCTACGGTGTGGGCACGCTGGTGGAGTTCACCATTGACCGTGCGGGTGTCATCACCGGCTCGTTCAGCAACGGCGTGTCCGTGCCGATAGCACAGATTGCGCTGGCCGACTTCAACAATGCCGGCGGTCTGCAGCGCCTTGGCGACAACGTTTACGGCGTGACCGGCAACTCCGGTGAGGCGCTGATCGGATACGCGGGTGAAGGAAGCACGTCCGCAATCACGGCTGGCGCGATCGAGATGTCGAACGTGGACCTGGCGCAGGAGTTCACGAACATGATCATCACGCAGCGCGGGTTCCAGGCGAACAGCCGCGTGATCACGAACGTGGACGAGATGCTTCAGGAAGTGGTGAACCTGAAGCGGTAAGCGCCCGCTATCTGACAGTGTCTACGGTTGATTCCCGGCCGTAGTGTACGAGCCGGCCTGACGTTATCCAGCGTTGGGCCGGCTGTTCGTTAAGCAGCCCCTGCTAGCGGAGACCCGCAGGGTGCCTGACGCTGTGCTCTGGAGTGAAGCATTCTGCTCGAGACGGCAGCCTGACGCAGACGCCCTTCCAGTCAATCGTCAACTTTCACTACTGAGGGGACGGAGTGTCGAGATCCTGCACCTAATCGTTGAACCTGGCATCGTGCTGATGCTCGTTGCCGGCTTGGAGGTCTTCGCACAGACGAAGTCAAAGCTACAGTTGACGCAGGAGGGCAGCTCGCGCATGTCCGAGGCTACCTCCGGCCACGTCGGTGACCGGATCGCGGTCATGGTAGACTCGCGTCTGGTCGCTGCGCCGCTGATTCTACAACGGGTGGAGACCACCGAGTTCACTCTTGTGCTACTGCTACCGAAGGACGTCGCGCAGGAGGTCGCGGCCACACTCGCGACACGGTGGCCCAGGCGATAATGAACTACGTCTTCTGCCTGTAGGCGCCGAGGAGGAGCGGGATAGCCCGCTCCTCCCACCGGAGGCGACTCTCGCGTCGCATAAGGCAGGTTCGTCGCATCCCGCCCTGTGCTGGCCTACTCCGCCTTGAGCACCCTCGCCGGGTCAACGCGGGCGGCGCGTGAGGCAGGGACGAGCGCCGCGGCGATCGCCGTCACCAGAAGAATGACGGGCGTTACGACGAAGGTCGTGGTGTCCGTCGGCGAAACATCGAAGAGCATCGGCTCCAGGAAGCGAGCCAGCAGGAACGCCGCGATGAGACCCAGCGCTGCTCCGGCGAGCGTGAGCCATGCACCATCGCCAACCACGCTGCGCACCACCTGTGCGCGACGCGCGCCTAGCGCGAAACGAATGCCCAGTTCCGGCATTCGCTGCACCACTGCATAGGCGAGCAGGCCATACAGGCCGAGCGCGGCGAGAAGCAGTGTCGTTGCGCCGAAGATGGTCGCGAGCGAACTCGTTGCACGTCGGGCAGCAACCGCATCGGAAGCAACCTGCTCCATCGTCTTCGCGTCGTAGATCATCTGGGACGGATCCACCCTGCGGACTGCATCGTGGATGCGCGCGATCGCTTCACCGGCCGGAAGCGGACTTCGGGCAACAATCGTGGCCTCGAGAGGGCCGGTGAATGGCATGTAGAACTGCGGGTTCTGCTCACCATCCAGCGCGGTACCACGAATGTCGTTGACGACTCCCGCGATGGTGCGCGTGCCCGCAACGCGTTCACCGATGGGAGACGAGCCTGGCCAGAACTCCCGGGCAATCGACTCGCTTATCAGTACGCCTCCACCGGACAGGGTGTCGTCCGCCATCAGCGCCCTTCCTTCGATTGTACGAATTCCCATGACGTCGAAGTACTCGGGCGTTGCGTACACCCACTCGGCGAATGGACTGTGCTCGAGCTCCTGTCGGTCTGGCAGATCGAGGGCTACGGGAAGGTGGAGTTCACCACGGAGCGGCAACGTGCTCACGAGGCCGACCCTGTCGAGTCCGGGAGTGTCTGTGAGTTCGTGCTGGAGCTGCGTATAGAAACGTGAGCGGTCGGCATGCTCCGGGTAGCTGGTTCGTGAAAGAGCCAGGCGAGCCGTGACCACGTTCGCCGCACGAATCCCGGTGTCCACGGCATGCATGCGTATGATGCTCTTGAGCAGCAATCCCGATCCCACGAGCAGCACCACGGCGAGTCCAACTTCAATCACGACGAGGACGCTGGCAACTCTCCACCCGCCGGGTCGCGTGGTCGCGGGACCGGCGCCGACCTTGAGCGTGCGCGTCAGGTCGCCGCGCGATGCCGCCAGTGCTGGCAACGTGCCTATCGCTACAGCAGAGACGATCGCCAGCGCAAGCAGCGCCAGAAGCGCTCGCGCATCCACCACTGGAGGTGTCAGGGCTGCGAGATCCGGCGGCACGAGCGTCGAGAACAGTCGCAGCGCAACGAAAGTGACTGCCAGTCCACCGACCGCGCCGACCACTGCGAACAGTGCGCTCTCCGTGGCGACCTGTCTTCGCAGGCGCCACTTGCTCGCCCCGATGGCAGCCCGCACTGCAATCTCCCGCTGTCGCGAAGACCAGCGGGAGAGCAGCAATCCCCCCGCGTTCGCACACGCGGCAACGAGCAGGAGCGTCGCCAGGCCCATCACCATTCGCAGGCGAGTGCTGGCGTCGCCGAGGAAGAATCCGCGCAATGGACTGTGAATCTCGGGGATTGGATCGTCAGGCGACCCCCGAAACCGTCCGAGTTCACGCATTTGTGCGACCAAATGCGCGTCCGCCTGCGCGGGCATCATGCCGGGAGCGAGGCGGGCGACGTAGTCCGTGAGGATGATGAAGCGAAAGATCTCGGTGCGCTCGAGCGCCAGAGGTACCGTCATGGGGATCCACAGTTCGCTTCCTTCGGGAAATGCGAAGCGTGGAGGCATGACTCCCACCACTTCAAACTCGCGATCATTCAGCGACAGTCGGCGGCCAATCACTGACTCGTCTCCACCGAACTGCGTCCGCCACAACCGATGTGACAACAGCACCACGTCAGGGCTGCCGAGTTCTTCTTCCTCCTCGAGGAAGAGGCGTCCGATAGTTGGCTGAACGCCGAGCAGTTCAAGGGCCGACGGGGTGACCAGTCCCGCCTGAACGCGTTGCGGCGATGCACCGCCGGTGAGGTTGAGTCCACCTGCGGCGTACGCGCCAACCGCCTCGTACATGTCGCTTCGCGCGCGCATCGCATCCAGGCTGAGTGGCGATTCGCGCGGTCGCGAGCCTTCCAGCGGCACGTCGCCGCGGGGGATGATCACCAGCTGCTCCGGCTCCCGAACGGGCAACGGCCTGAAGAGCGCCGCGTCCATCACCACGAAGGCCGCCAGCGTCGCGCCGATGCCTAGCGAGAGCGTGAGCAGGATGATCGCACTCGGAAGCGGCGCGCGATGCAGCGAGCGAAGACCATGCTTTACGTCCACCGAGAGCTCGTCGAGCCAGCGAAGTCCCCACTGGTCGCGACTGGCCTCCACCAGCCTCGTGCTGTTCCCGAAGCTTCGCCGCGCGCTCCACGCGGCTTCGTCGGGATCCAGTCCCTGCGCGCGTTCGCTCTCGGCGCGCAGTTCCATGTGCAGGCGCATCTCCTCGGCCAGTTCGGCGGAGATGCGGTCACGGCGAAGGAAGAACCAGAGACGACGCGCCAGTTCGACGAGCGGCATGGTTGCCTCAGGAGGGTTTGAGGACGAGATCGATCGCGTGTGACACGTGGCGGTATTGCTCGAGCTCGCGAGCCAGCTGGCGCCGGCCCGCGCTCGTGAGGCGGTAGTAGCGTGCGCGGCGGTTCTCGCTGGTCCTCCCCCACTCGCCGACTATCCAGCCCTTCACGAGCATTCGCTGGAGTGCGGGGTAGAGGGATCCTTCCTCGACGTGGAGCACGTTTGCCGAGGTGCTGCGGATGTATTCGGCGATCTCGAATCCGTGCATCTCCTCGCAGCGTGCGAGCGTCTGGAGGATGAGCATGTCGAGGGTGCCCTGGGGAATTGGGGCGCGCATGACATAGACATTCTATGTCAGTCCGCCGTGACGTCAAGAGGTGTCTTCCGATGCGGGACGCCGCCACTCGCGCGACCCGTGATGAGGCAAGATCCGCCGGGCGATCGAGGAAAAAACTGCCTGTGTGGTAGAGCGCGCCGGGTACTGCTGAAGGGCCGGGCAGGGCATGGCCACAGGCGTAACTGACAGTTTTACAAGGCTTTAGGCAGCGGCAGGCAGTCCGGCACGACACCGGGCCCAACTGGTACGCGGCCTGCCTTTCCCACCGTCAATCGCACCCGTGCTGCACGCAGGCATCGCAGCCGACGGGACAACCGAATTCACCGCGAGAGAGCGGAATGAGCACGGACGACACGAGTGTTGACGAGGGAAC
>CAYQAO010000067.1:0-13169 GCA_964415485.1 uncultured Gemmatimonadaceae bacterium
CCTGTTCCCCAGTCCCTCTTCCCTCTTCCCTGCAGTTATCCCTGCTCCCTGCCGTTCGGCTCCTCGGCCGGCAGATACTCGCCCACCAGGTCCCAGTGCCACGCGTCGCGCCGCAGGCCCGTTCTCGGGTCCTTCAACGGCTTGTACTGCAGGCGATCGGCTGGCAGACCCACAGCACGACCGTAGGCCAGGAGGCGTTCACGATCCACCGATACCAGGTGCGCCATGCGGCGCCCGTACCAGACGTGCCTGTGCAGCCAGAGACCTCCGTCCATGGCGTGGATCATTCCCACACGCCGGCTCTCGAACTCCAGCCACCTGAGCTCAGGCGGAAGATCACGGCGATTGCTCATGCCACAACCAATCGCCTTCGCCCGGCCCCGGTCAAGCGTGTCCGACACGATGCACACCTCTGCGTCGAAGCGCAGCGACGCAACCTGTGAGGCGTCCAGGGTCAGTGCATCGTCGAGCATAGCGTCCTCAGCTGCCTGACGGGGGTGCCGCGGGTCCGCACTTGATGAGCCCTTCCGACACCGCAGGTCCCACGGGAGCAGCCGTACCGATGAAGACGCCGCACTCCTCCGGGGCACCGCCCGCGTGAGTGGCGGTCGCAGACCAGCCGCCGGCGTCAGCCTGGTGAACCGTGATCGAGACTCCCTTGGACGGCGTCACCTCGAGGTCGGCCAGCGAAGTCGTATAGACCGAATTCGAGAAGAAGTAGCCGTCCTGGGAGACCACGAGGTTCCGCAGGTCGCTCCGCATGGAAGCGGTGAGGGCCTTGCCCTTCGACGCCGAGAACTTGGGGATCGCGACCGTGGCAAGGATGCCAATGATCACGACCACTATGAGAAGTTCGATGAGTGTGAATCCGCGGCGCCGCATTCGCATGGCCGCCTCCAGTCGGTAACAGTCGGTTGGAAGTGCAGTGAGTACTGTCACCGACATGCAATGGCAAAGGCGGGGCCGAGGTGGGGGCCGCGTGCTAAAGCATTGGCATCCGGTCAGTTACGAGCAGCGCCCGGAATGGCACAATCGCCGGTTTCAAATGAAAAACGCCAGACCCGGCGCAGGATGCACGACGGCAGGAATCAGGGATAACTGCAGGGAAGAGGGAAGAGGGACTGGGGAACAGGAACTGCCTCCCAGGCTGTCATCCCGCGCTCGCTCCAGGACTGTCATCCAGCGCTCGCTTCAGGATTGTCGTCCCGCACTCGCTCTCCCCTCTCTGTCATCCCGCACGAGCGAAGCGAGTGTCGGGATCTACTTGCAACTGGTAGTGGCCCGCTTCGGTGCAAGGTGAGCAGATCCCGACGCTTCGCGCGGGATGAAAGGTGAGTCTGGCGAGACGACAGCCCGCGCATGGGAGCTCCGACCTCCGACCTCCGACCCCCAGCACCCGACGCCCTCATATCGTCGGGCGCGGCAAAGCCGCGCCGCGTCTCCTCACATCTTCGTCTCGAGCCAGTTCTTCCCAACCCCGACATCCACCACGAGCGGCACATCCAGTTCCACCGCATTCTCCATCTCGTGCACGATCAGCGTCCGCATCTCGTCCAGCTCGTCGGGCGGCAGCTCGAACACCAGCTCGTCGTGCACCTGCAGGAGCATCGTCGTCTGGGCCTTCCGCTGCCGCAGCCGGTCGTGGATGCGGATCATTGCCAGCTTGATCAGGTCTGCCGCCGAACCCTGGATGGGCGAGTTGGCGGCGGTGCGCTCCCCGAATGCGCGAATGTTGAAGTTCCGGTCCCGAAGCTCAGGGATGTAGCGGCGTCGGCCGAAGATGGTCTGCACGTAGCCGTGCTCGCGCGCGAAGGCCACGCGGGAATCCAGGTACTGCTTGATCCCCTGGAAGCGCTCGAAGTAGGTGGCGATGAACTGCCTGGCCTCCTCGAGGGTGATCTTCAGCTGGCGCGACAGCGCGAACGCCCCCTGACCGTAGATCGTGGCGAAGTTGATCGTCTTCGCGCGCGCGCGCATCTCGCCGGTTACCGACTCGGGCGGTACGCCGAAGATGATGCTCGCCGTCTCCCGGTGAATGTCCCCGCCCGACTTGAACGCAGCCACGAAGGCAGGGTCCGCGGAGAGATGCGCCAGCAGCCTGAGTTCGATCTGGGAATAGTCGGCGGCCAGCAGCTGCCACCCTTCCCTCGGTATGAAGCCGCGCCGGATGTCCCGCCCGAGCTCCCGCCGAATCGGAATGTTCTGCAGGTTCGGGTCGCTCGAGCTCAACCTGCCGGTGCTTGCCACGGTCTGGTTGAAGGACGTGTGCAAACGCCCGGTGTGCGGATTGACCAGCGCAGGCAGCGTGTCCAGGTACGTGTTCTCCAGCTTGGCGAGCTCGCGGTACTCCATGAGCAGCGAGGGGATCACGTGCCCTTCGTCGGCCAGCTCCTGCAGCACTGACGCATCCGTGGAAGGGCCGGTGGACGTGCGCTTCTTCACGGGAAGGCCGAGCTTCTCGAACAGGATCACGCGAAGCTGCGGGTTGGACGCGATGTTGAACTCCTCGCCCGCCTCACGATAGATCTCCTGCTCCACGCGCTCGCGCTCCGCGCGGAAGCGGGACTTTAGCGACGCGAACCAGTCCGCGTCTATCGAGACACCTGCCCACTCCATGTCGGCGAGCACCTCGATGAGGGGCATCTCTATGTCGTTGAGCAGCGGGGTGAGCTCGTGCGCGTCGAGCTGCGGCTCGAAAATCTCCCGCAGGCGGAACGTGATGTCGGCGTCCTCGCAGGCGTAGTCGCTGGCTGCGGGCACCGGCACGGCGTCGAAGGGGATCTGCAGGCGTCCCTTGCCGCACAGTGAGTCGTACGTGATGGTCTGGTGCTTCAGGAACTCCAGCGCCAGTATGTCCAGCGAATGCGACCGGCGGCCGGGGTCCAGTACGTAGCTGGCGAGCATGGTGTCGAACGCCAGGCCGCGCAGCGTTATGCCCTCACGACGGAGGACCAGCAGGTCGTACTTGGCGTTCTGCGCCGTCTTGCTCACGCTCGCGTCCTCCAATAGCTCGCGCAGCGGGGCCATGCCGGGATCGTCCAGCGGAGGCAGGTTCCTCGGTATCACCGGCCCCTTCGCGAGCAGCTTGCCCGCGAGGCAGTTGGGATCGAACGCGGGGTCCGCCCGCAGCGGCTCCCCGTCAGGCAGGGGGCCCGCATCGCCGTTCAGGAGGTCACCCTGGTCCGCTCGATAGGCGCGGTGGCGCAGCGGGAAGTAGTACGCCTCGCCCGGAGCTGCCGCCACCGAGATGCCGACCAGGATCGAGCGCAGCGGGTCTATCACCGTGGGAGTGCCGGGTTCCGTGACGGTCTCGGTGTCGAACGCGATCCATGGCACCTCGCGAAGCCGCCTCACGACGCGAGCGACGTCCTCCACGGTCTCCACCGTCTCGTACTTCGCGTCAGGCGGCGCGGCAGCCTCCTCCTGTCCTCCGGCCGCGTCGCGCGCCAGGGAATGGAACTCCAGCTCGACGAACAGGTCCCTCAGCCGCGCGTTGTCCGGTTCGCGGACGCGCAGCGCCTCGAGGTCGAGCGTGATGTCCACGTCGTCGTGGATCGTGACCAGCTCCCGCGACAGGCGCGCCTGCTCGGCATAGTGCGTGAGCGCCTCACGAGGGCGCTTCTTCTTCAGCTCGGCGGCATGCGCGAGGATGTTCTCCAGGTCACCGTAAGCCTCGATTAGCTCCCTGGCCGTCTTCTCGCCAATTCCCGGCACACCCGGAACGTTGTCCGAGGTGTCGCCGACCATCGCCAGGAAGTCGATGGTGAACCGGGGCTCCACTCCAAGACGCTCCGAGCCATTTGCAACGCCAACCCACTGCTCCTCCACGCTCGCCGGGCCGCCCCGTCCAGGGTTCAACAGCCACACGCGATCGCGCACCAGCTGGTGGAAGTCCTTGTCGCCGCTCACCACCACCACGTCCACACCCTGTTCTGCACCCTGACGCGCCAGCGTCCCGATCACGTCGTCCGCCTCGTAACCCGGCACCGCCAGCACGGGAATGTTGTACGCGGCCAGCAGCTCGGCTATCCGCTCCATTCCGCGATCGAAGTCGGCCTGAAGCTCGTCCGTGAGCTTCTCGCGAGTGGCCTTGTAATCCGCGTACTTCTCCGTGCGGAACGACAGTCCCGAGTCGTGAACCCAGCCCAGGTACTCAGGCTTGTGCTTCTCGAGCAGTCTCTGGAGAAAGTTCGCGATGCCCCAGGCGGCAGACGTGTTCTCGCCGCGGCTCGTGGTAAGCGGACGCGAGATGAGGGCGAAGAACGCGCGATAGATGAGCGCGTAGCCGTCCACGAGGAACAGTCGCGGACCAGTGGGAGGCGTGATATCGGACATGGATGGTGTAAGGGTCAGGCTGCAATATCGCGCGCTGCCCCCCGATGCGGGCAAGAAACTCCGCGGACTCCCGCGGTCCATACAAGCACGATGCCTCCGCTCGCCAAGCGAGCGGAGGCAGTCGGCACGGCCGGATGGCTATGGTGCGAGCGCCTGCCGTCAGGCGCTCGTCACGTTCGCAGCGTGAAGTCCCTTGTCGCCGTTCTTGATCTCGAACTCCACGGACTGGCCTTCCTGAAGCGTCTTGAAGCCATCCATCTGGATTGCGGAAAAGTGGACGAACACATCGTCTCCACCCTCCTGTTCGATGAAGCCATAGCCCTTGGCATCATTGAACCACTTCACCTTCCCTCTGGCCATTCGACTGCCTCCTGCAGGGTCACTCGATCCTGCACCCGACCTCGGTGCAGCGCAAACGCCCCTCGCTTGCGCGCCCTATATACGGATCGGGAACCCGCATGTCAAGGAAGAATCCGCTTGAGGGGCGCGGAGCGAGAACCCGGCATCGGAAGGGCCGTCGCGACAGTCAGCTGCCGTGCAGCTGAACGAGTGCTGCATGCAACTGCTCCTCCTGACCCGGCAGCAGGCGCCAGCCGTCGTAGCCGGTGTCGTCCTGGAACACCAGCCTCACGTTGAAGCGCCGGTACTCCCAGGCTATCCGCCTGCCGCGCTGGAGCTGAGTCGGGAGATTGGAGGTGTTGTCTATCACCACGTCCGGCTCTCCCAGCGCCACGAACACGCGACCCCGGTCGGAGAGCCAACCCTGCGCTGCCTCACCCCTGAAGCGGATGTTGGCCACCATGACCCGCTGGAAGTACTCGCGGAGCCCCTCGTGCTCCGGCGTTCCGGGATCGGGGTCCGTGGCCGCGAGAAGGCTCCGCCAGGCTTCGGGACGCTGTTCGGGCGTGGCCGAACTAAGCGCCTCCAGCCGCGAGGCGCTGGTGAACCAGCGCAGGTAGCTCACCAGGTCGTCGAAGCTTGCAAGCGGAATGTCCGGCCCGAAGCTCACGAACACGGGCAGCCGCGGTGACACGGCAGGCCTCTCGCCAAGCGCGGTCAGCTGGATCTCGGAGACGCCTATCCCCACGCGTGACAACGGTATGCGCAACCTACCCGAGCTGAACTCGCCGCCGGAAACACCGGGCTCCATCGCCACGGTATCACTGCGAAGCAGCGTTCCGTCCTCCAGGAACACCTGAAGAAGGAACTCGCGGCCCGCCGAATAGCGCTCCACGTACAGGCGCACCGCGGAATCGCGACCGAAGGTGTAGGTGCCGAGCGGATCGGCCACGATGCCGGGCGACATGGAGCGATCGGCTCGACCGTCCCCCTGCAGGAGGGGAAGCGCCGAGGAGACGCCGCCGCCGCCGAATCGCGGAACCTGCACCTCGTACGCCACCAGTCCGGCTCGCGTGCTGCTCGCATCCCCCACCGACAGGGTGAGGCTGTGGCTGCCCGGTGCGAGCCTGAACGACTCCTGGAAGAGGAGGCGGGCATCCGATCGGTTCGTCTCGCGGTAGCTGGATACCACTACCGTCTCCTCGCTGGAGAACCGGTAGGACGGCCGTCCGTCGCTGACGAACTCGCCGTGCACCGTGTATCCGCCCTCCAGCCGGCGCTGGTCGCTGCGGACGAAAGTCACCGCAGACGCCGGCAGGGAGATGGACAGCACCACGGTGGTGCTGTCGGGCGACGGCCCTGCAAGGAAGCCGATGCGACCCACGAACTGCACCTCGCCTTCGGAGACCAGCAGCTCCATGTCCCGGTAGATGGCGCGATGATCGGGAGCACCGGGCAGTTCGCCGAGCCGTGCGGTGGCGACGTCGCCCTCCGGCGTGCCTGCAGCCCCGCTGCTCAGGGCGCAGGCACCGAACGCGAGCAGTCCTGGCAGCAGCAGCCATGACAACCTGTTCTGCGATCTCACGGTGCGCGCTGACCGCACTGGTGTCCTCCGTGGTACTGGTGCAGGTCCTGGACGCTGACGAACGCGGATTCCTGCGTATATTGCGCACGCTAGCCGCAACATGATACTCCCCTGGCCGGCGGCGTGCCGCGACGTACGCGACCGATCTCGCTTGCCGGGTACTCCGATTACCGTTAGGTTCGCCGCGTGTCCACGCCCCAGGCCCTAGTAGGCACCCAGCTAGCCGGATATTCGCTGCAGGCTCTCGTAGGCGAGGGTGGAACCTCGGTCGTGTATCGCGCCGAGCACCCAGAGCATGGTCTGGTGGCGCTGAAGGTGCTGAAGGCGAAGCTGCGCCAGGATCGCACCTCGGTTGCGCGCTTCCTTCGCGAGGCGCGGCTGGGCGAGCGCGTGGAGCACCCGAACGTGGTGCGCACCATCGAGTACGGCGAGGCCGAGGCGGGTCAGCACTACCTGGCAATCGAGTGGGCTCAGGGCGAGCTGCTGGAGCGCTACCTGAAGCGTCGCGGCGCGCTGCCTCCTGCGGAGGTGGCGGCAATCGTCAGGCAGATCGCGCAGGCCGTTCACGCCGCGCACGCGCTCGGCATCGTGCACCGGGACCTGAAGCCGGACAACCTGATGTACGACCCGGAAACGGGTCACGTGAAGCTGCTGGACTTCGGGATCGCGGCCCAGACGGACACCGCGCCTGACGAGCGCCTGACGCGGGCGGGATTCTTCGTCGGCACGCTCATGTACGTGGCGCCCGAGTCGCTCTCCGGCGAGCTGGTCGGCCCCGCGGCAGACCAGTACAGCCTCGCCACCATAGCGTACTGCATGCTCACCGGCTGCATGCCGTACTCGGCCAACACTCCCCGCGAGATGTTCACGCTCCTGCTCTCGGAGCCGCCAACGCCGCTGAATCGCGCGAATCCCACCATGGAATTCAGCGACGAGGTGCACGAGGTGGTGATGCGGGGCCTCGCCAGGCAGCCCTCGGACCGCTTCCCGAACGTGCTGGCCTTCGCCGACGCACTCGCCGAAGCGCTCGCCAAGCCAGATGCGGTCGTCACCAGGCCGCCCGAGAGCTCGAAGGGCGGCCTGATCGCGAAGGTTCGCGGGATCTTCAGGAAGTAGCGCGCCGCGGCCTGACGAGCTCTCCGGGGCAGTCGCACCCCTCCTCCCCGGCCCCGGGCCTCGTCAGGCCGCGGAGCGCTGCCCGGGATCAGGCGACGACAGACTCCTCCTTGCGCATGCGCACAGGCGTGTTCAGGTCTGACAGTCGCACCGGCAGCCACACCGTGAAGATGGAGCCTTCACCCGGATTGCTCTCCACGGTCACGTCGCCTCCCAGCAGCCGCGCCATCCGCCTGGCGAGTGCCAGCCCCAGCCCCGTCCCCCGTTCCATGGAATCGCCACGCGCGCCTGCGTTCACCTGCTCGAACTCGTCGAAGATGCGCGCGTGGTCCGACGCGTCTATGCCTATCCCGGTATCCACCACCTGAAGCGCCACCCAGTGGCCCGCGGGGCTCGGCGGACCGGGAGACCTGCCGCGTCCGGCGCCGCCCTGGTCGCCGTTGCCGCCTGCTGCCCCGTCAGGCGCGGGGGACACCAGCCTCGCACGGACGGAGATCCCGCCTGACGGCGTGAACTTCACGGCGTTGCCCAGCAGGTTCAGCAGAATCTGCCGAAGGATCATGGGATCGGTGCGCACCCTCGGCAGCGTGGACGGAACGGCCAGCGAGAGCGCCAGTCCGGCCTCGTTCACCAGCGACTCGATCTCCGTCGCCACGTCGAAAACGAACGGACGCAGGGAGATCGGTTCGGGCTGCAGCTCCATTCGCCCGCTCGCCATCTTCGCGAGATCGAGCACCTGATCCACCAGCTGGCGCAGGTGACCCGCGGATACGTCAATGCGCTCCAGCGGAACCAGCTGCCGGGTGGACAGCGGGCCGTACACGCCCTCCCTCAGGAGGTCCGTGAAACCAACGATGGCATTGAGCGGCGTCCGCAGTTCATGCGACACGTTCGCGAGGAACTCGCTCTTCGACCTGTTCGCGCGAATGAGCTCGGCGCTCAGCGATTCCAGTTCCTGCGAACGGTCCGCCAGGCGCCGCGCATAACGCTGCTCGTGACGGTAGGTCATGCCCAGGAGGAGGGCGAACGCCAGGGGAACGCTCCAGAGTGCGAGCTCGGTCCAGGGCTGGTGGTCGTGCGTGACCATTACGGACCAGTCGCCGCGGATGGCCCTGGTGCGCGCGGGCAGCCCGACGGGCGCGACGGACGAATGGGACTGGCGAAGGAAGCGAGGCAGGTCCGCATGACCTTCCAGCTGCGACTGCCTGAGGATCACCTGCTCGCCCTGGAGCAGCTGCAGTCCGGACCTCGTCGCCGGCGCAACGACCCGCAGCCTGCGGTCCAGCCCGGAGCTGCCCAGAACGCCGCCCACGAAACCCACCACGCGGTCGCCGTGATAGGCCGCCATGGCCATGAAGAACACGGAGTTGCTGTCCGGGTTCGTACGCTGGGCGGCGCCTATGACCACCGACTGGGAAGCGGCGGCAGCTCGCACGATGGCGGCCACACCCGGCGACGCCGTGGTGTCTATCCGATCCCCCACCCGCATCTGCGTACCGCCGCCCGGTTCGTACCGCGCCTCACGCAGCACACGGCCCGTGGTGTCCACGAAGAAGAGTCGCTGGAAGCCGCCGTCACCCACGGGAAGCGTGGAAAGCGCCACGTCTATCTCCGCGGAGGACGGCAGGTCGTCCATGAAGATGGTCTGCAGGCTCCGCAGCGCCCCAACGTGAATCGTGAGGAACGAAGTGGCGGTCAGCGATGCACGCTCGGCATCCATCTCACGTTCGGCGGTACGCTGCCGCTCGATGACACGATGCGCCGCCAGCACGCTCACCAGGGCAACCAGCACTATCGCCACGTAGACTATCGCCGTCGGCGTCATGCGCGGCCGCAGCAGGCTCGCATGCGAGGAAGCCGGAGCGGCCGTTGGCGTGCTGAAAGGCGAGAGTGACATCGAGGGAGACGATCCTTTCGGTTGCTCCAGGCGCATTCCGGGCAGAGCTCCTGCGACTTGCGTCAGGCTGCGTGCCCCGAACGCGAGGCATGCGATTGACCCGGCGCGCACTGTCAGGTAAAGTGCGCGCCGGCTGCCCTCGCGTGAACCCTCATTCTACGTCACTTCTCATGCCCTCGCACCACGAGCTCGCCACCATACTCGCCGAGCGGTCTGCACGCCGCGGAGATTTCGTCCTCGCCTCCGGTCGGCGCTCGGATCTCTACGTGGACGCGCGGCTCACGACCATGAGCCCGGACGGCCTGGTCCTGATCGGTCGCCTCGGGCTCGACGCGATCCGCGCGGCGGGGTGGCAGGCGGACGCCGTGGGGGGAATGACGCTGGGCGCCGACCCCGTTTCCTACGCAATCGCCTTCACGAGCCAGCTGGACGGCGCACCCATTCGATCCTTCACGGTGCGCAAGCAGGCAAAGCAGCATGGTACGGGCAAGCGGGTGGAAGGCCCGTTCCGCAGCGGCGACAGGGTCGTGGTAGTGGAGGACGTCATCACGACGGGCGGTTCCGCGCTGGACGCGATTGCGGCGATCCGTGAGGCGGGCGGAGTGCCGGTGGGCGTGCTGGCAGTCGTGGATCGTCAGGAAGGCGGACGCGAGGTGCTCGAAGCGGAGGGCCTGCCGGTCGTGAGCCTCACCACGGCCCGCGAGATCATCGCTGCCATGGGCGCCCACGACGCCTGACCGCTGGCAACCCTCGTCAGGTCATCTCCAGAACGACCGCTTCGGCCTCCCGCCGCAGACGACCACCTGCACGCGCCGCGACGGCAGCGGCGTCTGCGCAGTCGTGGGCGGCATCATCAGCGCGTTTCTCAACCTCCACGTCATGCAGCGCCACTGCCGGAACCCCCGTGAGGGTCAGGCGCACGCGCGGCGCACGCGAATCCTCCGCCCGCTCCAGCGACTCACCCGAAAGGCGCAGCGTACTGCCTCTGGGAGTCACCCGCACGGCTGCCGCGACCACCGCGCGCAATGCCAGTGCGAGCATGGTGGAATCGGCGTTCACGATAGGCAGGTCGTCGGCGATCTCGAGCTTCACGTTGTGCACGTCCAGCTCCACGCGCAGTGAGCGCCTCACGGAAAGCGCCACCGAGCCCAGATACACGGGCCCGTCCACGCGATCGGGAGCGATGGCCATGCCGTCGCTGAGTTCGCGCGTCACCAGGTCGCCGAGTGTGGTGGTGTTGCGGTACAGCATCCCGGCATAACGAGGATCGTTGCGCGCCTCGGCGGGCATGGCCTCGTCCTGCATGAGCGACACGACGTTCTGGATGGTCGCGATGGGATTGCGAAGGTCGTGTCGCAGAACGCGAAGCCTGGACTTCGCGGCTGCGGCGCCTTCCTGGGCATGGCCTGCCGTGGCGGCGATCGCGGCCTGACTCACCACCTCGTGGAGCCGGCGGGATACCTGAAAGGCCTCGCCGAGCGAGGCGCCCTGTCCGTCGCCGTTCGCCAGGTTGTCCGAAGCCTTCTCGCACTCGTGGAGGAGTACGGCGAGGAGCAGGTCGAAGTCCTGCGGCACCTCGAGCAGGGGGCGGCCGGCTGCCTGCATGGCGACGCCGTACTCCCACGCGGCCAGGGTGAGCACGTCCCAGCCGCCGCCGAGCGGACGCGGCTCGCCGATGCCGAGTGCAGCGCTCGCGGCGAGCGACTGCGCGATGCCTTCCACCACGCGGCCGGCACGCTCCACCGCATACTCCGGCGGCTCCTCCGACCGAACACTCTCCAGAGTGGTCGCCCGTGTTGGGAGCATGGCCTGTAGCCGATCCAGCCAGTGGACGGCGATGGCAGGAGCCTCCTTGAGGAGGCTGTCCGCGAGGGGCAGGGCGAGCCTGGCCGGACGTGTGCGCTGCGCAGTCATTGGCAGTGTTCTGGGTGCTGCACGACTCTCGCACTCGGCTGGTCATTCTGCAAGAGGGTGGAAGGGGTGAAGTGCGAACTTCGCGCCGTGGCGTCTCGCGTCTCCAGCGCAGGCGGACCTTCGGAGCGGCCGGCGCCCGAATGCGGCGAGGCTACCGGGGCATCCGCAGTGGCGAGAAGCGCCGGAGCGTTTCGCGATGAGGCAGCACGAGCTCCTCCCGGAACCTGTTCAGCATGCCTGTGCCGTCGTACCGGTCGCGGAACATGCCGGCGGTGAGTCCGAGCAGCGTCCTCACGTGTCGTCCGAAGCTCTGCGGAGACGAGTACTCCAGAGCGTTGGCGACGGCGGCGATCGAAAGGCCGGGGTTCTCGAAGAGCCGTGCCGCCCTCGTGAGGCGCGCATATGCCAGGTACCGCTTCGGCGCCGGCAGCTTCGCGCGGAAGAAGCGACTCATGAAGGTGCTTGGCAGCACGCCGAACTCGGAGGCAATGGACCGCACCGTCGCAATGCGTGGGGTTCCGCGGAAGATCAGCTCGAAGAAGCGGAGGCAGTCGTCGCTGGCTCCGGGTATGTCCTGCCGCAGGAGCTCCAGGGCCCTGCGCTCGAGCGCCTCGCTGTGTTCCCGCGAGAGAACGTCGCGCAGCTCGCGCCAGCCGGTGGGGGACCTGACGTCAATCAGCCGCCTCACGCCACACGAGCCAAGAGCCAGCACGCTCTGCGGAGTTCCCCCGTCCAGCGCGGACAGGAGCGCCACGGCGGGAACGCCGGGGAACTCGCGCACGACACGCGCAACCCGACCTGCCTCACGCGGACCGGTGCAGCTCACGGAGAGGATCACGGCAGCCGCGCGCTGCTCGCGAAGGTCGCGTGCTACATCCTCCCATGACTCGCGGTGCAGCGTTCGATACACCCCTTCGCCTGCCGCGTCCACGCGCTGGCGCTCGTGGGGTGTGAGGAACGTGGAGACTGCAGCCAGAGGCGCTGCGCTCCTGGGTACCGATGTGTACATCATGTGCATCCTCCGCGCATCCTGCGTGGAATCGGGTGGGCGCGCCGGCCGGCGCCTCGTCAGGTGCGCGAAGCAGGACTGCAGCGCCGCACCTCCCGCGCACCGCGATGCAGCTTCGCATCGGCCTGGCGGTGCGATGGGGCGGTGAGGTTATTGCGCCGCGTCAGGGTGTGGTCACGGTGAGCGAGCACGATTTCGGTGCCTGTACCGAAAGCGTGCGGCAGGGCGTCAGGGCGGCGGGAGTCGAGGAGTGCGAAGCGCTCCGCGCTTCGAGTGTTTGGGGTGCCGGGAGTCGGGTGATTGGTCCCGGGGTTCCCGTACACGTGACGGGTCGTTTCAGCGCTGCCGGCAACGTGGATCGCGCGGCGCCTGGTTCGCACCGTGAGCACTCTTCCGCAATCATCTCCCCCCACCACCGTACCTCGAGTCTCGCTATATTTCGAGGATAGGGGTTCCGGCCAGACGATCGCGTCATCCGCTCGCGGGTGCCGAGGAAAGTCCGGGCTCCATGGACAGGCCGCCAGGTAACGCCTGGGCGTACCGGCTCGCCGGTGCGACGGAAAGTGCCACAGAGAACATACCGCCGACGGCCGCGGCGAAAGTCGCGGATCGGGCAAGGGTGAAAAGGTGCGGTAAGAGCGCACCGCGCGTCCGGCAACGGACGTGGCAGGGTAAACCCCGGTCGGAGCAAGGCCAAATAGGTGGCGAGGGGCAGTCCTCCCCGACAAAGACGCCACGGGTAGGCTGCTGGAGCGCACGGGCGACCGTGCGCCGAGAGAAATGATCGTCCGGACGGTTCGCCGTCTGACAGAACCCGGCTTACAGGCCGGAACCCCGCGGGGCCGCCGAACTCTCCACGAGTCGGCGGCCCCGCTGCGTTGGGGACTAAGGGGCAGCGGTTCGAGCGGCGGGCATCCCGGCAGGCGCGGCGGAGCCGGAACACCCGACGAGAGGGCAACCCGCCGGGTGCATCA
>CAYQAO010000067.1:13269-15325 GCA_964415485.1 uncultured Gemmatimonadaceae bacterium
ATCATCGCGGGCGCAACCAGCCGGGTGTATCGCCGCGGGCGCAACCAGCCGATCCGGTGTATCATCCTGCATGGCCGACACACGAACCGTGCTCCTCGCGGCGCCGCTGGCTGCCGCCGCACTGATCGCAGCATGCGCTCCCGCGCCGGGCGCCATCGCGCGGCCCGAACCGGAGCTACCCCGCCCCACGCCGGAAGACGTGTCCCCGGCAGAGCTGCCGACCGCGAACGCGGTGGCCTTCGCCTTCGGACCGGGGAGCAACCGCTACACCATCCGGACGGTGAGCGAGGTGAGCGTGCGAGGGGATTCCATTCCGCCTGCCGTGGACACCGTCACCGTTCAGGGCACGGTACTTCTCGCCGTGTCCATGGGCGATTCGGTGCGGTCCGTTGCCGGCTCGGTGTACGGCTCCTCGCTCCAGACGGGCGCCCTCATCCGGCAGCCGGGTCCGGTGCCGCGGGTGGAACCGCCGGCGTCGGTGGACTTCGAGGGTGAGGCGAGGCCCGGCGCAACGTCGCTGAGCCTGAGCGTGGCCAGCGCGGCTGACACGACGATGTCTCCGGACAGTACCGCTCAGGGATGCTCCGCAATTGCCGCAATGGAGACGATGCTGCTGGGGCTTGCGCGGGAGACGCTTCCCCCGATGCCCAGAACGCTCGCTGCTGGCGCGACATGGCGCGATAGTGTCTCGGTGGTTACCTGCCGAACGCAGGTTTCCATCATTACTACCACCTGGCATCAGTACCAGGTGGTGGACATCGGACACGAAGACGGCGTCGAAACCGCGCTCATTCGGCGGATTTCCAGCTCCCAGGTCGCCGGCTCCGGCGAACAGTCACGCCTGCCCGTCCGCATACTCGGCGAAGGATCCGGGCAGAGCGAGCTGCGACTGGACGTCACCAACGGCAGGCTGCTCTCCAGCGAAGGCCGATCCCGAGTGATCATGAAGCACTCCGCCGGAGATCGGACTCTGGACGTGGAACAGGTGACAACGCTGCAGGTGCAGCTGGCGGGCGGCGCGTAGGATCGAGCGTGACCGCGATCCGGCCAACCCACCGGGTGTTATCAACCTTCCGTTTTTTGCGCCGCTTCATCAAGCCACCTGCACGCCACCAGGCGCCAGTTCGCCAGACTCTCACATCTCCGCGCACTCGCACCATCGCCATGAACGACAGATCAGGGCTCACCACGGCCACCGAAGCCGGCGTACTCACGATCACTCTGGACCGGCAGGAGCGTCTCAACGCGGTGAACGCGGAGTTGGCCGCGGCGCTGCCCGGCGCACTCCATCACGCAGCGCAGGACGACAGCGTTCGCGTCGTGGTGATCACCGGCGCCGGTCGCGGCTTCTGCGCCGGCCTGGACCTCAAGGAACCGGCTGGAATCCCGCCCGCTTCGCGCGCCGAGCGGCTGGATCCGTACATGTGGGTCGGTCGGTGGGCGAAGGCGGTTGCGGAGTGCGACAAGCCCGTAATCGCCGCCGTCAACGGTGTCGCCGCCGGTGCCGGACTGGCCCTGGCCCTGGCCTGCGACCTTCGCGTCCTCGCCGCGTCGGCTCGCCTGGCGCCGGGCTATATGCGCATCGGCCTGTCCCCGGACGCCGGCATGAGCTGGTTCCTTCCGCGCCTCGTGGGCATGGGACGCGCCATGGAACTGCTGCTCACCGCCCGGGAGCTGGACGCGAACGAAGCCGTGGCAATGGGCCTGGCGTCGCTGGTGGTGCCGGACGAGCAGCTCTCACCACACGTGAAGGAGCTCGCCGCGCGTCTGGCGGCGGCGTCCCCAACCGCGCTGGCACTCACGAAGCGCGCGCTGCTGCAGAGCATGAACTCCACCCTGGAGCAGCAGCTGATGCGCGAAGTGGAGTTCGTACGGGTGTGCGCCGCAAGCGACGAGTTCGGGCAGGCGGTGCGGGAATTTCTGAGTATGTGAGGCTCGACCCTGTCTGTCATCCCGCACGAGCGAAGCGAGTGTCGGGATCTGCTCTCAATTGGTAGTGGCCGGCTTCGGTGCAGGGTGAGCAGATCCCGACGCTTCGCGCGGGATGACAGGGGGG
>CAYQAO010000068.1:0-1866 GCA_964415485.1 uncultured Gemmatimonadaceae bacterium
CGCCGGCCTGCGCCTGTTGGCTCCGAAGGCCGATCGCACATTCACGGTGCCGCCGATGTCCACCGAAGCCCTGTCGCCGTTCAACTGCACGCCCGGCGTGCCGTCCAGCGACAACGAGATTCTCCCTTCACGCATCAGCGTGGCCCACTCGCCTGCCACCGCGCCGTCCAGCAGCGACTCGGCGATGCTCCCGTCTCGTCCGCTCAGCTGACTGGCAGCACGCGAGAGCACGGCCTCGATCTCGGCCCTGGCCTCCGCCTCGCTCTGTCCAGCCGCGCGAGGCTGCTCGGGCTCCGGCCGCGGCGGTCGGACAGGCTGCGGGGGCTGCTCCTCCCGACCCGGCGGCTCGGGCTGCTCGTTTCGAGAGTCCTTCTCCTCCCTCTCCGCGGGCGCGGCCTTGCCCTTGCCCGGATCGGGCCGGGCGGGGCCGGAGGATCCCCCCTTGTTCTCGGGGGGCGGGGCCACCGGCGTCGGGCCGACCGGCCGATTGATGATCAGCGACGCGGCGTCCTCGCGAGGCGGCTCGTACGCAGCTCCGCCGCCGCGAGTACCCGACTGGTCACTCACGGCTGCCACTTCCGTCGGCTGCACCTGCGCCGCTTCCTCCACGGCCGCCACGTCCAGACCCGCCCCATCGTCAGGCGAGCCGGGCGAGCGAAGTGTCATGGCAGCGAGACCTCCCACCACGAAAAGTGCACCTACCGCCGTCCAGGTGCGCCAGTCCTTCTGCCACGGTTCCAGCGACGACAGAACCTGCCGAACCGTGAAGCCGGCGCCCCGCGGCGCGCCAGGAGCGCCGGGCATGGCGTCGGCACCCTGCGCCGGCGTTCCCCACATGGCGTCGCCGAGCCGGGTTTCCGGAGCGTCCAGCCCGCCAAGGCGAGTTGCCGGAACGACCGACCCTACGGAATCGCCATCTCCGGCCACGCGTGTAGCACCTGCATCCTGCGCGGTATCGGACAGTCCGCCGGCCAGCGGGCGCGGGGCAGTCTCCACCGCATCGGCCGCAACGGGCGCGGCTGCCAGGCGCGTCTCGGGCGCAGGGGTGCGAGCTCGCCTGGTGCCGCGCAGGTCCACGATTCGCTGCAGCTCGCGAGCGAAAGACGGCGCGTCGGGGAAGCGGTCGTCACGGCTCTTGGCCATGGCGCGCGCAATGACGTCGTCCACCTCGCCTGGCACGTCAGGCAGCATGGTGCTCGGACGCGGCGGCGGGTCGTGCAGCTGCATCATCATGAGGCGATAGTCGGACTCCGCCTCGAACGGCAGGCGACCGGTCACCAGCTCGAACAGAACGGCGCCCACTGCGTAGATGTCTGTTCGCCGGTCCACCTCCTCGCCGCGCAGCTGCTCGGGCGCCATGTACGTCGGCGTTCCCACGGCGTGCCCGAACTGCGTCTGCCGGTTCCTGCCCAGCATTCGCGCGATGCCGAAGTCCATCACCTTCACCGCGCCCGAGTGCGCCAGCATGATGTTGGCCGGCTTGATGTCGCGGTGCACGATCTGGTTGTCGTGCGCGTGGTCCAGGGCGTCCAGCACCGCGATGCACAGCTCGGCCGCCCTCTGCCAGGCGATCCTGCCGGAACGATGCACCACGGTCTCCAGCGTGTCGCCCCTCACGAACTCCATGATCATCAGGAGTTCGTCGCCATGGCGCTCCATGCCGTGGAGGGTGGCGATTCGCGGGTGCGACAGCCTGGCCAGCGCGCGCGCCTCCTGCCTGAAGCGCTCCACCAGCGCCGCCTGACGAGCCAGCTCGGGTCGCAGGACCTTTATTGCAACCTCGCGGTCGAGCATCTCGTCAACGGCACGGAACACGCTGCCCATGCCGCCATCGCCGAGTCGCTCGACTATGCGATAGTTGCCGAT
>CAYQAO010000068.1:1966-9624 GCA_964415485.1 uncultured Gemmatimonadaceae bacterium
GAGATCACGTTGCGGTCGGGGTGGTTGCCGGCCTCGTCCCGCGAGATCACGCCGCGCCTCACGAGGTCCATGACGGCGGAGTGGTCCTCCGTCATCAGGAAGACCTCTCCGCCCCTCACGAGGTAGCAGCGCGAGTCGCCCACGTGTGCGCAGTAGGCAGCTCCGTTGCGAAGCACCAGTGCGCAGCAGGTGGTGCCCATGCCGCGGAGCTTCGAGTTGCCCTTCACAGCCTCGTGGATGGCCTGGTTGGCAGCCTCGATCGCCCTCACCAGGGCAGCCGGGAGCGGGCGATCGTCAACCATGAAGCGCTGCACTATGGTCTCGGCGGCGAGTGCGCTGGCCACCTCGCCGGCTTCGTGGCCTCCCATGCCGTCGCAAACGATGGCGAGCACGCCGTGCTGGGCGAGATCCTCCTCGTTCGCCGGCCTGACGACGCGCAGCGAGTCCTCGTTGTTGGCACGCACGCACCCCGGATCGGATGCCACGCCGGCCTCCACGCGGAACTCTGCGGACGTTGCCAGCCGCGACGAGCCGGTTGCCGCCACCGTGCCGGACGCGGCACGGCTGCCTGCGCCGAACTTGCTTACAAGGCTCTTCCAGATAGACATATGGGTGCGTCTCGCGCGAGCTCAGGGTTGGCTGCAGCGACGGAATGACTCGGTGAACTCGAGGACTCCCTCCTCCACCCGCAGCCGGAGGGGCAACTCTTCACAACCTTCCCGTCGAAGCGTGAGGGTCACCACTTCGCCGAGCCGCGCCTGGAGACGGAAAGGGGTCCTGCCGATCAGCATGCCGTCCCGATACACGTCGGCGTCTCCCTGAACCACGCGCAGAAGCAGCTGCCGCTGGCTCAGGTCTTCGTTGCCGCCCGAGGGCGGTCCAGCGGGCAGAACGGGCTGTATGCGGTCCGCTGCCTGCCCCTCCACGTTGCGGTAGGTCGGACCGACGTCCGGTTGCGGCAGGGTTCGTTTGTCCTGCTGCGTATCCGGGAGCCGTACGGACTCGCTCCCGCCTGACGAGAAACCGACGGCCCACACGAAGAACAGGAGTGCGGCAACCGCTGCCAGGCCCGACGCGGCCAGCTGCCACTGCCGGGCCACGCGCTGCGCCATCTCCCCGCTGTTCTCCAGAATGGACGCCGGCACGCGCCACAGGTCGTTCTGCCCCGGGCCGTCCCCCGATGCGGCGGACTCCACGTCGGTGAGCAGGGCCTCGCAGCTCGCATAACGATCCGTCGGCCTCGTGCGAAGGCATCGCGAGATGATGCGATCCACCGCGCGCGGCACGTCGGGCCGCAGTTGCGACGCAGCCTCGAACTCCCCGGTGAGAATCCGTTCCGTGAGAATGCCCGGCGCCGCACCCTGGAAGGGCGAGCGCCCGGTGAGCATCTCGTACAGGATCGCGCCCAGCGCCCAGATGTCGGAGCGAACGTCGGCCCTGCCCGTCCTGAGCTGCTCCGGCGAGAGCGCGATGAGCGTTCCGACCACGTTCCCGGTGCTCGTGAAGCGGGGGGTGTCGGCGCCCATCGCGATGCCGAAGTCGAGCAGCTTCAGGTTCCCGCGCTCGTCCAGCTTCACATTGTTCGTCTTCAGGTCGCGATGGATCACGCCGCGCTGGTGCACGTAGCCCACCGCGTCCACCAGCGACGCGAAGTACCGCAGGGCCTCCTGGACCGTGAGAGGCTGTCTGCGAATGCGCTCTTCCAGCGTCTCGCCGTCCACGAACTCCATGATGAGGCAGGGAGCGTCGCCCACCTCCATGTACTCGTACACCGTGGCGATTCTCGGATGGCGAAGCGCCATGTGAATGCGCGCTTCGTTCCGGAACCGGTCGCGAGCCACCGGGCTCGAGGAGCTCGCATGCAGCACCTTCGCAGCGGCAACCGCTCCCGTGGCCCGGTGCGTCACGCGGTACACGGTACCCATGCCGCCGGCTCCGATGCGATCCACCACTCGGTAGGGACCGATGGATGAAGGCTGACGGTGTTCCATGGACATGAGTACCGTGCTCTGCGTTCGTGACGTCAGTTCGCCGTGGGGTCGCCGATGCGCAGCAGCTCCATTCCGTACCTGATCGGGATGGCGAAGCTGATCTGCTGGCTGCCGGCGAAGTAGATGCCGATCACGTTGCCGAACGCGTCGAACATGGGCCCGCCGCTGTTGCCGCCACCGGTGGAGTTCACCGTGAGCTGGTACGTGTCGCCCGACGGCGCGAAGGTGCCGAAGCCGTCGCGCACTTCCGCGTCCGCGGCGCGCAGGATCTTGCCGATGTTCCCCACCGACAGCGTGGGCTCCGGAAGGATGCGGGCCTGTGCCTCACGATTGAACATGTCGCGGGACTTGATCACCGAGATCACGTCAGGCGACATGCCCGGGTAGCCCATGACGGTCACCGGATCGCCCTGCTTCGTCTCGTTGTACGTGTCCTTGAGCTCCACGTACGTGAGCGACGACGGTGCGTCCACCTTGATCAGCGCCACGTCGTGCCGCTGCGAGGGACGAACGAGGCTCGCCTCGAACGGAGTGGGATCCTTCGGGAAGCGCACGTACAGGTATTCCATGCGCGCCTGGAAGCTCCCGATCTCGCCCTTCGGCCCTGCCTGCTTCGTCTCGGACGGATGCCAGCGAAGCGGCGGCTGCGTAAGCACCGGGTTGCCGTTGGCGTCCATGAGCGGCCTGCCCGTGCTCAGGTCCATCACGGGGCCGATATCGTTCGGGTCGAACGAGTAGTAGGCCTGCCAGTTGTACGCCACGTGGCGGTTGGTCAGGATGAAGCCCGACGACGTGACCACGAAGCCGGAGCCGCGCGAGCTCACGCCGATGGGGCGACCGGAGTTCTGGTCCAGCGTGAGGTACGGCTCGATCGTGCCCTCCACCTGCACCCAGGCCGGCACGAACTGCCTGCCGTTGTCGAACAGCGGCCGCGTGCTGCCGTCCGCCGCCTTGTACTGGTTGGGCACCATCATGTGATACAGCTGGCCGCCGGTTCCGGTGTAGATCAGCTTCCAGCTGAAGTCCACCTGCACCACCGCGGGTCCGTACCTCTCGGCGATCTCGGACGGCTGCAGGTTGGCGGCGAGAGCGATCGAACGCTCGGTGCGATCCGCGATCTCGGTGAGCGCCGCTTCCGATGCCCTCGCAATGCTGTCGCGCATGCTGGCCAGCTGACCCTGGCTCTGGCGAGCCTCGGCGTCCATGCGCGACTTGCCGTACAGGGCCACGCCGGCAACGAGCACCGCGACCGCGGCCATGGACACGAGCATGTTCCGGCGCGTGTTCTTCTTCGTCTCGCCGATCATGCGCTCGACCGTCGCCTTGCCCACTGTATTGGGCGGCCGCGAGGTGATGGACGCATCCTGCGGCTGCGAAACGGACGCCGACGCTCCGAGCGACGCATTGGCAGTCGGTCCGACTCTCGTCTCTGCCACGCCCTTGGCCGTTACGCCGGCAACGCCCACGCGCGTGGCCTTCACGTACATGGCCGGCAGCGGATCTATATCGAACTGCAGTTCCGGGCCGCCTGCGCCCAGCTGGATCACGTCCCCGGGCTGCAGCGGCATCTCGCCGACCACGCGCAGCTTGTTGAGGAACGTGCCGTTGCGTGAATTCAGGTCCTGCAGGGTAAAGCGATACGGCTCCGAGGGCTCACGCGAGATGCGCGCGTGCTGGCGACCCACGAGGTCGTCCTTCTCGGGGTCGAACCGCACTCCCGATGAGGGATCGCGGCCGATGGTGAGCTGGGCGAACTCGTGAAGAGGGAACTCCTCGATCTGGCTTGCCTTCGAGCCCTTGAGGTGGCGAAGGATTACGCGTTCCATGGCGGTGTCTCCTGACGATACCGGGTCGGGGGAACCACACCGGGCACAGATGCCGGCGCGGCTGCAGTGCGGCCGTCAGGACACGCGCATTCAGTTGTCAGGGAGGCTCACACTCGCCCGTCAGCTCCGCGATCGCCAGGATTCGGCATCGGCTCGCCTACCAATCCGCTCCATCAGGTCCGCGATGCGCCCGGCAAGCCTGCGCACCACGGCTGCGTCCTCGCCGCGCGCATCCGCCATCCTTAAGTACGCGTCAGTCATGATCCGCTCCGCCTCGGCGTACTCGCCTACCAGGCCCAGGTGGTAGCCGACCATGGACTCGGCGGACGCGATAGCCCAGTGGCCTTCGGGGAGGTACGTGCGACGGATCTGCAGGGAGCGGCGGAGCGCGGAGTCGCCAGCCGCATACATGCCGAGGGAATCGAGCGCGAGGCCGAGCATCTGCAGCGCCGATCCCACGGATGGGTCGCTCTCGTGCACGGAAACGCCTATTGCGTCCACCACGGTCCGCGCGGCCTCCACGGTTCCCGGCATGTCGCCGGCCGAGAACCTGATGCTCGCGAGAAGGTTGCTGGAGCGCACGTAGTCGGGATGGTCCCGGCCTGCCCTCACAGCCAGCACTTCCAGGGACCGCCTTGCAACGCTGTCCGCTTCCTCCAGCCTGTCCAGTTCGCCGAGAGCCGAGGCGTGGCCGCGCAGCAGGTTGCCGTACATGTGGCTGTCGCTCCCGTTCACCTCCTCCTCCACACCCAGCGCTTCGCGGGCGAGTGCCTCCGCACGTTCGAAGTCGCCGCGATATGTGTATGCCACGGCCAGGTTGGCCAGCGTGAGCGGCAGTGCCTCACGAGACTCCGGGTCGTCGGACCTGCGACGGATCTCGACGGACTCCTGCTGCACATCCATGGCCTCATCAAGCTCGCCGATGTGCGTGAGGTTCCGAGCGAGGTTGTCCAGGGAAGTGGCGAGGTCCGAGGGATTCAGCGGTCTTGCCCGACGCTGGTAGTCCACCTGCAGTCGAGCCAGCCGCACGGCCTCCTCGAAGTCGCCGCGGTACTCCGCGAGCGCCACCACGTACGAGTGCGACATGAGCGTGCGCCTGTGGAGCGGACCGAGCACGGCGCGCCTGAGCTCGTATGCCCTGTTCGCGTGCACGGTGGCCGAGTCGTAGAGGCCCAGGCCCACATAGGTCTGCGCGATCGTGTGGCGCACCTGTCCCTCCACCTCCGGCTCCAGCGAGGCGAGCTCCACGTCGTGCGCTGCCTGCGAAAGCATCTGTGCGACGGTGACATCCCTTCCCTCGTTGCCGGGGTCCGCCGCGGCGAGCATGGTGGCCAGGAAGGAGTTCACCTGCTCCATCTTGGCGCGCTCCAGCTCGGCCCTCCGCGCCTGGCGAGTGGACACCACCACGCCGCCGACCAGGGACACCAGCACCAGTATTCCGGCAGTCACCTCCACGCGCCTGCGCCTGACGAACTTCCCGAGGCGGTATCCCAGCCCGTCGCGATGGGCCGACACGGGCATTCCATCGAGATGGCGCTGGAAGTCCGCACCCATCTGGTCCACGGACGCATACCTGCGACCGGGCTCCTTGCGCAGGGCCTGCAGAACGATGGCGTCCACGTCGCCCGCCAGTTGAGCCTTGAGCCTGCGGGCGCTGCGCTCGCCGAATGCGGGAGCGTCCGAATCCGTGACCAGCGTTGACGGCGCCGCGGCAGGCGTCAGGCAGACGACGTCCTGCATCTCCGAGAAGAGCAGGCCGTCCAGCCGGAACGGCCTGTGTCCGGACAGCAGTTCCGAGCATATGACGCCGAGCGCGTATATGTCCGACGCGGTCGCGACAGATTGGCCACGGAGCTGTTCGGGGCTCGCGTAATCCGGAGTGAGGGCACGCGCCCCGCCGTGCGTGAGTGGAAGCTGGTCGGGACCTTCGGACTCGCGCAGCAGCCTGGCAATGCCGAAGTCCAGGAGCTTCACCGTACCGGATGCATCCACGAGGATGTTGCCAGGCTTGAGGTCCCTGTGAACCACCAGGTTCTGGTGTGCATGCTGGACGGCGGCAAACACCTGCTGCAACAGGCGTATTCGCTCCCTCACACCCAGCTGCATGCGCGCGCAGTACTTCGTGATCGGCTCGCCATCCACGTACTCCATCACGAAGTACGGACGGCCGTCTGCCGTCACGCCGCCGTCCAGCAGCGACGCGACGTTCGGATGGTTGAGACTCGCGAGGATCTGCCGTTCGTACCTGAAGCGGCGAATCGCGAGGTCGCCTTCCAGGCCCTGGCGCAGGAACTTGATGGCAACGCGCTTCTGGTACTGGTCGTCGGCACGCACACCCTCGTACACCGCGCCCATGCCGCCGAAGCCTATCAGCCGCGTGATCTCGTAGTGACCTATCCGCTCGCCGGCGCGATCGACTCCCGATTCCCCATCGAACGCGGATGACAGCAGCTCGCCGAAGGGGGACTCCCACGAGGTTTCCCCGTTGCGCTCGAGGACTGCAAGGAGGCTGCGAACTTCAGCTGCCAGGGAGGGGTCGTCGCCGCACGCCTTCGAGAGATACAGCTCCCTCTCGTCAGGCTCGCGGTCCAGCGCGGCGTCGAAGATTTCGCGTACGCGCGCAAGTCGTGTCGGCGTGAGGCCGGGCTGGGACGCCATTCGAGTTCGCGATGGATGTCGTTCAGTTGTCCGCCGAGCCTTCCATCTCCCGCTGCAGGAACGCGCGCGCGAAGGTCCAGTCGCGCTTCACCGTGGCCGGCGAGATGCCGAGTGCCTCGGCTGTCTGGTCAATGTCCAGTCCGCCGAAGAAGCGGAGTTCGACCACGCTCGCCTGACGCTCGTTGAGCTCCGCGAGGCGTGTCAGGGCGCTGTCCAGTGCGATTACGTCGAGCGACTGCACCGGCGGCGCCGACACTGATTCATCCAGCGTCACCCGCTCGCCGCCATGCCGCTTGGACGCCCTGCGCTTGCGCGCATGGTCAACGAGTATCCGACGCATCGCCTGAGATGCGATCCCGAAGAAGTGCGAGCGGTTCTGCCACGACACGCTTCGCTGATCCATGAGGCGCATGTAGGCCTCGTGCACCAGTGCCGTGGGCTGCAGCGTGTGGTCGTCACGCTCGTTTCGCATGTAGTGGCTCGCCAGGCCGTGCAGCTCCGCGTAGACGATCGCTACAAGCTCATCAGCTGCACCGTCACGCCCATCCTGCGCCTCACGAAGCAGGCGCGTGACATCCTGTGTACGTGTTGTGGTCACGACAGGTAGCTATCGGCCGGGGGAACCTCGCCTCGGAGGTCCGGACTGCGCCGCCCGGACCCTCCATACACAGCAACCTGAACCGCGTAACGTCAATTGTGAAGATGTGACACAGCCCGAATTCCGTGAGCCGCAGCGTGCCGATCGTGCGCGTGTCCTCCCGAACAGACATCCGCGGTCGGTCATTCCCCTGATGACCACCGCCCTACCACGCCACTGGGAGACCGAATCCATGCGCGCCACCCGCACCCTCCTGTCCACCTGCGCGATCGCAGCGATCGCGATCGCCGCCGCTCCGAATGCCCAGGCTCAGTCGGCGCAGCGCTTCTCAATCCAGGCCTCCGGACTGTTCGTCGGCACCTCCGGCGACGCCTACGACGGCATGAACGCGGGCCCTGGAGTGGAACTGCAGCTACGCTACACACCCAGCGTGTGGTCCTTCGGCCTGGGCTACCAGTACTCATCCCACTCCCTCGAGGAGAACGCGCTGACGGACAATTCCGTGAGCCTCATGGGCGTGTTCTTCGAGCCGCGCCGCACCTTCGACATCGGCAGCTCCTCGTACGCGCCCTATGCGTCCGGTCG
>CAYQAO010000068.1:9724-11815 GCA_964415485.1 uncultured Gemmatimonadaceae bacterium
TCCACGATCACTTCCCGCTCGATCGTCACCACTTCCTCGTTCGCCGGGTTGCGTCCGCGAATGTACACGGTGTAAGTGCCGGCAGTGTTGAACGTCACGCTGGCGGTGTGCAGGAACTGCTTGGATCCGGTGGCGCAGCCCGAGTTGATCTCGCCCATGATGTCGTAAGGCGTGATGAGAACCCACTGCGGCTCCTGGGAAATATCGAGCTCGCCCTTCCGCATGCAGCCGTTCTGCCAGACGGTGTTCACCGAAACCTCGAAGGCCTGCCCCGCCGTGGCGTTGGTGGGCACGACGACCTGCGGATTGTCCGTGTCGAGACCCTGGATATAGCTCAGGTACAGCGATTCCTCACTGCCCGTCACGTCCTTGCAGCCTGCGAGAGCCCCAAGGAGCGTCGCCGCGGCAATGATTGCAAACCTCGCAGGTTTCATCGGGTACCTCCGTCTGGGGTTCTGCGTGCTCGTCGTGCGCTGGCCGCTCCACCATACAACTGGAGCGGCGCACCGGCAATCTCGGCGTTACCGCAGCGCTCCGGTCTCCGGCCGCAGCCTCTCTACACCACGGAAAGCGCGGAGAGCCATCCCAGCGCGCCGAGGAGCACGGCGAACCTGGCCAGCGTGCCGGAGTCGCCCGGTCCCTCGGGAGCCTGGAATACGCGCCAGAGCATTACCGCTCCGACCAGCAGCAGCAGGCCCTGGCCAGTCAGCCACCACACTGCTCCCAGAACGGCGAGCAGGCCCCAGCGTTCCGTCGCGGAGAGTGCGCTGAAGCCGCGAGCGCCGTCCAGCTGCCACACCGGAATGAGGTTGAAGAGGTTTATCAGCCCGGTGAGTTGCGCAATCGCGAGCCAGATCGGGACATCCGTCACCTGGTAGGCGAGCAGCGCCGCCAATCCGGCGCCGAGCCCCCACACCGGCCCGGCGAGGCCAATGGCCGCATCCTTTCGCGGGTCCGTCACTGGCTCGCGAAGCATGACCATGGCACCCACCCCCGGAATGAAGAGCGGGTCTCCAGCGCCAATTCCGAGTCGCCTGAGCATCGCCACGTGTCCCATCTCGTGCACGTAGATGGACAGCGCCAGTCCCAGGGCGAGCGGCCAGCCGAACGCGGTCCAGTACAGGCCGAAGAACGCGAACATGGAGGCGAACGTCTTCAGCTTCGTGAGGCCGAGCAGCAGGAACTTGCCCTTGCCGGCCAGGAACAGGACCGCACTGGCGACTAGCGCCAGCCAGGAGCCCTTCTTCCAGTCCACGGAGCTGCCGCTGCCCCGCGCCTCCCCCAGCTGCTCGTCCAGGTTCCGTATGCGCTCCCGAACCAGCTCGTATTGTCTGCTCTGGGCAGGCAGCAGCTCCAGAGACCGCATCCACACCTCGCGCGCTGCGGCCGCGTCTCCGTGCTTCTCCAGCTCTCCCGCCGAAGCGGAAAGTCGCTGCAGCGACTCGGCATGCACGAGCGACCTGCACGCAGGGCACGCCAGGGCATGCGGTGCCAACTCGATTCCACAGCGGATACACTCCAGTCGGCCGCCAACGGCGGCGGCCGTGTCAACAGCCTGCGTCACTCTTGTGGTGCCTCCACAGGTTTGTCGTCCGAGTGAGGACTGAGCCGGAACGGCCCCATCACCGGCACTTCCGGAGCGGCCGTGCTGCTCCAGGCCTGCAACAGGCCGACGCCCATGATCAGCGCGCTGATGAGGCCGGACGGCATGGAGCCCACCACCAGCAGGACGGGAAGAGTCAGGGCGAACCCTATTAGCAGCGGGATACCCACCAGGTACGTCGTCAATCCCGCCTGGTCTTCGTTCGCGGCAGGATCGGGCGACGGAGCCTCGGCACTGACTTCGAGCAGATCATCCGGGGCGGCCTGGCCTCCGGGCGATACTTGGGCACCGCCGGCACCTCCCACGGTCATCTCGATGCCGGACACCGGCAATCCGTCGGGGAAGTCAGCGTCGCTCTCCGCCACCACCGAGGTTTCTTCGGGCAACTCGCTGAACGAGGAGTCCACCACAACGGACAGGTACGCGAGCGACAGGGACAGGTAGGTGAGAGCAACGGCCGCCACCTGCAGGCGACGTCCGCCCCGATC
>CAYQAO010000068.1:11915-15133 GCA_964415485.1 uncultured Gemmatimonadaceae bacterium
CTCCAACAGCCTGAATCCCGTCCACCCCCGGAAATGCGCTCAACCCGCCTACGCCTAGTCCTCTCCGCTCTCGCGATCGCCGGAGCCTCTGTTCTCGCGGCCTGCGGCTCGTCCACCGAAACGGCGACCCTGGTGCTCACCAACGGACGCATCGTCACCGTGGACTCGTCCGTGCCCGAAGCTCAGGCCGTGGCGATCATCGGCGATCGCATTGCGGCCGTCGGCAGCGTTGAGGACATCCAGCCGTACATCGGCGACGCCACCGAGGTCATAGACCTGCAGGGCCGACTAGCCATCCCCGGCTTCATCGAGGGACACGGCCACTTCATGGGACTCGGCAGCGCCAAGCTGCAGCTGGACCTGACCACCGCGAAGAGCTGGGACGACATCGTGGCGCAGGTGGCCGCAGCGGCGGCCGAGGCGGCGCCTGGCGAGTGGATCGAGGGACGCGGCTGGCACCAGGAGAAGTGGGATCGGCTGCCCACTCCGTCCGTGGAAGGGAACCCGGTTCACACGTCGCTCAGCGCCGTGTCGCCCGACAATCCCGTGTACCTCACGCATGCGAGCGGACACGCTTCGTTCGTGAACGCGAAGGCCATGGAGCTCGCGGGTATCACGCGCAGCACCCCGAACCCCGAGGGCGGCGAGATCGTTCGCGATCGCAACGGCAACCCCACCGGCATGCTGCGCGAGACGGCACAGCGCCTTGCGGGTGCCGCACGCTCGCGCGCGGACAGCAGCCAGACCCCGGAGGAGCGTGAGGCGCTCTCCCGCCGCATGGTGCAGCTCGCGGGCATTGACCTGCTGTCCAAGGGAGTCACCTCGTTCCACGACGCAGGCAGCGGTTTCCGCACCATCGAGTTCCTGCGCACGCTGGCAGACGAAGGCGAGCTTCCCGTTCGCCTGTACGTGATGGTGCGCGGCGAGTCGCTGGCGCGCATGGACAGCCTGCTGCCGCAGTACCGCATGACGAACCACGGTAACGGCTTCCTCACCGTGCGCTCCATCAAGCGCCAGATTGACGGTGCGCTCGGCTCGCACGGCGCCTGGCTGCTCGAGCCATATGCAGACCTGCCGAGGAGCGCTGGACTGGCGCTGGAGTCCGTGGAGAGCCTGGAACAGCTGTCGGAGATTGCCATCCGACACGGCTATCAGGTGAACACGCACGCCATCGGCGACCGTGCCAATCGTGAAGTGCTGGACGTTTACGAGCGCACCTTTGCGGCGAACCCGGACAAGTCGGACCTGCGCTGGCGCATCGAGCACGCACAGCACATTGCGCCGGCCGATGTGCCGCGCTTCAGGGAGCTCGGCGTGATCGCGTCCATGCAGGGCATCCATACCATCTCGGATGCGCCCTGGCTCCCGGGCAAGCTCGGCGTGCAGCGCGCGGAGGAGGAGTCGTACCTGTTCCGTTCGCTGTGGGACCTTGGCGTCGTGGTGACGAATGGAACGGACACGCCTGTCGAGGACGCCGATCCGATACCCAGCTTCTACGGCATGGTTGCTCGAGTGACGAGCGACGGCAGCGTCTTCACCCCCGAGCAGCGCCTCACGAGGGAGGAGGCGCTGCGGGCGTACACGATCAACAATGCCTACGCCGCCTTCCAGGAGAACGAGCTCGGCTCCATCACGCCGGGCAAGTACGCAGACATCACCGTGCTCTCGCGTGACATCATGTCGGTACCGGAGGACCAGATTCCGGGCACGGAAGTGGTTTACACGATCGTGGGCGGACAGGTGAAGTTCGGCCCGACAAACCAGTGATCCTCCGTATGCAGAGAGCCGTCATTCTCGCTCTTGCAATCGCCACGGGCACTTCGCTCGTGGCCACCCTGCCGGCGTCGGCGCAGGTGCGGCGCAACGAGCAGGAGCGTCCGCCCTCCATGACGCTGGAGGAGTACGAGCCGCGCTCCATGCTCGTCACGAAGGAGACGCCCGTTCGCAAGGCGAAGTTCCCCTTCGTGGACGTGCACGGGCACCAGAACCTCACGAGGCCCGACTCGGTACTCGATGCTCTGGTGGCCGAGATGGACGCGATGGGGCTGCAGACGATGGTGAACCTGAGCGGCGGTTCGGGAGAACGGCTCGCCGCGCAGGTCAGGAACGCGAACGAGAAGTATCCCGGCAGGTTCCTGGTGTTCGCGAACATTGACTTCGGCACGATTGACCAGCCGAACTTCGGCGAGCGCGCAGCTGCGCAGCTGGAGCGGGATGTTCGCGAGGGTGGTGCCGTTGGGCTCAAGATCTTCAAGAACCTCGGCATGGATACCTACTGGCCCGACGGGTCCCGCGTCCGCACCGACGACCCGCGCCTGGCGCCCATCTGGGACATGGCGGGCAGGCTGGGCATCCCGGTTCTGATCCACACGGCGGAGCCGCCGGCGTTCTTCGAGCCGCTGGACAGGCATAACGAGCGCTACCTGGAGCTCACGCAGTTCCCGTCGCGCCTGCGCCCGGCCGACAAGTACCCGCCGTTCGACTCACTGATGGCGGAGCAGCACCGCATGTTCCGCCAGCATCCGAACACCACGTTCATCAGCGCGCACCTGTCCTGGCTGGGCCAGGACCTGGAGCGACTGGGCAGGCTGCTGGACAACATCCCGAACATGTACGTGGAGGTTGCGGCAGCGCTGTACGAGATCGGTCGTCAGCCGAAGGCGGGCCGCGAGTTCTTCATCCGATATCAGGATCGAATCCTTATGGGGAAGGACACCTTTGGCGGCCAGGACGAGTTCGCAGTGTACTTCCGAATCCTGGAAACGGACGACGAGTACTTCCCCTGGTACAGGAGGCGCCACGCATTCTGGGGAATGTACGGAATGGACCTGCCTGACGAGGTGCTGCGAAAGGTGTACTACGAGAACGCGAAGCGGATAGTGCCCGGGGTGAAGTAAGGATGCTGGAAACGCCGGCCATGGGCCTGCGTTTTCGTTCTGAAGGCAGGGCCTGGGGACTGGTGAGTCGCCTCCGTTTCTGTCATCCCGCGCCTTACCTATCTGTCATCCCGCGTGAGCGGCGTAGCCGCGAGCGTCGGGATCTGCTCACCCTGCACCCGTTTCCGTCATCCCGCGTGAGCCGCGTAGCCGCGAGCGTCGGGATCTGCTCACCCTGCACCGAAGCCTGCTCCTACGCCCTGAAGGCTGAAAACAGCAGGCTCACGCGGAGAACGCGGAGGGACGCGGAGAGAAGCCTGGCGCATGGAACTCCAATCACCG
>CAYQAO010000069.1:0-14651 GCA_964415485.1 uncultured Gemmatimonadaceae bacterium
TAGATCCCGACGCTACGCGCGGGATGACAGCAGAGTGAAGCGCGGGATGACAGCATGGGAGGCAGTTCCCGATCCCGAGTCCCCAGTCCCCAGTCCCTTGACGTCTTCCCCCCTCCTCCTCACCACGCCAGTCACCTTCCTCCCATACGCCGAAGCACTCGACCTGCAACGGCGCCTGGCGAGGGCACGCAGTAGTGGCGCCGTAGGCGAGGACGTACTGCTCCTCGTCGAGCATCCCCCCGTGGTAACGCTCGGCCGCTCGAGCAAGGTAGGTAACCTGACGACTCCCGCACCGCTGCTTGCTGCGAACGGCGTGGAGCTGTACGAGGTCGAACGTGGCGGCGACGTCACCTTTCACGGTCCCGGGCAGCTGGTTGGCTACCCGATCGTGGACCTGAAGCGACACCGCAAGGACCTGCACTGGTACCTGCGACAGGTGGAGGAGGCCCTGATTCGTGCGTGCGATGCGCACGGCCTCTCGTGCGGCAGGAATCCGGGCTTCACCGGTGTCTGGACAGGAGGGCGCAAGCTCGCTTCCATCGGCGTGCACGCGCGCGAGTGGGTCACGTGGCACGGATTCGCGCTCAACGTCTGCACCAACCTTCGCTACTTCGACCTCATAGTTCCCTGCGGCATCCAGGACGTGTGCATGACGTCTCTGGAGGCCGAACTGGGCGAACGGTCGCCTTCGCTGGAGGCCTTTGCCGCGTCAGCAGGTCGGGAGTTTGCCGCCCTGTTCGAGCTCCAGGCCGCGACGGTGGCGGTGGACGAGCTTTCGGAAATGGCTTCGGAGCTCGAAACCGCGGGCTGACGTTCGCGGCTGCCCGGCGATGAGTGCCTGTCGCCGGGCGCTATATTCCGCTCCCCATGAGCGAAGATCCGCGCATCCACCGTCTCCGCCCCCGTGCGGACACCGCTGCTCCTTCGTCCGACCCGGCATCGGAACTGAACGAGGAGCAGCGCACGGCGGCGACGCATGGGGACGGGCCCCTTCTCATCGTGGCGGGAGCCGGCACCGGGAAGACGCGCACCCTCGTGGTTCGCGTATGGCACCTGCTTCAACAGGGAGTTCCTGCCGAGCGCATCCTGCTGCTCACCTTCACGCGACGCGCAGCTCAGGAGATGCTGGCCCGGGTGGAACGTCTGTCGGGGCCCGCCGGGCGGCGCGTACGCGGCGGGACGTTCCACGCCACGGCTCACTCGCTGCTCCGCCGATTCGGCGCCGCGGCAGGCCTCCCGCCGGATTTCACCATTCTCGATCAGGGTGATTCCGAGGACCTGATGGGGCTCTCGCGCTCGGAGCTGGGCTTCGCGGACAGGAAGAAGAAGTTCCCGAGGAAGGAAACGCTGCAGCGCGTGTACTCGCGTCACGTGAACACCGAGCGCCCGGTTGACACCATCCTCGAAGAAGAGTTTCCCGTGTTCGTCGAACACGCGGAGTCCATCCAGCGCATCTTCGCCGATTACGTGGAGCGGAAGGCGACGCGCAACCTGGTGGACTACGACGACCTGCTGCTGTACTGGGCGACCATGCTCGATGCAGCGCCCGCACTGGCCGACAAGGTTGCGGGACTCTTCGACCACATCCTGGTGGACGAGTACCAGGACACGAACGTGCTGCAGGCCCGCATCCTTCGTGGAATGTGCCGCACGCACAGCAATGTCACAGTGGTCGGCGACGATGCGCAGAGCATCTACAGCTTTCGCGGTGCCGAGGTGCGCAACATACTGGACTTCCCCGCGCAGTTTCCGGGTGCACGCATCGTGACGCTGGAGAGGAACTACCGCTCCAGTCAGCCCATCCTGGACACCAGCAACACGCTGATCAGCCGCGCACCGGAGCGCTACACGAAGGCTCTGTGGACCACGCGCACGGACGGCGAGCGCGCCTGGCTCGTGACCGCGCAGGACGAGCAGCGTCAGACGGCATTCGTCGTTGACCGCATTCTGGAGCTCCACGAATCGTACGGCATCCCGCTGAGCGAGATGGCGGTGCTGTTCCGAGCGGGATACATGTCTGCGGACCTCGAGATTGAGCTCGCGAACCGCCGCATTCCATTCGAGAAGTGGGGCGGACTCAAGTTCCTGGAGGCAGCGCACGTGAAGGACGTGCTCGCGTTCCTGCGTGTGCTGGAGAACCCGCGTGACGAGGTGAGCTGGTTCCGTCTTCTCCTGCTCCTTCCGGGAGTGGGGGACGTCACCGCTCGCTCGGCAGTGAACGTGCTCTCGTCTGCCGGCTGGGACATGGGGGCACTGGCCGAGTGGCGTCCGCCTCCACGTGCTCGTGAGGCGTTCGAGAGGCTCGTCGCTCTGTTCGACAGCATCAGCCGACGGCCGTCCGAGGGTGAAGGTTCCGTGTCCGGGGACATCGGTCGCGTGAGGCAGGTGTATGACGACATCCTCCGCGATCGCTTCGACAACCCGGAGCCGAGGCTCGCCGACCTGGAGCAGCTGCAGGCAATCGCGGGCGGCTATCCGGATCGCGCAAGCTTCCTGTCAGCCATAGCTCTCGAGCCGCCGCAGAGCACCCAGGACCTTGCCGACGGGTCTGACCAGGGTGAGGAGGACGATGCCCTGGTGCTCAGCACGACGCACAGTGCGAAAGGTCGCGAGTGGGACGCGGTGTTCGTGATCTGGGCGGTGGACGGCTGGTTCCCCCTCGCGCGGTCGTCAGGCAGCCCAGACGAACTGGAGGAAGAACGACGCCTGATGTACGTGGCCCTCACCCGCGCGCGCCATCACCTGCACGTGGTTTATCCGCTGCACGTGTACCAGACGCGCCGCGGTGCCGACTACTCCATAGACCAGCTCTCGCGCTTCTTCGACCACGGTGTGCAGAAGACGATGCAGCGCGTGGTGGTGGAGTCCGACCGCTCCGCGGAGAACGAGCCTGACGATCCGACGCGCGCTCCGGTGGTGGACATTCGGGCAATGCTGCGAGGAAGGTTCGGATAGCTGCGGGGGGGGTGCGCTGTGATCCTGCGCCTGCCCTGACTGTCATCCCGCACGAGCGAAGCGAGTGTCGGGATCTGCTTTCACGGCGTAGTGGCAGGCTTCGGCGCAGGGCGAGCAGATCCCGACGCTCCGCGCGGGATGACAGCCGAGATCCCGCCGCTCACGCGGCACGACGGGATCCGGAGCCCCCTTCTCAGCTCCCGCACCCCTCCACCACCCCAAGCCCGCGAACCATTCTCCGCGCGCGCGCGTCACTCCGGTTCCAGGTGCGCCAGCCGCCCTCTCGCTCACCCGCCCACCGCTGCCTCAATCGCTCGGCCACTCGGCAACGCTCCGCACGTGGAAGCTGATCCATTCGCGAGATCAGCACGGGCACGGCATCGGCGCTGAGAGCGGTGAGGTAGTGCCCGTCGTACTCCGCTCCGGCTGCGGCGCGATCCAGGTTCACGCGTGCGATCACCGCGTCGGGATTCATGACGTAGAGCGTAGCCATGCAGGCAGCGGCCGCCACCACGCATCCGACCACGAATCGCTCACGCCTTCCGCGAACCACGGTCAGCACCAGCCACAGCAGGACCAGCGACAGCCACACCATGAACACGCTGGCATACAGCCGCTGTTCCGTGAGTCCGTAGGCTTCCCCGTACAGTCGCATGCGGAAGGCTGCGGAGGCCAGGACTCCCAGCAGCAGCGCAACGAGCACCGCCATGCTGGAGCGCATGATGGCCAAGGACCGCGATTCGTCAGGCGCCGCTGCCCAGTCCGCGGCAAGCAGCACGGGCACGACCAGAACCGTCGCGAACACCATCTCGAAGAACCCGCGCCTCGCGTAGTCGGCGTAGCTCAGCCCCGGCGTCACCTGCACCAGGTCGGCCCCGCCGAACAGGTAGCGCAGCTGCACCGCCATGAACGCCAGGAAAAGCAGGTTCACCACCCAGAGCGCGACGGCGATCTCCGCTGGCGCCAGCGCGGGACGCGGCAGCCTGAGCGCGCTGGGGATGTCATCGCGCAGCATGATCGCGCGCAGGAAGCCGGCCGTGAACCACGTCATGAAGGCGATGAAGATCAGGTGCTCCATCACGCGCTCGATGTCCACCCGGAACCAGTCCTTCACGAGCCGCTCGAACACCGGATCCGCAGACATGAGCAGCGCGCCCAGCACGAGCAGAGCCGGCAACGCCATAGCCACGCCGCGCAGCAGCGTGAGAGATCGGCGTTGCCAGCCACTGAGCTGCCTTCCCTCGGTGCGGGGAGCGCCTCGTCCCCAGCCGAGCGGCCCGGCCAGGCACAGACTGCCCACGCGAGCGAACGCGAACACAACGTCTCCGACTCCGGCACGAGTGAGCCATGCCGTGGCTCCTCGCGCAGCGGCAAGCGTCAGGAGCGCCACGGCCGCGAGTAGGCTGAGCACTGCGAGGGCTTCGGCATCGCGAAGCGTCAGGCCGATGGCGAAGGCGAGTGCGACGCCGATGAGCCACCACGACTCCCGGGCGATCGGCTCGTCGCGCCCGTGGGATAGGAATGCGAGCGCGGCCACCCCGATGAGCGCCCACAGCGCCAGGCTTAGCCCCGGCCTTCCGGATGTACGGATCAGGACGTCAGCGAGCACACCGAGCGCCAGGGCGAGCGGCAGCGCGACGGTTCTCAAGCGAATCCGCGCGGGTGCCCGTCCCGCCATGCCTGACGCGGCGGGCGCGTCAGGCATGGCCGCGACACCCGGGCCGGAGCCGACTCCTGAATGGCTGTTGTGATCAAAGCCGGTATGTTCGCTCATGAAGCGGCCCTCGCCGACCTGGCATCACCAGGCAGCGCGCCGAAGCGCCGCTGCCTCAGGGCGAACTCATTCACAGCCGCACGCAGAGCATCGCCGTCGAAGTCAGGCCAGCGTACGTCGGTGAAAAAGAGCTCCGCGTACGCACTCTCCCAGAGAAGGAAGTCGCTCAGGCGCTTTTCGCCTCCGGTGCGAATCAGGAGATCGACGTCGAGGCAGGACTGAGGGAAGTGCTGCTCCAGCGCCTCGCGAGATGTCGCGCCGCAGGACGCCGCTTGAACGATCGCATCTCTCGAGGAGTAGTCCACTGCGATCCGCAGTCGCAGCGCTGAACCGGCCGCCGTGGAACGCTCGGCGGCATCAATGGCGTTCGCGAGACGTTCGGAGAGACGGTCGCGCCGGCCGATGACTTCGATGCGAATGCCATTCTCCACGCACGTGGCGACTTCGGTGCGGAGATAGCGTTCGAAGAGGCGCATCAGCGTGTTCACTTCGGGAGCGGGCCTCTTCCAGTTGTCGGAGGAGAATGCGAAGAGGGAAAGCGTGTTGATGCCCAGTGCGGGTGCAGCCTCGGTGACGCGCCTGACGGCGGCGGCCCCGGCGCGGTGGCCTGCACGTCTGGGAAGTCCGCGGGATTGTGCCCACCGTCCGTTGCCGTCCATGATGATGGCGACATGGATTCCCGGCTGCCGGATCAAAGCGCTTTGTGCCATAAAGTTTGTGTCCGTAAAGGGGCAGTGGCGTGTCACTGCGGGGATCAGCCCTCGCGCACCCGCCTGATAAGGGACTCCATGTGATCGAGGTACTCATCGAGGGCCCGCCGACCGGCGTCAGTCAGGCGGTACTCCGTACGCGGCACTCGATCCACGAACGACTTCTCCAGGGTGACGAATCCGGCTTCCTCGAGTCGCCGGGCGTGCACACTGAGATTTCCATCCGTGATGCCGAGCAGGTCCTTCAGCTCGTTGAAGCTGAGAGATTCGGCGCCGGCGAGGGCACTCACGATGGCAAGCCTCACGCGCTCGTGGATGACGCGGTCCAGCTCCACCGGCGTCTGCTTGCGGCGCTGGCGCTTGCGG
The DNA here is from genome assembly GCA_964415485.1 of uncultured Gemmatimonadaceae bacterium. Classification (GTDB taxonomy): domain Bacteria; phylum Gemmatimonadota; class Gemmatimonadetes; order Gemmatimonadales; family Gemmatimonadaceae; genus JBBQHX01. The sequence continues at coordinate 5,806 of CAYQAO010000069.1, forward strand.
CCCTGAGCCGTCGGTCCCGCGGGCTTGCCTCCGTCCATGTCGTGCTCCGGGTTGCTCCTCGCTGCTCCACTCCTAGCCACCGTGCCACCTCGCAATCAGGAGCCCGAACACCATGTGAAGCCCGCCGAAGCCGGCCGCCATCCATACGTCCGCCCAGGTTGCCGGAGTGGCAAGCGCCACGGCTCCCATGACCATGAAGCCGATGCCCATGAGGGGCACGACCTTCACGGAGAACGTTCCGGCCGTGATGATCGCGGCACCGTACGAAAGCAGCCACAGGCCCGGCAGCAACGCGGTTGCGCCATGAGTATAGAGCGCGGCGGTGAGTGCGATGGCGGCTCCCACCGGCGGAAAGAAGCTGAGCAGGAACTTGCGGCCCGGTCCCGAGCTGAGCGCCGCCCGCGCACGCCTGGCCTTGAGCGCCATGGTACCAGCGGCGATGGAGCCGGCGACTGCCGCCGTGGCGAGCCACACGCCCAGCCAGCGCTCTGGCGAGGGCTGCTGCGAAGCCAGCAAGGCGGCTGGCAGGGCGAGGATGCCGATGGCCACGCCGCCCCAGCCAGGGACCGCAGTGAACGAGCCGGCGCGCTCCATCGTCTCGCGAATGAAGCGGAGGTCGTCCATTGCGCGCTCGTGGAGAGCGACGGGCAGGTCGGCCTTCTGGCGCAGGGGGAGGTTCATACTGAATGAATGCGGCGGCGGGGCACTGCTGTCAAGTACTTTGTACTATAAAGCTCTGCCGTCACCCTCCTCATTCCCCACAAGCCACTCGCGAACCGCCTCGTAAGGATCCTCAGGCCGCGATTTCGCGAGCTCGATCACCCGCTTCACGGCACTGCGCACACTCCGCCCCTCCACCTCCCATACCCGGTCGAAGAGATCCAGCTCCGTGAGATACAGTCGCCGACCCAGCAGCATCGCGTTGTCGAATCTGGTGTGCGCCAGAATGCCGGGATCCGTGGCCTGCAGGCGGGGACCTATCTCCGCAATCAGCACTTCACGCATCCGCGCAAAGACGGTGTCCCGTGCCGCCACTCGTGCGGCACTGTCCGCCGGGTGCATGCTGTAGGCCGAGTCTACGGAATCGTACACCCGCCCCCAGAAGGCACCGAGCAGGCGCTCGTCGTGCCACCGTCGCTCCAGCCTGGCGACGGCCGTCGTGTCTCCTTGCAGGCGGAAGTACTCCTGCGCCCCGCGCGCGCCGACGAAGTTGGCGAACGACTCGTTGAAGATCGCCTGGCCCGGCGCATAGAACGTGGAGTGAAGCAGCTCGTGTATCACCACGTCCGCCAGGCCAAGCGAATCGGCACGCAGCGTGGGCGACACCAGCGGGTCGTTGAACCACCCAAGCGTGCTGAATGCGCTCGCCGGACGAAGGTACGTGTCGAACCCGTCGTCCATGAGCCTGCGCTCTGCCTCACGAGCGCGACGCTCTCCGAAGTATCCCTTGTACGGAACCCACCCGACTATCGGGAACCACCAGCGAGTCATCGAAAGGCGGTCCCGATACGCGCCGGAAAGCACCAGCACGAGGGTATCCCTGTCCAGCGGCGAGTACAGGGTGAAGCTCCGGCCCGCGTTGAGCTCCAGCGAGTCCTGCGCGAACTGCCTGACCTCGAGCACCAGCTCGAGCTTCCCCTTCACGTGAGGCGGGGTGGAAGGGTCCGCCACCACCTCCGCGATCGGCCGCCTGCGCGCGAGGATCTTGCCTTCCTCCCACGCGGCTCGAGCCAGATAGCGCCCCACGGGCGTGAGCGCTGCGAAGAGGAGCAGGAGCGCAACCAGCACGCCCAGGAGCTGAAGTACGCGCCTGCCCGCCTTGCTCAACGAATCCTCAGGATGCCCACCTGGGGATGCCTGGCGGCAGGGAGCGCGCCACCGCCGCGAGCTGTGAACCTGAGCATCGTGTTGCCGGTTCCGCCCGTCAGGCGGTAGTAGTCCATGGCACCCTGCACCATCGCGCCGTTCGCCGTCTCGTTATGCGATATCGGGATTGCTGGTATCGGGAACGGACTGGAGGTCTCGCCGAGATCGTAGAACCGCTGGAAGATCTGGCGGAAGTCGCGCGACTCGAACCGGTAGCGCGGGTCCAGCCCTGTACGACTCACGTTCGGGTTAAGGTCGGCGTACAGCGCGAGCGCGAAGTCGCCGAACATCTGCTGGAAGGGCTCGTTGGCCTGCGCCTGAAGGTTCTCCCATCCCGTGGACCTTGTCTCCACGAGCCTCCGGTAGATCCCCTCCCCCTTCTGGTCTCCCAGCCAGCGCAGGAAGAGCCAGGCGCCGCCGCGCTCGCTCAGCGAGCCCACGTCCTCGAACACGGTGACCGAGCTGGCATAGGGCGCGGACAGGTAGTCGAGCGCGTTCAGCACGTTAGGTACGATGAAGCCCTGCGACGAGTCGGGGAACAGCTGCTCCGGAGACTGCCTGGGCTGCGACGGGTCTAGCTCGTACGCGCGGGACACCAGCTCTTCAGCAATGTGGCTCAGCCCCTCGTTCAGCCAGTCAGCCTCCTGCCTGCCGCCCCGGGCAATCACGTGCTGGTTGTAGGAGATCATGTGCTGTAACTCGTGCACGAACGTGGCGGGAACGCTCTCCCTCACGTTGGAAGTGGACTGCGGGCATCCGCCCGACTCCCCTGAGGGGTCCGGAACCGCCGCATAGAAGATCTCAGCAGCGTTCGAGTTGGGCAGTGCCGGGAGAATCAGGTCGCGTCCCCAGAAGTACCCATGCACGTTGCCCGTGACCATGCAGTCGGGATACGGAGCCAGCCCGTTCACCAGCGGCGACAGCAGCACTATCACGCGGCCGTTCCGGTCCACGTCGGACGGCGCTCCGAAGGTTGCCGACGCGAGCTCGTAGAGCCGCGTGTCGAACAGCCTGCCGAGCCGCTGGTAGTCGGTGTCAGTGAAGCCACCGGCGGGAGCAGCGACGTCCTCATATACGAGAACTCGATCGCCCGCATAGCGCAGGCGTGCGTTCACGCGCCCGAACCGCTCGGGGAGCGAAAGCGTCTCCAGTACGTAGAACTGCCTGGTCTGCGGCGCCGAGGTCTGCAGCGACGGAGCTGCGCCGTCCGCGAGCGGTTGCGGACCGGCCGCGGCGGCGAGCGGTGCCAGCCTGGCCTCGTCCTCCCTGCGCCTGCGCTCGAAAACCGTGCGCGCGCTGGGCGTGGCAGCGGCCATCGAGAGCGACGGACGCATCCTCTGCGTAACCGGACCGGCGCCGGGCCCGGTGATCAGTGAGAAGCCAAGCTGCGAGGGTTGCTGCTCTTCTCCTGAATGCAGCTCGCCGGGATCCGCATACTGCGGAACGATCACGTACTCCGCGTCCGGGCCGCCCAGGGCGAGGCACTGCTCCACGAGCGTGGCCGGCACGGTCACACCCTGCAGCGGTTCGAGAGCCAGCGCTGAGCCAGGGTTGGTGAGCGTGGCCTGCGCGAGCGGAGTGGTGACCACGTCGCCCAGGGCCACCTGCACGCCTACCTGCGCGCCGCCCGCGACTGACACGCAGGGAGGAACGACCACGCGTACCGACGCCGCGGTGGACGACACAGTTCGCGCACGCACACCGCCGATCGTGACGAGCGGCACCTCGCCACTCAGCCAGTCGCTGCCGGACACCACCACGGTGTCACCTTTCGCGAAGCTGGAAGGCTCCACGCCACTGATGGTCGGCCGCGCGCCGATCGTCACTTCCGCTTCGGCAGACAGCCTGGTGTTGCGCGCGACGGTCGCAACGATGGCTGCCTGCCCCGGCTGCGCGCCGAGTCGGATCGTGACGCGCGCTATGCCGTCGGGTCCCGTGACGGCTGCCTGATCCGGCACTTCCGCATTCGCGGACGAGGACAGAAGCAGTCGCACTCCCTCCACCGGCATCCCGTTTTCGTCTTCGACCTCGAAGAGCGGCACGGCCTGCAGGGTTCCCGTTGCCGGACCGCTGACTACCACCCCCGACCGGACCGCCAGCCTGTAGCCGGCTTCAGGCGGCTCGGTGCCCTTGTCTCGACAGGCGGCAAGGGCGAGCAGCAGTGTGCCGACAGTGGCGACCGACCTGAAGGCGGCGCGCGGGGAAACAGCTGAATGGTGCATCGGCCGATGGATGGGAGAGATGCCATGCGCGGTTCCGCGACCCCGGAAAAGGCGCGCTAAGTTACCAATATACAAGAACTTCCGCCTACTCCTGACGAGTCGGCGCCGTTTGACGCAATACAGCCTGCAGCGCTATACTGCTGGCCTGATGTCCTTCGTCCATCTTCACTGCCATTCCGAGTACTCGCTGCTCGACGGCGCCAATCGGATTGACGATCTGATTGCTCGCGCGCACGAGCTCGAGATGCCTGCGCTCGCCATCACCGATCATGGAAACCTCCACGCGGCGTGGGAGTTCCAGGAGAAGGCGAAAAAGGCGAAAATCGCTCCCATCCTGGGCATGGAAGCCTACGTGGCTCCTGGGGACCGCCGCGAGCGCGGTCGTACTCCGGGCGGCCGCGCCTACTATCACCTCGTGGTGCTCGCGCAGGACGAGACGGGCTACCGCAATCTAGTAAAGCTGTCATCTCTGGCCTACACCGAGGGCTTCTATATGAAGCCCCGCGTAGACCGCGAGCTCCTCGCGAAGTATTCCGAGGGGATCATCATCAGCTCCGCGTGCATGGCGGGCGAGGTTGCACAGCACCTGCTCGAGGACCGCTACGACGAAGCCAGGGCGGTTGCGGAGTGGTACGCCAACGTCTTTGACGGCCGCTACTACCTGGAGGTTCAGGGTCACGACTCCGAGGGTCAATCCCGGCTGAACGACCGGATATTCCGCCTATCGGAAGACCTCGGCCTCCCGGTGGTCGCCACGAACGATGCGCATTTCCTGAAGGCGAGCGACCACGATTCGCACGACGTGCTGCTGTGCATCGGCCTGGGACGCGATCGGTCGGACTCCGACCGCATGCACTACGACAAGGGGCTGTACTTCAAGTCCGCTGCGGAGATGCGGCAGCGGTTCCCCGACCGCCCGGACGTGCTGGAGAACACGCTCGCCATCGCCGAGCGTGCGAAGGTGGAGTTCACGAAGAAGTACCACGTTCCGAAGTTTCCGCTCCCAGAGGGAGTCGAGTCGGAGAACGACCTTCTCGTGAGGCTCACCGAGGAGGGTGCCAGGAAGCGCTACGGTGACCCGCTGCCACCCAACGTGGTGGAGCGCATGGAGTACGAGCTGGGCGTCATCACGCGCACCGGCTACGCAGGCTACTTCCTCATCGTGGCCGACTTCATACGCGCCGCACGGGAGATGGGCATACCCGTCGGACCGGGCCGCGGCTCGGCCGCAGGGTCGCTGGTTGCCTACTCGCTGGGTATCACGAACGTGTGCCCGCTTCACTTCGACCTGCTGTTCGAGCGCTTCCTGAATCCGGAGCGCGTGTCCATGCCTGACGTGGACGTGGACTTCTGCTTCGAGCGGCGCGGTGAGGTGATCGAGTACGTGCGGCAGAAGTACGGCCGCGACGCGGTAGGACAGATCGTCACGTTCGGCACCATGAAGTCCCGCGCCGCCATCAAGGACGTGGGACGCACGCTCGGCTTCACGCCGGCAGAAACCGACGCGCTGGCCAAGCTCATACCCAACGGACCGGCGTACAGCCTGAGCGTGAAGGAAGCCCGGGAGCAGATTCCCGAGGTGAAGAAGCTGTATCGCGAGGACGAGCGCTACAGGCAGCTCCTGGACTACGCCTCGGCGCTCGAGGGCCTGTCGCGCCACACGGGCGTTCACGCGGCCGGAGTGGTAATCGCACCCGGGCCGATAGACGAGTACGTGCCCGTCTGCACCCAGAGCTCGAAGGGTGCGGGCGCCGGCAGCGACGAGCAGGTGGTAGTAACGCAGTACGACATGAACTGCCTGGAGAAGGCAGGCATGTTGAAGATGGACTTCCTGGGCCTCACGACCCTCACCGTGCTCAACGACGCGGTGCAGAACATCCGGGAGCGCACCGGGAAGGAGATTGACCTCGACACGCTGCCGCTGGACGACGAGGACACCTACCGCATGCTGCGTGCGGGTCGTACGGCGGGCGTCTTCCAGTTCGAGTCGCCGCTCGCCACGGACGTGCTCCGCTCCATGCGGTGCGACCGCTTCGACGACCTGGTGGCGTCCAACGCATTGATGCGTCCGGGTCCGCTGGATGCCGGCATGCACAAGGTGTACATCCGGCGCAAGCGCGGCGAGGAGGAAGTGTCCTACGCGCTTCCGGAGCTCGAGTCCATCCTGCAGAACACCTACGGCGTCATCACCTACCAGGAGCAGGTGATGAGAATTGCGCAGCTGCTGGCGGGCATCTCGCTCGCCGAAGCGGACGTGCTGCGCAAGGCCGTGGGAAAGAAGGACGCCGAGCTCATTCAGCAGGAGCTGGGCAAGTTCATCGAGAAGGCCGTTGCGCGCGGCTACGACCGCAAGGTCATCGAGGAGCTTGCCGGGCAGATCGAGACTTTCGGCCGCTACGGCTTCAACAAGTCGCACTCGGTCGCGTACTCCGTAGTCGCGTACCACACCGCGTACCTGAAGGCGCACCACAAGGCGGAGTTCATGGCCGCGCTCCTGTCGTCGTGCATCGGCGACACGGAGAGCGTGATCAAGTACGTGAACGAGGCCCGCGAGCTGGGGCTCGAGGTCCTGCCGCCTGACGTGAACGAGTCGGGTTACAAGTTCACCGTGGTCGCGGACGACCGCATACGCTTCGGCCTCGGTGCCGTGCGCAACGTGGGGCGTGGAGCGATCGAGTCCATCCTTTCTGCGCGCGATGGCGAAGGTCCGTTCAGGGACTTCTTCGACTTCGTGAACCGGGTGGACCTGCGCCTCTGCAACAAGCGCGTGTTCGAGGCTCTGATCCACTCCGGCGCCATGGACAACCTGGGCGGGCATCGCGCGCAGTACCTGGCGGTGCTGGACCAGGCGATCCAGGAGGCATCGCTGCGCCAGGCCGAGCGCGAGAGCGGGCAGCAGTCTCTCTTCGGCGGGCCTGACGAGTCGCAGGATGGACCGGGCGTGCAGCTGCAGCTTCCCAACCTCGCCCCCTTCTCCGAATCGGAGCGCCTCACGAGGGAGAAGGAGATACTCGGCTTCTACGTGTCCGGGCACCCGCTCGAGCCGTACCGGGTGCAGTGCGAGCTTTTCGGAACCCACACCATCTCGCAGCTCGGCACCTGGTCGCCCGACAGGATGGCCATCGGTTGCGTCGTCACCGCCATCAAGCGGCAGATCAGCAAGCGGAGCGGCGCGGAGTTCGCCCGCCTCACGATCGAGGACTTCACCGGGTCCGCGGAAGTGCTGGTGTTCCCCGAGCGGTGGGCGGCCATCGGCGACACCGTGCGCACGGACATCCCCGTTCTGCTGCACGGCGGATACTCTCGCCGCGACGCCGACGCCGAGAATCCGGCGTTCATCGTGGAGTCCGTGCAGCGCTTCGCGGAGCTGCAGGCGAACGGCCAGGTTCTGGTGGCCCTCACGCTCACCGCTGCAGATGGCGCGCGATCCGCCGCGCCCGGATTATTGAAGGACGTGCGGGCAGTCGTGGACGCTCATCCCGGCGATTCCCCGCTGGAACTGCACTGGAGCGATGGCAACGGAACGCGCGCGCGCTTCCGCTCGCGCTCCCTCACTCTGTCGGCGAACACCGCCGCCCTCACCGAACTGCGGGCCCTGCTCGGCGAAGAGCATGTCCGCCTCCTTCGCGGGAGTTGAACGTGGCAAGCACCGCTCTCGATTTCGAGAAACCCCTTGTTGAGCTGGAGAAGGAGATCGACGACCTCAGGAAGATGGCGGGAGACCGCCAGCTGAGCCTTGCCGAGGTCATCGAGCCGCTCGAGCGGAAGCTGGACGACCTGCGAGCGGAGATATACCGCAACCTCACGCCGCTGCAGCGCGTGCAGGTGGCGCGTGCGGCCAGGCGTCCCTTCACGCTCGATTACGTGCGGATGATCCTCACGGACTTCATCGAGCTGCACGGAGACCGGCTGTTCCGGGAGGACGCTGCCATCGTGGGCGGATGGGCGCGCCTCGAAGGCGAGACCGTGATGGTCATCGGTCAGCAGCGCGGGCGCGACACGAAGGAGAACCTGCACCGGAACTTCGGCATGCCTCACCCGGAGGGATACCGCAAGGCGCTCCGGCTCATGAAGCTGGCCGAGAAGTTCCAGGCACCTGTTCTGACGTTCATTGATACGCCCGGTGCATGGGCTGGCCTGGGCGCGGAGGAGCGCGGACAGTCCGAGGCGATTGCCAGGAACCTGCTGGAGATGGCGAGCCTTCAGACGCCGATCGTCGCCACGATCATCGGCGAGGGTGGGTCCGGCGGAGCGCTGGCGCTGGGTGTGGCTGACCGTGTGCTGATGCTCGAGAACGCGGTGTACTCCGTGATCACGGTGGAGGGTTGCGCGGCGATCCTCTGGAAGGATGCGAAGAGCCCCGCGATGCGCGAGAAGGCCGCGAGCGCGCTACGCATAACGGCCCCGGATCTGTACGAGCTGCGGGTGGTGGACGAGATCATCCCGGAGCCGCTGGGCGGTGCGCACTCGGACCAGGAGACCACGGCAGCGAACGTGAAGGCGGCGCTGGTGCGGCAGCTGGAGGAGCTGCGGCGGTTGAAGCCCGACAAGCTGGTTCGCAGGCGTCGCGAGAAGTTCCTGCGGATGGGGAGGTTTGCGGAGTAGGGTCCAGGGAAACGCGAGGCGCGGCCGAAGGCCGCGCCTCCGTCGGTTTGAGGGTGCCGGGTATCGGGGGCGGGTGTCGGAGCGTGGGGTGAGGCTCGGGCGTGGCGAAGCGCAGCCTGGTCTGCGAACGGAGCCGATGAGAAAAGCCTCACG
>CAYQAO010000070.1:0-14584 GCA_964415485.1 uncultured Gemmatimonadaceae bacterium
GGCGGTTGGGGACTCGGGACTAGGGATTAGGGACCAGGGAAGAGGGATTAGGGACCAGGGAAGAGGGATTAGGGACTGGGGAAGAGGAACTGCCGTGGGTTCTGTCATCCCGCGCTTCAGTCTCCCCTGTCATCCCGCGCGAAGCGTCGGGATCTGCTCACCCTGCGCCGAGGCCGGCTGCTACGAGTTGCAGGTAGATCCCGACACTCGCTTCGCTCGCGCGGGATGACGATCAAGGACCACGCGGAGGTAGCGCAGAACACGGGATTGGAGTTCCACGCGGCAGGCTTCTCTCCGCGACCTCCGCGTTCTCCGCGTGAGCCTGGCGTTTACAGCCCCAGGCGCGTAGTGGCCGGCTTCGGTGCAGGGAGGGTAGATCCCGACGCTCGCGGCTTCGCCGCTCACGCGGGATGACAGAACCCGAGGCGGTTCCACTATTCCCTAGTCCCTGTTCCCTCTTCCCTAGTCCCTGTTCTCTCTTCCCTGCCTCTAATCCCCCATACCCAGCCGCACCTCGCGCCGCCGCAACCCCACGATCCTCTCCAGTACCCACTCGCGTGCACCGGCCAGCACGTCGTACACCGTTGGAATGACCAGCAGCGTGAGCATCGTGGACGTTATGACACCGCCTATCACCGCTATGCCCAGCGGGGCGCGGAATTCGCCGCCCTCGCCTTCGCCCAGGGCCACCGGGAGCATTCCGGCCACCAGCGCGAAGGTGGTCATGATGATCGGACGCAGGCGGATCGCCCCCGCCTCGATGATCGCCTCGTGACGGCTGAGGCCACCGCGCTCCCTCGACCACTTCGCGAAGTCAATGAGCAGGATGGCGTTCTTCGCCACTATGCCCGCCAGCAGGATCATCGCGATCATGCTCATGATGTTGATGGTGTTCCCCGTCAGCAGCAGCGCCAACATCACGCCTATTAGCGACAGCGGAATGGACAGCAGGATCGCCAGCGGCTCGATGAACGAACCGAACTGCAGCACCAGGATCAGGTACATGAGCATCACTGCAATCCCCAGCGCCGTGAGTATGCGCGTGAACACCTCCTGCTGGCTCTCCACTTCGCCGCCCTGCGTCAGCCTGACGCCTGCCGGCAGCGACACCGACTCCAGCCGCGTCTCGATGTCCCGTCGCACCTCATCGAGCGAACGTCCCGAGGTGTTCGCCTCCACCACTATCACGCTCTCGCGATCCAGGTGATTGATGATCGCCGGGCCGGTTGACGGCGTCACCGAAGCCACCTGGCCGAGCGGCACAACCGCCGGCGCCTCCGCGTAGTTGCCCGGCACTGCGAGCGGCAGGCGCTGCAGGTCGCTGGCGCGCGTGCGGCTCGCCGGGTCCAGCCTGACGACGACGTCGCGCGTCTCGCCGCCGGGGTCCGTCCACTTGCCGGCGTCAATGCCCGCAAAGGCCGGCCTGAGCGCCTGCGCAACCTGCCCCACCGTGATGCCCAGCGTGCCCGCGAGCCCGCGGTTCACCTGCACCTCCAGCTCGGGCTTCACTCCCTTGGTGCTGAGTCCCACGTCAACGGCGCCCTCCACCTCGTTCACCACGGCGAGTACCATGTCCGCCGCCTCCTGCAGCGCTCCCGGGTTGTGCCCGCGAATCTGGAGCTGCAGCTGCTTCTGGTCGCCCGCGAAGTCGCTGGTGAAGACGGCGACCGTGGCGCCTACCATTCGCGACATCTTCTCGCGATATCCCCTCGCGATCTCGTCTGCGGACAGGCTGCGCTCGTGCTTCGGACGCAGCTTCACGTACACGTTGCCTTCGTCCACGGAACCCGAGTAGTTGCCGAGCGAGGTGAACGTGTAGAGGACATTGGGGTCCTGCCTGACGATTCCCGCCGCCTCCTCCGCCTTGAGCCTGGTGTACTGCAGGTTGGACCCGGGCGGCGTGTCCAGGCCGAGGAAGATCTCGCTCTGGTCGTCCGCCGGGAAGAATGAACCGCCTACTATCCCCATTGCCGGCATGGCGAGCGCCACCACGAAGGACGAGACGGCGATCGCCGCGGTCGCCAGCCGGTGCTCCAGCGCCCAGCGGATCACCTTGCGGTAGTTGTCCGCCTGACGATCGAACCAGGCGTTGAACCGGTCGAGCCTGCGCGTTATCCAGGCCTTCTTCTCCTCGGGCACATGCGGGTCCGGCCAGTACGCCGAGAGCATGGGGTCCAGCGAGAAGGAGACGAACAGCGACACAAGCACCGAGCATGCTATCGTTAGCGCGAACGGCTTGAACCACTGACCCGCCTCGCCGTACATGAACGCCACCGGCACGAACACTGCTACGATGGAGAACGTGGTGGCTGCCACCGCCAGGCCGATTTCGTCGGTGCCTTCGTGCGCCGCCACGAAGTGGCTCTTGCCCATCTCCACGTGCCTCACGATGTTCTCGCGGACCACGATGGCGTCGTCTATCAGGATGCCGATGGCCAGCGACAGGCCGAGCAGCGACATGGTGTTCAGCGTGAAGCCGAACGCCCAGACGGCAACGAAGCTCGCCAGCACCGACACCGGCAGCGCGATACCGGTGATCACCGTGGAGCGCCACGAGTTCAGGAAGAGGAACACCACCAGCACCGTGAGGATGGCGCCCTCCACGAGTGCGCGCTGAACGCTGCCCACCGACGCCGCCACCCTGTCGCCCGCGTTGCGGATGACGTCCAGCTCCACGCCCGGCGGCAGCGTCTCCCGGATCTGCTCCACGCGCGAGAGCAGCGTGCCCGCCACCTCGGTGGTGCTGTAGCCCCTGGCCTTGGTGATCTCGAGGCCCACCGCCTCACGATCGTTGAACAGCGCCAGCGTGCGCTGCTCCTCCGTTCCATCCCGCACCGTGGCCACGTCGCCGAGCCTGACGAGCTGGCCGTTGCGCTCCGCGACCACCAGGCGCTCGAAGTCCGCAGGACCGTCGAGGCGCCCCTTCAGCCGTATGGTCCGCTCGTCCAGCGCACCCTCCACCCGTCCCACCGGCACCGCAAGGTTCTGCAGCTGCAGCGCCTGCACCACTTCCGAAACGCTGGTGCCCGTCGCCTCGAGAGACGCCGGGGCAAGTTCCACCGTTAGCTCCCGTTCCAGCTTGCCCACCACGCTCACCTGGGCCACGCCCGGAACGGAGCGCAGCTCGCGCACCACACCGGGATCCGCCAGGCGCGTGAGCTCGGCCGTCCCCATGGATTCGGAGCTGAGCGCCAGCACCACGATCGGCCGGTCCATCGGATTCAGCCGCCGCAGCACCGGCTCCTCCATCTCGGCTGGCAGGTCCGTGCGGATGGTGGAGATCTGGTCGCGGATGTCCTGCGTGGCTTCCTGGAGGTCCTTCTCGAAGAAGAAGATCGTGGTGATCTGTGCGAAGCCGTCGCGTGCCTCGCCGATCACCTTGTCCACGCCGCTGATCCCCTGGATCGCTTCCTCCACGGGATCCAGGATCTCGCGCTCCACCTGGTCCGGCGAGGCGCCGGGGTACACGATCGTGGTGAACACGATCGGTGGATTGACGTCCGGGAACTCGTCCGTCTGCAGGTTCAGCAGCGCGAATATGCCGAACACCACCAGCGCCAGCATCGCCACTATCGTGACGAGCGGCCGCTTGATGGCAAAGTCGGAGATGAGCATGGTAGTGGGGCTGGGATCGTGTTCGTGGAATCGGAGGGCGGCAGCTGCCTTACCGGTGTCGCCCTCCGGCCGCCGAGACGCGGTCGTCAGGCGCCGGCCCTGGTGCGACCGCGGTGCCGGGCGTGATTCCCTGGGCCGCACCTGTCAGCAGCGTGTCGCCCGCCGCAATCCCGCCCAGGAGCTCCACGGTCTCCGTAGCCTCGTCCATCAGCCCCACCTGCACTTCCACGCGCTCCACCACGCCGCCGCTCACTCGATAGGCAGCAGGCGCCAGGCCGCGGCGATCCACCGCCAGCATTGGCACCACCACGGCCTCGTGCGACTCCGCCTCCACGCGCCCCTCGGCGAACAGCCCGCCCACCAGCTTCCCTTCGCTGTTGGGAATGGACACCTGGATGCGCACCTGACGAGTGCGCGGGTCCGCCGTGGGATTCACCCGCACGATGGTCCCGCTGAACGTGCGGTCCGGGTAGCCGGCAACCCTGAACGTCACCTGCGATCCCAGCTGCACCTCGCCCAGGCGCACGGCGGGCACCGTGGCGTCCAGTCGCATGCTTCCGGGCGCTACCACCGTGAACAGTTCGGTGCCCGGAGTGACGACGTCGCCCGCGTTCACCGGCCTGGCGCTGACCACGCCGGCGAACGGTGCCGTGACGCGCGTGTTGCGAAGCTGCTTCTCCGCCGCCGCGAACTGCGCTTCAGCGGCCGAGAGCTGTGCCTGCGCGGCCTCGTTCGCGTTGCGCGCGGCCTCGAGGTCGCGCTCGGCGAGCGCGCCGGCCGCGACCAGCGTGCTGGTGCGCTCCAGCTCTCGTGCGGCGTTGCCGGCCTGGCTCCGTGCGCTGGTCACGGCCGCGCGCGACGACAGCAGCTGGGCGCTGATGGCGGTGTCGTCAATGAGCGCGAGGAGCGCGCCTGCGGCGACGTGCTGGCCTTCCTCGGCGTGCACGCTGAGTATGGGCCCGCCGAGCTCCGCGCGGATCACCGCCTCACGAGTAGGCACCAGCGACCCCGAGATCACCGGCCCGGTCGCGAGCATCGCACGCCTCGCTACCGTCATGTTCTCCGGCCCCACTCGCATGACTTCCCGCTCCGCAGCACTCGGCTGCGCGGCATCGCCCTGCGCACACGCCACCAGCACCACGGCCAACGTGAGGAAGGAAACCGCCGAATACACCGCCTTGATATAACTGAAGTACCTCACGTGACCCTCGCTTCCGATTGACTCCGATAGGTGATGCGCAATCGGAAGGCGAGAGGCGTCATGCGAAACTGACTTGGCGCCGGGCCTACGCCTGAACTGTCATATCTGTCATCCCGCGTGAAGCGTCGGGATCTTCTAACCCTGCACCGAAGCCGGCCACTACAAGCTGCAAGTAGATCCCGACACTCGCTTCGCTCGTGCGGGATGACAGAGAGGGGAGAGCGAGTGCGGGATGACAGTCAGGGCAGGCGCGGGATGACAACAAGAAAGCCCGGGCCCCCTGGACCCGAGCTTCACTCGCCACCGCGCATCGCGATCAGAACCCGCCGGGAATACCGCCTGAGGTCTGCTGCACGGGCGCCGAGGCACCGCCCGACGACATTCCGCCGGCTCCCTGCGAGCCGCTCGGCGCACCGTTCGCGCCGCCTGACGCCGAACTGCTGCCCATCATGCCTGACGCAGCGCCCAGCGGCAGGTTGGGCAGGAGCAGGAGACGCATGCGCGCAACCGCCAGGTCGCGCGCAGCCTGCGCCGCGTTGGCCTGCGCCTGCTGCAGCAGGAGGCGCGAGTCGTTCAGCTCCAGCTGGGACGAGATGCCCTCGGTGAAGCGGATCTCGGCAATCTGGTACGCGCGCCTTGCCTGCTCTTCCGTGCCCTGACTGGCCGCGTAGCCCTCGGCCGCCTGCTCCAGGGCCGCAATCGCCAGGCGGGCATCCAGGCGGGCAAGCTCCTCCGCCTGACGCTGCCGCTGCTGCGCCTCCACCAGGTTCGCCTCCGCAGCGCGCACCTCGCCGGCAATTCTACCGCCCGTGAAGATCGGGAAGCTCAGGCCCACCGTCACGTTCCAGTTCGGGAAGAACTCGTTCCACCCGGGAACGTTGTTCGGCGGATACGCAAAGCGCTGGTACAGCGACGACAGCTGCAGCGACGGCCAGCGTTGTGCACGCGCGGCCTTCAACTGCATCTGCTGCGCAACGATGTTCTCCATCGCCTGCCGAACCGCGCTGCGATTGCCGGCGGCCGTGTCGCTCAGCGCCGTCAGGCTGTCCACGATGGACAGCACCACCGGGTCCGGAGCAAGGACGTCCTCCACGTTCACGTCCAGCGACACCGGCCTTGCGGGGGTGCCCGGCGCGGCGACCGTGGGCTCACGCCCCTCCGCCAGCTGGCGGACGTGCGGAATGCCTTCCTCGATAGGCGTCGTGAGCTCCAGCGGCTGGTCCAGCGGCAGCTCCAGCATCTGCGCCAGGCGCAGGTACGCGGTCTCGCGCGCGGTGCGTGCCTGCAGGAGCTGCGGACGCTGGTTGTCCCTGGTGACGCGCGCGCGGAGCAGGTCGAACTCGGACTGCGTGCCCACCTGGTACGCCAGCTGTGCCTGACGAAGCGTGCGCTCGGTCTGCACCAGCGACGACTCGGCGATCGCCACGAGTCGTGTGGCAAGGAGTGCGTCGTAGTATGCCTGGGTCACGTCGAGCTGCACCTGCGCCCGCTGCGCGGTGACCTCCAGCTCCGCAGCCCGCATCCCCGCACTGGCCGCGCGGGACATGGCCGAGAGCCGGCCACCGGTCCACAGGTTCTGCGTGAACTGAAGGCCGAGCGTAACGGTGTTCTCCGACGCGAAGATGCGGCCGATGTCGCCCAGTGCGTCGTCGCCGCTGCCGGGATCAGGATCGGGATCGGGATCGGGCTCCGGCTCGCCGCCGCCCGACGCCTTCATGATCTCCTGGAACTGGCTCTGAATCGTGCGCTGGTACGCGGCGGTTGCCGTGAGCTGCGGGTAGTAGCCGCTCCTGGCCTGCGTGCGCATTCCGCGCGCGCGCTGCAGTCCCGCCTCCGCAATCCGAACCGCCTCAGACTGCCGCTCCGCCAGCTGCAGTGCCTCCGCCAGCGAGAGCGGACGAGCCTGCTGCGCAGCACCCGCGCGAGCGGTCGGCGCCGAAGTGGACTGTTGCGCGGAAAGCGGGTTCGCGCAGAGCACGGCCATGACCCCGAGGGCTGCGGCCATGAGTCTTGCGCCCGATCGACGCTCCGTTGTCCAGAATCTCATCTTGAAAAGCCTTACGAATTCTCGAGGGCTGCAGCGCGCGGACCCGTCAGGCGGCCGGCCGCGCAGCCTCCATATGAGAGTGCGGGAATGATGGCAGTGGAACGACAGTCGTCAGCCATTCGAGCGACTGCCGCGGCAGTAAAGATCGCGATCGAGGTTCCCGGACAAAAGCCGGCCGCCGGCGATGGACGCCAGCGGCCGTGATTTCCGACCACCGCCCTTCCGTCACCAGGCCGGCTGCAGCTGGAAGCTGAAGTACCCGCTCTTGTTCGGTCGCTGGAACGGCACAACGTAATACGTCTCGAATACGAAGTAACCGAACAGATTGATTCGGGCGCTCACGCCGCTGCTGACCACGGGCACCCGGGTCAGGGCATCGCGATCGAACTTCCAGTCGGGCGAGTCGCTGGACGTCCACGCAACTCCCGCGTCCACGAACGGCACGATGTCTATCGGCATGTACGGGAAGTTGATGATGGACAGCGGCTGCGGGCCGAAGAGCGGGATGCGCATCTCCAGGTTCAGCACGCCCACGCGCGAGCCGTTCAGCCTGTCGTACTCGGGGCAGCGCCCGTCCGCGGTTGGCGTGCACTCCGAGATGTTGAATGAGCTGTAGTCGTATCCCCGGATCAGGTACGGGGAGCCCAGGTACAGCACGCCCAGGCGGTTGTCCTCCGCGTCGGAGCCGTACCGGCCGTAGTGCATGGCGCGGATGGCGAACGTGACCGGGCGCGGGAAGAAGTACTTCCGGTAGTCCACCATCGCGGTGGTGAAGTTCAGCGTTCCCAGCGCCGAGGTAGCCTCCAGCCTGTACCGCTGACCGGCAATCGGACCCGTGTAGCCGAAGTAGGAGTTGTCGCCGACCACCGCGGCGCTCGCCATGCCCAGGTTGATGGCCGGCGGCGCATCGCCGCTCAGCCGCTGCTGGTCCACGATGGAGTTGCCGATCACCACCAGGCGGTCAATCTCCACGTCGTAGCTGATCCTCTGGAAGCCGCCACCCAGCTCGAACCTTCGCGTGGGCGAGAAGGGGTACTGCACGAACGCATTGGCCTCGTCGAAGTACTGCCGCAGGATGATGCGGTCGAAGTTGTCCACCGCCACGGGCGGTCCGCCGTCACCCGGATCTATCTGGTCCGAGGTCACCTGCCCGAACAGCGCCACGTAAGGCGTTCGTCCACCCGCGGCGCCCCAGTTCCACCGGCGCTTCCTGTTCTGGTAGAAGGCCTGCGCCCCTATGTCCTTGAGGGTGCCGTTTACCTGCGCCACGCCGCCGACGCGCTGGTCGCCCAGCTGGTCGCCCCAGATTCCGAGCACGCCGCCCTGGGCGCCCGATCCGAACGGGCCGCCGAACGACACACCCACGGAAGGCATGCCGAGGTACTCCAGCGTGTAGCGCGGGCGGAACGGCTTCACCGGAAACTCGGTGGTGGCGGGAAGCCCCTCGCGCACGTCCGCCAGGTAGCGGTTCACGATGCTCGGCTGCAGCGGATCGATGGGCGGGAGCAGCCTGGCCCGCGCGGCCTCCTCCGCCACCTGCGGACCTTCCGGCACCCCGATCGCCTCTTCCGCCTCGAGACGGTGAATGCTGTAGCCCGCTTCGTCGAACACGGAGAAGACGATGCGCCCCGTTTCGCGCGCCACGGACATCGCCTGCGACAGCGCCGTTATGCCCGACACGCCCGTTGCCACACGAGTCACGCGGTACAGCTGCTGGTCCGGGATGGACAGACGGTAGATGTCACTGAAGCCGTCCCGATCCGAGATCACGTACAGGCTCTGCCCGTCCGGCGAGAACTGCGGGTTGATCACCTTGGCACCGGGCACCGCCGGCATGAGCGTCACGTTGCCGGTTGCCACGTCGAACAGCGCCACGCGCATGCTGCCGAACGTGAGCAGGTCGAAGTTCGTGAGCTCGCTGCGGTCCGTGACGAACGCGATCGTGCTTCCATCGGGGCTCCACGCCGGCTGAATCTCGGCGTTCCGGCCCGTGGTGATGGCGCGCGTCTGTCCGCTCTCGAAGTCGAAGATGTACAGGTCGCTGATGCCGCCGGAGTTGCCACTGAACGCAAGGCTTCGTCCGTCCGGGCTCCAAGCCGGGTCGCTGATGGCACCCACGCCACTCACCTGGATTCGGCGCTCGATCCTGCCGGAGCTCACGTTCATCACGTTCAGCTCGTTGTCCCCGTCCGCGAACACCACGAAGGCCAGCCGCTGCCCGTCAGGCGAGAACGCGGCGCTGGACTGCAGGAAGCTGAGGGCGTCGAAGTGCTGGTCCGAGGTGATGGACGTCAGCTGCCTGATGGTGCGCCCGGTCTCGGCGTCCGCGAGGAAGAGCGAGAAGCCGAACAGCTCGCGGCTGCTGAAGAACGCCAAGTGCCTGCCGTCCGGGCTCACCACAGGTGCCACGTTCTGGTCACCCTCGCGATCGCTGCGCCCGACCACCACCGTTCCCACTTCCTTCGGAGCGGAGCGGCCTTCCAGCATCGGCCCGTAGTCGCGCCTGATCTGCTCGTGCCACTCCATGGACAGCGTGTCCACCGGACGGCCGGTCACGCGCCGCAGTGCCAGCTCCGGACCGAGCGCCAGTGCATGACGGTACACCTGCGGCACCGCCATGTCGCCAAAGCGGCCGCCCACGTATGCCCAGAACGCCTGCCCGTAGCGGTACGGGAAGTAGCGCGGGTCGGTGGTCAGCTGCCGAAGGCTGGGGATGTCGTCCCTGAGAAGCGCGTCGCGCAGCCACATGGCCGTGTGCGCGTCGTTCTGGCCCACGGACAGGTACTCCGCCATTCCCTCGATCATCCAGAGCGGAATGCCGTTCAGGTTCCTGAACCCGCCCTCCATGGTGCCCGCCAGCCCGTACTGGAACACGTGCACCAGCTCGTGGCCGAGTACGTGGTCGGTTTCGCCGTACGCGGACGTGTGCGGCATGATGACGCGTTCCTGCAGCGACTCGGTCACGCCCCCCGTGCTCTCGGAGAGCATGTCCTCGATGACGTTCGTCTGCTGGAAGTCCGGGTGGTTGGCGTAGAAGATCAGCGGCCTGTTCTGGAAAGTGAACTGCATTATTCCGGACAGGCGCTCGTACCAGCGCTCGGCGGAACGCGCCATGTCCAGCGTGGCGAGCGATTCCGCGGGATAGAAGTAGACGCTGAAGTGGGGCGTTTCGAAGATGCGCCAGTCGAACTTTTCGTACTGGACCTTGTTGCGCCCGAAGTACTGGGCCTCGGCCGGGGTGGCCGCGAAGGCAAGTGCGGACGTGGCGCAGAGGAGAGTCGCGAAGCGAAGCCCGTTCGCCGCACGGTGCCTTCTCGTTCCCCGGCTGCGGACGCGAGCGCGCAGCTGCGCCCCCAACGCAAGAGTGGAAGCGGTCATACCACGCAATGACATGCGTCCTCCTGGGGACTCGACGAAGATTGACCGGCGGACAGCTTCACATGGTTCTACCCGCCCGGGGCGAGCACGTTCGCCGATGCACGCACCCTAAACCGTTCGCGCGCCGACGGCCTCAGCCGTCGGCGCGCCCACTGTAAGGAACGCAAGCGATATACCAAGGGGGCCCACCTATCGGAAGGGCTCCCGGGCAGTTCGATCAGCGCTTCGGCGGCACGACAAGGGTTGGAACTTCAGCACCACGATACACCTTGTCGGCCACGCTGCCAACGACCAGTCGCGTAAAGCCTTCCCGCGCATTCGTGCTCATCGCGATTATGTCGGCTCCCCACTCGCCGGCCTCCTCGATGATGGCCATGGCCGGAGAGGCGTGCAGCGGAGCGCTGACGCTGACGTCCACCGAAGAGGGCAGGTCGTTCCGCGCGATGTCCTCCAGATAGGCCGTCGCCTCCGCACGCCGTTCGTCGAACGCCTCCTGCTCCAGCGGCGTCCAGAAAGTGTCTTGTGGCGCGAGGCGGGTGGGCGGAATGGTGACGACGCGCAGCAGGCGCACGGACGCGCCCTCGGGCGCGAGGAGCTCGAGCCCGGGCTTGATGGCCTGCTCGGACAGCGGAGAACCATCCAGCGGCAGCAGCAGCTTCCGGAACGGCTGCGCCTGCGGCGGCTCGCCCACCGGCTGGAGCTCCGTGCGCTGAGGCTCCTGCTCGGGAAGCTTCGGCCGCACGAGCAGCACCGGCAGCGTCGCGGCCCTCACCAGGCCGTCGGCCACGCTTCCCAGCCAGAAGCGCTGGAAGCCGCCGCGTCCGTGCGTGGTCGTCACCAGGAACCGCGCGCCGACCTTTCCGGCTTCCTCCAGAATGGCGTCAACCACCTTCTGCGACTCGACCACCGAGTGCGTGACGCCCGTTGGAACCTCCTTCGCCAGCGCCTCCGCGCGAGCACGGAGCGTATCGGCCAGGCGCAACGCCTGCTCCGCATCGTAGGTACGGTCGTAGAGCTGGATGCTCGGCGTGGTGGCGACCGGAACGATCGGCTGATACACTGCCAGGAGGTGAATCGGCGCGTTCAACTGCGCCGCCAGGTTTCGGGCGACCGGCAGCGCCTGTTCGGCGAAATCTGATCCGTCCAGCGGAACCAGGATGGCAGCTGACATTGTCTCCGGGATTCGGGTCGAAAACGGGAACACTCGAGCCTTTTTCAAGATGGCAGCTTGCCGCTGCGGGCGCATCCGGTAATCAACCCCCTCCGGTGTGGGGGAAAGTCCCACGAGTCTCCCCCGAGCGGAGCCGGCCGGCTCCGCGAGGCGCACGCGCCGCCTCGTGAGGCACGGATACGCGAAAAGCGGGGCCGGCTCCCTCACGGAACCAGCCCCGCTTTCGATCTCGATGAACTGGGGCGGCAGGATTCGAACCTGCGATCTTCCGGTTAACAGCCGGACGCTTTGCCAGCTCAGCTACGCCCCATCGTGCGCGAATCGTCAGCGCGCTTCGCCCTCGGGCGGGCGATCGGCGGAAGGTAGCCGCCGCCGATATCCCACTGCCAGTCGCCGCTGCACGAAACCGCGCGTGCATGCAGGCGAAATACGCGGGAGAGTGCGCGAGGTCACCGGAAACCCACGCTCCGCTCCCGGAACGGCGACTCCCTCACCTGGTACCCGCATCCACGGAATCGGCAACCGCACCGCGAATCTCGTCAGCCTCCCATGTCAGCGCTGCCGCCACCGATCGAACCTGCTCCAGCACCCCCGGCGAGAGGGCGGCGGCGTCGAACGAACGAATGACGTCGGCCGCCTGAAGGCTGGCCGCGGACGCAACGGACGCGAAGGTGCTGTCGAACGCCGTGGAATCCGCTTCCCGGAGCGCGCGCATCGCATCCTGGTGTGCCTGACGAAGCGCCCGGCCCGGCGTGCGGGAAGACACCGAGTCAGCCGGCGGATCGAGCTGAACGCCGGCGAGCCTCGCCTCGTCGCTTACCGCCAGCAGCAGGGCGGCGCGCTCCTCCCGCAGCGACACTGCCAGGTCGCGCAGGCGCGCATCCTGTGCGCGCTCCTGCAGCAGCTCCGCGCGCTCCATGCTCTGCATCACCGCGCGATAGAGCACGCCCAGTGCATTCTCGTTGGACACGGCCCCCAGCTCCGGATTGGCAACGGCAACGGAATCCACCGACTCCCTGAATGAGGAGTCGTCGCTGCACGAGATGGCGAAGGCGAGCAGTACGAGGGAAAGGATGCGCATGTAGTCGTCAGTCATCAGAGAACTGCCGGCAGCCGGCGAATCGCCGCTTCAGTCGCGGCACCGCTGCCCGGGTCACGAGTTCCGCGACGCACGCCACGTGCCCGACCCCGGGCACCCGAGCCATCAGCCGCGGCCGAGCCTCGAGCCCCGCCCGGACATGCGACGCGCGAGCCGTGTCGCACTCCCCTTTCCGCCGTTCTTGCTTTTCACCCCCGCCAACCGCCAGCCTTAGCTCGCCGCCTTTCCTTACCTCTCCCGACATCATGCGTGACAAGACTCCCGTCGTCGTAGGTCGCCCGCTCACCCTGGAGCATGTGGTCAGTGTAGCGCGCCATGGTGCGCCCGTGATCCTGGATGAGGAAGCGCTGCAGCGCATCAGGCGCGCGCGCGAGTACGTGGACCGCCTTCTGGCCGAGGAGCGCAACGCGTACGGCATTACCACGGGATTCGGCAAGCTTGCGCAGGTGCGGGTGTCGCCCGAGGACGTGAGGCGGCTGCAGCGGAACCTCATCGTCTCGCACGCGGTGGGCGTGGGCGAGCCGCTGCCCACCGAGGTCGTTCGCGCAATGCTGCTGCTGCGCGCGCAGAGTCTCTCCTTCGGGCACAGCGGCGCGCGTGAGGAAGTGGTCACGCTGCTCCTGCGCATGCTGGACGCTGGCGTGCACCCGGTGATTCCGGGCCAGGGCTCGGTGGGCGCGAGTGGAGATCTCGCGCCCCTCGCGCACATGGCGCTGACGCTGATCGGCGAAGGCGAGGCAGAGTACGGCGGGAAGACCATGCCGTCTCGTGAGGCGCTCGCGGCCGCCGGGCTGGCTCCGGTGGAGCTGCACGCGAAGGAAGGTCTCGCGCTCATCAACGGCACGCAGGCCATGTGCTCGCTTGGTGCGCTCGCGGTGTTCGACGCCGAGCGACTGGCCGGGGTGGCGGACGTGATCGGCGCCATGACGCTGGAGGCGGTGGAGGGGACGCTCGCCGCATTCGACGAGCGCGTGGTCGCCGTGCGCACGCACCCTGGTGCGGCCGAGTGTGCGTGGAACGTGCGGAGCGTGGGAGCGGGGAGCGAGATTCACGCGTCGCATGCGGACTGCCCCAAGGTGCAGGATGCGTACAGCCTTCGCTGCATGCCGCAGGTGCACGGCGCCTCACGAGACGCGCTGCGCCACGCGCGGGAGGTGCTGGAGCGCGAGATGAACAGCGTGACGGACAACCCGCTGCTCTTCCCGGACGACGACAGGGTGATAAGCGGCGGGAACTTCCACGGCCAGCCCATCGCGCTGGTGCTGGACTACGCGAAGCTTGCGATTGCGGAGCTTGGCAACATAAGCGAGCGTCGTGTGGCACACCTGATGGATCCGGCGCTGTCCGGCCTGCCGGCCTTCCTCGTGAGGCAGGCCGGCCTGGACTCGGGCCTCATGATCACGCAGTACACCGCGGCCAGCCTGGCGAACGAGAACAAGGCCCTGGCGTGGCCCGCGAGCTCGGACAGCATCCCCACGAGCGCGAACCAGGAGGATCACGTCTCCATGGGCATGACGTCCGCCCGGCACCTGCGCCGCACGCTGGAGAACGTGCAGTGGATTGTCGCGATCGAGCTTTTGTGTGCCGCGCAGGGCCTGGACCTGCGTGCGCCCCTCGCTCCCGCGCCCGGCACGGGCGCTGCGCTGTCAGCACTCCGCAACGTGGTGCCGCCGCTCAACGAGGACAGGCTGATGCAGGCGGACATGGCAGCGGCGCGTGAGCTGGTGGTGAGCGGTGCGCTGAGGCAGGCCGTGGAGGCGGTGGTGGGAGAGTTGAGATAGGGGGCGGGTTCTGTCATCCCGCGTGAGCGGCGTAGCCGCGAGCGTCGGGATCTGCTTTAGACTGGTAGTTGCCGGCCTCGGTGCAGGGCAAGCAGATCCCGAGGCTTCAGACTCTCCTCCCCTGTCATCCCGCACGAGCGAAGCGAGTGTCGGGATCTGCTTTCACGGCGTAGTGGCCGGCTCCGGCGCAGGGCGAGTAGATCCCGACGCTTCGCGCGGGATGACAGGGGAGGAGCCAGTGGCCGGCTCCGGCGCAGGGCGAGTAGATCCCGACGCTCGCTTCGCTCGCGCG
>CAYQAO010000071.1:0-14364 GCA_964415485.1 uncultured Gemmatimonadaceae bacterium
GCTTATCGCATGAGCGGCGGGAACACGTCCATCGAGGAGATGATCGCCCGAACCGAGCGCGGACTTCTGGTCACCCGCCTGACGAACGTGCGGCTGGTGGACCAGAACAGCCTGCTCTGCACCGGCACGACCTCGGATGGCGTGTGGCTCATCGAGCGTGGAGAGATCACCAGGCCCGTGAAGAACTTCCGATTCCGCGAGTCGCCCCTGTTTGCATTCAACAGCCTCGAGGCGCTTGGCGAGCCAGTGCGCGTCCTTCAGTGGATGCCTACGATCGTGCCGCCGGCGCTGGTCCATGACTTCAGCATGACGAGCCTCGCCGATGCGGTATAGTCCGATTGCACTGACGCTCCTGGCCTCGGGGCTGGCACTGGCTGCGGTTCCCGGAACTGCCGCGGCGCAGCAGGACCGCAGCTTCGACAGCCACAACCCCGGTCGCTGCGTGGTCGCGTCCCGCATCATTGATGGCATCAATCGCCATGACAGGCGCGACACGACCAGGTTCACTCCCGAGCGCGATACACTGTTCTCTGCCACCACTGCCGACCTCGAGAGCTGCTCGTCTGCCTTCGGTGGCGAGGCAGAGGACCCGCGCGAACTGCTGAACCTTGCGCGCCTTCAGCTTCTCACGGCGCAGGACCAGGCAGCCATAGCGTCGGTGCGGAAGCACATGGGGTCCATGGCCTCGCGCAGTCCCGAGGAGCGTGCGTGGGAGTTGTACCTGGTGGTGACCGACTACATGGATGGCAAGCCGGCCCGTCGCGAAGCCGCGCGAGAGGCGCTCGCCGAGCTGGAGTCGCTGGGAAGCGCAGCCGCGAGCGTGCGGACGCTGGCTCACTACTCGATGCTGTCCGACGCCTTCAGCCGTCACGACGACGAGACGCTTCGCTCGGAGTTCAACGAGGTGCTGAGGGCCTGGAACGAGCTGGACGAGGAGACGAAGCTGTGGCGAGCCACCGTTCTGGCCAATGCCTTCACCACTCGCGCGAGCGTGGAGGCCGTGGTGAACGGCGGTGATGCCGCACGAGCCGTGATAGACAGTGCGCTCGGAATCGTGCCCCGTGCGGCAGAACTCGCCCGCCGATCGGTGGAGAACGCGCAGCGACTCTACCAGAACATTGACAAGCCGGCAGCCCGGCTGGAGGCTGAGTTCTGGTACAACACCGGAAGCACCGGCACGACTCGCCCCGCGCCGGGACGGGTTTCCATAGTCCTGCCGATATTTCGTCCATGCACCGGCGGCTGCCTCACCATGCTGGAGGGCGTGCAGCGCATCCTGAAGGAGCACGGCGAAGACGAACTGGACGTGACGTTCCGTACGCGGACGTACGGGTTCTACCTGGACACCGCCCCAGCCACGCCGTTCGCCGAGGCGCAGTACGACAGCACGTACCTGCTGCACGAGGTCGGACTGCCCGGCGCACTGGCCATTGCCGAGACGAAGTACAGCTGGAAGGCAGACGGTCGCAGGGTGAATGAACCGACGTCCGACGACCTGAACTTCCCCGGCGCCAGCGTACTTCTGATAGACCGGAAGGGCATCATCCGGTATGCCTCCAGTGGCTGGAGCTCGACGCTCGAAGGCCGGATATCGAGGCTGATCGGAGAGCTTCTCGCGGAGACGAGTGACTGAGGAAACGAGAAACGCCGGCCTCTGGCCGGCGTTTCTCGTCTGGTGAACCTTGCGCGCCTTCCGCTCCCGGTGCGCCAGGAGCGGACGCTCGCGGGGACGGAGCGTCCGAACGGGACGCGGATTCACCCGAATCCGCGTCCCGTTCGCATTGCTCATTCGAGCGACTTCTGAATCCTCACCAGCGCGTCCTCCACGTGCATGCGCGTCATGCGGTCGCGCACGCCGCCGTCCAGCGTCGCACGCAGTTCGCGCTGCAGCAGCGTGAGCTGCTCGCGGATGAGCGGGCGGATGTCGGACTGCGTGATCTTGAGCTCTCCGTTCAGCGGCGGGTCGTTGTCGCTGCCCACGCGCAGGTCGCCTGACGCCGGCGGCTTCCAGCCCTCGTTCTCGGCCTCGTTGAGCAGGTAGGCCGCCTGCGCCAGGTAGGCGCGCTGGAGGTTGCGACGGTAGGTGTCCACCGCGCGGCCCGAGGTGAGGTCGCCCCAGACGGCGGCACGCACGTCGTCCAGCATCTCGGTGGGAGTGTATGTGGCGGACCCCAGGAACTCCTGCTGCTCGATGAGTCGGGCCAGGCGTGCGTGATTCAGCAGGCGCTGCACGGCCAGCTCCTGGTACGCGCGGATGCGCTCCACGGCGCCTGCATGTTCCAGGCGCCTCAGGATGTCCGGGTTCAGCGCCCAGGAGGGCGTCGCAAGCACGTGCTGCCCGATGAAGCGCATGGCCTTGCGCTGGTAGTCAGGCTCCACGGCACGGTACACCGGGCCTTCCTCGCCGTAGCGCTTGTGATGCGTCCACGAACCTCCAATTGCAGCGGCAGCATGCTCTGCATAACGATTCCACTGAACCAGCGATTGCAGGTAGAACGTCTCCAGTTCGTAGTAGTCGTCACCTTCGCGCAGCACCCACGGCAGCAGGCTGTCCGCCATCATCCGAAGGTTCCTCATTCCCAGCTCGGCAGCGCCGACCGGGTCGTCGCTGATCCCTTCCGTCATGCGATAGGGATCCCACTCCACGTCCATGCCGAACTGTGCGGCTGCAAAGCGGAACCAGGGCTTGTCGGCGCGCTCCACCACCCACTTGTGCAGGGTCGCCGTCTCCTCCTCCGGCGTGGTCGCCTCCGGAATGGGACGATAGCCCCAGTACACCGCCCAGCGGTCCCACACGCCCACGCGGCGCTCGGGCGGTACGCCGTCACCCGGCTGCGCCGCGTAGTTGAAGCGGGTGCGCCCCACCGACGACCCCGAGTGTCCCATGCGCCTCACGAAGTCCGGGTTGCGGATGGAGTCTATGGGATACACGAAGTTCGCCCGCTGGTTGTGCGGCAGGCCGACGGAGTGCGCCGTCTCGTGCGACATCACGTAGCGAATTGCCTCGCCCATCAGGTCGTCAGGCAGCCTGGAGCTGCGATAGCGCCTGTCATCGGCAGCGGACGCCACCTGCGACATGAGCTGCCAGCGCATGCGCTCGGCGACCGCCTGGTACATGTTCGTGTGCGCGCGAATCACCTCACCCGAGCGGGGGTCCACAACGTCGCCGCCGGAGTTGGCCGAGCGCACGGTGGTGGGCACGAAGCGCACTACCGAGTAGCGCGCGTCCAGGAGCGAGAACTTCGGATCCTCCTCCGGCGTGGGAGCACGGCGAACCTGGATCGCGTTGCGAAAGCCGGCGTCCTCGAACGCCTCGTTCCACTCCAGGATCCCGGCCTCCACGTAAGGCACCCACTCCTCCGGCATTGCCGGGTCTATGTACCACACCCACGGGTTCTTCGGCTCCACCAGCTCGCCGCGGGCGAAGGCCTCCGGATCGGACGGCTCAAGCCTGTAGCGCACTGCGTAACGCTCGGGGCGCACGCCCTGGAAGTCGCGGGAGAAGTTGGTGCGCTGCACGCTGATGAATCCAACGCGCTCGTCCCACAGGCGCGGCATCATAGGCTCCTCCGGAAGGAGCACCATGGAGTGATTCACCTCGAACGACAGGGCCCCGCCGCGCTGGTTGGACGGCGGCTGGTCCACCGAGTACGTCTGCACCACGCGCACGTCCACGTTCATCGGGAACGAGTACGCATGCTCCAGCCAGCTGCGGTCGCGCTCGTAGCGCCTCACCGACAGCTGCTGGCGCTGGTTGCGCTGCAGCGTGAACGCCGGCGTCTCGCCCAGGTAGAGGTCGGTCACGTCAATCACGACCGTTCCCTGCCCGCGCGCCTTGACCGGGAAGGACTGGAGAACCGGCGCGAAGTTCTGGTTCTCCACCGCGATGTAGCGCGCGGTGCCTTCATCCGCAGTGGTCTGGTGCGATGCAGCGCGCAGATGGACGCGGTCTCCGCGCACCTCCCAGCGCACCACGATGTTGGGCGCCATGTTCGCCCCCACCTGCGAGAACCCGTGCTGCGTGCTCTCGTAGCGGCTCATGATGATCATGTCGCGGCCGAGCAGCGAGTCCGGGATCTCGAAGAGCAGGGACTCGTTTACGCGGTGGACATTGAACATCCCGCGCTCGGTGGTGGCTGACGCCGGGACCACTTCACTGTATGGGCGTTCCTGGGCCGCGAGCGGCGCGGCCACGAGTGCTGCGACCAGCAGGTGCGCAGCGAACCTGACTCCAGGTTGCATGGGGCTGGACTCCGTGGATCGGGAATTCGGCTCGAACTGCCCGACAACATAGTCCAGTGCGCCGCCTTCGTCCTACGGTCGGCTTCCGGCGGTGCCGCTCAGACCAGGGTCGGAGCCGGCTTCGCGGCGCGTGCGTCCACTTCCGCGGTTTCCAGCGGGTGCGCGAACAGGTAGCCCTGGCCGTACTCGCAGCCGAGCGCACGCAGGTGGTCGCGCTGGCGGGGAAGCTCCACTCCTTCGGCCACGGTGTCCAGTGACATCATGTCGCCGAGTGCGATGATGGTGCGCACGAGGGCTCCGTCGTGTCCCGGAACGCCGAGTTCCTCCACGAACGTGCGATCGATCTTCAGGATGTCGATCGGGAATCGCTGCAGGTAGCTGAGCGAGGAGTATCCGGTGCCGAAGTCGTCTATGGCGAGCCTGATGCCGAGCCGCTTGAGCTCGTGCATGCGCTGGAGCATGGTGTCGGTGTTCTGAACGATGGCGCTCTCGGTGATCTCGAGCACCAGGGAGCCGCCGGGCAGTCCGCTGTCCGCAAGAACCGCCTCCACCTCCTCCAGCATTCCGTCTTCCTGGAACTGCCTTCCCGAGAGGTTGATCGTGAGGGACAGCGGCGCATTTAGCAGCTTCTGCCAGCGCGCGGCGCGCATGCACGCCTCGCGCAGCACCCAGCGGCCGAGCGGTACGATGAGGCCGGTCTCCTCCGCTATGGGGATGAAGACGTTGGGCGGTATCTCCCCGCGATCGGGGTGCTGCCACCTGACGAGAGCCTCCAGCCCCGCAAGGCGCTCGTCCGAGAGCGTGACGATCGGCTGGTAGACGATGCGCATCTCGCCGCGCTCCATCGCCTGGCGAAGGTCCGCCTCGATGGCCAGCCGCTCTCGCGCGAGTTCGTGCATGTGAGGCTGGAAGATCGCCCATCGCCCCTTGCCCGCCGACTTGGCCCGGTACATGGCGACGTCGGCGTTGCGCAGCAGTTCGTCGGCCGCCGCCTTCACGGAGTGTGCGTCGTTGGCGCGGGCTATTCCCATGCTCGCGCCAACGAAGACCTCCACGGAGTCCAGGATGAACGGGTGCTGCATGGCCTCCGCAATGCGTTCCGCCACCTGAACGGCGTCGTCGTCACCGTTCACGCTCTCGAGCAGCACCGCGAACTCGTCTCCGCCAAGACGTGCAACGGTATCACAGCCGCGCGTGGCATTCACGAGGCGCTCCGCCACCATCGTGAGCAGTCGGTCGCCGGCGCCGTGGCCGAGGCTGTCGTTGATGTTCTTGAAGCCGTCCAGGTCAATGAAGAGCACCGCAATCTGCTCGGCCGTTCGACCGGCGCGGGCGAGCGCGTGCTGAACGCGTTCGCGCAGCCTGACGCGGTTGGCGAGCCCGGTGAGCGCATCGTGGAAAGCCTGGTGCGTGAGCTGCTCCTCGAGCCTCACGCGAGCGGTGATGTCGCGGAAACTCCAGACGCGCCCCACGATCTCGCCGCTGGCGAGCCTCTGCGGCGTGGAGTAGCGCTCGAACACTCGTCCATCCTTGAAGTGCAGCGAATCCAGGCTCTCCGCACCCGGATCCGCGTACAGGGCCTCTATCTGGGCCTTGAACCGCGGCGCGTCCACCAGCTGGGCGAACACGCGCCTCACGAGCTCACGGTCGTCGCCCCTCTCCATGACCTCCGGAGGAATGCGCCACATCTCCGTGAACTTCCGGTTGTGGCTCTGGACGCGTCCCTCACGATCCACGACGAGAATTCCGTCGGCCGTGGATTCGAGCGTGGCCTGGACCAGGGAGAGCGTACGAGCCAGCGCCTGCTCGGTGTTCCTGCGCTCCGCAACCTGTGCCCCCAGCTGGTCCACCATCTCGCCAAGTGCCCGCGCGGTGGTGTTGAAGCTTACCGCGAGGAAGCCGAAGTCATCCAGCGTGCGGGCTGAGAGCCGTGCGTGAAAGTTGCCGTGCTCCAGTTCCGCAATCGCCCGGCGCACCTTGCGCACGCGGTAGGTGACGCGGATCGCGCTGCGGATGGCGAGCCATCCGAGCCCCGCCAGGCAGATGGTCTCGACGGCGATGAGCCCGGCGTCTGCGCGGGAGATGGCTTCCAGTCCTCCCATGCCCATCACGCGGCCTGCGGGGTAGGTGATGCAAGCCAGTCCCAGCTGCAGGCGAGCTGCGCGGGGAAGCCCCAGCGCGTAGGACGACGCCGCCACTATGAAGAAGGACACGAGCAGCGCCCCGCGCTGGCCGAGCGACGCAACGGCGCCGCCGAGCACGAGGGTGTCCAGGGCCATCATGCCCCAGAAGTGCCATGCGCTCACCCGGCTACGCCTGCGCGCCACGTCCGCCACGACATTCGCCAATCCGCACAGGAGGATGAGTGCGGTCAGCGGCCAGAGGAGCGGGCCCTTGAGGAACTGGGTGACTGCGGCGCCGACTGCCACGGCCAGGCCGCACGCCACGATCCAGTACCGCACACGAATGGCCCGCCCGTGCCGGGCGGCGAGGAGGATGACCTTCTCGCGTACGAATAGCTCGCGGATCTCGGTCGGGTGAGTCGGTGTTCGGGAGGTGGATCTGGGCGGATTCACTGATCGCGAGCTACGCGGTACGCAGCCGGCGTCGGCTGTGCAAGGAGGACTGTCTGCCGTGGTGGTGGGTCACGATACGGCTGACGGGCGGCTGACGTCCTGAATGCGCCCAGTGCTGGCGAGGTTGACGGTGCATCCGGACTGCTCTATCCTATTATCCGGATAAACGGATGAATGTGTCCACCCGCCTTCCCGTACTCGATCAGCTGGCCGCTCTCGCAGAACCGACGAGAGCGCGCCTGCTCACCGCGCTCGATCGCCACGAGCTGAGCGTGGGCGAGCTGTGCACGGTGGTGCAGCTGCCGCAGAGCACGGTGAGCAGGCACCTGCGCGTGCTTGGCGAGGAGGGGTGGGTGGTGTCGCGGCCCGAGGGAGCGAGCCGGCGTTACAGGGCCGCTCCACTGGATGAATCCGCGGGCGCCGTGTGGGGGATCGTTCGCCAGACGCTCCTGGCGTCGCCCGAGGCACGCCACGACGCGGAGCGGCTGAAGGCGGTTCTGGCGGCCCGGCGCACCGATTCGCGGGCATACTTCGAGAGTGCTGCAGGCGAGTGGGACGCGACCCGTGCGGAGCTCTTCGGCCGTGCGGCGGAGGGGTCGTCCCTGCTGGCCCTGCTGGACCCCGGCTGGACGGTGGGCGACCTGGGGTGCGGAACGGGAGGCACGTCGGCGGCGCTGGCGCCCTGGGTAGCGCGCGTGATCGCGGTGGACGGCTCCTACGCGATGCTGGAGGCAGCGCGCGCGCGCCTGGCTGGCGCGGAGAACGTGGAGCTGAGGGCCGGGGAGCTGGAGTCGCTGCCGCTGGAGTCGTGCGTTCTGGACGTGGCGCTGCTGTTGCTGGTGCTGCACCACGTGTCGGAGCCGTCGGCGGTGCTGGCGGAGGCGGCGCGCGTCCTGCGGCCCGGTGGCCGGCTCATGGTGATGGACATGCTGCCTCACGACCGCGAGGAGTACCGCCGCACCATGGGACACGTGTGGCTGGGCTTCGGGGAGGAGGAGCTGGGCGGCTGGATGCGGGAGGCCGGCCTGAAGGAACCACGCTACCGGACGCTGGTGCCGGACCCTGCAGCCAGGGGGCCGGTGCTGTTCGTTGCGGTGGCGGAGAAGTGCTGAGGCGCGGCGCCGGCCCCCGTCGTGAGGCGGGACCCGTGCGCCGGGAGCAGGAACCGACGTTCGCGCCGCATGGAAGGCTGCAGCTGCCGCCAGTCGGAAGCATGCAGCATCGCATCACGCTGCAGCCGCCGGCCACCGGCAGCGTGCAGCATTGAGAACTCACCCGGAACACTGACCACTACGATGGCAACCGCTGTACAGACAACCACCGACCGTCCGCCCTTCAAGGTGCGTGACATCTCGCTTCACGAGCTGGGGCGCCACGAGATCAGGCTGGCCGAGCACGAGATGCCGGGGCTGATGGCGCTGCGCGCTCGTTATGCAGGTCAGTACCCGCTGAAGGGTGCGCGAATCATGGGCTCGCTGCACATGACGGTGCAGACCGCGGTGCTCATCGAAACGCTCGTGGACCTGGGCGCCGACGTGCGCTGGGTGTCGTGCAACATATTCTCCACGCAGGATCACGCGGCCGCGGCCGTGGTGGTGGGCCGCGAAGGCACGCCTGAAGAGCCGAAGGGCGTTCCAGTTTTCGCCTGGAAGGGCGAGACGCTGGAGGAGTACTGGTGGTGCACCGAGCAGGCGCTCATGTGGCCTGACGGCGATGGCCCGAACCTGCTCCTGGACGACGGCGGAGACGCAACCCTGCTGGTGCACCGTGGGGCGGACTACGAGAAGGCGGGAGAGGTCCCCGCATTCGATCCGGATAACGACCCGGAGGAGTGGGGAGTGATCCTCGACCTGCTGCGCGAGCAGCAGCGCGTAAACCCGGGGCGCTGGACTCGCGTGGCGGAGGGAATCCGCGGCGTGTCCGAGGAGACGACCACGGGCGTACACCGCCTGTACGAGATGATGCGCGACGGCACGCTGCGCTTCCCGGCGATCAACGTCAACGACTCGGTCACGAAGTCGAAGTTCGACAACCTGTACGGATGCCGTCACTCGATCATAGACGGCCTGAACCGCGCAACTGACGTGATGCTCGCCGGCAAGGTCGCGGTGGTCTGCGGCTATGGCGACGTGGGCAAGGGGTGCGCGCAGGCGCTGCGCGGGCAGGGCGCGCGCGTGGTGGTCACGGAGATAGACCCGATCTGCGCACTGCAGGCAGCGATGGAGGGCTACCAGGTGACGACGCTCGAGGACGTGCTCGAGACGGCGGACATCTTCATCACCGCCACGGGCAACCGCGACATCCTGACGGTTGATCACATGGCGCGCATGAAGGACAAGGCAATCGTGGGGAACATCGGCCACTTCGACAACGAGATTGACATGGCCGGCCTGAAGCGCCGCGGCATCAGGCGCGTGGAGATCAAGCCGCAGTACGACGAGTTCGTATTCCCCGACGGCCACAGCGTGCTGATCCTGGCCGAGGGTCGCCTGCTCAACCTTGGTTGTGCAACGGGACACCCGAGCTTCGTGATGTCAGCGAGCTTCACGAACCAGGTGATGGCGCAGATCGAGCTGCACCAGAACAACGACCGGTACGAGAAGAAGGTGTACACGCTGCCGAAGAAGCTGGACGAAGAGGTGGCACGTCTGCACCTGGACAAGCTGGGCGTGAAGCTGACCAGGCTCACGGAGCACCAGGCGGCGTATATCGGGGTGCCGGTGGATGGGCCGTACAAGCCGGATCACTATCGGTATTGATGAGGTGTGCGACGCCGCTTTGCGGCGTCGCATTGTTTGGTCGGTGTCAGGTGTCGGGTGTCAGGTGTTGGGGCTCGCATGCGCGGGCTTTCGTCTCGGCAACTCAGGCCACGTGGTGTGCAGGGGGAGTTCAGAGTGAAAAGGGTGCGCGGATTCATTCGAATCCGCGCCCCCTTTACTGTCGTCCGACTCGCCTGTCATCCCGCGTGAGCGGCGTAGCCGCGAGCGTCGGGATCTACTTACCCTGCACCGAAGCCGGCCACTACCAGTTGAGAGTAGATCCCGACACTCGCTGCGCTCGTGCGGGATGACAGAGAGGGAGGCAGTTCACTAGTCCCTAGTCCCTTGTCCCGAGTCCCTTCGTCTTAGTCCATCACCCGCCCCGCCGCCTTCTGCTCCGCCGCACGACGCCTCAGGTGGTCCTTCATCTCCAGGTGCGGAACGCCGTGCTCCAGCCACTCGGGCATCGGGACACCGCGCAGGTGGTGGTCGAAGAACTCA
The DNA here is from genome assembly GCA_964415485.1 of uncultured Gemmatimonadaceae bacterium. Classification (GTDB taxonomy): domain Bacteria; phylum Gemmatimonadota; class Gemmatimonadetes; order Gemmatimonadales; family Gemmatimonadaceae; genus JBBQHX01. Next base: position 10,079 of record CAYQAO010000071.1, read on the forward strand.
CGCATGCGGATGGCATAGTCCTTCTGGTTGGCCGGCTTCGCCAGGCCGTGGTTCTCGCCCGTGTACTGCAGCAGGATCACGTCCTTGCCCAGCTGGCGCAGGGTGTTGTAGAAGGTGATGCCCTGGTTGAAGTCCACCGCCCCGTCCTTGTCGTTATGCAGGATGATGAGCGGCGTGTTCACCCTGTCCGCAAAGCGGTTGGGCGAGTTGCGGATGTACGCGTCCGCGTTGGCTATGTAGTTCCCGAGGAAGCGGCCCTGGCTGCTCTCGAAGATGGGCTGGTTGGCCGAGCCGGTGTTCCAGTACACGGAGCTGTACATGCTCACCATGTCGGTGAGCGGAGCGCCGGCGATCGCCGCCTTGAACATGTTCGTCTGCGTGACGAGGAACGCAGTCTGGTAGCCGCCCCACGAGTGGCCGTGCAGCGCAACGCGGGAGGAGTCCACCACGCCGGTGGCTATGGCGGCCTTCACCGCGGGAATCACGCTCCACACCGCCGACATGCCCGGGTCGTTCAGCTCATAGGTGATGTCGGGCATGAACACGACGTAACCGGCGGCGGTGTAAACGCTGGGGTTCAGCGCGCGCGTCTCGTTCGGCACGGAGTAGGCGTGCAGGTTCTGCGAGAGCTTCTCGTAGATGTAGACGATCGTGGGGTAGCTGCTGCCCTCCGTGTAGTTGGCCGGGAGGAAAAGCGCGCCCTGCAGCGAGTCCCCGCGGTCGGTCACGTAGTCCACCAGTCGGGCACCTGCAGACCAGGCGATCTGTGCCTGCTGCGGGTTTGCGTTCGTTATGCGGCGGGGCTCCTGGAACGCGAGTGTGGTGGCGTGCCAGTCCGGGAACTCCACGGCCGTCTGGCGCGAGAACACGACGACGTTCGCATCGCGAGCCTTCATGGGCTGGATGCGCGCGTCCTCCCGCATCAGCGATTGCGCACCGGGGCGGCGGGGATCCACGCGCACCACGCCTTCCTGCTTGGTGCGCTCGCCGTATGAGGCGAAGTACAGCGTGGAGTTCACGGGTATGCCGCGCTCGTCAGGGTGCGCGAACAGGCGACGCTGGTATCGCGTGCCGTTCTCGCGCCCGTCCACGGTGAGGTTCACAGCGCGCCCGGACGACACGGGAACCATCCACACGTCCCAGCCGTCGGAGAGCATCACGCTGCGGCCGTCGCTGCTCCAGCCGAAGGCGTTGCGCGGCGGGCTCTCCACGTTGTGGTCGTCCTCGTCGTTCACGAACGACACCGGTAGTCCCTGCGTGATGTTGCGACGCTCGCCGGTCGCGATGTCCATCACGACCCAGTCGCCGTCATTCCAGAACAGCAGGCGCGTGCCGTCAGGCGAGGGTATGTCGCCCCAGCGAAGTCCCTTTGCCAGCTGCCTGCGCTCGCCGCTGCGCACGTCCACTGCCCACAGGTCGCGCAGCCTGCGGCCGCTGAGATTGCCGTCCAGCTCGTAGGCCCGCTGGTCGCTGCCGATGGCCCACCTGCCGCCGTCGAGCACGCGCACGTCGCGGAGCTCCTCGTCCGAGAGCCTGACGACGCGATCGCTCGAAGGATGCCAGGCCGCCAGCCAGGTGAAGTCGCGGTCGCGATTGGCCTGCACCTGCTGCATGGACTGAAGGCGCGGCTCGCGTCCGTGCCAGATGACGAGGTCCGCCAGTTCGTCGTCGGTGGAGTCGGCCGCCACGTACACCTCACGAACGCCGAACGTCACCGCGGAGCGGTCGCTCGTCCACGCGGGAGTGCGTGCCGGGCTCACGCGCAGGCTGGCGTCCATGTCGCTGCGGCCGCCTGCCGTCAGTACCGATGGCGTTCCGCTCCGTGCGTCGCGCATGGCGAGCACCGCCCAGCTGGTGTCCTTCGCGGCGCTGTCCACCACGCCGCGCAGCAGCGTGAGTGCACGGCCGGTGTCCGCCCACGCCAGGCGCCGGTACAGTGCGCGCTCGGTGCCGTCCATGGAGCGCACCACGCCGCTGGACATGTCGCGCACGTGCACGCCGTTGCCGACTCGTGAGGGGAGCTCCACCGTCCATGCCAGGAAATCACCCCTGTCATCGAAGGCGAAGTCCGCCACGCCGGCGATGGAGAGCGTGGTGCCTGACGACAGGTCGGCGATGCGCAGCGGCGCTGACTGCACCGCCCGCTCGCCTTCCGGCGCGTAGCCGAGGAGGGCCAGGTGTCCGCCGCGCTTGCCCGAGAAGGCGAAGCGGCGTACCTGCTCGAACGTGCGCGTGGTGCCGGTGGCGAGTTCCACCACCATGGCGTTCGCCTGCACCGGGCGCTTCTGCCGCTTGAGCTTCTTCTGCGCTTCGGCGTCGGGGAACATGAGGAAGGCGGCATGACGTCCGTCCTCGGAGATCGTGACGCCCGCGCCGGCTCCAGGCTCGCCGATCGGGAAGCGCATCTCGCGGCTGCCGCTCACGCTTCGGATGACCACCTGCGCGTCGCCCTCGTTGGGCGCGAGCAGGTATGCGAACCAGCTGCCGTCGTGCGAGATCGTGGCATTCCGGATGGAGCGCCACTCACGCAGGTCTTCACGGCTGAGTTCGCGGAGCGCGGTGCCGTTGGCGGCAGGTGCGTCGGCAGCAGCGACGGCCTGGGACAGCAGCGGTGCCGGTGCGACCAGCAGTGCGGCACCCAGCGCGGCCAGGTGGAGCACGGCAGCGATCGAGCGGTGTCTTGTCACGGGAATGTCCTCGGTAGGTCGGCCGCCACGCGGCGGCACGGGGCACGCAGCGTACGGCCGGATGCGACGTACGCACGGAGTTAGTATGTTCGCGGCGCCCGGGTTCGGGAACACCCAATCGCCCTACGCTCGTGGAGGCGAGAGAAGTTTCCCCGCACCGGATGCGCAGGGTGGGAATTTTCCGGTGCGTTCACGAGCGCGATTTCGAAGCGAATGAACCGGGGCGGGTGTCACACACGCGAGGAGGATCGGATGCAGGCTCGAAGGCACGCATTGGTCAGGGTTGCCGCGGTCACCGCGCTGGCGGCGGTGTCCCTGGTGTCGTGTGCACGTCGCGATGGCGAGGGGCCCGAGGTTCGGCTGGGTGCGGTGCCGCCGCCGGTGTCACCGCCCGAAGGTGCCAGCCCGCGGCTGGAGCCGCCGCCCAGTCCGCGTGACGAGATTGACCGGGAGCGAGCGGCGGACAGGGCGAGGGCGGTGGCGAACCTCGTCATCAACCGTGCGGCTCTCGCGCAGGCGCGGACCAGCGGCGTGGAGGCGGTGTCGCTGCTGGGCGATTCGCTGCGGCGTCCTGAAATGACGCCGGCGGCCCGCTCCACTCAGGAGCAGCTGCTCGCACAGGCGCGGCTGCGCTGGGAGCGCGACTCGGCGCCTGACGACCTGATATGGATGGGACGCCGACTCGGCTACCTGGGCAGGTACAACGAGGCGGTGGAGGTTTTCACCACCGGAATGCGCCTTTTCCCGGGGGACGCGCGGTTTCTCCGGCATCGCGGACACAGGTGGTTGACGCTGCGGCACTTCGATCGGGCGGAGGAGGACCTGGCCCTTGCGGCTTCGATGGTCGAGGGGAGGCCTGACGAGACCGAACCCGACGGCATGCCCAACGAGCGCGGCATACCCACCAGCACGCTGCAGTCGAACATCCACTATCACCTGGGGCTCGCGCGCTACCTGCAGGCGGACTGGCAGGGTGCGCTGGAAGCCTGGAACGACGCCCTGGAGGTCTCTCGCAACCCGGACATGCGCGTGGCCACCGACTACTGGCGCCACCTGACCCTCCGCCGGCTCGGCCGGGAGCAGGAGGCGCGGGACGCGATCGCCTGGGTGACGCCTGACGTGGACATCATCGAGAACCAGGCATACTTCCGGCTCCTGCTGTTCTACAGCGGGCAACTGGAGCTTTCGGAGCTGGAGCCGGCGAACCCGGCGGAGCTGAACGACGTGTCGGTGGGCTACGGACTGGGGGTGTGGGAGCTGCTGGAGGGCAGGCCCGATGCTGCGAGGGCCAGATTCGAGAGGTTGATGGCCGGAGGAAACTGGCCGGCGTTCGGGTATATCGCGGCGGAGGCGGAAGTGGCGAGGATGGGGAGGCGGTGAGGAGTGCGACGCCGCGAAGCGGCGGCGCATTCTCGGATCGGCGGTAGACGGCGCTCGGCGCCCGGTCGCAGTGGGGGGTCGGGTGTGGCGACGCTGGGGATCGTCTGCGAGCGGGACCGGTAAACGAGCATCACGCGGAGGCGCGGAGATCGCGGAGAGAAGCCTGGCGCATGGAGCTCCAATCGCTGTGCAGTTCTCCGCGTTCCTCCGCGTTCTCCG
>CAYQAO010000072.1:0-14284 GCA_964415485.1 uncultured Gemmatimonadaceae bacterium
GCCCTGCGCCGAAGCCGGCCACTACAAACCGAAAGCTGGAAACAGCAGTCTCACGCGGAGAACGCGGAGGGACGCGGAGAACTGTGCGAAGCGCGGAGTACCACGCGCCAGGCTTCTCTCCGCGCCCTCCGCGTTCTCCGCGTGAGGCTTGTTTCATTGGCTCCGTTCCCAGACGAAGCTCCGCGAGTGTCATCCCGTGCGAAGCGTCGGGATCCGCTCGCCCTGCACCGAGGCCGGCCACTACTCCGCGAAAGCAGATCCCGACACTCGCTTCGCTCGTGCGGGATGACAGTCAGGACAGGCGCGGCAAGACAGACCGGCAACGGCCGAGCACCGGGCCCGTGCTCCAACCAGGCAATGCGCCGCCGCAGCACGCACCTCCTCACCCCAGCTCCTCCAGCGCCGCCTCCTCCGCGGCCGCGATCCTCACGTCCAGCCGAAGCAGGTAGGAACGTGTCGCGGCCGAGCTGCCGCCGACCTCCACCTCCGCCACTGTTGCAAGTGCATCGCGATACCACCTGGCCCACGTGCTGATGATGTCGCGCTGCAGCGCCGCGTCCTCACCGTTCGCTATCGCGCGCATTCCCAGCTCGCGCTCCGCCGCGATCCTGGCCTCGGCAGCTTCGGCAAGTTCCGTCGCGATGGCGCGAGCGGTCTCCCCGTCGCCGCTCGTCAGGGCGAGCGCACTCGTGAGGGCGCAGCTGGCCACGTTCTCCAGCGTCTCGGGCGAAACCTTGTCCAGGCGATCGTTGTCGGTGTGGTAGAAGACGTCGGTGAAGTGCCAGAAGAGCACCGCGGGGATATTCGCGCGGAGGAAGGGCGTGTGGTCGCTGCCGCCCTCGAACGGGTTCGAGTTCACCACCCAGTTCGTGCGGCTCGCGCGGTCGCGGCAGCGGGCGAGCACGAAGTCGTTGAGAAAGTGAGGCATGAGCTCGTCCTTGCCGATCGGACGGCCGCCCCACTCGCTGTGCCGATCCTCGCCGCGCGTCCAGATGGCGGACGGGTCCGGCATCTTCTCGATGAGGAACGTTCCTCCGGTTATCGCGGTGTTCTCGCCCACCATGTCCAGGCTCATGCCCCAGCGCACGCCGCTGGTGCGGACGCTGTCGTCCGCCAGGTAGTCGCGCGTTCCGGCGATCTCGTTGCCCCACAGGAAAGTGATGGTCCGCTCGGGCGACCAGTCCCCGCGCTGCACGAGCGCCGCCAGGGCACGCGCCATCTCCGTCTGCGCTCCCACTCCTGACGCGTTGTCGTTCGCGCCGGGCTCCTGAACGTGCGCGCTGAACACGAATCGCTCGTGAGGCAGCGTGCGGCCGCGCACGTCCGCCACCACCATTCGCTCCTCGGACTCGTACAGTCGCGACTCGGCCCTGGCACGCACGCGCACGGGGCCGGCGGCAAGGGCACGTTCCAGCTCCGCTCGTGCGGCATGCGAGAGCAGCATCGCCCAGCCGCGACGCACGGTGTCCTGCGGAATGCGGCCGAACTGGATCGAGGTGACATGCACCTGCGGCTGCAGGTAGTCCGGCAACGAGTAGGCGAGAACTCCAAGTGCGCCGCGCTCCACCACGGCCGCCTGGTACAGGCGCGACACGGGCGCGCGTGCGAACACCACCTTGCCGCGCACGTTCGCGGCATCCAGTGCAGCAGGCGAACCGTCGCCGCCGTCAACCAGTTCGCCCTCCACGCCGCCGGCAGGGGTGGAGAACGAGTTGATCGCGAGCATGTTGCGGTTCGATTCGAACCTCAGCAGTGCACTGTCCGCCCCCACGATCGTGAGGGTCGCGTCCACCGGCTCCCATGCGAACTGCTGCATGGGGCGACGTTCCACTCGATAGGTGAGCCGCGCGTCGGCAGACGCGGACTCCGGAACGAACCCCGCCGATTCGAGCCGCTCCACCACATGGTCCAGACTCTCATTGAACCCCGAGTTTCCAGGCAGGCGCCAGCGCTGCTCCACGAACGCAACCGTCTCGAGCGCGCGTTCTCCGCTCAACTCCCCTTCCGCCAGCATGGCCGCCCTTTCGAGAAGCGGGACCGTGTCCAGAACTGAAGACGCCTGCGCGGCGGCACTGTTTGCCGGTGTCAGCGCAAGAACCAGGGCGAGCAGTGCAACGGCCGGAAGTTTCGACTTTACAATCGGCATTGTAATCGTGGAAAACGGAGTCGCCGCGCTCGGCGGCCTGACTCTTCCATATTGACGCGGCATGGACTCATGGTAACGTATGGCAAGGCCTGCCACGGCGCACCATCGTGGCACGCGGCTGCTCGCGCCGTGCCTTCAACGAGCGGCAACCCTCCCCTTCATGAGGTGTGTGATGGCAGAACGCCCTTGTTCACTTCGCAGGATTCCCTTACTCCGCACCGGTGCCCGGTTGCTGACGCGCAGTGCGCTGGCGGTCGTCGCTGCCGTCGTCGCGCTTGCCGTGTCGGGCAGTGCGCTGGCGGCGCAGGCGACCGGCACCATTTCCGGTACCGTGCTGAGCCCCGCCACCGGCCCCGTGTCCGGAGCCCAGGTACAGGCGTTCGCGGCAGGCCGCGTGGCAGGCGAGGCAGTAACCGGTGAAAGCGGAACCTTCCGCATCACCGGCCTCGAAGCCGGCCGGTACGCGCTGCAGGTCCGCGCACTCGGCTATTCCGTGTATCGTGACACGGTGGACGTTGCAGCAGGACAGACCGTACAGCTCACGGTTGCGCTGAGGCGAAGCGTGCTGCAGCTGGACCAGGTTGTCACCACGGTGTCGCGTGCGGCGGAGAGTGCGTTCGAGGCTCCCGCGTCGGTCAACGTCGTGAACGCGGAACAGATCGAGGAGCGACCTGCGCTCACGACCATAGACAACCTGCGCAGTGTTCCGGGCATAGACATCTCCCAGGGCGGACTCGTGCAGAGCAACGTGGTCACGCGCGGCTTCAACAATGCGTTCTCGGGTGCCCTGCTCACGCTGATAGACTACCGCTTCGCGTCGGTGCCGTCACTGCGCGTGAACGTTCCGTTCCTCTTCAGCACGCCCAACGAGGACGTGGAGCGCGTGGAGGTTCTGCTCGGTCCCGCCGCCGCGCTCTACGGCCCCAACAGCGCCAACGGCGTGCTGCACGTGATCACCAAGTCTCCGTTCGAGTCGCAGGGTACCACCGTCACGCTGGACGCAGGCGAGCGCTCGGTGGTGCGCGGTGCACTCCGCCACGCCGGCACGTTCACCCCGACGCTCGGCTACAAGATTTCGGGTGAGTACATGCAGGGCAACGAGTGGGAGTATCACGATCCTGCAGAACCGCCGGTATTCCCGAACACCCCGAACACGCCTGGCCCGCGCATAGGGCAGCCTAACGCGCGCGACTTCGACGTGCAGAAGTATGGCGGCGAAGCCCGCCTCGACTGGCAGTTCGCCGAGAATGCGGAATGGATCAACACGTACGGTGTGAGCCATGCTGCAAGTGCCATCGAGCTCACCGGCGCCAACGGTACCGCGCAGGTGAAGGGATGGACCATCCAGAGCTTCCAGTCGCGCCTGCGCGCCGGCCGCTTCTTCGCCCAGGCGTTCATGAACCTGAGCAACGCCGGCAACGAAGACAGCCTGGACCTCGGCGGCACCTACCTGCTGCGCACCGGCCAGCCGATCGTTGACCAGTCGCGCACCTTTGCCGCACAGGCGCAGCACGGCTTCGACCTCGGCGAGCGCCAGTCGTTCTCGTATGGCGTTGACTACATCCGCACCGACCCGCGCACCGGCGGCACCATCAACGGCCGCAACGAGGACGACGACCTCGTGAACGAGATCGGCGGATACATCCAGTCGCAGACCGCGCTGAGCCCAAGGTGGGACCTGCTGCTGGCGGCCCGTGTGGACCACCACGACCGCATGGACGGAACGTTCTTCTCTCCGCGTGCGGCAATAATCTTCAAGCCCAGCGAGACGCAGAACCTGCGCTTCACGTACAACCGCGCATTCTCCACTCCGGCCAACTTCTCGCTGTTCCTCGACCTGCTGCAGGCAGGCAACGTGGGCGGACTGCCCTACAACGTTCGTGCGCTCGGCGTGCCCGCGGAGGGCTTCACCTTCCGCCGTGACTGTGCTGGTGGTGTGGCCTCGCTCTGCATGCGTTCGCCGTTCGCGCCTGGCGACTTCATCCCGGCCAATGCGGCAGCCATGTATCCGGCCGCGCTCAACGTGATGCTGGCGGGCGGACTGCAGGACCAGCTCGCCGCGCAGTTCGGTGCCGGCACCGCGGCCTTCATCGTGAACGAACTGCAGAACTTCAATGCAGTCGGAGCCGGCGTGGGCACCAACCTCGTGGACCTGGTGGCCCAGGAGGCGGTGTCGCCCGCGAGCGTGCAGGACGTGGAGCGGCTCAAGGCGTCCTTCACAAACGTGTTCGAGGTGGGCTACAAGGGGATCTTCGGAAGCAAGTTCCGTCTTGCGGTGGATGGCTGGTACCAGCAGCGCGAGAACTTCATCACGCCGGCGGTGAACTTCACGCCTAACGCGCTGCTCGACGGGCAGACCCTGGGCGCGGCCCTGGCGGCGCACCTCGCACCTAGCCTGGGTGCTGCGAACGCCGCGGCTCTGGCGGAGCAGCTCACGCCCGTCATGGCGCGCATCCCGCTCGGCACCGTGGTGCCGGACAGCCGCCTCACGACCAACGCCGACATCGCGTTCACGTACATGAACATTGACGAGACGATCGACCTATACGGGGCCGACGTCGCGTTCGACTGGCTGGCGACCGATGCGCTCACCGTGCTCGGCACCTACTCGTGGGTGAGCGACGTGGTCTTCCCGAAGATCCAGAGTGGAGCCCTGCCGCTTACGCTGAATGCGCCGGATCACAAGGCGTCGCTGACGTTCCGCTATGACTACCGGCCGCAGAACGTGGGCTTCGAGCTGCGCGGCAGGTACCAGAACACCTTCCCGGTGAACTCGGCGGTGTTCGTATCGGGTATTGACCTCCCGCTGCCGGGTCAGTCTTGCGAGGACGATGGAACCGGATGCTTCCAGTACCAGAAGCCGCCGACCGCCACGTTCCTCGATGCACAGGTCACCTGGCGCTTCCCCTGGGCAGCTGCGCAGAACGCGCTCATCTCCGTAAACGCCACGAACCTCCTCAACAACGAAGTGCCTAGCTTCGCTGGTGTGCCGCCTATCGGGCGGATGGTGATGACGAGGCTGCAGGTGACGTTCTGACGTCGCACCCTTCCGGCCGCGAGGTCAGCGTGGTCAGCTTCGGTCGGCAGTAACCGCGGCTGACCAGTCCGGCCGCGAGGTCAGCGTGGTCAGCTTCGGTCGGCAGTAACCGCGGCTGACCAGGGTTTCACGAACGAAGAGCGGGCTCCCGGCTGGTACCGGGAGCCCGCTCTTCGTTGCAGTCACAGATTACTGGCCATTCAGGGCGGCCTTCGGCCGCGACGGTCAGTTCTTGTGCCTGAACGTTATCCGTCCGCGCGTGAGGTCGTACGGCGATACCTCCACGGTTACACGATCACCCGCGAGAACCCGGATACGATAGCGACGCATGCGGCCGGCAATGGTCGCCAGCGCCTCGTGTCCGTTGTTCAGGGTGACACGAAACGTGGCGTTCGGCAGCACCTCGCTGACGGTTCCCTCAAGTTCGATCGCGTCCTGTTTCGCCATGCACCTTGATCCTGATTAAGTGAAATGCGCGGACTGTCCCCACGGGACACATTCCGCCCCAATAAGAAAAATTTAGCCTTGCGGGAGTCGCAAGGCAATGTGGGAATGGGAGATAGGCGATTACGGGCGGGAACGCCCCGGTCGTGCCGCGGTGGCGAAGCGGCGCGAGGGCCGACAGGCCCGGGAGGCAGCTGTCCAACTTCCCCCTAGTCGTCCCTCCACCGCTCGGGAAATATCCCGAACTCCTGCACGATTGCATCGCGCTTCTGCGGCAGCTCCTCCAGAAGACGCTGGCGCTCGTGTGCCAGCGCGAACTCGCGCACCCGAGCCGCAATCTGGAAGATCGCCGCGCTCTCGGGCGGGCGAAGTCCGGTGGGGGGCTGCAGCGCCTGCGCGGTCACGTACTGGCCAAGCACGTTGAACAGGCGGCTGGTGCGGTCGTGGAAACGGGAGCGCACCTGCGGATTCGACATGTAGCGCTCCACTGCCCGTGCGTACCGGACCGTGGCATCCACGAACTCGCGGTGCATCTCGGTGTCCGCCAGCGGGTCGTTCGCCTGTTCCACCGCCGCGGTCAGGAATAGCAGCAGAGGCTCGTCGAGCTTCAGGACGTCGCGGGTGTCCGCAGGTTCTGCATGCTCGGACGGTTGCTCGAATGCATCACTCATCAGTTGCCAGCATGGTCGGATGATTCAGTGTGGCCGCATGTGGGCCGCTCAGTGGGCTCGTGGCATTCGCCGTGCCGTGGTCCTGAGATCGCCGCCCGGTGCGCCGAAACCCCTATCCTGCCTGCAATTCAGCACTTGCAGCTCGCAATCACTCACGGGGGCGGCTGCGGCGGCACCGCAACAGAAAAGGCGCAAATCGAGGCGGGAGGTCGACAGGCTCGTGACAGGCGCCGAGATTCCTACGGGGGTCCCTGAACCTGGCGCCGGACCCGCCGTCGCGCGGCGCAGGGACATTACTGCTCGATCATCGTGTACAGATTCATGCTCGTCGCCGGCTCCATCTCCGCGGCGATAGCTGTTGCTGCAGGGGCCTTCGGGGCGCACGCTCTCCGCGCGCGCCTCTCGGCAGCCGATCTCGCCACGTTCGAGGTTGGCGTTCGCTACCAGATGTATCATGCGCTGGCCATGCTCGTGGTGGCCTGGGTCATTTCCATGGCTCCGGAATCTTCCCCGGCGCGCTGGTCGGGGTGGCTCTTTCTCGCGGGTACGCTGATCTTCTCCGGCAGTCTCTACCTGCTGGTCCTCACCGACACCCGGTGGCTTGGCGCGATCACGCCCATAGGCGGAGTCGCCTTCCTGGCCGGCTGGATCTCGCTGGCAGCGGCGGCCATGCGCCTCGCTCCCTCCTGACTTCCCGTCTTTCCCAACCGACCAAATGACCGCTCCGTCCCAACCAGCCCCGATGCGACGACCGAGGATCGGCCTCCCGCTGATCGTCATGGGCGCCGTCTTCCTGGCCTTCCTGCTGATACCGGCCCTCGTCCGGCTGGTCACGGACTGGATGTGGTTCAGCGAGGCCGGGTACGAGGTCGTGTTCACGCGCGGGCTGGCCGCACGCTGGGGATTCGGCGCCATCGCGTTCGTGCTGGCGTTCGCGGTGCTCTACGGCACGCTACGATTCACGCAGCGCGGCATAGTGCTGGACCCGGTGGTCGTGAGGCTGGAGCAGTTCGCCCCGCGAGGCGACCTGTCGGGCGTCGTGAAGCGCCTCACGCTTCCCGCTGCGCTGCTGTTCTCCTTTACGTCTGCCGCGACGGTCGCGTCCCAGTGGACCGTGCTGCTCGCCTGGCTCAACGCGGAGTCGTTCGGCGTCGCGGATCCGGTTTTCGGGCGCGACGTGGGCTACTACGTGTTCAGCATCCCTGCGCTGCAGGTGATCCTGGCGTTCCTGTCCGGCATTGCGACGCTCGCGCTGCTGATGACCGTGGCCGTGTACTGGGTGCGCGGCGACGTGGTACTCGGCCAGCGCGGCGTGCGAATCGAGCCGAGCGCCGGAATGCACATCGGGGTGCTGATCGCGGCCATGTTCCTCTTCATGGCCCTCACCACCTGGTTCGTGCGCATTCCAGGGCTGCTGGAGTCGCAGGCTGGAAAGTTCACCGGAGCCACCTACGCGGATCTTGCGGCGCGACTGCCGGCCATGCGCCTGCAGTCGGTCATAGCGCTCCTGGGCGCCGGATTCGTCATCTGGGGTGCGGTCAGGGCTCGCGTACTCTGGCATGCGGCGCTTGCCGCAGTGGCGTACGTGGTCGTGAGCCTCATAGGCACGGCAGTGATCCCGTCCATGGTGCAGCGTTTCGTGGTGGATCCCAACGAGCTGGCGCGAGAGCGCCCGCAGCTGGACCATCACATCAACAGCACCCGCGTGGCGTGGGGACTGGACGACGTGGAGATCCGCGACCTGTCCGGCGAGGCCACCCTCACGATGGCGGACATAAGGCGCAACGGGCCTACGATCGAGAACGTGCGGCTCTGGGACCGCGAGCCGCTGCTCCAGACCCTCGGCCAGCTCCAGGAGATCCGGACGTACTACGACTTCGTGGAGGTGGATGACGACCGCTACATGGTGGACGGGCGCTACCGCCAGATCATGGTGTCGCCCCGCGAACTGAATCCCCTCGCGCTTCCCACCCGGAACTTCATCAATGAGCGCCTCACGTTCACGCACGGCATGGGTGTCACGCTCAGTCCCGTGAACGAGATGACGGCCGAGGGCCTGCCTGTGCTCTTCGTGAAGGACCTGCCGCCCGTGTCCACCGTCTCGATGCAGGTGACGCGGCCGCAGATCTACTTCGGCGAGCTGGGCGACCACTGGGTCGTAGCGCCTACCGCGCAGCGGGAGTTCGACTATCCCGAGGGTGAGCAGAACGTCTTCACGCACTACGAGGGCACTGGCGGCGTTCCCGTGGGAAGCGGCATGAGGCGCCTGCTCTTCGCGATGCGCTTCGGGGACCTGAACCTCCTGCTCAACGACGCGATCGGCGAGCAGAGCCGCATCATGTTCCGCCGCAACGTGCGCGCTCGTGTGGCAGCCGCGTTCCCCACGCTCCTGCTGGACAACGACCCGTACCTGGTGGTCCGCGAGGATGGCACCCTCACCTGGATGCTGGATGCCTACACGCGCTCGCGACACTATCCGTACGCGGTGTCGCTCAACGACGGCACGCGCTACATGCGCAACAGCGTGAAGGTGGCGGTGGACGCGTACAACGGCACCATGACGGCGTGGATCGCGGACGAAACCGACCCGATCGTGCGTACGCATGCCCGCATGTTCCCCGGCGTCTTCCATCCGCTGTCCGACATGCCGGCCGACCTGCGGGCGCACACGCGCTACCCGGAGGACCTGTACCGCGTGCAGACCGAACTCTACACGGCCTATCACATGGATGACGCCGACGAGTTCTACGCGCGCGAGGACCAGTGGCAGATACCGCGCATGGACCAGGGAGACGCGTCTCGCGCCTTCATGCGCCACGTCATCATGCGACTGCCGGACGAGGACGCCGCCGAGTACATCTTCATGACGCCGTACACGCCGCGCGGCAAGGACAACCTGGCTGCGTGGATGGTGGCGCGCATGGACGGCGAGAACTACGGGCAGCTTCGGGTGTACCGGTTCCCGAAGCAGTCGCTGGTCTTCGGCCCCCGGCAGGTGGTGAACCGGATCAACCAGAACACCGACATCGCACGGCAGATCTCCCTGTGGGATCAGCGCGGGTCCGAGGTCATTCGGGGCGAGCTGCTGGTGATACCGATCGAGGAGTCGCTGCTGTACGTGCAGCCGCTCTACCTCAGGGCTCAGGGCGGGCGGATTCCCGAGCTCAAGCGCGTGATAGCGGCATACCAGAACCGCGTGGTGATGGACCTTACCCTGGATCGAGCGATCGAGCGCCTGTTCGACCCGTCTGCCGCGACGGTGGCGGTGGAGCCGCTGGATGTGGAGTTCGACGTGGTTGGAGCATCAGCGTCGGTCTCGCAGCCTTCGGCGCCGCCGGTCGGTCAGGAGCCGGTTGCCGTGTCCGGATCCGCGTCGGAGATAGCGGCCCAGGCGAATGCGGCCTACGAGGCCGCGATCGAAGCGCAGCGCCGTGGCGACTGGGCGCGTTACGGTCAGGAGATAGATCGACTCGGCCAGCTGCTGCGCAGGCTGCGACAGTAGGGAGGAGGGACCGGGGAACACCAGTCGCGTTTGCCGGGTCCCCCGGATGTTGTCTAATCGTGACTTTGGACACAGGTTGCAGGTCAATCACGGGGTGCGGCGGTCTGCGTGCCCCGGGTAATCGAGGGTACCAGTCGCACTTCAGGGATGTCTGCAAGAGCTTTCGCTTCCGTTCTCCTCGCACTCGGCGTGGTTTCCACGTCGGTTTCGGCGCAGTCGCTGCGCGGCTCGCGTGCCAAGGTGACGCGCGTTCACAATCACGCGGTGCAGGAAGGCCTGGAGTTCCACCGTACCTCACGTGCGGTGACGGCTTCGGTACGGGACGGCGCCCTGGTTCGGCTCTCCGGCAATGCCGACTACAGGGTCAACGACGGCGTTCGCTGGCCGTACGTGCGGCCCGAGGCGGAGGTTTTCGTCACGCGCCTCGCGAGCCAGTATCGTGCGGCATGCGGCGAGCAGCTGGTGGTGACGAGTGCCGTGCGGCCGCAGGATCAGCAGCCGTGGAACGCCAGTGACCGTTCGGTGCACCCCACCGGGATAGCGGTGGATTTCCGGAAGCCCCGTGGACGGTGCCTCACATGGTTGCGCAGCACGCTGGCTTCGCTCCAGAGCCGTGGCCTGATAGACGCCACCGAGGAGTTCCGGCCGCCCCACTTCCACGTGGTAGTGTTCCCGACACCGTATGCGAAGTATGTTCAGGCGCGCACCGGCCGGAGCGTCGCTGCGAACGCTTCAACCACGCGCAGCTACCGCGTCCGGCGTGGCGACACGCTGTGGGGGATCGCCAAGCGGCATGGCGTGACGGTCAGCCGCCTGCGCGCGCTTAACGAATTGCGGTCCAGCACCATCCATCCGGGCGAACAGCTGCTCGTTCCGGTACGCTGAGTACAGCTGTTACGATTTTCCTTAAGCTTGCAGGGCGTTCCTCGTCCGCGTCTTGCAAGGTGCGGGTTTGCGCCAGGGCGCGTGCTTGAATAGATACCTTGGCGTTCAGCGCCAGCCCGGTTTCCGGGTTGGCACAAAGTTGGATCCCGTGGCGGTGACACTGCCACCCAGCAGGATCGGCCCAGGCATCCGCCGGCCGGGTAGTGCCTACCTCAACCAATCAACATATGCGCAAGATCTTCGTCGCATCCGCGATCGCAGCGTCCGCGCTTTACGCGGCACCTGCTGACGCACAGCGCGCCGGCTCGATCGAACTCGGGGCCTTCGGCGCCTACACCAGCTTCGACTCCGACTACGACCTGGAGAACGCGATCGGCTTTGGCGGCCGCGCGGGACTCTGGATCTTCCGGAACCTCGCCCTCGAGGCCGACATGACGTGGGCCACGATGGATGAGGGAAACACCGGAGTGGACAAGTGGCGTCCCTTCTATGCCCGCCTCACGTACAACCTGCCGCTGAGCGAGCGGGTTCAGCTGCTGTTCGGCCCGGGTTACGCCCGCGGCAAGTACAGCGGTGGCGGCGTGGATGAGACCGAGAGCGGCATCAGCGGCCTCCTTGGCCTCCGCTTCAACATGGGACGCAGCTGGTCCATCCGTGTGGAGGGCCTGGCAGACAAGCTGAGCGCTGACGCCGGTGATGATCCTCTGCACCTCACTGCTCGTGCCGGCCTGAGCTGGCAGTACAAGCGCCCCGGCGCTCCGCCGCCGCCCCCGCCGCCGGTAGTCGAGCCGCCCGCTCCGGCACCCGCGCCCGCTCCTGCTCCGCCGCCGCCCCCGCCGGCCGTGAACCAGGACAGCATTGACGCGGCCAACCGCGCGCGTGAGGCAATGCGCACCCCGATCTACTTCGCCTTCGACGCTTCCGAGATTCGCCCCGAAGCTCAGCAGCGCCTGGAGGAGAAGCTCCCGATCATGCAGATGAACCCGAACCTCCGCATCCGCATCGAGGGTCACGCGGATCCGCGCGGCTCGGACGAGTACAACCTCGCCCTCGGCGAGCGCCGTGCGAACGCCGCACGCCGCTGGCTGGTGGACCGCGGCATCGATCCGAACCGCATCGAGGTCACCAGCTTCGGTGAGGAGCGCCTCGTCTGCTCGGAGACCACCGAGTCCTGCTACGAGCGCAACCGCCGCGATGAGTTCGTGATCATCGCCGGTGGCGAGAACATGCGCGGGCGCTAAACCTGATCGCCCGGAAGAAGAGAGGCCGGAGCGCTTTGCGCTCCGGCCTCTCTTCTTTCTCCAGCTTCCGGCACCGGGAATTGTGCGAGCAGGCTCTGCGCTCTGCCGGCCCGGAGATGCGTCAGGCACTCGTGCAGGGGGCCGCGCCTACCGACGGCTGAAAGCCGATGGTTGACGGCCGACCACGTTCCCCCTTCCCTCGCCGTCCAGAGCCTCCCACACGCGTGATTCCCTGAACACGCGCAGGAGCTCCATGTCCAGCTCGCCCGCGAGCGCCTCGCTGTGGAGAGTGTCCAGCGCCTGCTCCACGGACATCGCATCCCGATAGGGACGGTCGGCGGAAGTGAGCGCGTCGAATACGTCCGCGATCGTGATGAGCCTCGTACGCAGCGGAATGGCTTCCGCGCGCACCCCGTGCGGATAGCCGGACCCGTTCAGCTTCTCGTGATGCGAGAGCGCGATGTCGGGCACACCGGACAGCTCGGGCGTCCACGGAATCCGGCGCAGGAACCTGTCCGTGTGCAGCACGTGCGCTTCGAGCTCACGACGCTCGTTCTCGTCGAGCGTCCCCCGGAAGATGCCGAGGAACGATCGCTCCCTGTCCGTGAGAAGCGGATGCACCACGCCGGTGGCGTCCTCGAAGCGGGTTGCCAGGAACGACGCAAGCTCGGTTTCGGCCTGGGACTCGAGCCCTGAGTTCAGCGACTCCACGCGCCGCAGGAAGTCCCGCAGGAATGCCTGACGCGAAAGCCTGTCCGCCCTGAGCTGCGCCTCTCGTTCGGCATATCCCCTCCTTCCGTGATCCAGCAGCCAGTCGGCGCGCAGCTGCTCGAAGTGCACGTCCTCGAGACGGTGCAGGCCCTCGATGCGGTGGCGAATGCTGGCGAGGTCGGCGGGATGAAGCTTTCGCTGCTTCAGGAGGACTTCTTCGCTCACGGCCACCTTGCCGAAGTCGTGCAGCAGCGCCGCGTAGCGAAGTTCGCGCAGTTCAGGCTCGCGGAATACGGTACCGGCGTAGGGACCGTCGGACGCGCGAGACAAGGCTTCTGCGAAGGCGACTGCGAGCCTCGCAACTCGCGACGAGTGGCCGGCGGTGCTGGGGTCTCGTGCGTCAATGGCTTCGACCGCGGCCGTGACGAACCCCTCGAACAGCTGCTCGATGTTGCCGTGCAGCACGCCGTTCTCTATCGCCACCGCCGCATGCGCGGCCAGCGCGGACGCCGGCTCCAGAACATCGAGCGTGAAAGGTATGACGTGCGCGTCAACCGACTCCACGCCGGTCAGTATGGCTCCCTGATTCCGCTTGCGGTTGATGAGCTGCAGCACTCCGACCACCTGCTCCCGGTGAGAAACGAGAGGCAGCACGAGCATGCTTCGCGAGTGATAGCCGGTGCGCGCGTCCACCAGCCGGTTCGCCGAGTACGGCAGCGACTGCGGCAGGCGCGTGACGTCCGGAATGCTCAGCGCCTCGCCCGTGGTCGCCACATAGCCGGCTAGGCTGGTGTGGTCCAGCGGCAGCGTCACGTCTATCATGGTGACGGACGGACGAGACTGGTTCTGCGTCATGCGTGCCCGAAGAGCGCTTGGCACACCGTCCTCGTCGTGCTCCACGAGGTAGAGCGTGGCCGCATCGCAGCTCGTTAGGCGCCTGGCCTCGCTCAGGATCCGGCCGAGCAGGCGTGACAGGTTCCTTTCCGTGGCCAGTGCCACGCCCACTTCCGACAGCTGGATGAGCTGCGCCTGCCGGCGCTCCGCCTCCGTGCGCGCCGTTCGCTCGTCCCTGAGAGCAGTAGCGTGCCGAAGCGCACCCTGGAGCGCAATGCGCACCAGTTCGTCGCTCGCGTCCGCCGGAAGGAAGGACGTCAGGACGCCGGAAGGGAACGCGTCGTCAGGTACGTCACTCCGGCCGCGACCGACGATCGCCGCCACGCGCGCCAGGTCCATGAGACGCTTCTCGGGATTGACCGCCGTTGCGAGGAGCGCTTCGTCCACCAGAACCACGGTGGCGCGTGCCCCATCGAGCGATGACGACGAAGGGAGCGCCGGAACGTGCCGCACCTCCACGTCCTCGCGCCGTCGCCCCAACTCCAGGCCGTTGTAAGCCGCGGCAGAGGCGGCGAGGAGGAGCGGTCTCATGCTTCTGAGACGAGCGGCGGGGGGGTGAGGAAACTCTGGCGCAGGGGCGAAGGTCTGCCTTGGCTGGGGAGTGCGAAGCGCGTCGCACGTTCGGTCGGGGCGCGGCGCTCGGCCTTAGTGGAGGTTCGGGTGCGCCCCAACTGTCATCCCGCACTCGCTCTCCCCTCTCTGTCATCCCGCACGAGCGAAGCGAGTGTCGGGATCTGCTTTCACTTCACCGTG
>CAYQAO010000073.1:0-542 GCA_964415485.1 uncultured Gemmatimonadaceae bacterium
CTCCTTTCCGGAGCGACGAGTAACCTGACTTGTCAGGCGAAAGTCAATCGGATATGTCGCAGCCTCGTCCGTCGCAACCTCCCTCGATTGTTCTCATTCCCGAACCCCGGGTGTCGTGTAGCAGCGACACGCGGGGTTTGGTGTTTTTCGGGACTTGACCTGCCGGTCCCAGCGGCCGGCCGCACGAGGTGCCAAGGTCCTGGACGTGGTCGAAGCCCCTCACTACGGCAGTTCGCTGGTGGCTGATGACCGATGGCCCCTGGCTGGTAGCCGGTGGCTCATAGTCGGTAGCTTGTAGCCAGTAGCCGGCAGCCAGCAACATCGCAGGCGGCTACGGCCGCTTGTCCCGGGGCCACCGGCTGATTATCCTTTAAGAATAGCGCGGAAGCGCGCAGGGGCCTGTAGCTCAGGTGGTTAGAGCGCACGCCTGATAAGCGTGAGGTCCGAGGTTCAACTCCTCGCAGGCCCATAGAACCAGGAGGCGGGGCGCCCCTGCGAAACGTGGCGGGCCGGCGGGGGTTTTTTAGAGCAAAAACCCCCCA
>CAYQAO010000073.1:552-14141 GCA_964415485.1 uncultured Gemmatimonadaceae bacterium
GGGGCCCGTTTTAAAACCCCCCGCCGCCCATTACACCCCGGCGCCCCCCCACCCACCGATTTGGGGCCCCGCCTCCTGGTTTTTCTCCCGCAACTCCGCCAGAACTCACGCTCCGCTGCATCCGGCACCGGCCTCACCTGGCGCCCTCCCGCAGCGTCCCTCACCCGGCAACCCTGGCCCGGCACTGCTCGCCCACGGCGCTCCGCGCGAGATCGCCGAGTCACGGCACTCGCTGGTACGGCTGGAACTCACACCCGGGCCGCAACGGGACGTTGATCATGTTCGCCACGCCAGGCTGCACAAACACGTCAATCCCTCTGGATTCGCCGGTGCGCACGAGCTCGCGCGCGCTGAACACGCGCGGCAGACCGTACTTCACATAACGATTCCCTTCGAACTCCACCGGTTCTCCTGCGCGCCACCAGGATGTCGTCGCAGCGTATGCGGGCGCCGCCGTCGGATACACCTCGCTGAAGGGCCTGCCCTGCACGATCGTGTCACCCTCTACCGGATCGTAAAGAGCTGTGACCTCGGCGAGCGAATGATCCTGGAGAACGCATACCCCGAGCTCCGAGGTGTGGCGACGCTCATAGACGTTGTAGCCGATGGCGCACTCCTCTGCTCGACAGCTCTCGACGCTCCGGACGAGCTCCAGCTCATCCTCATCTTCGGACGCGAACCGGAGATATGTTAGGCGGCCCTCGGCGGTCCCGGCGAGCAGAACTTCGCCGTCGGGTGCTCTCACCTCGAGCTCTGCACCATCGCAGTTGAGGTCGCACACACCGATGATCATGTAGTGCCGGTCATGGTTCACGACCATTGACGCTGACAGGCTGAGATCCGGCCGGATCGGGCCGACGTACCGCTCGCGCAGCGTGAATCCGTTCACGTGAAGGGTTGAGTCCAGACTCTGGAGAACCTGAGTGACGCCGGCGACGTCAGACTGTGCATGCGCCGGAGGTGCGCCGGGGGCGAGAAGCACGAACGCCAACAGTATCGTGAATAATCGAGGCATCGAGGCAGGGGAGCGCGTGGGTAATGAACGAAGCGACACGCAAAAATGACGACGCTTCCCGTCCGATGGGCACACGGGCCCGATGCGAGCCGGCCAGATGACGGTACTCGAGGTCGAACGGCGCCGGACGACTGCCCGCGCCGGCGCGCGACCTTCTTTCGCGCGGCAGTTGTCGAGCTGGGACGACATGTGAATGAGCCGGCACGCACGAATGCAAGCCGCATAACCAGCGCGCCGGCGGAGCCCGCCTGACGAGTAACGCGTGGTGTGCGCCGGTGCGTCTTGCCGACACGTGACGCTCATCACGCTAACTGCGCTCGTCCCACGTTCCGTTCATTAGGAAATCATTAAATCGCAGCCGAAACGCATGAACATACAGCGTTCCGCACGACACGCTCGTATCAGTTGCTAAGCCCGTCACGTACACGTGATGCGCCATCGCTGTCGGACGTCACCAACCCACACCCGGAGCGACTCGAGTTGATGAAGGTTTCTTCATTCGCGCTCGCCGCCTGCGTTGCAGTGTCGTTCACCGCACACGCACAGGAGCGTGAAGACCGCACGCTGCTCACGCAGACCCAGATGACTTCCATCATCAACGAAGTCTCTGGCGATCGAGCGCTGAACAGCCTCCTTGAGATGGTGCCGTATCACCGGATTCGCCCGCCGTCCGAGTACGACGGCCACTTTCGCGAAAGCCAGGTCGTAGCACGGATGGCCAGGGAAGCCGGCTTCGCCAACGTGACGATCGAGGAATTCGGGCCCGGCGGAACCGCATGGCAGCCGACGAAAGGCGAACTGTGGATGACGTCACCGAAGAGCGTGAAGCTCTTCGACATCCATGACATCGCGCTCGCTCTGGGCTCGCTCAACGTGGCAGGTGACCTGTCCGGTGAGCTGGTGGACGTGGCTCATGGTCGCGCGCGGGACTTCGAAGGCAAGGACGTGCGCGGAAAGTTCGTCCTCACGAGCGGCTCCACCAACGCAGTCTATCCCCTCGCCGTCGAGCGGGGAGCTGTGGGTGTGCTGGGTATCAGCGCCATCGGTCACCAGCGTGCTACCGACTATCCGAACGCGATCGTGTCGCAGGTCGTCACCGCGCAACCGAACACGGTGGCCTGGCACGTGACACCAGAGGTGCGCAATCACCTGGCTGCGCTCCTGCTGCGTGGTGAGACGATCAACATTCGTTCGATCGTGGAGACCGTGGAGGTGCCCAACCGCATGGAGTACGTGTTCGCCGAGATACCCGGCGACGGCAGCACGGACCAGGAAGTGGCCATCGCCGCACATCTCTACGAAGGCGTGATCAAGCAGGGCGCCAATGACGACGCCTCGGGCGTGGCGCTCACGCTGGAGATCGGACGGGCGTACATCAAGCTGATCGAGGAAGGCAAGCTTCCGCGTCCGAAGCGCACGATCAACTTCGTGTGGGTGCCGGAAATCTCGGGCACGAACGCGTTCCTCAACAAGTACGAGAACAAGAAGAAGAACATCATCGGCACGCTGAACTTCGACATGGAAGGCATCCGCCTGGCCACCAGCCGGAGCTTCTGGATCCTGCAGCGTACGCCGGACACGTTCGCGTCGTACCTCAACGACATCGCGCAGAGCATGATGGAGTACGTGGCGGAGATCTCGCGCGAGCGGGTGCGCTTCCGCCGCTCCATCAGCGGCTACGCACCGTCGCAGCCCGTGGAGTCGGTACACGGGAGCAAGGACGCCTTCTACATCAAGATTGACAAGCACTACGGTTCGTCGGACCACGTGACGTACATGCAGCACGGCATTCCGGCCGTCATGTTCATCACCTGGCCGGACATGTGGTATCACTCGTCCGAGGACACGCCCGACAAGCACGATCCCACGCAGTACAAGCGTGCTGCCACGGTTGGCCTTGGTTCGCTCGCAGTGCTCGCCGATGGCACCGACGAGATGGCCGCGCGCGTGCTGAACGAGAACATCGGCCGTGGACTGGCGCGCATGGGCGAGTCGCACACGAAGGGGCTGGGTTACATGGCCGACGCCACGGATGGTGCCTCGCTCACGCTCGCTTACAAGGAGGCGCGCAACGCCATCCGGCATCAGGCTGATGTCGAGAAGGCGGTCGTGCGCTCGGCGAGCGTGCTCTGGACGGACCGGGCCCGCGGCCAGCAGCGTACCGCTTCGTTCGAGCCGCTGATTGACAGGCGTGCGGCGGCGCTTCTCGAAGAGGTGCAGGCGGCGTACCAGCTTCAGGCCATGCAGCGTGGCGTGCGTGCCGTGGAGCCGGTGATGTCTGCAGCGGAGCGCGAGGCTTCGAACATCGTCGTGACCACCGTACCTCCGCCGCCGGACCAGCCGCGCCGGCGCACTCCCATTCCGGGTCCTTCGCTGCCTGACGAGTTCAATGCCGAACTCGCCCTGCTCTCTGACAAGGGCCTTACCGCCCTCCAGATTCGCGACTTCCTCTCGGGGCAGTTTACGCCCCTTGCCATGGAGGAAGTGATGGCTGCCCTCCGCGCTCGCGAGGCAGCCGGCCTCATTCGACTTACTCCGCGCGGCTCTCGATAGGCAGCCCACTGCCGGTGCAGTGTGCCCTCAGTGCACTGCATCGGTGACGCGGAGTATCAGCCCGGCAGCCGAGCTCTGACCCGGGCCACCTCACATCGACAGCCGCATTCACACCCGCCAGCACCCGTGATACACGGGTGCTGGCTGGCCATGCATTCCATCAACGCAGGAGGTGGCAAGAACACGGAGTGATCATGCTGTCGTCCATTCAGGACTGCAGCACGGAACGTTCTCAATCAGGGTTTGAACGGAGGGGGTCTTGTCTAGAATCATTCTGGGGATCGCGGCGGCAGCGATGCTGTGCATGCCGCAGGTCGTCCACGCCCAGGACAGGTCCATCACTGGCCGGGTGACCATCCAGGGCACCGCGCTGGGGCTCGAGGGAGCTACTGTCCTCGTGCCGGCCAGTCCGGGTGTCGGCACGGTAACCGGCACTGATGGCCGGTTCACACTTCGCCTCCCGGCCGGTGATGTCACCGTCACCGTTCGGGCACTTGGTTACAAGCAGCAACAGGTTCAGGTGCCGGCGTCCCAGACGACACTCGAGGTTGCGCTGGAACGCGACGCACTCCAGCTGGAAGGGTTGGTGATCACCGGGCAGGCGACGTCCATATCAAGACAGAACCTCGCGACAGCGGTGTCAGTGGTGAACTCGGAGGACCTCACGCGTGCGCCCGCTGCGTCGCTCGAAGGCGCTCTCCAGGGCAAGATTCCGGGTGCCTCGATCAACCTGAACAGCGGCGCGCCGGGCGGTGGCGGGCAGATACAGATTCGCGGCGTGACTTCCATTCTGGGAAGTGGCGAGCCGCTCTTCGTGGTGGACGGCGTGATCATCAGCAACGCCGCCATTCAGGGCGGCATGCGTACGATCACCAGCAGCGGCGCGAACCAGGACGACCCGGCCAACCGACTGGCTGACATAGATCCGTCGCTCATCGAGTCGATCGAGGTGCTCAAGGGTGCCGCAGCCTCTGCCATCTACGGCTCGAAGGCCACGAACGGCGTGATCGTCATCAAGACGAAGCGTGGTGTGGCCGGCCGGCCGCGTTATGCACTCTCGCAGAGCGTGGGCTTCTCCGAGGCATCGAAGCTTCTTGGCTCACGCCGCTTCGAGTCCGTGGACAAGCTGATAGACGCCTTCGTCGCGCCGCTGCCGGAAGATCCCACACCTGACCAGATAGCGGCGCGTGAGGCTGCCGCCGCGATCTACCGCGACAACTATCAGTCGCCGTACATCGATTACCAGAATGCCCTGTTCGGGCGGCGTGCACCGACGTACGAGACGAACTTCTCGGTCACCGGAGGTTCCGAGGCCACGAAATACTTCCTCGCTGCATCGCACAAGGAAGAAGAAGGCATCATGCGGAACACCGGCGCCATGCGCCAGAACATCCGGCTCAATCTGGATCAGGTGGTGAGCGACCGCATGACGGCCAACGTAAGCACGGCGTTCATTCGAAGCGGCAACGATCGCGGCATCACGGGCAACAACAACACGAGCAGCGTGAGCCCGATGTACCTCTTCGCGTACTCGCCGGCCGTCATCCATCTGGATACGCGCGATGAAGCCGGCAATTACCCGGAGAATCCGTTCGTCGGTGGTGGTGCTCGTTCGTCCAACCCTTTCCAGACAATGGCGTACGTTCGGAACCACTCGGATGTATACCGCTGGATCGGTTCGGCACGTCTCGACTACACGGCCCTCACGCGCGCCGAGCACGAGGTAATCCTCAGTGCGCAGGGCGGCCTGGATTGGTTCTCCCAGGAAGACGACATCTACTCGCCGAACTTCCTGCAGTACGAACCTGCCAACGGACGACTCGGCACCTCGCAGGTGCAGAACTCGAAGAACCGCCAGATCAACGCATCGCTGAACGCGGTGTGGAAGTACATGCCGTCTCCTGACGGATTCCTGAGCTTCGTCAGCTCGGCGACCACGTCCGGCGGACTTCAGATCGAGGAGCGCGACTTCAATCGCTATGGCGTGCTAGCCGAGAATCTCATTCCCGGCATGGACAACGTTGACCAGGGTCGCACCGCGCCCTTCCAGAACCGCTCGGCCGTGCGCGACCAGGCCTTCTACGCGCAGGAAGAGCTGCTCGCATTCGACAACCGCCTGTTCCTCACCTTCGGCGCCCGCGCGGAACGGAGCAGCGTGAACGGAGAACGCGACAAGCTGTTCGTGTATCCGAAGGCGTCAGGCTCGTTCCGCTTCCCCGACGTGGGGCGTGGCGTGGACGAGGTGAAGCTGCGTGCCGCGATCGGCCGCTCGGGCAACCAGCCTCGCTACGGCGACCGCGACCTGGTGCTGGCGGCAGCAACGCAGATAGGAGGGGAGAACTCGCTTCGCGCGTCCGGAACACTCGGCAACCCGAACATCCGTCCGGAGACGATGACGGAGGCAGAGTACGGCGTTGACGCGACGTTCCTCCGGAACAGGCTGGGACTGGAGGTGACCTACTTCGATCGCACGGTCACCGACCTTCTGCTCACCGCTCCGCTGCCGAACAGCTCGGGACTGACACAGCAGGTCATCAACGGAGGCAGGCTGTCGAGCAAGGGTTTCGAGATAGGCCTGGCTGCAACGCCCGTGAGCAACGACTGGGTGGACTGGCGGTCCAACACCAGCTTCTACACGGTTAAGCAGAAGATCGAGGAACTCCCCGTTCCCACCTTCCGCTCACCCTCGACGGGCTTTGGATCGGCCTATGGTGATGCGTACATCACCGAGGGCTACTCCACGACAGCGATCTGGGGTAACAAGGTGATGCCGGATGGCAGCGTGAGGCTGAGCCCGATCGGCGATGCAACGCCCGACTTCACGATGCAGTTTGCCAACAACTTCCTCGTGAGGGACTTCACGTTCAACGTGCTGGTGGACTGGACGAAGGGCGGTGTGCGGTCGAACCTGACGCAGTTCCTGTTCGACGAGGGCAAGAACTCGTGGGACTACGACCACGCTGCACCCGACGGCGACCCCCGTCCGCTCGGCCAGTACCGCTATGAGACCTGGCAGAACGGTCAGAATGCCAGGGTCTACCTGCAGGACGCCGGTTTCGTGAAGCTGCGAGAAATCTCGGTCACGTACGATGTGCCGGTGCATGTCGTGTCGCGTGTGGCGGGAGGCGTCAACAGCCTCCGACTGAGCCTTGCCGGACGCAACCTGCACACCTGGACCGACTACTGGGGCATGGATCCCGAGGCGAGCAACTTCGGCAGCAACAACGTGGCTCGCATTGTCGATCTCGGACAGTACCCACCATCCCGCTCGTTCCACCTCAACGTAAGCGTGGGGTTCTGAGCGATGCGAAACGTGAAAGAGATCAGGCGGGCGGCTGACGCCGGTGCGTCCGTCCGCGGCGTCGGGGCGCCCGCCGAACGAGTGAAGGGAATGGTCAATACTTCTACCGGACTTGCCATGCGCAGCAGGATGATCGGTGCGTTGCTGCTGGCGGCCACAGCCGTGTCCGGCTGTGGAGCCGACCGGCTCACCGTGCCCAACTACAACAACCCGACCGACGAAAACGTGGCGTCGGATCCGGGCGCCCTTCAGCTGACCGCAAACGGGCTGCTGGTAGGTGCACGGAGCGACATGGGCGGGTGGATCAGCGGCACCGGACGCCTTGGTCGTGAGGCATACTCCTACACGCCCACGGAGGGTCGGAACACCACCACCTACCTGATGGGACCGCAGGACCCCACGCGTGGAGCCGGAAACTCCTTCTGGTCCAGCTATTACTCGGACCTGAGGAACATCTTCGACTTCAACAACGCGGTCACCAGGAGCCCGCGTCTCTCGGACGCTCAGAAGGAGGCGGCTCTCGGATTCAGCGAGACGCTCGCCGGTCTGGCGCTCAACTTCATCGTCACTGCGCACGGCAGCTTCGGCGGACCGGTGGAGATTCTCGAGAATCCGCGCGAGCTCGCGCCATGGGTGAGCCGTGACTCCATCTACAACACGGCGCTCGCGCGGCTGGAGGCAGGCAAGGTGCATCTCCTGGCCGGCGGGTCTGCGTTCCCCTTCAACCTCAACAACGGCTTCAGCGGGTTCACTTCGCCTGCCGGCTTTCTGAAGGTGAATCGCGCGATTGCCGCTCGCGTGAATGCGTATCGCGCGTCCTATGGGGTTGCCGGATGCGGTGAGCGCTACAGCGCTACGTGCTACGAGCTGGTGCTGGACAACATCGCCGAATCGTTCCTCGATCCGAACGACCTCTCGTCCGGGCCGAAGTACATCTATTCCACCGCCGCTGGCGATGCACAGAACCCTCTGAGCAACGCTAGTTCATCTGCCTGGGTGGCTCACCCGTCCATCCTGCCTGACGCGCAGCTTCAGGCGGGCGGCGCACCGGACCAGCGTTACATGGACAAGGTCACGACGATGGATCGCCCGGTGGGGCCTGGCGGGGCCGTGCCAGGTATCGAGACCGACCAGGACTTCATCGTCTTCTCCGGACCGGAGGACCCGATCCCGATGATCAACAGCGAGGAGCTGCTGCTGCTACGCGCCGAGGCGCGCTGGTTCACGGGCGACAAGGCGGGAGCGATAGCGGACCTGGACATCGTGCGGACGACGTCCGGCAATCTGCCTCCGTCCACCCTCACGACAGGGAGTTCCGACGACGAGTTCATCACGGCGCTGCTGTACGAGCGTCGCTACTCACTGCTGATCATGGGTCACCGCTGGGTGGACGTGCGGCGCTTCGGGAAGCTGGAGACGCTGCCGCTGGACGTGCCGGAGCACGTGAGGTTCGATGACCTCATCATTCCGCAGTCCGAGTGCCTGATTCGCAACAACGAGCCGCCGTCGTGTTCCTGATGGTGATGGAAGCACCGCTGGTTGACGTGAGGGTACCAGGTACCTGAGGTCATGAGAGCGCCCTGTTCCTGTCTAGAGGCTGGAGCAGGGCGCTCTGCTCTTCGCTCTCCGGGTGGTCCAGATGCCGGCGGTCGTCGGCTTCAGCCACGGGGAATACTTCCGTCCCACGTCCTTGCACAGCGCCGCCACCGGGCTCAACGTATCACTGGTCCAGACGACAACGTTCTTCGCAGAGGATAACGATGCTGGTACTGCGTGCTGCCTCACTTCTGCTCGCCGGGCTCCTGCTTGGAGCCGGAGCCTCCAGCGCATTCGCGCAAGGCATGGAGCCCACCACGCGACGCGCTGCGGGCGAAGGGGAAGGCCCGTTCGAACGCCTGATCATCCGTGGCGCCACTGTTATCGATGGCACCGGCGCACCTCCTCAGGGGCCCATGGACATCGTCATCGAAGGCGGGAAGATCGCGGCCGTTCGTTCGGTGGGTTATCCGGGACTGCCCATAAACGAGAACCGGAGACCTTCCGGCGCAACGCGCGAGATCGATGCGCACGGCATGTACGTGCTGCCAGGCTTCATAGACAACCACGCGCACACCGGTGGGTACCCGAAGGCGCCGCAGGCGGAGTACGTGTACAAGCTTTGGCTCGCGCATGGGATCACGACCGTGCGCGGCGTCGGCTTCGGCGCGCCCGAGTGGTCGCTGCGGGAGAAGGCTCTGAGCGCTCGAAACGAGATCGTCGCGCCGCGGATGGTGAGCTATCACCGTCCCGGCAGCGGTGCGGATTGGAGGGGCGGACCCATCGACAGTCCCGAGAAGGCTCGCGAGTGGGTGCGCTGGGCAGCGCGTCACCGCACGGACGGGCAGGGGATAGACGGGCTGAAACTCGGCGCGCACGATCCCGAGATTATGGCGGCGCTGATTGACGAATCGAACAGGCATGGCCTGGGCACCACGGCGCATCTCAATCAGATGGGTGTCGTGAGGATGAACGCTGCGCAGGCCGCGGAGCTGGGCATGACCTCCATGACTCACTTCTATGGCCTGTTCGAGGCGCTCCTGAAGGACCGCAGCATCCAGGATTATCCGGTGGACCAGAACTACGGCGACGAGCAGCATCGCTTCGCCCAGGTCGCCCGCATGTGGAACCAGATCCATGAGCCGGGTAGCGAGCGGTGGAACGCACTCATAGATCGCTGGATCGAGCTGGACTTCACCATCAACCCCACGATGGTCATCTACTCGGCCAGCCGGGACCTGATGCGTGCGCGGAACGCTGACTGGCACGATGAGTACACTCTGCCTTCGCTCATGCAGTTCTTCCAGCCCAGTCGTGAAGCACACGGTTCATACTGGTTCGACTGGACCACCCACGACGAGATTGCGTGGCGCAACTTCTATCGCGTTTGGGGACAGTTCCTCAACGATTACAAGAACCGGGGCGGTCGCGTGACGGTTGGAACCGACTGCGGATTCATTTACCAGACGTTCGGCTTCTGCTACATCACCGAACTGGAGCTGCTGCAGGAGGCGGGCTTCCACCCGCTGGAAGTCATTCGCGCGGCCACGCTTCACTCGGCAGAGGAGATCTTCAAGCCTACCGGAAAGCCGATCGAGTACGGGATAATCCGTCCGGGACTTTCTGCCGACCTGATCATAGTGCCGGAGAATCCCCTTCATAACTTCAAGACGCTTTACGGCACCGGCCACGTGAAGCTGGACGAGCAAGGCAAGCCGGTTCGCGTAGGTGGCGTGAAGTACACGATCAAGGAAGGCATCGTGTACGACGCCCAGAAGCTGCTTGCAGACGTGAGGCGGATGGTGGAAGAGCAGAAGCGCGCTGGAGTCGCTGCGCCGGATTGAGGCGGGCGAGCCGCGCGGCTCTGATATTCCACACGTCAGGAAATACATGGTGCGACGTCTCGCATGAGACGTCGCACCATGTATTACCGATGCTTCTGCCAGACTACCGGGGGCACTGCCAGCGCAATGCTGGCTTGCACGGCCGTACGACTCGGCCTGCGGTTACATGGATACCGCGCTAGTCCCTGCCGTCGCTCGCACTCGACTGGGCAGCCCGCACACGGCCGAACTCCCCGAAGCCCTCCAGGTCGAGCTCTGCCGACCGTCCCCTACGGTCCAGCGTGAAGGTGACGAATGCGCGGCCCGCACCCGGACGCCGCCACGAAGCTCGGAAGGTGTCATGGTGCCAGTGCTCCAGGTCTGCCACGTACTCCGGCGAGTAGATGAGCACGAGTTTTCCGCCCTCCTCCGTAACGCGAACCTCGCCGTACAGTTCGTTGTCGTACGTGCCCGCGTAATCGCCCAGCTGCAGTGATGGCGTGGTTCCACGTACTCGACTCTGCTCCAGCTCACGCGCGCTCTGGGCGCTGCGCTCGCTGCTGCGCCTCGCGAGCGCCAGGTACTCTCCGCTCCAGTCGCGGGCGGGAAGACCGAGCAACGCGTCGAATACGCGGTACATGAGGGCCTGCTGCAGGTTGCTGCTGCTCAGGTTCGCGATCACCACCACGCCAATCCCTTCCGACGGAATGAAGCCGACGTGCGTGCGCGTGTAGTTGATGGATCCCGAATGGTGCACCAGCTTGCGCCCGTGGTAGTCCTGCACGTTCCAGCCAAGTGCGTATGCGCGCAGGTTGGTGCCGGGGAACATGCGTTCGGCGGCCGTATCGAGGGGCACCACAACCTGGGGTGAGTGCAGCTCCCGCATCGTTCTCGACGAGATCAGCCTGGCACCGTCGTACTCGCCGTCGTTCAGGTGCAGCCGCAGCCACTGGGCCATGTCGTGCACACTCGAGAACACTGCACCTGCGCCGCCGATGTTGTCGTAGTTCCTGCGAGGTACCGCCGCCACTCGTCCATTCACGTGGGTGTGGGAGGCAGCCACGTTCTCGGTGCTCTCCACTACGGCCGCGCGTGTGGTGCTCCTCGTCATTCGCAGGGGGGCGAACAGGCGGCGCGAAAGGAAGTCGTCCCAGCTCATGCCTGACGTGGCGCCCACGACCTCTCCCGCGGCGATGTACATCACGTTGTGGTACCCGTAGGACTCGCGGAAGCCACTCACGGGCTGGAGGTACTGCGCTCGCCGCAACACCTCGTTGCGGTCGAACGGGGCGGCAATCCACAGGTTGTCACTGCGGGAAAGGCCCACACGGTGCGTGAGCAGGTCGCGAACTGTGATCCCCTGCGAGATGTACGGGTCGGAAAGCCTGAACCACGGCAGGTGCTCGGATACGCGATCGTCCCACCGGATGCGTCCGTCGTCAACCAGCATGCCGAGTGCGGCCGCCGTCATGGCCTTGGTGGTGGAGGCAATGGCGAACAGGGTGTTCTCGTCCACCGCTCCGGGCTGGCCCAGCTCACGAACGCCGAATCCGCGCTCGTAGATCACCGAGTCGTTCCTGACTATTGCGATGGCGAGCCCCGGAACCTCCCACGCCGCCATGGCCCGCGTGATATAGTCGTCCAGCCCGCGAATTGGAGCACGCTGTGCCTGCACGCTGGCGGGCAGGGTGACGACTACGAGAATCGCAGCGACGAAGAGTGTTCTGAAGAAGTTCCGATCGGCGGTCGCGGCGCCTCGGCTACGAGAAGATTTCAGGATCCCCATGTTCGGTATCGTGGTCGTGGTTGCCCGGTGGAATGGCCCTGAACAACCTGCATGCACGCGCCGGAGACTGCAACGCGAAAATGCAGCGCACCTGCGGCACGCACCCAACCCCTGGCTACCGGAACGTGCCGGGACTGAATTCGTAGGTCCGGGAGTCTCTGCCTTCGTCGGAGCTGGCCGGCCAGAAGGCAAGCTGCTCGCTCCAGCGCTGTGATCCTGCCTTGCGGCCCCGCAGGGTCATGAAGCCTGCGGCCCTCTGCACCACCACTCCAAGCCCGCCAAGATCCGACAGCCATCTAGGCGGGTTCAGGCGCCTGACGCTGCAGATGCGCCGAGCGGACACGGGGCCGATGCCGGGTACCCGCAGCAGCGTTTCCATCGGGGCGTCGAGGACCTCGACCGGAAAGAATTCCGGGTGCGCCAGGGCCCAGGCGACCTTGGGATCTCTCTCCAGCGGCAGGTTGCCGTCGTCCTCGTAGACTATCTCGTCGCCGGCGAATCCGTAGCGCCTGACGAGCCAGTCGGCCTGATACAACCTGTGCTCCCGCAGCACCGGAACTTCCCGTACCGACTCCATGGGAGTGTCGGCGATGGGGCGGAACGCACTGAAGTGCGGGTGGTGAATGCCGCCCTTGCTGGCGATGCGATGCACGGATGTCAGGATTTCCCTGTCGCTGTCGGGGCTCGCGCCCACTACGAGCTGCGTGGTCATTCCGGCAGCTGCTCCCGGACGCAGCGGATCGGCGGGACGTCCGTCCGCGAGCTCCTGCCTGGTGCGCTTCACCACGGCCCTGGCCCGTTCGAGCGTCACCAGGGTGTCTTCGAATCGCTTCTCCGGCGCAATCGGCTCCAGCGATGCGCCGCAGGGAGTCTCGAGATTCACCGAGACGCGCGTAGAGAGCTCCGCCACGCGCTCGATCTGGGCCTGCTCTGCGCCGGGGACCAGCTTCACGTGGATGTAGCCTGCGAAGCGGTGCTTGAAGCGGAGCAGCTCGAGCGCTTCGATCAGGTCGTTCATGACGTGTGACGGCCGCCCCGGGATTCCCGTCGTGACGAACAGTCCGTTGCACCAGCCGCGGCCCAGGGCCTCGAGGAATATTCGAACGAGCTCGGCCGGCTTGAGCAGGGTGCGCGGCATGTTCCGGTCACGGCGCATGGGGCAGTAGTGGCAGTTGAACGAGCAGGCGTTCGTCATGAGCACCCGCAGCAGGGTGGCTCGTCTGCCCCCGCTTCCCACACGCACGTTTCGCAGGTTCAGCGGGCCGAGTGCGCCGGTTCGGCGTGCGTTCCGGAGGCGTGGGGGGAGGACGGTCGCGACATCGCTTCCGGGTCCGCCCCTGCCGTCCCGGTCACCCATTGCGAGGCCGATGAGAAGGTCCAGCCTGGATTCCAGCGATAGCTCGGCGTTCATGCGTGCCCCCGGTAGTTCGGTAGGGCTTTACGCTACCGAAGAAAGCCCGAAAGTGCAAGCGGGGGATGCATGCGAACGCAGGATGAGGGGGCCAGGGCGCCAGCTGTCGTCGGCCATTCCGAACGTCGGCGACCGAACGGCGACCAAGCTGAACCACCGCGCCG
>CAYQAO010000074.1:0-14046 GCA_964415485.1 uncultured Gemmatimonadaceae bacterium
CCACTACCAGTTGAAAGCAGATCCCGACGCTCGCGGCTTCGCCGCTCACGCGGGATGACAAGGAAGTAGTGAAGCGCTCACGCGGCTTCCATCACCGTTCCGCCGTTACCTCTTCACCCGAACGCTGCTCAGCCGGCTTAAGACCCTTCGCAAGGTTGTAGGCAGTGCCAAGCAGTCCAACGTGCGAGAACGCCTGCGGGAAATTTCCCAGCTGCCGACCGGAACGGGGATCGTACTGCTCGGCCAGAAGGCCGAGGTCGTTTCGAAGCGAGAGCAGGTGCTGGAAGAGTTTCTCTGCGTCGTCCATCCGGCCGGCGAGCACGTAGTTGTCCGCGAGCCAGAAGCTGCAGGCCAGAAAGGCTCCCTCGCCAGGCGGAAGGCCGTCATCCGTCAGTTCGGTGTCGTAGCGAAGCACGAGCCCGTCGCGCATCAGCGTGCGTTCCACGGCCTCCACCGTTCCGCGCACTCGGGGATCGCTCGCGGGCAGGAAGCCGACGAGCGGAATCATGAGAAGGCTCGCATCGAGGTGACGGCAACCGTAGTACTGCACGAATGAATTCAGCTCCGGATCGAATCCGCGAAGACACACCTGGTCGTGTATCTCGCGCCGGATCTGGCGCCAGCGATCCACGTCTCCCTTCAGGCCGTACTGCTCCACACTCCTTATGGCCCGGTCGAAGGCCACCCACGCCATGACTTTCGAGTGCGTGAAGTGCTGCCGGTTTCCGCGCACCTCCCACAGCCCCTCATCAGGCTGGTTCCAGATTTCGGCCAGGTGCTCCAGCAGCGCGCACTGCAGCTGCCACGACTCCTGGTTGCCCTCCAGTCCACCCAGGCGGGCCTGATAGAGCGCGTCCATCACCTCGCCGAAGATGTCCAGCTGCAGCTGGTCGTACGCGGCATTGCCCACACGAACCGGTCGCGAACCCTCGTAGCCGGGCAGCCAGTCCACCTCCCACTCCTGCAATCGTCGCTCGCCGGCGATCCCGTACATGATCTGCGCCTGCGAAGGGCTGCCGGCAGCCGCTCGACGCAGCCACGCGCGCCATGCGTCCGCCTCGCGATAGCAGCCGGCATCCATGAGTGCCAGCAACGTCAGCGTGGCATCCCGGAGCCAGCAGTACCGATAGTCCCAGTTCCTCACTCCACCGAGATGCTCCGGAAGCGAGGTGGTTGGCGCCGCGACGATGCCGCCAGTGGGCTTGTACGTGAGCGCCTTCAGGGTGATCAGCGACCGAATCACGGCATCCCACTCGGGACCCTCGTAGGTGCACTGGCTCGCCCAGTCCTTCCAGAACCGCTCCGTGGATTCGAGTGCAACTCGCGGGTCCACCGGTCGTGGCACCGGCTCGTGCGAAGGCGAGTATATGAGCTGAAGCCACCTCGTCTCGCCCTCGCGCACCGTGAAGTCCCCGGCAGTCGTGAGGCCCTCTCCGTGATGCGGCGTATCGGTGTAGAGCATCACCGTGTCGGGACCGGCCACCGCCACCAGCGCGCCGTCCTCATGCCGGCTCACCCACGGCACTGCGGAGCCGTAGTCGAAGCGGATCACCAGCTCGTTATGCATCTCCACGCTGCCGCGCACACAGGTGACCTTCCTGATCAGGTCGGAGTTGCCGTCGCGGGGCGGCATGAAGTCCGTGACGGTCACTACCCCCGAGTCCGTCTCGAACGTCGTTTCCAGGATGAGGGTTTCCGGCAGGTAGCGCCGACTGAGCCTGGCACGGGAATCAGCGGGTGCAACCTTCCAGCGCCCATGCTCGCGTGTGCCCAGAAGCGCAGCGAAGCATGCAGCGGAGTCGAAGCGAGGCCAGCACAGCCAGTCCACCGATCCGTCGCGGGACACCAGCGCCGCCGTCTCGCAATCGCCTATGAGTGCGTAATCCTCTATCGCCGCAGACACACCAGCACTCAGCCCCCAACACGTGGTTCGTTCATTCATGGTGCGCCGAACATGGCTGAGAGCAGGTAGGCCATGTTCGCCGTGCCGTCCATGATCGGTTCGTTGGTGGAGTAGTCGCCAAAGTCGTCGTGATAGACGATGAATCCCGTATTGAAGGCGGCATACTCGTCAGCCTCGAACAGGTGGATGCCCCGAAGGTTCTCGAAGATGGAGCGATACACGGGTCCGTCGAGCAGCCCGCCGGTCTGCGACTCGGGTCCGAACTGCCTCGCCACCTCCGTATGCGGGTCCCTGGCCCACACGCCGTCGTGCGGCAGGTTCACCACCATGGACACGCCCCACGGGTTCGTGCCGAAGAGCCAGTCCAGAGCTGCCATCTCGAGCTCCAGGAACTGCTCGTCGCCCGTCATCCTGCGGTACAGCAGCGCCTGCGTCGCGAACGACGCCATGAGGTTGTTGGAGCACCAGATGAATGGAATTCCGACCCTGAAGCCGTTGTCAGCCCGTCGCGCAACGGCCTCGAGACCCTGACGATAGAAACCGGCCACCTCGCGCTTCATCTCCTCGGTGGCAGCTTCCGCGCGCCAGATCTCGTGATGCCCGTTATTGTGCCACGGAAACCACTGGTAGTGGCTCGCGGTATCCGCACCCATCCACGGCGTCACCGGTTCCTGCCGCGCATACTCCAGTGCCTCACGCAGGTAGCGTTCCTCCCCGGTGAGTGCGTGCAGCTGCGCGGCGCCAAGCTCCATGTCGTCCACCCAGTTGTCCTCCTCGTAGAAGTAGGGTGCACCTGCGGGAGCCGTCTGGCAGACTCCGGGGTTGGCCCTGCCTATCTCGTAGGCAGCAACAGCGCGTTCGGCCATCCGTGCGGCAAACCCGGGATCGCGCTCCGCGAACAGGCGCGCGCCCAGTGCGAACGCGGAAGCGTACTTGCCTGCAGTGGAAGCCTTGCCGGTGGATCGGTTCCTGTGCTGCAGCAACCCTTGCGGACGGCCGGTGCACGGATAGACCGGACGCTCCCGCCCCTTCCCCCAGCCGTAATCCGACGAATCCGTGGTGGGGAGATCCAGGAAGGAATGATCGCGGTCGTCGCCAAGCTGGTTGTACATCTGGTCGTCGGCGGGGAACATGCGAAGGAGCCATTCCAGGCCGTGCCTCGCCTCATCGAGCACGTCAGGCACCCCGTTCGCGCCCTGAAGTCCGCGCTCGTCGAATGCGTCCCCGAAACTCTGCGGGTGATCGCGGTACGCCATCATCATCTGGAAGGTCGCGGTGGCGGACGTCGTAACGTACTGCAGGTAGTCGCCGGCGTCCGCCCATCCTCCACTTACCGCAATGAACCGTCCTTCCCGCTGCGGGTCGTCCACGATGATGCCATCCAGCTTGTGCACGGAATCGCGGAAGAAGGGATTGTAGCCGGAACGCTGCTGGCGCATGTATGCCAGCAGGGTGTCCGCTGCGCCTTCGTACACGTGCGCATCCACGCGCACGGTGCGTGAAGCCACCTCCAGCCCCGGTCCGCGAGCCACCACGGTGTAGCGCCCGGGCGTGCTCACCCCGGAGAAGTCCAGCCGCCAGGTCGTGAGGCAGGGACCGAAGCTGCCTGACGCGGAAGCCGGCCGCGGACCGAGTACGCTGCGGCCCTGCTCATCATGCACCTCGAACTCCGTCACCGAGCTCCCGTCCAGGGCGCACACCACGGCAACCTTGCGCCCGTCAGGCGGGTGACCGATCTGGTTGGTGCGGACCACGACCGGCCCCGACGGAACCGGCTGTTCCGGCGCTGCGTCGGCCGTCGGAACCCTGTTCGGCCCGGGAGTGGACGCAGGCGGCTGCGCCGACGAGCAGCCGGCGATCAGGGAGGCCACCAGGAGTGCTGCCGGTCGAGGGAGGGTCATCGTCACCTGCGCTGAAGAGGGCCAGTGGAGCGGGATGCTACCTCCCGGCAGGCCCGAGGGCCAGAACAACGCTTCCATTACGACGCTGTAACCATGCCGCATCTTGCACGCGCCCGCGAGCCACGCTAGACTGCGGTCACCATGCAGATCGCCCGCGCCGCCGCCTTCTTCTTTTACTTTAGCTACCGGACCCCCGGGAGCTATCGGCGCGTGCGCATCGCAGAGTAGACGAAGCAGCACCTCCGTCACGCCAGGCTCCCGGTTCAGAACCGGGGGCCTTTTTTGTTTCCCAAGCCCCGGATTCACCCATGTCCGAGTACCCGCTCGCCGCGCGCACGCCAAACCGCAGCAACAACAGTGTGGTCACCGTTGCTGACCACCTGCAGGTTGGCGGCGACACCGTGTCCGTGATCGCCGGCCCGTGTTCGGTGGAAGGGCGCGACATGCTTCTCGCGACCGCCCGCGCCGTGAAGTCATCGGGCGCCGTGATGCTGCGCGGGGGCGCATTCAAGCCGCGCACCTCACCGTACGCGTTTCGCGGCATGGGCTCGGCCGCACTCGAGCTCCTGGCCGAAGCCCGCATGCGCACGGGCCTGCCGGTGGTGACCGAGCTGGTGGACGCCCGGCAGCTCGACGAAGTGGCGGGCATGGCCGACGTGATACAGATCGGCGCCCGCAACATGCAGAACTTCGGCCTCCTGGCCGCCGTCGGAGAGGCCGGACGGCCTGTCCTGCTCAAGCGGGGACTGTCCGCGACCATCAAGGAGTTCCTGCTGGCTGCCGAGTACGTGATGGCTCACGGGAACGCCAACGTCATACTGTGTGAACGCGGCATTCGCACCTTCGAGACCGCAACGCGCAACACGCTCGACATAAGTGCGGTGCCCGTGCTCAAGGCCGAGTCGCACCTGCCGGTGATCGTGGACCCGAGCCATGCCGCGGGCAGGGCGGACCTGATCGCACCCCTTGCGGCAGCTGCCATCGCTGCCGGAGCCGACGGACTGATTGTGGAGGTGCACCCCGACCCGGCAAAGGCGCTGTCGGACGGGCCGCAGTCACTCACCTTCGACCAGTTCGAAGGCATGATGCGGCAGCTCGAGCCACTCGTGAGGCTCTCGGGCCGCGCCCTGGGTGCCGCAGACGGCTCCACGGCGGATACACTGCAACTCGCTTCGGCAGCAGGTGGCAAGTGAGTCCGCTCCGGGTCTCGTTCCAGGGCGTCGCCGGCGCGTTCGGCGAGGACGCCATCGCTCGACACTGGGGGAACGAGGCCATCGCAGTTCCGGCACGAACCTTCAGGGAAACTGTCGAACTCGCCGTGAACGGAACTGCCGACCTGGCCGTGCTCCCCTCCTGGAACACGAGCATCGGCACCATAGATGCCGCCATGCACGTGCTGGAAGCGCATTCACGCGAGCTCGCCGTTGAGGGCGAAGTGATTCTCCCCGTGCGGCACCACCTGCTGGCGCTCCCGGGAACCGCGATGGAAGATGTACGGTACGTGGGAAGTCACCCGGCAGCACTCGCGCAGTGCCAGCGCTTCCTGGAAGCGAATCCGCAAATGACGAAGCTATCCGCCTTCGACACCGCCGGAGCGGCGATGGAGCTTGCCGCGCTCGGGAAGGTCCCGACGACCGTCGGGGCTGCAGCCGGCGGGACGCCTGACGACGAGCGCGAGGCGTGGCATGGCGCGGTTCCGGCTGCAGGCCCCCGCTCGCTCGCCGTCATCGCGAGCGAACGCGCATCAGCCACCTACGGACTCGTCCCGCTCGTGCGGGACGTGCAGGACGACGCGGGGAATCACACGTGCTTCGTGATCCTCCGACCGGCCATTCCGAGAGCACGGACCGACATCGCACGGCAGCTCCGCAGCGCCACACGGGAGGTATGCGCATGATGAACCACGGCAGCGTGAACACTGTTGCGATCGGCGCGGCCACGAGAATACGCGCGCTGAGGGGCGCCGTGACGATCGAGAGCGATACGCCACAGGCAGTGACCCTAGCCGTGGGCGAGCTCATCGCCGCGATTCAGGTTTCCAACGACCTGAGTCCCGACTGCGTGATCAGCGCGTTCTTCTCCGTCACGCCGGACATACGAAGCCGGAACCCGGCCACCGCCGCCCGTGAGCACGGATGGAACGATGTCCCCATACTCTGCTCGCAGGAGATGATGGTGGACGGTTCCCTCCCGCGCTGCATCCGGCTACTGGTGCACGTGGAAGTGGATCCGGGGGTGGTGCTTCAGCATCAGTATCTCAGGGAGGCGCGTACCCTCCGTCCAGACAGGGTGAACGACATCCGCGCCTGACGGGCCGTGTCAGCAAGCGAAGGGGGCCACGGCGAGTCTCGATCTCGCCGTGGCCCCCTGGGCATCAGTGCCCATACCGCTGCCCTACGGACACACGAGCGCGAGTACGTCGTCGTGCTTCACGTCGCCGAAGTACATGGTCATGTCCATGCCGTCGAGTGCCTTCACTATTGCCTCACGCTCGAACGGAAGGCCAACCAGCGTGGACTCCAGCGCAGACACGTCCGCTCGTCCCATGAAGTCGCCGAAGATGCGCATGCTGGCGATGTATCCCTTCTGAACGTCTATGCGCACGTCGATTTCCCCGGCCGGGAACCGCTGCGCACGCTGCACGTTGGAAGGCGGGTTCTCCCCGTAGTTCCACGCCCACGTTCCGTACTTCCTCGCAACCAGCTCGTAAATGGCCGCCCAGTCCTCATCAGTGAGCTCGATGGAGGGAACCCCGGAGCGGTCGCGGGTGCCGAAGATACGCTCCACGATCAGTTCCCTGAGCTCCGTCACTTCCATGGGGCGGTCAATGAACTCGCTGATGTTCGCAACCCGGCTGCGCACCGACTTCACGCCCTTGGATTCCACCTTCCCCGGACGCGGACGCAGCATCTTCGATACGTCGTCCAGGTCCGAATTGAAGAGCAGCGTGCCGTGACTGAACATGCGCTCGTGGGACGCGAACTGTGCGTTGCCGGAGATCTTCCGCCCGTCGGCAACGATGTCGTTGCGCCCGCTCAACTCGGCGGGAACGCCGAGGTTGCGAAGGACGTCTATGACCGGGCGGGTGAAGAAGTCGTAGCGGTTGAACCGGTCCGTGAGATCCGGAGTCATCACGCTGAAGTTCAGGTTGCCCAGGTCGTGGTAGACCGCCCCGCCGCCCGAAATGCGGCGCACCACGCGCACGTCGCGCTCCGCCACTTCATCCGGCGCGATCTCCTCGATCGTATTCTGGTTGCGGCCGATGATGATCGAGGGCGCATTGATGTAGAACAGCAGTACGTCTTCCTTTACCGGCTTGTGGCGAAAGACATACTCCTCGAGGGCGAGGTTCACCCGTGCGTCGGTGATGTCGCGGTTGTCTACGAACAGCATCCTGAAGGGAGGAACGAGGTTGTCTGCAGTCCGGCAGGTGCCGAACGGTGCTCGACGCGACGGTAATCCGGCGCGCTGCCTGCGAGCCGGAGCGATGTGTCGGCCGGACTCCGGGCCGGAGTCTCGCCGGCCCGCCCGTAATATCGGCGTCCAGGCATCCCTGTGGGGAGTCCTGAGGTCATGCCAGGGCATCCAAGGGCGCGGCGCCCCCCACCAACCGGAGCTTGTCCGGATTTCGCATGTGATAGAACTCGAGAATCCGCCGGCCATCCGAATTGACGCATGCCAGCGATATGAGCCTGTCGCCGTCGTAGGTTGCAAGCGCGGGTTCGCCGTTGGCGTAAACGATCCTGAACTCGTACGCGCCGAAGAACTTCCTCGTTAGGCCGAGCGCAAACTTCGCTATCCGGGATGCCCCGTGCAGCGTCCTGCGGGCCGCGCGAGCCTTTCCGCCGCTGTCCGAGATCCACGCTGCATCAGGCCCAACCAGCGAGAGCAGGGCGGCCTCATCGTCGTTTCGCAGGGCTTCGACGAACTGCTGCAGCAGCCGCTCTGTAGCGCCGGGATCCACGTGCTGCCTCACGCGATCCTCGCGCACCCGCCGCCGCGCACGGTGAAGCATCTGACGGACCGCGTCCTCGCTCTTCTCCAGCACTCGCGCTATGTCGGCATACTCCGTGTCGAACGCCTCCCTGAGAACGAACGCCGCGCGTTCCTCCGGTGACAGCCGCTGCAGCATGACGAGAAATGCCATGGAAAGGTCGGACTCGACCTCCACCTCGCCATCTGCACGCGGCACCGGCGACAGCGGGATCGGCTCGGGAAGCCATTCGCCCGTGTAGAACTCGCGCTCCGCAGACAGCCTGCGCAGGCGATCTATCGAGCGCCTGGTGGTGGC
Organism: uncultured Gemmatimonadaceae bacterium; assembly: GCA_964415485.1. Taxonomy (GTDB): domain Bacteria; phylum Gemmatimonadota; class Gemmatimonadetes; order Gemmatimonadales; family Gemmatimonadaceae; genus JBBQHX01. Next base: position 8,096 of record CAYQAO010000074.1, read on the forward strand.
AGCGACGAGCCACCCTGCGGGCTCTCGAACCGACTCTATATCCGCTTCATGCCATCGCAGGTACACGTCCTGTACGACGTCTTCGGCGTCCTGCCAGGTACCGAGCATGCGATACGCGATGCCCAGCAGTCGCGGCCGCAGGTTCTCGAACGTGTCCAGCGCGTTGGCGATCATCGAACGATTGGCGGCAGGGAGCGGGAGCGTCTGGCGGGCCCGCAGACGCGCGAGTCAACCAGCTCTGCGAAGCTCTCCAGCGAATACTACCGCGACCGGTCATGGCAGCGAACCCGACCTCACGAGCGCTCATCGCTTGCGAGAAGGTTGGCGTGGCCTGTCACAGGACGCGAGCCGGCAACGTCCTCCTTGTAGTCATCAGCGAACGAAGTCGCCGACAGCTGATGACCGGCAACCATGAACCTCCCGATCCATGACCCCACGAATCGATTACACCAAGGTGTCCCCTGCCGCACTGCAGGCAGTGATGGGCGTAGAACGCTTCGTTCGCAACAGCAGCCTGGAGCGCCCCCTGGTGGAGCTCGTGAAGCTCCGCTGCTCGTACCTGAACGGCTGCGCATACTGCGTGGACATGCACACGAAGGACGCGCGCGCCGCGGGTGAGAGCGAGCAGCGGTTGTACGCGGTGCCCGTGTGGGAGGAGACGCCGTTCTTCTCGCCGAGGGAGCGTGCAGCGCTCGAGTGGGCAGAGTACCTCACGCTGATGAGCGCGCGGGGAGTTCCGCAGCACGTCTTCGACTCGGTGCGGGAGCACTTCAGCGAGGCCGAGATGGTGGAGCTCACGATGGCTGTGAACGCCATCAACCTCTGGAACCGTCTGGCGGTTGGCCTGGGCGCCGACGTGGGCAGCTACCAGCCGGCAGCTGCAAAGGCTTCCGTGGGTTGACGCCGGATTTCGCAGTACGCCGGCGCGACGCGGACCAGTGCGTTACGCCGGCGCATCCAGGCCCAGCTCCCACGTTTGACCCGTGAACCGCACGCCGAACAAATCTTCGCGTTCCTCGCGGACCATGCGATATCCCTCGCGCTCGTACAGCCTTCGGGCGGCGAGCAGGCCGGCGTTCGTCCACAACACTATTCTGCGATAGCCTGCTTCACGCGCGAACCGGCTGCATTCCTCCACCAGGAGGCGGCCCACGCCAAGTCCCCGCGCGTCCGGCTCCACGAGAAGCAGCCGCAGCCTCGCCGTCGCCTCCCGACCGGGCTCTCTCACCAGCATGACGGAGCCGACCTTGCGCTCGCCCAGGCGCGCGATCCACATGCGCTCCGTGACCGGGTCGCGTGCCTCCGCGAAGTCGGCGATGATTCTCGCCACGAGCGCCTCGAACGCCGAGCTCCACCCGTACTCAACAGCATACAGGTACCCGTGACGCTGAATCACCCAGCCTAGGTCACCCGGCTGCGGGATGGTGAGTCGTAGGGCCTGAGTTGAAGAGTCGTTCGATTCGCCCATTCGCGCCGGGTATCCTGTGAATTGTCAGCGGCTTGTCGCGGCTAACGGATGTGTCCGGTTCCAAACTCCACTCTGCCATCCTGATGGCGCGACACGTGCTTGTACAGGCATTGTCGGCGTTACCTGCAATCTGCCGAAACGCCGGCATTCTACTCCAAAAAATGGTCCAGTGGTCTGGCCTCCGGACAGTGTTTGTTGCATTGTGCCAAGTCGGGCCGCGGGCCGGACCATCGCGATGACGAGCCTCGGGAATACTCGGCATCTTCAAAGCGCGACACGACTTGGCTGCCCACTAGATTTCCTGGACAATGACGATTGCATTTCCCGCCCTCTCGACGCCCCTGCTGTCGGGTCTCCGCACCAGCGCCGGAGACCGAGGGCTCGTCACGTCCATCGCCTGGTGTACCATCTCGTTCCGATCTCCGGATCTCAGGTGATGGTCTGGGGGAGCAAGGCACCCATCACGCCTGCGCACGCAGGCCAGGAAGACGAGCACAACCAGTTGCCAGCTGACCGAGAGTCGTCCGCGGCACACTGGGATAGACTCCTGCGCCTGCTGGTGGAGAGCGCGAACGACTACGCGATCTTCGCGCTGGATCCGCATGGCCGCATTCTGAGCTGGAACCGGGGAGCGCAGAACATAAAGGGGTACTCCGCAGCCGAGGCGATCGGCCAGCACTTCTCGCTGTTCTATCCGGAGGAAGCGCGTGCTGCGAACTATCCCGACTACGAACTCGAGGTAGCGGCCCGCGACGGAAGGCATGAGGAAGAAGGGTGGCGCGTTCGCAAGGACGGCTCCCGCTTCTGGGCGAAGGTGACGATTACGGCGCTGTACGACTCGTCCGGCGCCCTGCTCGGGTTCGGGAAGGTGACGCAGGACCTCACGCGTCGTCGTGAGGCAGCGGAGCAGGAGAGGCGCCTGGCGGCCGAACGTGCCGCGCACCAGGAGGCGATGCGCAGGAGCGAGGAGCTGTCGCTCCTGAACGAGCAGCTCGAGGAAAATGCCGTGGAGCTGGAGGCGCAGACGGCGGAAGCGCAGCTTCTCATGCGGCAGCTGGAACGCGTGAACGTGCGCCTGCAGGAAGCGCTGCGCGGCGCCGAGAAGGCGCGCGTGGACTCGGAGCAGGCGGCGGCGCAGGCGGCGGAGGCCAATCGCGCCAAGAGCGACTTCCTCGCGGTCATGAGTCACGAGCTGCGCACGCCGCTCAACGCGATCGCCGGCTATGCCGAGCTGGTGGAAACCGGCATCTACGGCCCGGTAACCGAGCGCCAGCGCGACGCACTCGGCAGGATCAGGCAGAGCCAGCGCTACCTGCTGTCGCTGATCAACGACGTGCTGAATTTCGCCAAGCTCGAAGCGGGCAAGGTGGAGCTCTCACTCTCCACGTTCAGTGTGGAGGAGCTCTTCAGGCACCTGGACGCCATGGTGACGCCGCAGCTGGACACGCACCAGCTGCGCTTCGCGCGAAACAAGCCTCCTTCCGACCTCGTAGTGCACGCCGACTTCGAGAAGGTCACGCAGATCATGCTGAACCTGCTGTCCAATGCGATCAAGTTCACCGAGCCGCGCGGCATCATCGAGATGGAGGCGTCCCGAGGCGAGGACGGTGTGCTGATCGCCGTGCACGACAGCGGCATCGGCATCGAGAGGGACAGGCTGAAGGCCGTGTTCGAGCCGTTCGTGCAGGTGTCGAGGGATCTCACGTCCATGCACAGTGGTACTGGACTGGGGCTCGCCATCAGCCGCGACCTCGCCCGCCTCATGGGCGGTGACATCACCGTGGAGAGCGAGCCAGGCGTGGGGTCCACCTTCACGCTGCTCCTCAGGACCGAATGAAGCTGGAAGGACCAGGCATGCATCGGAGAATTGCATCGTCGCTTCGGACGGCGGCGATCGCTGCACTCGTCCCGGCATTCGTCGCATGCGGCGCGCGTGCGAACGCTGCAGCCGGCAGTCCGGATCCCGCGCACGGCGCCCACTCGTCAGGCGACTCTCCCCAGCGGGCCGCAAGGGCGGACGTGGAGTTCCTGCAGAACATGATACCGCATCACGCACAGGCGCTCGTCATGACGGCCATGGCCGCCGAGCGCACGCGCAACCAGAGCATCCTGATGCTCGCCCGGCGCATTGCAGACTCCCAGGAGGCCGAGATCCGGCTCATGCGCCAGTGGCTGCTGCGTCACGGTGAGGAAGCGCCCAGCGGAGACCCCGAGCATTCGCACCACGAGGGTCACGAGGACATGCCGGGAATGCTCAGCGAAGCGGAGTTGAAGCGCCTCTCCGAGTCGTCAGGCGCCGCATTCGACAGGATGTTCCTGGAGTTCATGATCCGGCACCATGAGGGCGCGCTCGTGATGACCGGACAGCTGTTCTCCACGCCGGGCGGCGGCGCCGACCCGGAACTGTTCGGGCTCGCGAGCGACATAGATGCCGACCAGCGCGCGGAGATCCGCCGCATGCGCGCACTCCTGGAATCCGGCACTCCAGGGTGAACTGCAGCGCGCCAGTCGCGTGAACCACCCCAACAACTTCACACCCCACCCGAGATGCAACCTGCGATGGTAAGCAAACTGCGACTCACCGCCGCCCTGCTGGCTCCGTTCTGCCTCACGCTCGCGAGTGCGTGTGCATCGGGCACGGGTGCGAGCGTAGCCGAGTCCGTGCGCCCGAGCGCCAGGACCGACGGCCCCGACCCGCGCGTCGGGCTTCGCGCAGGCTGGAAGGACGCCGAGCAGGCAGTGAGAAACCTCGAGATGGTGTCTCACACCGAGCGTCCCAACGGCTTCGTGAATCCGCAGCGCCCGGGCGACTTCGGATTCGCGAACTCCGACCTGGCATTCCGCGACAACCTGGTGGTGATCGGGAATTTCAACGGATTCCAGATCTACGACGTGTCCAACCCGGCCAGCCCGGTCCTGCGCACGGCGTTCACGTGTCCGGGCGGCCAGGGCGACCCGTCCATCCACGGCAACCTGCTCTTCATCTCCGTGGAGGAGACCCGCGGTCGCGTGGACTGCGGAACCACGCCCATTGCGGATACGGCGAGCGCAGAGCGCTTCCGCGGCGTGCGAATCTTCGACATAAGCAACGTGTCGCAGCCTCGTCAGGTGGCCGCAGTGCAGACCTGCCGCGGTTCGCACACCCATACGCTCGTGACCGACAGGAACGATGCGTCGCGCATCTACGTGTACGTATCGGGTACGAGCAGGGTGCGTCCATCGGCGGAGCTGGAAGGTTGCTCGGGACGCGACCCCAGCGAGGACCCGAACACGTCCTACTTCCGCATCGAGGTGATCGAGGTACCGCTCGCAGCGCCTCAGAACGCGCGCGTGGTGAACATGCCACGCATCTTTGCCGATCCCCGCACCGGTGACATCGCCGGCCTGTGGGAAGGCGGCAGCCACGGCGAGGGAACGCAGCGCACCGCGCGAACCGACCAGTGCCATGACATCACGGTTTACCCCGAGATCGGTCTCGCCGCCGGCGCGTGCTCCGGAAACGGAATACTTCTGGACATCAGCGACCCTGCCAATCCGCGCCGCATAGACGAAGTCATAGATCCGAACTTCGCCTACTGGCACTCGGCCACGTTCAACAACGAGGGAACGTCGGTCATCTTCACCGACGAGTGGGGCGGTGGTACCGCACCCCGCTGCCGCGCCAGCGACAAGCCAGAGTGGGGAGCGAACGCCATCTTCCGCCTGCAGAATCGCAAGCTGCAGCATGCGGGCTACTTCAAGATCCCCGCAGCGCAGACGGAGACGGAGAACTGCGTTGCGCACAACGGCTCGCTCGTGCCGGTGCCGGGGCGCGACATCAAGGTTCAGGCGTGGTATCAGGGTGGACTTTCGGTGTTCGACTTCACCGACCCTGCGAACCCGGTGGAGATCGCCTTCTTCGATCGCGGCCCCCTCAGCGCGAGCGAGTTGATGCTGGGCGGATACTGGTCGGCGTACTGGTACAACGGCCACATCTACGGCGCCGAGATCGCGCGCGGGCTGGACATCTTCCGCCTGACGCCGAGCGAGCACCTCACGCAAAACGAGATAGACGCCGCGCTGCTGGTTCGCATGGACCAGTTCAACCCGCAGCTGCAGACGAAGATCGAGTGGCCTGCCGAGTTCGTGGTGGCGCGTGCGTACCTGGACCAGCTGGCCCGCAATGACGGCCTGCGTGCGGATCGTCGCACGGCCGTGTCCCGCGCACTGGATGCGGCCGAGCGTGCCAGCGGTTCGGCGCGCACCGCGGCCCTCGAGCGTCTCGCGACCGAGCTGCAGTCGGATGCGCAGTCATCCACGGACGGGGAGCGCGTTAGGGCGCTCGCGGATGTGGTCAGGGCGCTGGCGAGGGGCTAGGGAAGAGGGAAGAGGGAAGAGGGACTGGGGACTGGGGAGTGCCTCCCGGTCACTGCCATGCCGCGCTTCCCTCTCCCCTGTCATCCCGCACGAGCGAAGCGAGTGTCGGGATCTACCTGCGAATTGT
>CAYQAO010000075.1:0-8862 GCA_964415485.1 uncultured Gemmatimonadaceae bacterium
GTGCGGAGGGTCGGCTGCAAATGGAGCCAATGAAGAAGAGCCTCACGCGGAGCCGCGGAGGGCGCGGAGAACTGCACGGAGATTGGAACTCGATGCGCCGGGCTTCTCTCCGCGTTCTCCGTGTGAGCCTGCCGTTTACAGCCTTCAGCGCGTACTGGCCGGCTTCGGAGCAGGGGGAGTAGATCCCGACGCTTCAGACTCTCCTCCCGTGTCATCCCGCACGAGCGAAGCGAGTGTCGGGATCTGCTTTCAACTGGTACTGGCCGGCCTCGATGCAGGGTGAGCAGATCCCGACGCTTCGCGCGGGATGACAGGGGAGAGGATCGCGCGTCCCAGCATCGGCCCGATCACGTTGCCAGTACCGCAGTAGCCGCCCAGTGCGTGCACACCCGCACGCACTTCGTCGTTTATGGGCAGGCCGCTGCGCGTGAACGAGACCAGCGCCGCCCAGCGATGCGTGATCGGCGCGGTGACCTTCAACTCCTCGCGCAGGTAGCGCTCGAGCTCCTGCTGCACCACGCCGCCCGGCCGGGGGTCGTACGTCCACTCCGCATCATCGGCGCGATCGCGGAAGCCGCCAAGCGCGATTCTCCCGTCAGGCAGCTGCTGCCAGTAGTCGTAACCGTAACGCAGGTACACCGCGCGATCGCTCATCCTCTGCCTCACGGGGGCCGTGGCGAGCATCTGGAGCCTGGCGGTGCGCACCTGGCCCTCGAGTTCGGGGAGCAGCCGCTCGAGTCCCCCGTCCACTGCCACCACCACGGTGCCGCACGAGATGCGCGCGCCAGGCGTCATCACGCTGCCCGTGCGCACCTCGCGAGCGGGTGTGCCGGAGTAAAGCCTTGCGCCGGAATCCAGCGCCCGCCTGGCGAGAACACGACAGCGCGCCAGCGGGTCGAACACCCCATCCGTCGGGATCAGCAGGCCGCGTCCCTCGGGGCCCTCGTAAGGCTCCACCGGCAGCCCGGCCAGCTGCATGGCCTCCAGCTGCCGCTCGCAGTCCTCCTGCTCCTCGCCCGACGTCGAAATGCGAAGCGAGCCCGTTCGCCGCGCAACGTCAGGCATCTCCCTGAAGATCCCATCCAGCTCGGCCATCGTGCGGCGGTAGAACTCGTCCGTGAACCCGCGTCCGTGCGCGGCGACCGCGTCGTGGTAGAACGCCGCCAGGCCTGCCAGCAGGAAGCCGCCGTTCCTGCCCGCCGCACCTGCGCCCACGTCGGCTGCGTCCACCCCGATCACCGACAGCCCGCGCGCGAGCATGGAGTTCACGCACGCGAGTCCGGCCGCTCCCAGCCCCACGACGCACACGTCCGCCGTTGCGTCCTCGGTCAGCGCGGGCAGCGGCCGCCACTGACCGTCCTCCCAGACGGGCCGGTTCGTGCCTGACGAGTCCGACGCGGATGCAGGCGGTCTCCCGGGGGCGGCGTCGGGCCCGCGATCCGCAGTGTCACCGATGGCGAACTTCACGCGTCGTAAGGCTCGTCTGCGGTGTGGGCGGGCCGATTGCGCTCCACCACGTGCTTGAGCGGCGTGATCCACCGGAACGTGGCGAAGGTCATCAGCGAGATTGCCAAGGCTATGTCCAGGCGTCCGTACGCCACGCTGGCGCCGAGTGCGCCGGTGGCCCATACGCCCGCTGCGGTCGCGGTTCCCTGCACCCTGTCGTCGCTTCGCTTGAGGATCGCGCCGCCGCCGATGAAGCCGATGCCGGTCATCAGCCCCTGAAGCACCCTCGACTGCGCATTGCTCTCCAGCACGAACAGCTCCTCGGCAATCGTCAGGTATCCGGTGCTCGCGATCGCCACGAGCGGGAATGTGCGGAGGCCGAGCGAGCGCGCGTTGCGCTCCCGCTCCCAGCCGATCGGGAGCGAGAGCGCAAAGGAGATCAGCATCCGCATGACGACCGTCAACGCAATGCCGGTGTCCCAGGAGATCCAGTCGAGCATCCGCCAGCTCCGATGCGTTCAGGTACGCGAGCGCTCGTGTCGCAGGTTTGCGATCGCCGGTGCGTGACCGGCGCCGCGCGGGACGATGCACCCTGTTGCGGGACGCGTCGTCGCGTCAGGCAGGCACGACCCTCACGGCGGTGCCCCAGGGATCGCGGGAAAGCGCGGTGCCCGCCTCACGAGCGACCGCATTCCCCGCGCGCTCCAGGCTGGCCGCCGCGAGCTCCACGTCCTCGCCCGTCGGCACCACCAGCTCCCACTCCAGCAGCCGCGCCTCGTCCTCACCTGCAGGCGACGCACCCGCCGCCCAGGTGTTCGTGCCCAGGTGGTGATGATAACCACCGGCCGCGAGGAAGAGCGCTCCCGGGTATCCCCACACGATGCGGTCCAGGCCCAGCGCCTGGTGGTAGAAGGCGTCTGCCATCGAAAGGTCGCCCACGTGAAGGTGAACGTGCCCGATGCTCGTGCCGGCCGGCATCCCCTTCCAGGGCGTGTCCGCCGACGCCTCGAGAAGCGACCTCACGTCCAGCGGCTCGGTGACCATGGCCACCTGTCCGGTCGCGTCCACCTTCCACTCGCTGCGCGGACGGTCTGCGTACACCTCGATTCCGAGCCCGTCGGGATCGCTCAGGTACAACGCCTCGCTCACGTGATGGTCCGACATCCCCATCCGGTAGCCCAGGTTGGACATGTGCAGCAGGAAGGCGCCCAGCGACTCGCGGTCCGGCAGGAGGATGGCGAAGTGGTACAGCCCGAGCGCACCGCGACGCGGTGCCGGCTGGATTCCGGGCTTGCCATGCAACTCCACCAGCACCGCGTCCTCCCCGTGGGCGCCGAGCCTGACGACGTCGCCCTCCCGACCAAGCTCCCTGAAGCCGAGCTCGTCGCGATAGAACTCTCGCGAGGCCTCGATGTCCGACACCTGCAGGCGCACCGCGCCGGGGTGCGCGGCATCGGGAAGCCTATAGCCCGGCGGTGCGACTCCGGGGCGGGCGGTGCGGGTGTCGTTGGACATGGATTGTCAGCCTCTGGAAAGGACGTGATCCACCGAGTAGCGACCTGCGCCGACGATCGCGAGTGAAGCCGAGATGGCACCCAGGATCATCGCGAACTCGTACCCGTCAGGCAGGAAGAAGCCGGCCGGCAGGTGCGCGACGAACACTGCGCCGAGCATGACGAGCACCAGCAGCGCGCTCACGGGACGCGTCAGGAGTCCGAGAACCAGCAGTATGCCGCCGGCAAGTTCCGCCAGCGCCACGCCGTAGGCCATCAGCTCCGGCAAGGGCAGGCCCATCTGACCGAACGCCTGGCCCACTGCGGCGGGACCGTAAACGAAAAGCTTCTGGGCTCCGTGAGCCACGAATATCACGCCAGCGAAGACGCGAAGTACTGCGAGTGCAATGCCAAGCTGCGACTCGGTGATGCGTGTGCTGCTGATGGATCGGATCATCTGAAACCTGCAGATCGGGTAGTGAAGAGCGGTGATTCTCAGCTGCTCGCGCGCGTTGAAGCGGCGTCGAGCAGGTCCAGCAACTCCTGGCTTCGCTCCTCGCCCAGGTGCCCCAGCTGCTCCTGATGCAGCTGCGACATCGGCTCGTCCAGCTCGGCCAGTACCGCCAGTCCCTTCTCGGTTATGCTGGCCGTGACGACGCGCCGGTCCTCCTTGCTCCGCTCGCGGGAGACGAGTCCCTGATTCTCGAGGCGGTCGAGGAGGCGCGTCATGTCGGGATCCTTGGAGATGAGGCGGTCGGCGACCTCGCCGCAGGCGAGCTCGGCCCCTTCCCGTGCGGCTCCGCGGAGGACGCGCAGTACGTTGTACTGTGCGATGGACAGTCCCTGGGTCTTGAGCAGCTCCGCGGCCTGCTGAGCCAGCGTGCTGGCCAGCCGCTGGATCTGGATGAAGAGCTGGTGTTCGATGGAGGATTGCATGGCGGGAAGGATAGTTGTTGGAACAACTGTCGGCAAGTGGGAGGGGCCGAAAAGGTGAGGAGGGACTGGGACGCGGGACTGCCTCCCCGCCATGAAAGTGAGAGCCTACTCCCCCGCCTTGATCGTGGTGACGAGCTGCCCCGTATGCCGCTGCGCGTGCTCGGCGATGTGAAAAAGCAGGCCCAGGACGTTCGTCGCAAGACGTGCCCGTCCCACTTCGCGCGGCTCGAGGAGCGCTGATTCAGGCGTCGCGCGGATGGTGTCCAGCGCCGAGTCCAGGGCTGCGATCGCGCCGTCGGCGAGGGAGCTCAGGTCTTCCGGTCCGCCGGCGCGCTGGCCCTCCTGGCGCAGGTACTCGCGCTGCTCGTCGTTCAGCTGCTCGCCGCGCGCGTAGGCGAGCAGGCGATCGGTGGCGCCGGCGAGGTGCCGCAGGTGGAAGCCGATGGACGCGGCGCTTCCCGGGCCGGTCCAGATCCTCTCAGGCGTGAGGTCGCCTCGCGTGGCCGCGATCCCGGCTATCTGCTCCCTGCAGTGCAGCAGCGCGTGCGCGGCGGGCTGAAGCAGGGGTATCACGCCCGGTACGGGACCGGAGAGCCAGGGTTCGGGCATGGCACGGCCTGAGGGAAGAGTGAAAAGGGACTGCCCCGGGTTATGTCACCCGCCGGTCATCCCGCGCGAATCGTGGGGACCTGCCCAACCCGCGCCGGCAGCCGGGTCACATGCCCACCCTCACCTGCACGTATCCCCACTCGCCCGACCGCAGGCCCAGCGGCGTCGCACCGCGCGATGCCCTGAAGATACTGTACCCCAGCTCGACCGTCGAATTTCCGGCGATCGCGATGGGAAGGACCCAGTCCGCCTCCCAGCCGAGGTTGCGACCGTCGCCGGCGTTCAGCCTGAACGAGTGCACGTCGGTGCGCAGGCTCGCTGCGCTTCCCAGCCTTACGACTGCCGACGCGAAGATGTCGGTGAGGCCGCGGTCGCCGGTGCGAGCCGCCGGGTCCAGGAACACGTCCATGAGCCCGTAGTAGGGGTGGTTCGTCGCGTAGGGCGTGGTGAAGGCGCCGTAGCTGCCGTCGGTTGCGTCCGCGTCGCCGGAGAGGACGTCCACTCCCAGCGTCGCGCTCGTCAGGCGCCCGAGCGCCGAGGCGGTCCCGATGCGTGCGCCGAGCAGCCAGGCGCCGATGTCCTGCCTGACGACGGGACTCGCCGCACCGGCGGGCTGCCACCACTGCCTGCCCGCCTGGTATGCCCCCTCCAGCTCCACGCGCATGCCTGACAGCGATGGAACCCGCACCCGAACGTCCAGCGTGGTGCGGTCCGCGTCCACGTAGCTGCGGTAGCTGCCGGCCATGTCGTGCACAAGGGTTGCGTCCAGGAGCACGGCGCCCTTGTCGCCACCCAGCGCGCGAGTGGCATGTGCGCCGATCACCACGTGGTCGTCCGCGTTCTCGTCAGGCGTGAGCGAGCTCCCGAAGCGACGACCGCGCTCGTCCATCACCGCGCCGAACGCAGTCGCAGTCCAGCGACCCTCGGCAGAACCCGGCGCGACCGACACGCGAAGCGCGTCGAACGTGCGGCCCGTGTTCGACCAGTTCACGGCGCCGATCAGGCGCTCGTTGCCCAGTGCGATCTCCTGGCGTCCCACCTTGGCCGTCCAGTTCACCCCGCCAGCGGGACGGATGATCTCCAGGAAGCCCTCGTGCAGCGCCAGCACGCCGCCCGCGGCGGCCGAAGGGTGTCCGTCGGCGCCCAGCACGCGCGAATCCTGCACCGTGAGGCGCATGCGCGCGCCCTCGCCAACGTTCATGGTGGCGCCGATGCGGCTGCGCAGCCAGGTGAAGACGTCGCTGCTTGCGCCGTTGGTGCGGTCCATCTCGCTGCGCGACCGCACCTCGCCGTGGAACCGTATGTCCGGCAGCGACTGAACCGTGCCCGAGTCCGGCTCGCTTGCCGCGACGACCGCGGTGTCACCGGCGATCGCGTGGCGAGGTGCAGGAGCGCCGTGTGCAAGCAGTGGCGTAAGGAGTATCCAGAGCAGTGCCGCGAGGGCCATCAGGAGCAGCCGGAGGGGGAGCGGCAGGTAGTAGGTATTCATGGTCAATGCTCGAATCGGTGGGCGAACGAAGCCGCCCGGTGTGCCGGAGTGTACGCACCGCGGGCCGCCTAACGTGCGCGCGACATCTCCCGCAGCACGGCGATCGTCTCGTCAACGCCGCCGAAGCCCATCTGCTGGTACGCTATCCGGCCTTCCTCATCCAGCACCGTGAGGATGTTCGAGTGCGCTATGTCGTCAGGCGTAACCTGCCGGTAGCGAATGCCGAGTACGGCTGCCAGCTCGCGGACGTCCCTGTCTGGCCCGGTCAGCAGCGTCCAGCGGCTCGCGTCCAGCTTGCGCTCGCCCGCGTATGCCGCGAGGCGCTCTGCATCGTCACGCTGCGGGTCCAGCGAGACCAGGACGAAGCCCACCTCAGCCGGCGTCGCCTCCTCGATGCGCTTCATCTGAGCCACCGTTATCGGGCAGGTCGCGGTGCAGTTGGTGTAGACCATGGCCAGCACCTGGGTGCGTCCCTTCAGCTTCGACAGCGGGTGTTCCACATCCGCCGCGTCGCGCCATGCCCCTTCCAGCTCGTAGATGGAGTATTCGCTCACCGCGCGCCGGGCCACGGGGCTGCGCGACTCCCGCGACGCCGACGCTGCAGGCTGCTGCACGTCGCCCGTGGGCGCGCTGCACGCGGTGCCCAGCATGACCGCAGCCATGGCCAGCGAGAGCGATATCCGGTTGGGTCGAAGCATGACTTCCTCCCTCATGTATGACGTCAGGCAGCGCAGCGGAAGCCGAGCATGCCGGTGGTGGTGCTGCCCGTGAGGCCGGCGCGGATCGCATAGCGCAGGAACGCGGGGTAATTCTCGGTGTTCGAGGCGCCGATCGCAGCACTCGCGCAGTACAGCTGGTGATCGCGCTCCGCGCTTCCCGACGTGCCGCGCGAGTCGTCGGAGACGATGATGGAGTTGAAGTTCTCCACGTGCTCCCACACCAGGCCGTGCATGTCTCGAACGCCGTACGCATTGGGTGCGCCGCTCCCTGCAGCCGGCATCGCTCCCCTGCGACCCTGCGTGTACAGGCGAAGCAGCTCGCGAACGTGTGCCGAGTCTCGTGAGGCGTCGCGCATGGTGGCGCTGGCGGCGGCCACGTACTCCCATTCCTCCACGGTCGGAAGTCGCTTGCCCTTCCACTCGCAGTACGCGGTCGCCGCAAACCACGACACCTGCGTCACCGGCTGCTTCAGAGCCGGTCCCTCGCCTGCGCTCGTTGCCGACGGCCATTCGCGCAGGTAGGCGACGTCTGCGAAGAGTCGCGAGACGCTGTCACGCCGCCACTTCGGGTTCGCGATGACGAACTCCTGGAACTCGCCGCGCGTGACGGGGCGCTCGTCCATGCGAAACGCCTTCACCCGAACCGGCGGTGCGCCTTCCACGCCGTACAGCGGAACGAAGGACCCCGCCGGTATGCTCACCATGCGCACCTGCTGGGCGCCTGCCTGGAGAGGCAGGAGCGCGGCGAGTGCGAGGAGGAGCATCAGGCGGGGCATTTTCTGGATCTCTGGTTGTCGGTTACTGCTGCTGCCGGGTTCCGGCTAATGCCTCGGAGTCGTGATCGTCGCGGCCGTAGCCGGAAGCCGGCTGCCGGCAGCTGGTGGAGAATCGCCACCAGCTGCCAGCGTCGTTCAGTCGTTCGCCTTCGGCGCCGGGCGCAGGCCCGACTGCACTTCCGCGAACACCCGCTCGTTGTCGGGGCCCGTCACCGTCATGATGCCCAGGGCTCCCTTGTTGAAGGCGCGGAAGATCGAGTGGTCAACCAGTACCAGGTTGCCGGCCTTCTCCACTCCGAACTCCACCATCGAGGCTCCACCGGCGGGGATCAGCGTGGTCTGCACGTTGTGCTGCGTCACCTTCGTACCACCTTCGCCGTACACGTTGTCGAAGATCTCGCCGATCACGTGGAACGAGCTGATCAGGTTCGGACCGCCGTTGCCCAGGTACAGCCTCACGCGGTCGCCCACCGACGCCTGCAGCGCGTTGTCGCCAGTGAGGGCACCCATGCTTCCGTTGAACACCACGTAGGTCGGGTTCTCCTCGATCGCCTTGTCCATGTCGAGCGTCTGGTGGCCCGACTTGCCGGGCGTGTAGAACTCGCTCTGCATCACGTAGTACTCGCGGTCCACTTCAGGCAGTCCTTCCTTCGGCTCGACCAGGATCAGGCCGTACATGCCGTTCGCGATGTGCACCGGCACCGGTGAGGTGGCGCAGTGGTAGACGTACAGTCCGGGGTTGAGAGCCGTGAAGCTGAACACCGACTCATGTCCGGGCAGCGTCAGGCTCGCCTCGGCACCACCACCCGGGCCGGTTACGGCGTGCAGGTCAATGTTGTGGGGAACCGTGCTGTGCTCGTGGTTGCTCAGGTGGAACTCGACCAGGTCGCCTTCACGCACGCGGATGAAGTTTCCGGGCACGTTGCCGCCGAACGTCCAGAACGTGTACTCCACGCCGTCCGCGAGGCGCATCGTCTCCTCGGTGGTCTCGAGGTTCACGATGACCTTGGTCGCGTGCTTCCTCGTGATCGGGGGCGGAACGTTGGGCGCAGCGGTGAGCACCGCGATCTCCTCACCGACGATCTCGTCGTACTCGGTATGGACGGGGATTGAATGCCCCGCGCCAGGGATTGCGGCGTCCGCGGGCTTGCAGGCCTGAACGCCGAGGAGCAGCCCGAGGGCGCCGGCAGCGGCGAGCGCACGGGCAAGGGGGTTGATCTGGTGGCGATATGCGGACGTCATCGTTCGATCCTCGAGTGCGTTGCCCCTGCCGGGGCGGTGTCGCGCGTGATTTCTCATGCGCAGGTGATGTTTCGTGATCGAATAATGCCCCCGGCCGGCAAGGTCATCCGTCGGGGGCTATAGGGAATGTTTGTGAGGGAAAGCCTTACGGC
>CAYQAO010000075.1:8962-13508 GCA_964415485.1 uncultured Gemmatimonadaceae bacterium
CGCCTTCACCTCAGCGCCACCTGAAGATCGAGATCGCTATCGCGAAGGACACCACTCCCCAGCCCGCTACCAGGAGCAGCTCGCCCGACTGGCTCGCCAGTGACGCACCCTCGATCATCGTCGCTCGCAGCGCATCCACGGTCGCGGTGAGCGGCAGCGCCTGGATGAACGGCTGGAACGCCGGAGGGAAGTTCGTCGCCGAGAAGAACACGCCCGAGAAGATCCACATTGGCAGCATCACCAGGTTGCCAAGTCCCGAGGCGCCCTCCACCGTCTTCACGCGCGACGACACCAGCAGGCCCAGCGCACCGAATGCGAGCGCGGCCACCAGCGAGATCACCGACAGCGTCATCCACGAACCGCGCATCGGCACGTCGAACACCCACATCCCGAAGCCCACCAGCGCTCCCACCTCCAGCACGAGGAACACCAGTCGGGACAGCAGGAACGACATCAGGTACTCCACGCGAGACATCGGAGTGGCGACGAGGCGCTTCAGCAGCTTCTTGTTCCGCGCCGTCACCACCGCGAACGCTATGGACCAGATGCCGCTTCCCATGAGGTTGAGGCCCAGCAGTCCGGGTATGAAGAAGTCAATGTAGCGCGCGCCCTTCTCGCTGATCGTCGCCTCGTGCACCTGGTACACGTCCTCGCGCCCCGCCGCCCGCTGCAGCACCGCATCCGTCACCAGCCTCGCGGTGCGCGCCTCCGGACGCGACGGGTCGAAGCGGTACTCCACACCCCCGTTCGCGTCAGGCACGACGACCAGCGCCACCTGCGCGGTGCGCAGCGCTCGTGCGGCAGCCGAGTCGTCGAGCACCTGCGCGTCCACCGAGCCGCTGGACTCGAGCGCACGCACCGCGGAGTCGGCAGCCGGCGCGCTCGCAAGCACTGCAACCTTCACCACCTCCGGCGGACGACTGCGAAACGCGATGCCGAGACCCGCAGCGAGCAGCAGCGGGAAGCCGAAGGTCCAGAACAGGGCCTCCGGCTCGCGCAGGAACTCGCGCATGCGAACCTTGAACAGCTCGAGCAGTGAGGAGTACGACTCGTCAGCCATCGCGCAGGGCCCTCCCCGTCAGGTTCACGAACACATCCTCCAGGGTGGGAGTGTGCGTCCTCAGTTCGCTCAGGCGACGCCCGCTCTTCACCAGGTGATCGAGCAGCGCGGGCACCGCCGCGTGAGGCGCGCGCACCTGCAGCTCGTAGCCGCCATCCGTCTCCCGGGGCGGGTGCGGGCTCTCGAGCGCGGCTCGGATCGTTGCGAGTTCGTCGGCCGGTATCGTTCCCTCCTCCACCGCAAAGAAGACCACGGCCTCCGCGCCCAGTTGCGCGATGAGCGAGCGCGGTGTGCCGAGTGCGATGACGCGACCGCGGTCCACGATCGCCACCCTGTCGCACAGCTTCTCGGCCTCGTCCATGTAGTGCGTAGTCAGCACGAGCGTGCGACCGCTCGCGCGCAACTCTTCCACCAGCGACCAGAGCTGCCGGCGCGACTGCGGATCGAGGCCGGTGGTGGGCTCGTCCAGGAAGATCAGTTCGGGGTCACCCGCAAGCGCACATGCGAGCGCGAGACGCTGCTTCTGTCCTCCGGACAGCGTTCCCACGCGTGCGCCGCGCTTCTCGTCGAGCTGCACCATGTCCACCAGCCTGTTCACCGGCAGCCCGCGATCGTAGAAGCTCCTGAACAGGCGAATGGTTTCCTCCACCGTGAGCTTCTCGGCGAGCTGGGTCTCCTGCAGCTGGATGCCGAGACGCTGCCGTAGCGCACGCGCGTTCTCCTTCCAGGCCTGCCCGAGTACGCGGACGTCGCCCTCGTCAGGCTCCGTGAGCCCCTCGCAGATCTCTATGGTCGTGGTCTTCCCGGCACCGTTGGGCCCCAGCAGCCCGAAACACTCGCCGTGTCGAACTTCCAGGTCTATGCCGTTGACGGCGACGACATCGCCGAAGCGCTTGTGGAGGCTGGTTATGGAGAGGGCGGGCATTGGGCTGGGGAGTGCGACGCCGCTTCACGGCGTCGCGTGTTTGGGGGTGTCGGGGGTTGGGGATCGGGGGTCGAAGCTCCCATGCGCGCTGGTTCGTCTCGCCGCGGCGGGCTACGTGGTGCGCTCGGCGCAGAGATCCCGACCCAGGCCCCGACGCCCCACCCCAACCCCCGACACCCCCAAACAGACGCCTAGTCCTCAGCCCGAAGCAACTGCGCATTCACCGCCACGATGATCGTGCTGAGCGACATCAGCACCGCACCCACCGCAGGCGACAAGACTATGCCCCATGGCTGCAGGACACCAGCGGCGAGCGGGATCGCGATGATGTTGTATCCGGCAGCCCACCACAGGTTCTGGATCATCTTCCGGTAGGTGGCCCGGCTCAACTCGATGATGCGAGGCACGTCACGCGGGTCGTTGCGCACCAGCACCACGTCGCCCGCCTCCACGGCCACATCCGTGCCCGCGCCGATCGCGATGCCCACGTCACTGGTGAGGAGTGCCGGCGCGTCGTTCACGCCGTCGCCCACCATGGCCACCCTGCGCCCCTGCGACTGCAGCTCCTCCACCCGCGCGGCCTTCTCGTCAGGCAGGACCTGCGCCATCACCCGGTCCACCCCGAGCGCCTGCCCCACGCCCTGCGCCACCGGACGGGAGTCGCCCGTGAGGATCGCCACCTCCACGCCCATGTCGCGCAGTGCCCTCACGGCTTCCGCCGATTCCGGACGCACGGCGTCGGCCACCGCGAACGCAGCCACGGCCTCGCCGCCATCCACCAGGTACACCACCCCCTGCCCGTTCGAGGCCGCGTCGTCCGCGAACCCGGCAAGCTCCCGGGGCGGCTCGGTGCCGAGCCTGACGAGAAGGTTGGGGCCGCCCACCGAGAGCGAGCGGCCGTCCACCTCCGCCTCCACTCCGTGCCCCGGTATGGCGCGGAAGTGGTGCGCGTGAGGCACGTCCAGCCCCCTCTCGCGCGCACTCGCCACGATCGCCCGCGCCACCGGATGCTCGGCGTCCGACTCCACCGCCGCTGCCAGGCGCAGCGCTTCGTCCTCGTTCATCCCACCAGCGACATGCATGCGCACCACACGGTGTTCGCCGAGCGTGAGGGTTCCCGTCTTGTCGAAGATCACCGTGTCTATCTCCCGCGCCTCCTCCAGCCCTCGGCGGTTGCGTACCAGGAGTCCGTTGCGCGCACCGATCGTGGTCGAGATGGCGATCACCAGCGGGATCGCCAGGCCCAGCGCGTGCGGGCAGGCGATCACGAGCACGGTCACCACACGCTCGATCACGTAGGCAGGCGTCGCGCCGGCAACCGCCCACCCGAGAGCCGTGAGTGCCGCGGCCCCGAGTGCAACGTACGTCAGCATGCGCGCCGCGCGGTCCGCCAGGTCCTGAGCACGCGAACGCGACGTCTGCGCCTGCTCCACGAGGCGCATGATGCCCGCGAGCGTGGTGCCCTCGCCCGTCTTCGACACCTCCACGCGCAGCGAGCCCTGCCCGTTCACCGTGCCCCCGATCACCTCGTCGCCTGCCTCACGAACCACGGGACGCGACTCGCCCGTGACCATGCTCTCGTTCACGTCGCTGCGTCCCTCTCGCACCACGCCGTCGGCGGGGATTGACGCGCCCGGCCTCACGAGAAGGATATCTCCCTCGCGCACCTCGGACAGCGCCACTTCCTCGGTGCTTCCGTCGGCTGCGACTCGTGTGGCGGTGGACGGCAGCAGCTTCGCCAGCTCGTTCAGCGCACCGCTCGCGCGCTCGAGCGAGCGCATCTCCATCCAGTGGCCGAGGAGCATGATGGTGACGAGGGTCGCCAGCTCCTCCCAGAGGGGCATGCCGTCCACGATCCCGAACGTGGCGGCCAGGCTGTAGAGGAACGCGACGCCGATCGCGAGCGAGATGAGCGTCATCATCCCCGGCTGCCTGTCGGCCAGCTCGTGCCGCGCGCCGCGAATGAACACCAGCCCGCCGTAGAGGAAGACGGCAGTGCCGAAGGCGAAGGGAATCCACCGCGCGCCAGGCACGTCCGGCGGCGTGAAGCGCAGCAGCATGGGCGCCATCTCCCCCCAGACGAGGGTGGGGATGGTGAGCAGCAGCGAGACCCAGAACTTGCTGCGGAATGCCTCTACGGAGTGTCCGGCGTGCTTGTCGTGCCCGGCGTGAGAGCGATGTGCTGCATCTGGAGTGTGGCCTGTGTGCTCCGGTCGGTCAGCATGCGGGGCGTGGACATGCTGGTGCGAGCCATGCCCGGAGCCGCCGTGATGATCGTGGTGGTTCATGCGGTGGGCGCAGGCAAGAATCGAGCGATTGGTGGTGGGCGGGCCGGGGCCGGTGGCATGCCGAGCGCTCGTTGTCATCCCGCGCGAAGCGTCGGGATCTACTTACCCTGCGCCGAGGCCGGCCACTACCAGTTGCGAGCAGATCCCGACACTCGCTTCGCTCATGCGGGATGACACGGAAGGAGAGACTGTCATCCCGCGCGAAGCGTCGGGACCTACTTACCCTGCGCCGAAGCCATTCACGGTGAAGTGAAGGCGGATCCCGACACTCGC
>CAYQAO010000076.1:0-13173 GCA_964415485.1 uncultured Gemmatimonadaceae bacterium
CCTCGCTACGCTCCTGTGAACAACCTCTCCGTCATCTACAACTAGGGACCAGGGGAACTGCCTCGGGTTCTGCCATCCCGCGCCTTACCTATCTGTCATCCCGCGCGAAGCGTCGGGATCTGCTTTCACTGCGCCGAAGCTGGCCACTACAAGTTGCAGGCAGATCCCGACACTCGCTGCGCTCGTGCGGGATGACAGGGAAGGCAAGTCTGTCATCCCGCGCGAAGCGTCGGGATCTACTATCCCTGCACCGATGCCGGCCACTACGAGTTGCAGGCAGATCCCGACACTCGCTGCGCTCGTGCGGGATGACAGATAGGGGAGAGCTCGTGCGGGATGACAGATAGGGGAGAGCGGATGCAGGATGACAGTTGTGGCGCACCCGAGCCTTCACTCCCGGCCGAGCGCCGAGACCCGTACCCCGACCAAAAAAGCGCCGCCGCGAAGCGCCGCCGCACTCCTCATCCCCTAAGGCGCCACCTCGTGATACTCCAGGCCAGTCTCGTTCTCCTGCGCCCAGCGCAGGTGCCACGCATCGCGGAAGAGGAGCAGGGGCGCGCCCTTGGCATCGTACAGGAGCGCACGTTCCGGCGCGGCCGCCACACGCTCGATCTCCGCCTTCGGCCCCGTCACCCAGCGCGGGTAGCGGAACGGATACTTCTCCAGCTGGCACTTCACGCCGTACTCGTTCTCGAGCCGGTGCAGCATCACGTCGAACTGCAGCTGGCCAACGGCACCCACTATCGGCGCCGGACCGGTTGCACCCTCGGCGTAGAACACCTGCGCAGCGCCCTCTTCAGTGAGCTCGCGAAGGCCCGTGTCCAGCGCCTTGCGGCGCAGCGGGTCCTTCGTCGTTATGCGCGCGAAGTGCTCGGGCGCGAAGCGCGGAATGCCGCTGAACTGCAGCGGACCACCGTCCTCCGTGCGTGGCGCGCCGTCCTCCACGAGGGTGTCGCCGATGCGTAGCGAGCCTCGATCGTGCACGCCCACCACATCACCCGGCCACGCGGTCTCCACGAAGTTCCGCTCGCGAGCCAGGAACTGCTGGGGGGCTGCCAGCCGCATCGCCTTTCCGGTGCGCGAGTGCGTCACCTGCAGCCCTGCGGAGTAGCGGCCGGAGCAGACGCGCACGAAAGCAATACGGTCGCGGTGCTTCGGGTCCATGTTCGCCTGGATCTTGAACACGAAACCGGAGAAAGCCGGCAGTGCCGGGTGCACCGGACCCGCCGAGCTGTCCCGCATGGCCGGGGCGGGTGCGAGCGGGAGGAAGTCCTCGAGGAAGGGCTCCACGCCGAAGTTGGTGAGTGCCGAGGCGAAATACATCGGGATCTGCTCGCCGGCGGCAATCGCATCCGCATCGAACTCGTGTCCGGCCTCGTCAAGCAGCAGCACGTCGTGCGCCAGCTTCTCCACCGCCGCACGAGCCGAGTGCGAGCCGCCCAGCGCCTCCACGATGCGCTCGTCGTCAGGCCCGCTCACGTCCAGGAGGGCGGACGCGGCCCGACCCGCGCCGTGATCCTCGCCACGGGTGAACAGGTGCACCCGCCTGTGCCTGCGATCGTACACGCCCACGAAGGTGCCGTCGCGGTGGATCGGCCAGTTGGCAGCCACGCACGCGATCCCCAGCTCGTCCTCCACGTCGCTGAGCAGCTTGAGGGGATCCTCGCCCACGCGATCGCACTTGTTCACCACGGCGAAGATGGGCATGCGCCTGCGACGGCAGACGTCGAACAGCTGCCGGGTGCGCTCCTCGACTCCGCGGCGGTTATCCAGGAGCATCACGGCGCTGTCCGCTGCCACGAGGGTTCGGTAGGTGTCTTCACCGAAGTCCATGTGGCCCGGGGTATCCAGGAGGTTCACCTGGAAGCCGTCGTACTCGAACTGCATGACGCTGGACGTGACGGAGATACCGCGCTCCTGCTCCAGCTTCATCCAGTCGGACGTGGCATGTCGCTGCGCCCTGCGCGCCTTTACGGCACCCGCGAGGTGGATCGCGCCTCCGTACAGGAGGAGCTTCTCGGTGAGCGTCGTCTTGCCGGCGTCCGGGTGCGAGATGATCGCGAAGGTACGGCGGCGATTTATGGCAGCAGCGAGCTCCCGGTCAATCCTGCTGTCATGAGCGGAACGTCCGGTGGTTTCCTTGCTGGCTGCCTGTGTTTCGGGTGCTGCGGGCATCCCTGAAAGTTAACCGGCGCCGGAGCTTACCCGAAGTCGGAGGGTTACCGCGCCACTGCCGGCCGAGTCCCCCGAGGCCGTGCCGCGCGGCGGGTGGGGCGAGTGGAATCGCGCCCGGAAGCTCTCAAGGGAGCGGGAGGACTCAGTCGCCAGCGCGCTGGATCGAGAGCCTGGCGCAGGCACTCGCGCACCTGTCGCAGGCCTCGGCGCACGCACGAAGTTCCTCCACGCCCGACCGCTCGCACTCGTCCCTGCAGTCGCCGCAGATTGCGGCGCAGGCGCGGGCCACTTCCAGCACGCGCGGGGAGCCGCGCTGCAGGAAGTCGCCCATGGTGCGGCAGATGTCTCCCGTGTCCAGCAGCATCGTTATGCGGTGCTGCGCCCCCGGATCCCAGCCTGCGCTCAGCGAGAGGCGCACTGCCTCCATGGCCGCCACGTGGCAGGCGCGCGCGGCGTCGTGCGCCTCACGATGCATGTCCGTGGGAAACGGGTCGTTTTTCATCGGGGGCGTCTCGTCAGGCGTTCAGGCCGTTTCGGCGGCGTCGGCCTGGGCCGTGAGCTGGAAACCGCGCCCGCGAACGGTGCGCAGCACCGGCGCCGTCACGCTTTCCTGGAGCTTCCTGCGAAGGCGGGCTATGTGCACGTCAACCAGGTTGGAACCCGGGTCGAACTGGTGTCCCCACACCTTCTCCAGCAGCTCGGCCCGCGTCACCACGGTCTCGGGACGCAGCAGGAAGTACTCCAGCAGGGCGTACTCCTTTGGCGTGAACGACAGGGCGCCTGACGACGACGTGGATATCACGCGATTGAGCCTGTCGAAGTGCAGGTCTCCCACCTGCACGTACTCCGCTCCCGCGGACACGCCGCGGCGCAGCACGGCTCGCACTCGCGCCACGAGCACGCTGAGCGCGAAGGGCTTCACCAGGTAGTCGTCGGCGCCCGCGTCCAGCCCCCGCACGATGTCTGCGTCTCCGCGCTGGCCGGTGACGATCAGGACCGGCAGCTCGGGCCTGGTGGCGCGCAGCTCACGAAGCAGCGTCAGGCCGCTGTCGTCCGGAAGCTGGAGGTCCAGCAGTATGGCGTCGGGCGCCCGCACGCCGCCTGCCAGCGCAGTGCGTGCCTCGAATGCGTTGGAAACGCACTCGGCAGCGTAGCCGGCCTCCTCCAGGGCGCGCCGCATGAGGCGGGCAACCGCGGAGTCATCCTCCACCAGCAGGAGGTGGGCTATTGGCGCCGGCAGGTTCTCGGACAATGCTCCCATTTGCGGATCTGCCGATCCTCGTCACACGTACTGGTCCGTCAATGTACCGCGAATACTAGATACGGCCCCGGACCGCCAGATGTTGGACGCCGATTCCGTCCGAAACGTTATCCCGCTGCGGCTCCATTGCAGGCAGGTCGGGTATACCACCCAACGGAGCATACCTTGCGGACAAGGCCGTGTCGCCTGGCCGCATCCGTCGGTGTGATGGCGGCCGGGCACCGCTCCCTGTCGAACCGTGCCAGCGACCATGCAGTTCTCGCGACCTTCCCGAAGCTTCATGCGCCGCGCCGCAGCCTCCGCTGCCGTGCTCGCGGTGCTCATCATCGTCGCCATCTCGCTCGGCGTCCGTGCCCTCACGTCCGACCCCCGTCCCCACTTCGCGGCGCGGCACGAGCCGATAGCGGAAGCGGAGGCGGGCGACGAGGAGGTGGAGGGAGGCTACCTGCTGAATGACGTCCGCCTGACGACTACCGGCGGCCTTGCCGTGGACCTCACCGTCAAGCGGCCTGCCGACGACTCGGCGAATCTCGAGCGGAGGCCCGTCGTGCTCCTGCTGGGCGGTCATCGCACGGGTCGTGATGCCGCACGACTCATCGAGGACACTCGCGGCACGATCGTGGTGGCGCTGTCCTACCCGTTCGCGGGGAACGATCGCGCGAAGGGACTCTCAGTGGTGAAGGAAGTGCCGAATGCTCGCGCGGCCATCCTGGACACGCCGCCCGCCGTGCTGGTGGCGCTGGACTGGATTGCGCAGCAGCCCTGGGCGGACACGAGCCGGGTGGAGATAGTGGGCGTGAGCTTCGGCGCTGCGTTCGCGGTGATCGCTGGAGCGCTGGACGACCGCATCACGCGCGTGTGGTCCATTCACGGCGCCGGCAATCCTTACTTGCTGCTTCGAACGAACCTGGAGCCGTACGTGCCCACGGCTCCGCTGCAGTCAATGGTTGCCGCCCTGACGAACGTTGCCATCAACGGTCCCCAGCTGGCTCCCGAGCGCTGGGCTCCCGAGCTCGCGCCACGCCCGCTGATGATGGTGAACGCAACTGACGACAGCCGCATGCCTCGTGAGGCGGTGATGACGCTGTACGAGAGCGCCGTCGGCCCGCGCGACCTCGTGTGGCTGGAGGGAGATCACGTGAACTCGCGCCAGCGGGAGCTGATTCGCGCGCTCGTTGACACCGTGTTCTCGCGGATGAGGCAGTGACGGAAGGTCAGGTTCCCGCTGCCTTACTCCTCCGCCTGCGCATCACGCGCGAATATCAGAACGAGTCGGTCGGCGTCCTGCGACATGCTCGAGAGTTCCCAGCCGCTGCGGCTGCGCTCGTTCAGGAGGTCGGTGAGTGCGTCCTCGTCGTCCCGGGATCGCTGGGATAGTCTGTGAACGACTGCCTGATACTCTTTCATCTGCGCAAATGCTGCTGGTGTCGGGTGTGCTCCGGCCCTGCCGGCTGGGTGGCGGGTGCCGCGCCCTGAATCATGGCGCATCGCCGGCAGGAATGCAGCCTCACCCGCAATGCCCGGCCGGCGAGGGGGAACCATACGAATCTTCCCCGCAGTGCACTAGGTTGCCGCTGCGAACACCTCGACGCAGTGGACCAGGCTGACCCATGACCGACAATACCCAGCCACATACCGCAGCCGCCGCGACCCACCCCCCTGGGAGCCCGCGGGATGACGCCGAGCTGGAGCGCGCACGCGAGTTTCCGTCACTGGTGCTCGTGCGGCACCCCCTCGTGAGGCACAAGGTCACCCTGCTCCGAAACAGGGAAACGCCCACGAAGATCTTCAAGGAGCTGGTGGAAGAGATCGCCATGCTCATGGCCTACGAGGCCACGGCGGACCTTCCGCTCGCCCCGACCGAAGTCGAGACACCTCTGGAACGCGCCCGCGGAGTGCGCGTCGCCGGAAAAAAGCTCACCCTCGTGCCCATCCTCCGCGCCGGGCTCGGCATGGTGGAGGGAATCCTGAGACTGGTGCCGTCGGCGCGCGTGGGTCACATCGGACTCTACCGGGACCACGACTCCCTGCAGCCGGTTGACTACTACTTCAAGATTCCCGGCGACGTGGGTGAGCGGGATTTCCTGCTTCTGGATCCGATGCTTGCCACCGGCGGGAGTGCGGTGTCGGCCGTGAATTCGCTGAGAGAGGCCGGTGCCGAGCGCATTCGGTTCCTCTGCGTCGTGGCCGCGCCGGAGGGAGTGCGCAGGCTGGCCGAGGCTCATCCCGACGTGACGATCTACGCGGCGGCGCTCGACCGCGCGCTGAACGAGCACGGATACATAGTGCCCGGCCTCGGCGACGCGGGGGACCGGCTGTTCGGAACGAGGTGAGGCGGGCGACGCAGCCCTATCCGAACCACTCCCGTGGGCAGTCCCTCTGCTGCTTCGCGGCGTCCACCACCCAGGCCTGGCTTCCGGGATCGACGATCTCGTCGGCCACCTGATCGAACCAGCGGTGCGAAGCTTCCACGTCGCCTATGCGGCGCCACAGCTCGCCCACCAGGTAGGTGATGACGGCCCGCTCCTCGGACGACACACCGTCCCAGCTCGCCAGCGCTTCCTCGAACTTCCACGCCGCCTTGCGGCGGAAGAAGCGCTCGGCCTCGATGTCACCTTCGTCCACGCAGCACCATGCGGCGCGCAGCAGGAGGTCCGCGATGTGACGAGGTTCGGCACCCTGCCACTCCGCCACCTTGGCGGCCGCCTCATACTTCTCCGAGCCGGGCACCCCGCGCGCGTTCACGATCGGCGCGAGTTCAGTCCACACCTGCTCCTTCACCAGTGGACTGAGGTCCGTCTCCTCGGTGAAGTCACGCTCCGAGCCGGTGAACCCGCAGTGACCGCACATGTGAACCATGAATGGCAGGGGCTGAACACCGGCCGCCCGCTCGTGGAAGTCGGTGCGCTTTCCGCCGAACGAGTTGGTGGAAATAACCTGCTGAGAACGAAATTCGTTCTCGCAAACCGGGCACGTCAGGTCAAGTTGCTGTAGGGTGGTCATGGCTGATGCTCCGCTGCTCTTCATGGTCTCCAGCACCCTTCAAGGAAAGAAGCATGCCAGTGCCGGCGCCCTCTCGTGACTGGCGTCGCAGCGCGTTACCCGGTGGCGTACGGAAGCGGGCGGTACCGATCGTCGGGCGTTATCGGCGCCGCTGACGGCGCCTGGTCGCGCGGCAGTGCTCGCGCTTGAAGCCGTGCGAAACGGGGAGTATGATTCGCGCCGCGGACTCGACCTGTCCTCGTGTCGCGCGCCGTTACGGAAGCGCGTGCGATTCGGTATGCTGTAGTCACGCCCTGCCACCGGCAGCGAGTCAGCCCGCCCTCTCCCTCCTGCGCCCGCCTCACGCGCCAAGATGCTCATAGACCTCGTTCCGCAATTCCTGGCCGTGCTCGAGAGCGACGACAGGGAGGCGGCGTACCGCCGCTACTTCAGTCGCAATCGCCCGCTGCTCGAGGCCTACTGGCGGAACTACGTGCTGGAGCCTGACGGCGAGCTTTTCGACGAGGTCGTGAGGCAGGTGGTGAGCGCCGATCGCACCGACCTCGTCACGATGCTCGCCCGGATGGACGTCGCCGAGCTGGCGGAGCGTACCTCGAGCCAGGTGAGCGACATGCTGCAGTCGGACGTGGAGTTCGACGTGGTGCTCATGGTGGGTGTGGGTGCCGCGAACGCCGGTGAGCTGGTGGTGGACGGGCGCGGTGTCGCGTTCGTCTGCCTGGAGCACTTCACCGGTGTCGCGAATCCGGAGACGTCGGGGCTGGGCCTGGACCCCGAGCTCATCTCGCTCTGGCTCGCTCACGAGATCGCGCACGTGGTGCGCTACACGTCGCCGACGAGCAGGAGCCAGATGCGATCCCTGGTTTCCGAGAACGAGGGTTACTACTCCTACTGGGAGACGGGTCGCAGGGCGACGCTTCGGGAGCTGCTGGTGAACGAGGGGCTGGCGGTGCAGGCTGCTCGTGAGGCAAGCCCGGGGCACGCCGCGTGGGAGTATTTCGGCTATGGACGTCGCCAGTATGCGCGCATCCGCGAGCTGGAGGGAGCGCTGTCGGGCGCCGTGGCCACGGAGCTCGACCGTCGTGGTCTCGGGCTGAGGCTCCGGTACCTGTCCGGCGGAATGAGCGACCACGCTCGCACCATAGATCGGTGGGTGCTGCCCGAGCGGGGCGGCTACTACCTGGGTGCGCGGCTCGTGGAGCCGGCGGTGGCGGAGCGGGGCCTCGCGTGGGCGATCCGGGCGCGCGCCGAGGAGATTGCGGCGGTGGGCCGGGCCGTGGCGACCGCCTGACGAGGGATCACTTCCCCACGCAGAACTCCCCGAACACCCGTCCCAGCACCTCCTCCACGTCCACGCCTCCGATCAGCGTCTCGAGCGCGGTGATGGCCGCTCGCGTGTGAACCGCGGCTACGGGCGCAGGCAGCACGTCCTCTACCCAGGCGTCAATGAACATGCCGAGCTCCGCGCGCGCCTCCCCGATCGCCCGGCGCTGCCTTGCGCGAGTGACGATCGGCACGTCAGGCGCGGGGACGGCGTTGCCCTCGGAGAGGACGCCCTGGATCTCTTCCACGAGCCGGCGCAGTCCGTAACCCGTGTGAGCGCTGACGGAGATGATGGCGTCTCCGCCATCGGCAGCATCTTCGCCATCGGCAGCGTCTTCGCTGTCGGCAGCATCTTCGCTACCGGCAGCACGTCCGCTAGCGGCAGCTTCGCCCGCATCTGCCTTCGTGCGCACCGTGATCACCGGCGCGCTCGTCATGGTTCGAATCGCCGCTGCGGTGTTGCGGGCGTCTTCGCATGTCTCTCCGCATGCGAGCACCACGTCTGCCGCGGATAGCCAGCGCTGGCTCACCTCGATGCCCAGTCGTTCCACCAGATCCGGCGCCTCACGCAGGCCTGCGGTGTCCACCAGCCTGAGCGGCAGGGGTCGCGAGTCCAGCAGCACGTCCACGGCATCCCGGGTGGTTCCGGCGATGTCCGTGACGATTGCCCGCTCCTCACCCAGCAGCGCGTTGAAGAGGGACGACTTGCCCGCGTTAGGTGCGCCTGCTATCACGGTCACCGCGCCGTCCCTCACGAGGTCGCCGGTGCGCGACGTGGACAGCAGCGCGTCCAGCCCCTCGAGCACCCTCTCCGCAGCCTGCACCACCCGCTCGCGGGACACGGGGCCGTCGTCTTCCTCGGGGAAGTCCACGTCGTATGCAATGAGCGCTTCCAGCTGGATCAGGTCGTCGCGCAGCGACGCGATTCGACGGGAGAGACCTCCATCCACCTGCGCCAGGGCCGCCTGACGAGCCGCACCGGTGCGCGCGTCCACCAGGTCTCCCACCGCCTCAGCCTGCACCAGGTCCATCTTGCCGTTCAGCACTGCGCGCCTGGTGAACTCGCCGGGCTCCGCCTCACGAGCGCCCGCCGAGACCAGGCCGGCGAGCACGCCCGTGGAAACGGCCGGCCCGCCGTGCACGGTGAGCTCCACCACGTCCTCGCCGGTGTAGGAGCGCGGCGCCGGAAAGCACACCACGATGCCCCTGTCCAGCCTCTCGCCCGAGTCGGGGTCGCTGAGGTCACAGAGACGCGCCTGACGAGGGGGCAGGGGCCACGGACGCGCCACCCTCCCCACCACATCGAAGGCATCACGACCGCTCACGCGTATTACCGCGAGAGCGCCCCGTCCGGGAGGAGTGGCAATGGCTGCAATGGAATGCACGAACCGCTAATGGAGATTGGGAACTGCGCCGCTCTCCCGCACGAGCGCGCAGCGACCTGACGTGGGCACCTGCCCTTCACTTCACGCGCGGCACCGCGGGCACCGGGCTGGCAGGATAACGTGTCACGAAAAGGAGCCCGGGACCGAGGACCCGAGCTCCCGCTACCACCAGCGCGCCGCACTCCGGCCGAGTCGCCAGTTCGCGACGCGATGCAGCGCTACTGCCTGATCAGCGCCTTCACCTCTGCCGGCGGCTCGAACGCTGACGCCGGGATGCCGCCGATCTTCACGTCCTCGATCGTCATCGTAACCTCCTGTCCGGCCGCCTTCTGCACCATCCTCGTGGGCAGGCGCACACCGTCGAACTCCTTGTACTCGAGCATGAGCGACGTGACGGTCATGCTGCCCATCGGCGACTCGGTCGTGGCCGAGGACGCGTGAAGCAGGCCCGTGTCCTCCGCGTAGCAGTCCCTCGAGGTACGACCGCTCTTCCACACGACCTCCACCTGCCAGCAGGCCACGCCCTCGATGGTCTCCTTGCCCGTGGTTTTCATGGACGCCACGACGGTGGAGTCGCGGAACGTTGCACCTTCCCTGGTCGCGTCAACGATCGCCTGCTTCTCCTCGCCATCGAGAATGCGGGCTCCCTGGATGGGGTTCAGGTTCCACGCAACGGTGCCGTCGAAGCCGCTGAGCATCTCGCCCAGCCCCGGGATCTCCACCCTGGTGTGCATGCGGTTCGGTGCGGCCGTGGTCGTCATCGTTCCCGTCAGGCCCGCGGCGGGCATGGACAGGGTGCCCGTGGTGACGGACTCACGCGCGCGCTCGAGGGCAGCACGGCCGCCTGACGCGGCTATGTGCTTGTCCAGAAGCGACCTGGCGGACGGCATGTCCTGCGCACCCGCGAACGCGGGCAGCAGCAGCAGGGCTATCGTCGAGATGGCCGCTCCGCGAACGAGGCTCGACTTCGAGCGAATTGTCTTCATCGGATTCATTGTCTGTGGACGCCTCGTGATGCGTCCGGTGAACGATGCGCAGTGCTGCACACCGTGTAGCGCCAGCTCCATCCCGGGCTGCCGCAAGATGCTGCCTGGCCCGCTGCCCATCCTGCCTCAACGACACTCATGGCACCGGCGACTCTGACGCAATCCATGCAAGCGCAGCTTCCAGCGCCGCGTCGCGTCCGGCCAGCAACTGCGAGCGGACCACCGGTGTCACCTCATCGGGAACCACGCCCGTCCCCTCCACCCTCCTGCCCCCCGGGGTGTGATAGTTGGCGACTGCGTGGAGCAGTACGTCTCCGGACGGCAAGCGCACCATCGCGGAGGGCAGCGCCTGCCCCGTGGTCTGTACCCCGAAGACCCGCGCACGTCCCACTTCCTGCAACGCCGCTGCCACGATCTCGCTCGTGGACATGGAGAACTCGTCCACCAGGATGGCGACGCTGCCGGAATAGGGCGAGGCCGGCTCGCCTCCCGCACGCACACGCCGCGGATTCACCGCGAAGCGAAGCGTCGCCTCCCGGTTCGTCATGACTCCGAGGTGTATGGGCTCGTCCAGCAGGAGGCCCCCAAGGCGCATCGCCAACCCGGCCACGCCCCCCGGGTTGCCCCGCAGGTCGAGCACCAGTCCGCCACACGTGCTGTCGGCGTCTATGGCGTTCTCCACCGCCGGCATGGCCACGGGCATCCAGACGCTCATATACACGTACGTGGCGCACCCGCCCGGGATTCGCATGCGCTCGTGCTCCGTACGCACCCTCATGGGGGGCAGGTTCCCGAACTGCACGAAGTCACCGGTTGGCTCGGCGAGCACGATGCTGCGCTCCACCTCCGCATTGCGGTCATCCGCGAAGACCGCACGCACCGTGTCGCCCGGCTCGCCATCGCGCAGCCGGAACTGCATCAGCGCCACCACCCTCATCTCCGCGTCGCGCCGCGCGGTCGAGCTGTCGGGTGTGGTGCGGGCGAGCGCGAGCAGGCTGGCGGCGGTGTCCTGCCCGGTCCGAATGAGAACCCATCCCTCGCGAATCCCGGCTCGCTGCGCCGGCGATTCGCGTTCCACCTCGGTGACGACCAGCTGGTCGTCCACCAGTCGCAGGGCAATCCCGGCCCAGCCGTCGGCGGTGCCCGGCGCCCTCCGGGTTGCCGACGGATCCGGTACCGCTTCACCAGGGATGATGGTGAGGTGAGACTCGCCCAGGCGGCCGAGCATGCCTAGGAGGAGGGCGCGGAGGCCGCGCATCGTGGTGGTGGTGTCCGCCACCGGCGCCAGCTCCGCGTGAACCGCAGGCCAGTCCACGCCGCGGAACGTGGTGTCGTAGTAGGAATTAGCGATGCGACTCCAGGCCGAATCGAGAGTCGCGCGTGCCAGCACCGGGTCCACGCGATCCGATGCGGAGGATTCGGCCGCGCTCCGTTCGCCCTGGATGGAACTACCCGGCGCGGCGATTCGCTCGTCTGCGGCGTGCGCGCCCGTGGACGCGCAGGCTGGCAGCAGGAATACCAGCAGCAGAGCGCCGAGTCGTCCCGCGAGTGCGGCGCCGGGTTGGCCGGGCTTCATACGGTGCTGCGCCTCATGCAGTTGCCGCCATTCATCGCGTCTCCTCCGATCTCACGTAGGGTGGCCTTCCGTACAGCTGGTCGCTGAGCGGTCGGAAGGGCCGGCGCGCGAAGATAGCTTCAACCGGCAGGCGGAAGAACTCCGAAATGCGAAGAGCCAGCTCAAGGCTGGGGTTGTAATCGCCGCGTTCCAGGTACCCGATGGTCTGGTAGTTCACCCCGACTGCCGCAGCGAGTTCCTGCCTGGAGAGGCCACGCTCGGCTCTGAGGACGGCGATGCGATTGTAGATCGCGCTCACGGGCGCCGGGAGCTTGCGCCGTGGGGCTGATTAGGGCTCATCACTTATTATTGTACATATACAACATTTCGTCAAGAATACTTGCAACCGGCAGCAGTATTGAAGGGTATCAACGCGCAGCGGCACGAGGGCAGCGACAGGCACGATAGAGACAGCGAATCCGGGCAGCAGATGAACATCACCTACATCGGGCATGCGACGCTCCTGATCGAGATCGGAGGCAGGCGGATCCTCACGGACCCCAACTTCGATTCCCGGCTGGGCCGTTTCCTGAGGAGGGTGTCCGAGCCCGGATTGCTCGTGGAGCAGTTGCCCAGGCTGGACGCACTGCTGCTCACCCACGCTCACGCCGACCATCTCTCGTTCAGCACGCTGAACCTGCTGCCTCGCGACGTGCCCCTCTTCGCGCCGCCGTCGGTGGCCCGCTGGCTCACGCGGCTCGGCTACCGTCAGGCGGTGCCGCTGGCGCCGGAGGAGAACGTTCGCCTGGGAGAGGTGACCCTCTTCGCCGCGAAGGCCAGGCATGCAGGTGCACGCTACGGCGTGGATCGCTGGCGCGCGGACACCAACATGTACCTGCTGGACAGCCCCGAGCACACCGCGTTCTTCGCTGGAGATACGGCCCTGACGCCGACGAGCCACCGGCTGGTGGAGCAGGTGCTGCACGAGGAGAGCCGGTCGCTGGACGTGGCCCTGCTGCCGATCGGTCATGCGCCGCTGTGGAAGCGCTCCCTCTTCCGTCGCGGCCACCTCACGGCCGAGGATGCCCTTTCGCTCTACGGCCGGCTGCGGGCCAGGTGGTTCATCCCGTACCACTGGGGAACCTTCGACCACGTGACCAGCGGCGCGCACGACGCGATAGCGCACCTTCGGTCGCTGCTCACGCAGTACGAGCGTCGTGAGGGTGTGCGAATCCTGGAGCCTGGGGAGAGGTGGGTGAAGGAGTGAGGAGACGCGGCGCGCTTCGCGCGCCCGTCATTTTGGGGGTGTCGGCTGTCGGGTGTCGGGGCCTAGGTCGAGATCTCTGCGCCGAGCACACCACGTGGCCCGCTGCGGTGATGCGACCGGTCGCGCATGGGAGCCCCGACACCTGACACCCGACAGCCGACACCCCCATAATCGGGATAGGGGGTAGCGAGGGATCCTCGCTACTCCCCTCCCACACCACC
>CAYQAO010000077.1:0-12721 GCA_964415485.1 uncultured Gemmatimonadaceae bacterium
GCCGGCCGGCGCCCCCCCCCCCCCCCCCCCCCCCGCCCCCGGCCCCCCGCCCGCCCCCCCCCCCCCCCCCCGCTTCTCGCTTCCTCACCTGACCCCCACCGTCACTCCGAGGGAAAACGTCCAGAAGTTCGTTTCCGTGTGATTCGGGATGATGACCGGCGGTCCGCTCGGCTGCTCGATGAACGAGTCCTTCGTCAGGTACTCTGCCTTTCCGTTCTTCACGTAGCGCGCTCCCAGGTCGATTGCCCAGGGCGTCCTGCCGCTGCTCACCGGGATCTTGATGCCACCGTAGCCGAGTAGCGCGAACGTACCGCTGCTGAA
This sequence comes from uncultured Gemmatimonadaceae bacterium, assembly GCA_964415485.1. Taxonomy (GTDB): domain Bacteria; phylum Gemmatimonadota; class Gemmatimonadetes; order Gemmatimonadales; family Gemmatimonadaceae; genus JBBQHX01. Next base: position 322 of record CAYQAO010000077.1, read on the forward strand.
GTTTTCCGAGGACGCGAACGGCTGGTTGTTCGGGTCGCTTCCCTCCACCGTGCTGCGCGTGGAGAAGAACGATCCGCCCACCTGGCCGCCCACGTACGGACGCAGCGCTCCGGTGGGCACCGCCAGGTGCGGTCCGAAGCCCACGAAGAACACGTTGTAGGACGTCTCCACGTCCACCCTGACGCGGCAGCTCGCCGTCAGGCACTCGCGGATTCGCTCGTTGCCGTAGTTCATGAAGCCTACGTCAACCCGCAGGCCCAGGTAGCCGTCGTCCTGCACGAAGTAGGTGCCATGGCCGGCCAGGCCCCACCCCTGCTTCACGTTGTCGCCGAATTCACCTACCGGCAATCCATAGAAGGCCTGCCCGCCCACCTCGGCGCGGACCGGACGCAGTACCTCGAACTCGTCCTGCCGCTGCGCGCTGGCAGCAGCCGGAATCAACAGGAGAAGTGCGGCGGCTGCGGCCGCTGAACGAAGGGCTGACATATTAGAACGGTGCCTGGGTGGTGCACTGCGTACGATGACGACTCCGTCAATCAGCAGTGAGACGACGACCGATGCGGGATCGCAAAAGGGCGGCGGACCTCCATCGTCCGCCGCCCGCTGCGATCTACGGAAGGTTCCCGTGGCGGGTTTCGCCGCCCTCGATCACCAGTACACCGTACCGTCGTGTGTGGTCCACGACTCGGCATCGCTGCCGAACGGCTCGCCCAGTGGCGCCTCCATCGAGTTGCCGACTGCCGGCAGGGTGCGCTCGGTCAGCCAGGTGTTGATGTCGCGCTGGATGGCTGCCCAGTGTGCGCGGGTCATCTCGTCGCCCGAACCGGAGCGACGACCGGCCTCTGCTGCCAGCGTAGAGAGCCGGAAGTCCACCAGTGCGCGAACGTCCGGCATGGCCGCGCTGTCTGCGGCCAGGCGCATCAGCGCGTCTGCCACAGCGCGCTGGGTAGTGCGCTGGATGGCCGCCAGACGCGCGCCGGACGGTCGTGAGGCGCGCCAGGTGGTCGCGACGAGCGTGTCTATCGTCTCGCCTAGCGAGAGCGCACGGGAGTCGCGTGCCGCGGCGAGCACGAGCCTGCCCGCACGGTCACGCTGGAGGAGCGCGTTCACGACCATCTGCGCGGCGGTGCGTGCCGCACCCAGCTCGTCGAATGCCGGCCGGGCCTGCGTGTCGAAGATCTCCGGAATGCCCGGATAGCCGTACGGGCGGGGCGCGAACAAGGTCACGAGCGTATCCGGAATTGCCAGTTCCTGCGGCGAAAGCGCACGCATCAGGAGACCGAGGGCGCGCCGCTGCTCGGCCGCCGGAACGGACCGCGTGGCTGCCTGGCCATCACCAGCCATCGCGAAAGAGTACTGCATGCCTCCAACGGCCCGCGCCAGCGAACTGATTGCAAACCGGTGCATCAGGTAAACGGGCGAGAAGCGCTCCTGCAGTGTAGCAACGGGCTCGCCTTCGCGAATGTTGCGCATCCCGAAGCGGTCTATCGCAACCCGGCGCACCGCCATCTGGTTCTCGAAGAAGCCGGCGGCGTCAGAGCCGTCGTCCCACAGGTTCGTGCGGGGATCGGATGCGTATTCGGGGCGAGCGTCCGAATCGGAGAGGAACAGCCAGCCGCGCTGCAACCCCTCGCGCATGATCGCGTTCAGCGAGTCCTGCTCCGACGCAGGCGGGAAGATGCCGTATCCCCAGCGAATGGCCCACACGTCGAAGGCGCCCGGACCCACGTCGTACGCATCGGAGAGGTCAATCTGCCCGTTCGTGAGGCGAACGCCGAAGGTGGGGTAGTCCATCAGCGAGCCACGACCGTAGGTGGACGCGATGTAGTTGTGCGCGAGTCCCAGCGTATGCCCTATCTCGTGCGCGGTCACCTGCCTCACGCGACCGAGGACGAATGCGGTGTCGCCAGGCGAGGGCTGCGCGCCCATGAGTCCTGCATACAGGTTGTACGCCGTGCGGTGACGGTGCGAGTCCATGCGCGCCATGCCCTTCAGGATCTCGCCGGTGCGCGGATCGCCCAGCGAGCCGCCGATGGACCACCCGCGCTCGTTGCGATTGATCCACTGCACGATGTTGTAGCGCGCGTCCATCGGGTCCACGCTGTCGGGCAGCACCTCCACGCGGAACCCGCCCCTGAGTCCGGCCTGGTCGAACGCCTGCTCCCAGAACTTCGCGCCTTCCATGGTCGCGCTCAGAATGGGCTCGGGAATGCCGGGGTCAATGTAGTAGACGATGGGATTGACAATCCGGCTGTTCGGATCGGCAGGATTGGCTCGCTCCAGCCGGTGCCTCGCGATCCAGCGCTGGTCGAGGGATTCCTGCAGCGGCGCGCCGTAATCCTTGAACGCGACGCCGAAGAAGCCCACGCGAGGGTCTGCACGACGCGGGCGATAGTCATCCGACGGAAGCGGGAGCAGCGAGATGTGCTGGCGCAGCGTGAACGCACCGCCATCGGGCACTATCTGTGACACGATACGCCCTGGATTGCCCGTAGTGGCGTACGTGATGTCAATGCCGAGCTCCGTGTTGCGCGGGAAGTTGCGCGTGTACTGCCCACTCACCATGGAGCGGTCGCGGGCCACCGAGTAGTTGCCCTGCTGCGTGCGCGCAAGCGTTCGCGTGACGTTGGCCCAGTCGCGCATAACGAACTCGGTCACGTCCACCAGCGCACGGCCGTCCCGTGACGCAAGTATCGGAAGCGACGCCACCGTGCTCTGCGGGAATGCCTCGCGGATGCTGCGCTGGTGCAGCGTGTCAGGGTTCGAGGAGCGATAGCGCCAGTTCTCGAAGATCACCAGCATGCGGTCGCCCACGCGCCGGAATCGCACCACCTGTGCTCCGGCGGTGGCACCTCGGTCAATCCCGATCGGATTGGAGCCGAGCCCCGTTGCCTGCTTGACGTGCATGAGTGCCCGCATGGAGTCGGCGGGAAGCTCCAGGTGAAGCTTGCTGCCGTCCGGCGCGATCCAGAGCGGGATGAAACCGTCGCGACGCTCCATGCGAGCCGTATGTTGTCCCCAGCCCCCGCCGGGAGACTCGGCCTGTTGGGCGGCGAGTGCGGCAGTGGCGGACGGCGCGGCCGCACCTCCCGTGGCGCAGCCGGTTGCAAGAGCGATGAGCGCGAGAGAGAGCGCAGCGGAACAGGAAGGGCGTGGTCGTCTCATTCCGTTCGGCGTGGAGCGGTGAGGGAGGAGTGGCCCGGGACGTGCCCCGGGACGACGGCAGGACCGACTGCACGAACGTCGCAAGGGAAACGGGCAATGGCAAGGCGCCGTTGACCGCCCCGGGCACCGACCAGCGCGCCGAAACAGAACCGACCACGACTCCATGAGCCCATTCTGGCTGATAATCCCAGCGATCCCCCTGCTTCTGCTCGCGTTCATCGGGCTTCGCTACCTCGTGAGAGGGACGCCGGTGAGCCGGGTGCGACCGGCACGACGGCGCTATGCCGCATCGGAGCTTTCAAAGGAGCACTTCGTCAGAACGCTGGAACTGCACACGAACACGAAGCTCGAAAGTGGTCACGCCGTGGAGATATTCAGCTGCGGTGACGAGCTGTACCCGCGCCTTTGGAAGGACCTCGGATCCGCGAAGCACTCCATCACCCTGCAGCTGTACTACTGCAAGCCGGGACGAATGGCGGACGAGCTGCTCGAGATCCTGTCGGAGCGCGCGGCTACGGGCGTTCGCGTCCTCTTCCTTCAGGACGCCTTCGGCTCGTCGCCGCTTCCATCGTCATACAACGAGCGCCTGGAGCGCGCCGGCGTCACGGTGCAGGCATTCCGGCCCGTGCGCTGGTTCGACATCGAGAAGGCGTACAACCGCTCCCACATCAGGGTCGTGACGGTGGACGCACGCATCGGCTACACCGGCGGGTTCGGCCTGGACGACAAGTGGTGGGGCGACGGCGTGACCGAAGGGCAGTGGCGGGACACGTCCGTGCGTTTCGAGGGAAGCGCAGTCGCGCAGCTGCAGGCGGTTTTCGCCGCTGCGTGGGCGGAGGCCAGCGGGGACCTGCTCACCGGGGAGCTCTTCTTCCCTCCGCCCGCCGAGCCAGCGCCGGATGGCGTGCGTGCGGGGATTGTCCATGCGGCGCCGACGATCGGGAGCACGATCGGCGAGCGCTACCTGGCGCTGGCCATCGCGGGTGCCACCGAGCGCCTGTGGATAACCAACGCGTACTTCGTGCCGCCTGACGACTTCATAGACCTGTTGAAAAGCTCGGCCTCACGCGGCGTGGACGTGCGCATCCTCACGGCGGGCGACATGAGTGACGTGCGCAGCACCACGTACGCGGGTCGGGCGACCTATGAAACGCTGCTGGAGGCCGGAGTTCGCATCTTCGAGTACCTGCCGAGTACGCACCACGCCAAGACGGTGGTGGTGGACGGCTGTGCGGCGTCAATCGGCACGATGAACTTCGACAACCGCTCGCTGGCCTTCAACGACGAGACGATGCTGGTCACGTACGACGAAGCCGTGGGACGCCGTATGGAGGAGTTGTTCCTCCGGGACCTGGAGCACAGCAAGGAGATCCGGCTGGAGGAGTTTCGCCGAAGGCCGTGGCAGCAGCGAGTGGCGGAGTGGGCCATGTCGAGCGTGTCGAGGCTGCTCTAGTCCAACTTCCTCCATCGCCGCCCATCCCGCGCCAGCAGGCGGTCAGCTGCCTCCGGCCCCGCTGTTCCCGCCGCATAGTTCGGAAAGTCCCGCGGCAGCTCGCCGGCCCACCGCTCCACCACCGGATCCACTATCTGCCACGCACGGTCCACCCAGTCGGACCGTGCGAACAGCGTCTGGTCCCCCTGCATCACGTCCAGCAGCAGCCACGCATACGCACGCGGCGGCTCCTCCACGCCGAAGGCCTCCGCATACCCGAAGTGCATGGTCACAGTGCTCACTGACAGGTCCGGCCCCGGCTGCTTGGCAGCCAGCGTCTGCGAGATCCCCTCGTCAGGCTGCAGCTCGAAGACGAGCGTGCTGCTGTGGAGCCCGCGACCGTCGCGCGAGCGGAACATGCCGTGCGGCGTCGGCTTGAAGCGGATGGCCACCTCGGTGAGCTTCCGGGGCATCCGCTTCCCCGTGCGCAGGTAGAACGGAACCCCCGCCCACCGCCAGTTGTCCAGCATCAGCTTCGCGGCAACGAAAGTGGACGTCGGCGACTCGTCAGGTACGCCTTCTTCGTCACGGTAGCCGGCCACAGTCTCGCCGCCCACCCTGCCCGACCCGTACTGCCCCCTCACGGCGTCCACCAGGTCACCGTCGGCCAGCGGACGCACCGCCTCCAGCACCTTCACCGTCTCATCCCGCAGCGACGAGGCATCCACCCTCACCGGCGGCTCCATTGCCGTCATGCAGAGCAACTGCAGCAGGTGATTCTGAAGCATGTCCCTCACGACACCCGTCTGCTCGTAGAAGCTCGCGCGAGTCCCTATGCCGATGTCCTCCGCCACAGTGATCTGCACGTGGTCTATGAAGTTCCGGTTCCACACAGGCTCGTAGCTGGGATTGGCGAACCGGAACACCAGCATGTTCTGCACGGTTTCCTTGCCGAGGAAGTGATCCACGCGGTAGATCTGCTCCTCGTCGAACACCCTGCGAAGCTCGGCGTCCAGCCGGCGCGCGCTCTCGCGGTCGGTGCCGAACGGCTTCTCCACCACGAGCCGGCGCCATCCGCTCCCGGAACTCGCAAGGCCTGATGCACCGAGCCCTTCGGCAATGGCACCGAACAGTGCGGGCGGCACGGCCAGGTGGAACAGCACATTGTCCTCCAGCCCGAACTCGGCCTGAGCCTGCCCCAGCCTCGACTTCAGCGCAGCGTATCCCGCAGCCCCCGAGCCGGCGTCCGCGCTCACATAGAGCACTCGTGAGGCGAAGTCGCGCCAGTCGTCCTCCTCGCAGGTCACTTCCCCCATCACCACGTCGCGCATCCGCTCACGGAACTGTCCGTCGTCCATCTCCGCCCTCGCAACCCCGATAACGGCGAACGCGTCAGGCAGGAGCCCCTTCATGTAGAGCTCGAACAGCGACGGCAGCAGTTCGCGTCGCGTCAGGTCGCCACTCGCTCCGAAGATCACTACCGCACACGAATCCGGGGGGCTGGTGCGACCGAGCCCGGCCGCTTCCACGTTGAAGGCGATCCCCTCCCGGCGGACGGTTTCCGAACTGCTCATGGCCGAACCTCCGTCACCGCGTGCCCGCCGAACTGCTTGCGCAGCGCGGCGATCACCTGGTGGGCGAAGCGCCGCTCGGTGCGCGAGTCGAAACGCTCGAAGAGCGCAACGCTGATCCCGGGCACCGGAATACCGCGCTCCAGCGCGTAGTCCACCGCCCAGCGCCCCGTTCCCGAATCGTCCACGTGATCCGCGATGCTTGCCAGGTCGTTGCCTTCCTGCTCGAGTGCTCGCCCCAGCAGTTCCAGCAGCCACGACCGGACTACCGACCCGTGCTGCCAAAGCCTGGCGATCTGCTTCAGGTCCAGGTCGTACGGCGAGCGCGCCAGGCACTCAAAGCCCTCGCCCACTGCCTGCAGCATGGAGTACTCTATGGCGTTATGCATCATCTTCACGAAGTGCCCGGCCCCTGATGGTCCCACGTGCGCATACCCGCCCGGTTGCGCAAGCGCCCTGAACACCGGCTCGAGCGACTCGAATGCCTCACGCGGACCGCCGATCATGAGGTTGAACCCCTCGGCCGCGCCCCATACGCCACCACTGACGCCCACGTCCAGGAAGTGGATTCCGTGTTCCTCGCACTCCCGCGCGTGCGCGACGGAATCGGTGTATCGCGAGTTGCCACCGTCCACCACAACGTCCCCGCGGTCCAGCAGCGGAATGAGCGCCCGCACCGTCTGCGTGGTGGGCGCGCCGTGAGGCACCATCACCCACACGGCGCGCCTGGGCGACAGTTGTCGCACCAGCGCCTGCAGGGAGTCCGCGCCCGATCCGCCGGACTCGGTGAGGTTCTGCACTTCGGCAGCCGAGAGGTCATAACCCACCACCTCGTGCCCATGCCGCAGGAGACGACCCGCCAGTCCCCTGCCCATGCGCCCAAGTCCGATCAATCCGAGTCGCATCGCCCCTCCGCGCAACCGCCGCCGCTACGGCTGCCGTTTCGATTGTGAGATTGTGTGAGCAGCCGCTATCGCCCTGCCCTCGCATGCGCACGCTGCAAGTCATCCAGCAAGCCAGCCGCCGCCTCGTCGAGCCACCACGTAACCCGGCCTTCGGAGCGCAGCAGCGCCGCCGCAGGACACTCCATGAGGTCGGTTTCCGGCGACAGCGCCTTCCGCACCGCATCCGACTTGCTGCCTCCCGTAACGAGCACGTGCAGCTCCGCCGCACGAGTCAGAACCGGCAGCGTCAGCGTCAGGCGACGCGGCACATCGGCATCGGTGGTCACGGCCAGCACCCAACGCTGCCTCTCCAGCAGCGCAGGTGATGCCGGAAAGAGCGACGCCGTATGACCGTCGTCTCCGATGCCGAGGACCATGAGATCGAAGCGGGGGACGTCGCCGGTGAAGTACCTCCGAAGCGTCGCCTCATACTCGCGAGCGGCCTCCTCCGGATCCGAACTGTCAGTGGGCATCGGATACATGTTGCCGGGCGGCAGCGGCACGCAATCCAGGAGCGTCCTCCTCCCCATTCCATAGTTGCTGCGCGCATCGTCGTGCGGCACGTAGCGCTCGTCACCCCAGAAGACATGCACCTGGGCCCAGGGAATGTCGTTCCGGTACTCCGTTGCGAGAGCGCGATGCAACCCAACGGGAGTGCTGCCACCGGAAAGCGCAACGGAGCAGCGCCCATTCGCGCGTGCGGCACTTCGAATCGCGCCCGCCACAGCGTCAGACGCGTCGAGGTACAGCGACTCCCGGCTCTCGTGGATGCGTATGGCGGGTTGCTTCGAAGCGAGCATTCTTTCGGTCCGGATTCGGCACGTGCTGTTCCTCCAGCCGATGCGCCGGCATGAATCGCACCGTGCCGCCTGCACGAAGTGGACGAAGCGCCGACACACCACAGTCGGCATGCAAAGCGGCGAGTGTACAGCGTACACTCGCCGCATGATACAAACCTCCGCGGAAAATCCGGGCTACATCAGTCGCCTGAGGTCCTCCGCCAGCTCGCTCGACGTAAATCCGAAGGGATATATCAGCCTGACCATACCCTTCCGGTCCACCAGGAACGACTGTGCGCTGTGGGCCACCGCGTATGGGCCTCCATCGGGCATGTCTTCACGCCACGAGCTGATTCGGAAGCCCTTTCGGATTCTTTCGAGCGAGGCTGAATCCGGGCTCAGTCCGATGAACGACGAATCGAACTTCTTGGCATATGCATCCGCCACTTCGGGTGTGTCACGCTCGGGGTCCACACTCACGAAGACGAAGCGAACACGGTCCGCGCGCCGTCCCAGCTCGGCCCTGGTCTTCGCCCAGTCCGCGAGCGTAGTGGGGCAGATGTCCGGGCAGTTCGTGTAGCCGAAGAACAGGAGCACCACGCGACCGTCCTGGTCCTGCAGGTCGAACGTGTCACCGGTCACGGTCCTGACGGAGAGCTCGATCGCCGGCTCCGGCGGCAGCATCTCCAGGCCGTTGAAACTCTTCGTGTCCACGCAGGCGGCGAGCGCGACCATCGCGCCGAGGCCGAGGGCATGAATCGTCAGGCGCATGTCAGACCAGCTCTCCCGCGATCTCACGTGGCGCACCGGCCGCCACGTCACGCTCGGCAGCGGTCACCGGCCGCAGCCACATGTCGAAGGCCAGCCAGAAGGACTTGGCAAACGGATAGCAGACGACCGCCAGGACTGCGGCGAGCAGCACTCCGCCCCACTGCAGCGCCGTCCAGGGCGTGTCCGGCCAGGTGGCAATGGCGATGGCGCCGAGCACTGCGGCCAGCATCAGTTCGACCGCGATGAGGTTGAACAGGTAGGCGCCAAGGAAGTAGTCGGACTCACCCCGCTCCAGGAGAAGCCCGCAGGAAGCGCAGTTCCTGTTCAGCCGGAACCGCCGGTCGAAAAGACCGCGGCCGCCGCAGTCAGGGCAACGCAGGCGAATCGCTCGCCAAATCAGGCGAATGACGGAGCCGCTGGCCATCGCGTCCTGAGTCGCCGGCGCGTGCTCCTCCGCGACGGATGAGAAACTGACGGACATGACGAATATCTCGCTCACTCTGGTGCGCACGGCGGACGTCGCCGGCTGCCGGAAAGGTAACCGTCCAGGGGGTCGCGCGGCGCCTCCGGCCTGATGCCGAAAGTGGCGCCGCGCGATGTCAAAGTGATCCTGGAAAGCTGCCGTGCTACCGCTTCATGGAAGCATGGCGATGCCGTTGATCTCCACGAGAATTCCCCTCAGCTGCGCGCCTGCCACGGTGCGGGTGGGGAACGGTGGCGTCATGATCCTGCGATACTCTGCGTCGAACTCGCCCCACGAGTCGGTGTCCGTGAGGAACACGTTGAGCATCACCAGGTCCTGCAGCGACGCTCCCCCAGCCGCGAGCGCCCGTGACATGTTCGCCATCACCTGGCGGGTCTGCTCGGCCACGGTGGTGCCGACGACTTCGCCTGTCATCAGGTCCTTCGGCACCTGCCCGGACACGAACAGCAGGTTCCCGGCGCGGACCGCGGGGGAGTATGCGCCGGCGGGAGCAGGTGTCGTTTCTGGCAGCGATATCGGGGTCCAGGCTCTCGATCGGTTCTCGGTGGACATATGCAGTGAAGTGTGAGGTGCACGCTCCGTGTCTCGCGTGCGGAGCGTATCCCGGGTTCAACGCCTTGCCGGGAGCATAATGCTGCCGCGCGTCGCTGCTGGCGCGGTTGCCTGAAGGTGGCCCACTGCGAGCGCGTACCGCCAGTGCGCCGCCGAATGACCGGCCACCATACAACGGCATCGCGGGTATGCAAGGTGGCGGGAGACCCGACCTCCTCATGACCATGCAACAATATGAGGCTGCACGTGTCGTCGCCCGCTGTTACAGTCCATGCAGTTGCAGGCCTGCCTCGCGCAGTTCGCCTGATGATTCCGGGCAGAACCAGCCGCACGCGTGATTCGAGTCACGGGTGTGTTCCGATCTCCCGCAATCCGGGATCCCACCGCGACAGATGAAAGGATCGTTGATGAACGCACGCCCGGTGATCGCGATATTCGCACTTCTCGCGTGTGGCGGGTCCGTGGACGGACACACCGTTCCTGCGTCAGAGCGCGAGACGACGGCGTCGAACGCGATCAGTGCTGCGGCGGCGGGAGATGAAGCCGTGCGCGCGGCCCAGCAGGCACTCGACCAGGGGCGACCGTATGTCGCCACGCGACTACTCCAGCCCGCCCTGCGGGACAGCTCGCGCCGCACGCCGGAGGTAGAGTTGCTCGCAGCGCGAGCGAGCGCGGCCTGGGGAGGGTGGAACGAGCTTCGAAGCGCCATTGGGGGTGCCGCATGGCTGGACAGCCGCTTCTCGGGCGAGGGTCACGAACTCCTGGCTCGTGCTGCGCTCGGCGTGAACGACGATTCCCTGGCGGTGGAGCATTCCCGCTCGGCGGCGGAGCTGGCTCGGGACGACAGCACGCGTGGTGCACGTCTCGCACTGCTGGCGCGCGCGCTGGACCGTCGCGAGCAGCGTGAGGCAGCTTACGCGGCGTACGAGAATGCGGCGCGCCTGCTGCCGGCCGTGTCGGACTGGCTGCGCCTGCGGGCGGCCGGTGTGTCGGCCGACAGCGGTGCACGCGCGCGACAGTACGCAAGCGTTGCCGGCGAGATTGCACGCTCTCGCATGGATATCAGCGAGGCGCAGGTCCGGAGGCGGGTGGGCGACACCCTTGGAGCAGCGCGCGCATATGCCGCGCTCGGCGATACGGCCACCGCATTCTCCCTGGAGCTTTCGACATTGGACGCGTCCGCTCGAGGGCCGTTCAGGTCGCGAGTGGTGTCGTTCATCCGCGGCAGGATGGGAACGCCGCAGGCCGCTACGGCTGCCGCCCTCCTGGACGATACATACAGCGACCTCTCGCCTGACGAGCGGCTCCTCGTGGCCCGAGCCATCGTTCGGGGCGGATCGGCTGCGCGAGCAGTCCGCGCGTTCGACGCGGCCTTTGCGACAGGAGCCGGCACCACCGAGGATCGCATCTCGTACGCGGACGCCCTATTCGCCACGCGCAACTATGAGTTGGCGGCACGCATGTACGCGCAGGTGCCGCCGTCGCATGCGCGCAGGGGAGAGGCCATGTACGACCAGGCCGTGTCGCAGCTTCGCGCCGGCAGCGTGCCTGCCTCACGAGCAACGCTGCGGCGAATCCTGGCCGAGCGTCCGGCCGACACCGCCAGCGCCGCGCGTGCGCTGTACCTCCTGGCGGACCTCGCGACCGACGAGAATCGGGACTCGGACGCCCGGGAAGCATACAGGAGCGTGGCGGCTCGCTATCCGACCAGCAGCATTGCTCCACTCGCGGCATTCCACGCGGCGCTCATCGCGTTCGTTGACGGCGACCATCGCACGGCGTCGCGAGAGTTCGACGATCTCGTGAGGCGATGGCCGCGATCGGGCGAGGTGATCCGCGCGCGGTACTGGGCGGGCAGGTCGTACCAGGCTGCGGGCATTGCCGACTCCGCCCGGTCGCGCTGGCAGTCCGTGGTCCGTGCTGATCCGAGATCCTACTACGCCACCCGCAGCCGTGAGCGGCTGGGCAACGTGAGATGGACACCGCCGGCAGACGGTGACGAGGTTCCGCGACTGCCTGACGTGGACTCGGCCGCTGCGCGCATCGCGCTCCTGGAGTCACTCGGAATGACGCAGGAGGCGCGACTCGAGATGAATGCGCTGGCGGACGGCGCCGGATCGTCGCTGCAGCGGAGTGTGGCAGTGGGGCACGCTCTCCTGGCGCTGCAGCATCCATCGGCTGCGATACGTGTGGGACTGCGAGCCGTTCCCATGGGCGGAGACACGCTGCGAGCGGTGTTTCACCTGCTGTATCCGCTCGTGCACGCCGAGGTGCTGGAAGCCGAGTCGCGCCAGCGTGGACTCGACCCGGCGCTGGTGGCAGGACTCATCAGGCAGGAGTCCAACTTCGAGCCGGGAGCGACGTCGCCGGCCGGTGCGCGCGGCCTGATGCAGCTTATGCCGCCCGTGGGCCGACAGGTGGCGAGCCGACTGGACTACCCGGTGTGGGACGCGGCGCTCCTGTACCAGCCGGACGTGAACGTGGAGCTGGGCACCGCACACCTGGCATCGCTCGTGAGGCAGCGCGACGCGATCGAGCACGTACTGGCTGCCTACAACGCCGGCGGTACCCCTGTGGCCCGCTGGCTGCGAAAGCGCGGAGCGTCCGACCCCGAAGTATTCACCGAGCGCATCTCCTACGCCGAGACTCGCGACTACGTGCGCGTGGTGCTGCGAAACAGGGAGATGTACCGGGAACTGCGG
>CAYQAO010000078.1:0-12552 GCA_964415485.1 uncultured Gemmatimonadaceae bacterium
CGCTCGTGCGGGATGACAGGGGGAGCTCGCGCGGGATGCCAGGGCACGTCCTCATCGCGAATCTCCCACCACTCTTCCACACTCCACGTGGACAACATGTTCACAATCATGTGGACATCTCCGCTGGCCCCGCGCTTGCCTGAATACGCCTGCGACACCAGAAGGCGACCAGGCGCAACCGGCACCAGTCGTCAGGCACCACACCAGTCACGGCGCGGAGGGAGGAATGGCAGCGATCTGGAAGGGCGCACTCAGTTTCGGACTGGTGAACATACCGGTCGCAATGCAGTCCGCCGTTCGACGCTCCGAGTCCATCAGCTTCCGCCAGCTGGACAGCGAGGACCTCACGCCCATACGTCAGCAGCGCATCAACCCCACCACCGGCGAGGTCGTGCCGTGGGAGCGCATAGTGAAGGGCTACGAGGTATCAAAGGACACTTACGTCATCCTCACGCCTGACGACTTCAAGCAGGCCGCGCTGCCGTCCTCCAAGACCATTGACGTGCTGGCCTTCGTGGCTGCCGCGGAGATAGACCCGCGCTACTTCGAGACGCCGTACTACCTGGTGCCTGACAAGTCGGGGCACAAGGCATATTCCCTCCTGCGAGAGGCCATTCGCGAGAGCGCCATGGTCGGCGTGGGCAAGGTGACGCTGCGATCCAACTCGCAGCACCTCGCCGCCGTGCACGTGGTGGAGAACGCGCTCGTCCTCTCCATCCTGCGCTTCGGCAATGAGGTGATCGGCACGGACGAGTACGCATTCCCCGGCGAAGAGGATCTTCGTCCGCAGGAACTCAAGATGGCGGAGCAGCTGATCTCCAACCTGGCCGAACCGTTCGACCCCGATCAGTACGAGGACGATTACCGCCGCAACCTGCAGCAGATCATTGACGCGAAGGCAAGGAACGAAACCGTCTCCTTCGCCGAGCAGCGGGAGCCGGAGGCGACGCCGGTCATCGACCTGGTCGCGAGACTGAAGGAAAGCCTGAAACAGACGGGCGACGGCGAGAAGACGAAGCGAAAGAGCGCTTCCCGCTCGTCCGGCAGCCGCACGTCCGCCAGGGCGTCGTCGCGCGCGAAGACCGCCACGAAGCGCGCGAGGAAGTCCACCACGAAGACGTCCCAGAAGCGCTCCGCCTGACGACTGATGTCGCGCCGAGCAGAGCGCCTGGCCACGCCAGTGCCGGCACTGCCGATGCTGGCCTCCACGAACGGCCACGAGCTCGGCACGAAGGGCTGGGTGTACGAACCGAAGTGGGATGGAGTCCGGCTGCTCGTGGTCGCCGAGCGAGCGCGCGTGCGACTGCTCACGCGCAACGGGAACGACAAGGCGAAGCAGTTCCCGGAGATCGCTGCGGCCGCTACGGAACTCGTGGCGCAGGCCGACAGCGAGTTCGTGATGGATGGCGAGGTAGTGGCAGTGGATGGCAACGGAAAGGCTCTCCGCTTCCAGGCGCTTCAGTCGCGCATTCATACCGGCGACTCGCGGGGCGCACGGCGCGCCCCTTCGTCCGCAGGTAGGAGCAGACGCAGCGAGCCTGGACAGCCGGTCACGGCCGTTGCGTTCATCGCCTTCGACCTGCTGGCCGTGGGAGAGCGGTCGCTGACCGAACTCCCCTGGAAGGAGAGGCGGAAGGTGCTCGAGGCTCTCCTCCCCGCAACCGCTCGGCCTCGCAGCACCATACGGCTTGGGGAGGTGGACAGGCGTGGCGGAGCGAGGTTGATGACGCGCGCCACCGACGAGGGCTGGGAGGGCCTCATCGCGAAGCGGGCGGACTCATCCTACCGGCCAGGCGTGCGGACCTCCGGCTGGGTGAAGATGAAGCTGGAGCGGCGGCAGGAGTTCGTGGTGGGCGGATTCACCGAGCCTCGCAATACGCGTGAGCACATCGGCGCGCTTCTTGTGGGCTACCACGACGAATCCGGTGAGCTCGAGTATGCCGGCCATGTGGGGACGGGCTTCAGCCGTGCGGCACTGAGAAGCTTGCACGACCTGCTATCGGCGCACGTGGTGAAGCGGTGTCCGTTTCGGGAGACTCCTGTCACGAACGAGCCCGCGACATGGGTAAGGCCGCGACTGGTGGTGGAGGTTCGTTTCAGCGAGTGGACGGCGGACGGTCGCCTGCGACACCCGGTGTATCTGGGCATCCGCGACGATCGTGATCCGCGGAGTGTCGTTCTCGAGGAGAGCATGAAGAAGACAACTGGCGAGCCGGGTCGGGCCGCGTCAGGCGCCCGGCCGGGCACCAGCCGCAGTGCGCGTGTCGCAGGGCGAGGTGCTGCGGCAAAGGCGAAGGCGGTGGACAAGTCGAAGGCGGCCGGCAGATCGACGGTGGCGAGCAGATCGAAGGTGGCAGGCAAATCGGAGAAGGCCGACAAGCGGAAGAACGCCGGCCGGTCGAACCGGGCCGGCAGCTCCGGCTCGACCAGTACTCACGCGAAGCGCCGTACGACCTCCCGCGTCCCGCTGAATCGCTATGCAAACGTGGTGAAGCAGTTACTCGAACTGGAGAAGTCCGGAGGACGCGGCACGCTGGAGCTGCCTGACGGAGAGCTCTCGGTGACGAGCCTGGACAAGCTCTACTTTCCGAAGGCCGGCCTCACGAAGGGAGACCTGCTACGCTACTACGCTACCGTTGCGCCGGTTCTGCTACCTGCGATCGAGGATCGCCCCCTGGTGCTTCGCCGCTATCCGGATGGAATTGACGGCGAGGCGTTCTACCAGCAGAAGGCGCCCGCTTCCATACCCAGGGGCGTGCGTACCGGGTACGTTGAAAGCGCGGGAGACGATGACGATCGGCTGAAGCGTTTCATCGGCGGCAACCTCACGACGCTGCTGTACACGGTGCAGCTGGGCGCCATCTCTGTTGACCCATGGCACGGCCGCCTTCCGCATCCCGATAATGCCGACTGGTCCGTGATAGACCTGGACCCGGGACCGCGTGCGGGTTTCGGACGAGTGGTCGAAGTCGCGCTTCACGTACGGGACGAGCTGGGATCGCTCGGCCTCACGAGTGTGCCGAAGACGTCGGGGGCGAGCGGGATTCACATAATGATTCCGCTGGCGAAGGACACCTCGGCAGACTCGGCGCGTCTGCTGGCCCAGATGGTGGCTACGGCCGTCGTGAAGCGCGCGAAGCGCGGCCTGGCCACGGTCACACGTGCAGTGTCGAGTCGTCCGGCGTCGTCAGTGTACGTGGACTACCTGCAGAACGTGGCTGGAAAGTCAGTGGCCAGCGTCTACTCCGCTCGCGCTCGCGAAACCGCGACCGTCTCCACTCCTCTCGACTGGAGCGAGGTAAACGAGAAGCTGAGCCCGCTCGACTACACCATCGAGACGCTGCCCGCGAGGCTCAGGAAGGTGGGTGACGTGTGGGCCGCGGGAATGAAGCAGCGAAATGACCTTCGTGAGCTGATCGGCGATATGCAGGAGAAGGCACGCGCCTAGTCGGCGTCCTTCGCGTCGCGTTCCGGCGCACCGGAAACGTTAGGTATCCCCTGCTTCACGGCAGCCCTGGACAGGACATGCGCGCCCACCGGAGCCGTTATGAACAGGAAGAACGTGACCAGTACCTCGTGCAGGCTGAGGCTGCCCGACGTAACGGTGTGGTAGATGGAGGACGCGATGAGAATTGCTCCGACGCCCAGCGTGGTGCCCTTGGTAGGGGTGTGCAGCCTCGAGTAGAAATCGCGGAGCTTCAGCAGCCCCAGCGATCCGAGGAATGCGAAGAACGCACCCACCACCAGCAGCACGGATATGATCGCCTCGGCGACCACGGGAAGGTCTGCGTGTGGCATCAGTCGAAGAGGCGTCCCTTGAGCAGGTACTTCGCGAACGCAACGGTGCTCACGAAGCCGAGCATCGCAATCACCACTGCCACCTCGAAGAGGATAGTGGTGCCGAGTACGATGCCTAACAGCACGACGAGCGCGACGCAGTTCACGTAGGTGGTGTCTATCGCGAGCACGCGGTCCATGGGGCTGGGGCCGCGTACGAGCCTCACGAGGTTCATGAGGAGCGAGGCGGAGAACAGCGCCAGCGATACGCCAAGCGCGGCAGTCAGCATGGGAACACCTCCATGAGCGGTCGTTCGTACCTGGCCTTGATCTGACCCACCGCTGCGTCCCGATCGCTCACGTCGAGCATGTGGACCAGCAGGGCGCTCCGGTCATCGCTCACGTTGGTGGACACGGTGCCGGGAGTCAGGGTGATGATGCTGGTGAGCGCCGTGATGGCCCAGGGGTGCTTCAGGTCCAGCGGTACGACGATGAATCCGGGTCTCAGCTTCTCGGTCGGGCCCAGGACAAGCCTCGCCACCCTTACGTTCGCGCGCACGATGTCCGCGAGGACTACAGCCATGAGCTTCAGGAACGGGAGCGCATTCACGCGCTCCGGAGCGTCGGGCCAGAAACGAGTGCTGAAGTGCGGGATGGCGATACCGAGTACCAGTGCCATCAGGATGGTGCCAGCGCCGATGGACTGGTTGGCAATAAGCCAGATAGCGGCCAGGAACGCTGTCTGCCAGGGGCTGGGAAGGAGCCGCCGCGCGGTCATGGCATGGACCTCAGCACGGCCGTCACATAGTCGCCGGGCGAGAGGAGCTGCACCGCGACGGCGTCCGTGTACGCAGTGATGGGACCGGCGAAGATGATGAGCGAGGCGAGAACCGCGATCAGGCCTGTGGGGGCTGCAAAGCGCAGGCCGGTGCGCGTCGCCGACGAGAGCGGCTCACCTGCGGTGTTCCAGAAGATGGTGATTCCTGCGCGGACGAGTGCCGCCATTGCCAGCACGCTGCCAGCCAGCGTCACGGCCCACAGGGCAATTCCGCCTGCGTCGAATGGAGCTGCGCCGAGTATCAGTGCCTTCCCGATGAAACCGGCCAGGGGTGGAAGTCCCACCGCACCGATGGCCGCGACGAAATAGAGCGCGCCTATACGCCCCGACTCGAGCAGCGGAGCTGCCTGCGTCAGGGTATCCCCGTGCGTGGCACGCTGCCTGACGACGAGGTCCGCGACCAGGAACAGAGCGGAGAACGTGATGGTGCTGTGGAGCAGGTAGTAAAGTGCACCGCCGATTCCCTCGCGAGAGAACAGGCCGAAGCCGGCCAGCATGGTACCTACCGACGCGATGAGCAGGTAGCCGATCATAACACGAAGATTCCGCGCCGAGAGCGCGCCTGCGAAGCCGAACGCACTCGTCACCACGGCGGCCGGAAGCAGCCAGGAGAGTGCCAGGTCTGAACCGACTCCGGCGAGCGGACCGAAGATGAGCGTGCACACGCGCACGATGCAGTACACGCCTACCTTCGTCATGATCGCGAAGAGAGCTGCTACGGGAGCAGTTGCATTCGCGTAGGCACTCGGCAGCCAGAAGTACAGCGGCATTACCGCGGCCTTGAGCGCGAACACAACCAGCAGCAGCAACCCTGCTGCGCGGATCAGCGCCGCGTCCATGGACGGCAGCTCCGCGATTCGCACGGAGAGGTGCGCCATGTTCAGCGCTCCAGTCACTCCGTACAGCGTGCCTATCGCAATGAGAAAGAGGGCGGATCCAGCGAGGTTGAGCACCACGTAGTGCACGCCAGCCTTCGCTCGTCCTTCGCCGCCTCCGAACACGAGCAGGCAGTACGACGCGATTAGCAGGATCTCGAAGAAGACGAACAGGTTGAACAGGTCACCTGTGAGGAAGGCCCCATGAACGCCCGCAAGCTGCAGTTGCAGGAATGAGTGGAAGAAGCGGCCCTGTGAATCGCCGCCGCGCACGGCGTGCAGCACTGCTGCAAGGGCCACTACGTCTGTGAGCAGCACCATGAGTGAGCTGAACCTGTCTGCCACCAGCATTATGCCGAACGGCGCCGGCCAGGCTCCTGCGCGGTAAACGTGAATGCCACCCGCACCGGTCTGCGATACCAGCATGGTCGCGAGTACCAGTGACAGGAGCGTGGCACCCGCGCCCAGCACGCGATGAGCCTTGCGCGTCTCGCCGCCCAGCAGCAGGCAGATAAACGCAGAGACGAAAGGCAGCAGTACAGGCAGTACCGCGAGATGCGACACTTCGCCGTTCATGGTGCACCCGCCTCCCGACCGCTGGCAGCATCGCTGGTCGGATCGGCCCGGCCATCTACGTGGTCATTGCCGGTGGTCGCTTTCGCCTTGAGTGCGAGGACGACGATGAACGCAGTCATTCCGAAACCGATGACGATCGCGGTCAGCACGAGTGCCTGCGGAAGCGGATCCACGTATCTCTCGGTGCCTTGAACGACTACCGGCGGTGCGCCACCCTGCAGGCGCCCCATCGAGACGAGGAACAGGTTTACCGCGTACGAGATCATGGTCAGGCCCAGTATGACCGGAAACGTACGGGCGCGAAGAAGGAGGAATATGCCGCACGCCACGAGCGTGCCGATTCCCAAGGCCATCAGATCTTCCATGGATCGCTCGCGGGTATCGTGTCGGCAGGCTTGGGCGCCGGATTGAGGGCTCCGACTCCAGAAATGATGAGCAGCACGGCTGCCACCACGGTGACATACACGCCGAGATCGAACAACGCGGCAGTGGCAAGTTCTATGTCGCCTATCACCGGAACGTGCACGTGCGTGAACGTGAGGTCGAGGAAGAACGATCCGGAGACCATGCCGATGACACCGGTGCCCACTGCAATCAGAACACCCCAGGCTACCCACGGCTGTGGGGAGCGTCGCACTCGCTGCAGCGTCCACTCCATTCCGCCTCCCAGGTACTGAAGCACGATGGCAATCGCTGTCAGGAGCCCCGCAACGAATCCGCCGCCAGGCTGGTTGTGTCCCCTCAGGAACAGGTACACGGACATGAGCAGCGCGAACGGCAGCATCGCGCGCGTTATGGACGTGAGGATCAGCGACCTCACCGTTCGCGACCAGCCGGCAGGGAGGACGGGCGTGCCCATGTCCAGGCCGTCCAGCATCATGCGGATGCCCAGTGCAGCCGTGCCTATCACCGCGATCTCCCCCATGGTATCGAAGCCGCGGAAGTCCACGAGGATCACGTTCACGATGTTCGTGCCGCCGCCGAGTGGCTGGGAGTTCTGGACGAAGTAGCTGGAGATGCTGTCCAGGGGGCGTGACAGCACCGTCCAGACGATCGCTGCCACGCCGGCGCCTGACGCGAGCGCGATGGCGCCGTCGCGCGCAAGCCTCGGAGTGGATTCCGTTCGTTGCTCACGCTGCGGGAGGTAGAACAGCGCAAGCAGCATCAGCAGGGTGGCCACCACCTCCACCATCAGCTGAGTCAGCGCCAGGTCCGGCGCGCCGAATCGCACGAACGCGAGCGAGGTCATCGCTCCCACGCCACTGACTGTGATGAGTGCAATGAGGCGGCGCCGGTGAAGCAGTGCAGTTGCGACGGCGCATGCCACGAGGACCACTGCACCGGTTGCGGTGGGAATGTCCGCCGGCAGGCTCGATTCGGTGCCACTCGGCCAGCCCCACCGCCATGCCTGCACAAGTCCCAGCGCGAGAGCAGTGCCCACCATGTAGAACACGTAACGCTGCAGCGATCCAGTGGCGACGAAGGCAGTGACGGCCCCTGCTGCGTTCGTCATCCAGGTCAGCACACCGTGAAAGACGTGCTTCCCGCTGATCAGGGGGGCGATCGCAGCTCGCTCAGCGAGCCTCTCGCGCAGCAGGAAGAACAATGCGACGCCGCCCGCGAGCGCGGTGAGCGACATCAGCAGTGGTGCGTTCAGTCCGTGCCACTGCGTGAGGTTGAATGCGGGCACCACCGTTCCGGCAACGGCTGCAGCGGACACGTCCAGCAGCGGCCGAACCATGATGTTCGGGAACAGCCCCACGAGCACGCACAGGAGCGCAAGCAGCTCCACGGGAACGCGCATCCAGCGGGGGGGCTCGTGCGGCACCCTGGGCATGCCGGTGCCGGGACCCGAGAAGAACACCTCGTACACGAAACGGATGGAGTACGCCGCGCTGAACACGCCGAACAGCGTCGCACCCAACGGCACGATCCACTGCATGGCACCCGCTCCCGTCAGCTCGAGGGACTCCGTGAAGAACATCTCCTTGCTGAGGAAGCCGTTGAACAGGGGCACGCCTGCCATCGCCGCCGCGGAAACCACGGCCAGCACGGCAGTGTAGGGCATGAGTCGCCAGAGCCCGTTCAGCGTGCGAAGGTCACGGGTGCCGGCTTCGTGATCGATGATTCCGGCTGCCATGAACAGCGACGCCTTGAAGGCCACGTGATTCATCACGTGAAAAACGGCGGCCACGACCGCCGTGGTGGAACCGATGCCGAGCAGCAGCGTGATGAGACCCAGGTGGCTGATAGTCGAATACGCGAGCAGTCCCTTGAGGTCGTTCTTCATCATCGCGCTGTATGCGCCAAGCAACAGCGTCACCAGACCTGTGCCCGTCACGATCCAGAACCACTCGTTCGTTCCCGACAGCGCAGGATGGAGCCTGGCAAGGACGAACACTCCCGCTTTCACCATGGCAGCCGAGTGCAGGTACGCACTCACTGGAGTGGGCGCGGCCATCGCGCCGGGAAGCCAGAAGTGAAACGGGAACTGCGCCGACTTCGTGAAAGCACCGATAAGCACGAGAAGCAGCGCTGGCAGGTACAGCGAGCTGCTTCTCAGCAGCTCTCCGCTCCGGATCACCACCTCGATGTCGAAGCTTCCGACCACACGTCCGATTATCAGCACGCCGCCGAGCAGGGCGAGTCCCCCGAGCCCGGTGACGATCAGTGACGTTTTGGCTCCGTCCCTCGCGTCTGCCCTGTGCGTCCAGTAGCCGATGAGCAGGAACGAGCTGAGGCTGGTGAGCTCCCAGAAGATGGCGAGCAGCAGCAGGTTGCCAGTGAGGACCAGGCCCGCCATCGCCCCCATGAAGAGGAGCAGGTACGAGTAGAAACGGCCCATCGAGTCCTCTTCGCTCAGGTAGTAGCGAGCATAGAGGACGATCAGGGCGCCGATGCCGAAGACGAGACCGCCGAAGAGGAACGCGAGGCCGTCCAGGCGGACATCCAGATGGATGCCGAGAAGAGGAATCCAGGAGAACTGCCATCGTGGCACTTCTCCGCGACTCACCTCGGGCCAGTGGCTGGCCAGGAGCGCGAGGCTCGCGAGGGGGACCAGCAGCGTGGCCGCCGCCGTCAGGGTGCGACCGCGGCGAATGAGCAGCGGCGGGAGGAACGCACCCAGAAATGGTAAGACTATCGCCAGCGGCAGTGTCATGCCGCGAAAGCCATCGAAAGCAAGCGCGCCTCCAGGGGCGGTCACCGCAAAGTTATTCGGATTATCGTGGGCACGAGTTTCGTGCCAGCGAGCCTCTCAAGGATCGAGGCGCGCTACGGCGGAGCAGGCCATACGCTCCGCAGGTGGACCGAGCCCCCTCGATCGAACACGCAGAATGCAAGGGCGTGGGACTCGAACGCAACCGTCGAGGAACGTCGGGAACGCTCCCGCGCTGCGGCTCGGACCGACAGCAGGGGAACGAATGCACCGAGATCGATGCCGGCCGCACGCCGTAAGTACGCATGCTGGGTTCGCTTCGTTGGGGTGCCGCAAGCCGGGCGATCGGTCTGCCGATCTTCAACGACCCCGCGGCCCGCTCCCTGCCGTGTTGCGGTCGGCCGGAAGCGTGCGGCCAACCGAATCAGCCGATGCAGCCTGGCCTCGACGGTGGACACATCCGGCCAGCCCGAACGCCGATATTCGGGCCCCGGGTTGCGCCCGCTTCTTGCCACTGGAGAGGTACATGAGCATTGGCAGAGAGCTGGAGCAGCACCCAGTGGCAGACGAAGCGCGTGGTACACCGGAGGTCGAACTGCGGGTGGTTCGTGATGCGGACAGGCGTCCGATTCCCGCCGCTCGCGGACGCGCGTTGCTGCAGCTCGCGGAACGCCGGCTGGACGAATCGGAATCCCTCGAATCGCTGTCGCAGAGGATCGTGGACGACATCGCTCCCGAGTGGAGTGATGCGGCAGTGCTGGACCTGGTTCGCCATGACGGAAGCGTGCAGCGCGCAGGCGTCGCTGCCGGCGAGGACGCATCTGCCCTCGCGCCCATTCTCGCCCAGCGAGCTGCAGACGACGTGACTCGTGAGGGTGTGTCGCAGGTGCTTGCCACGGGCCTGGCGTACGCTGGTGTCGTTTGGGTATCGCCACGCGCGGATGAAGCTCCGCCCACCGGTCACGATCATGACGGAGCGGCGCGGTGGCACGTGCACGTGCTGCCGCTCGTGGTCAGGTCGCGCACGGTGGGAGCTCTCTCGCTGGTTTCTGCGCACCGCCTTCCGGTGGACGCGAGCACCGTCGTTCGCGAGTATGCGCGACGCGTTGCACCGGCGTTGGAGCTGTCGCGTCTCGATGCGCTGGATAGAGACGGCCAGGACCTGAATCTCGGCCCCGACCGCCGCATGAACCTGCTCGGCGACATCGGTGCGCTCGTGTCGGACGGCCTGGACGAGGCCGTGCTGCTGCGGCTGGTGGCCGAGCGCATCGTGCTGGACAGTGCGGACTACTGCGCGATCGAGCTGCTGGAGCCTAACGGGGCCGTGCGTGTTGGCGTTACGGTGGCTGCCAGGGGATTCCCCGAGGTGGAGCCGGGCAGGCTGTTCTCGGGAGAGGTGATGCAGCCTCCAAGGTCATGGGTGACCCTGCCTGTTGCCTCACGAGGCCTCGTGGAGGGCACGATCACCCTGGCGTCGTTCAGGAACGAGCTGCAGTACGGCCCGGAAGAGCTGATGCTGGTGGAGGAGATTGCCCGGCGGGTGGCAGGAGCGCTGGAGCATGCCAGGCTGCGGCGCAGCTCGCAACTCGCGCAGCTTGCGAAGTCCGACTTCCTCTCGGTGATGTCGCACGAGCTGCGCACTCCGCTCACTGCGATACTGGGCTACGCCGCATTGCTGAGAGAGGGGCTGGCGGACAGGCTGACGGCGACTCAGGCACGGCATCTGTCGGGCATCGAGAACAGCGGCACGCACATGGTCGCGATGATAGACGACATCCTGTCCTTCGTGGGAATGGAGGCCGGGTGGGACGTGGTGTCGTCCGGCGCCGCGAGCGTGCACGAGGTGGTGGAGGACGTTCTAGTGCCCACTCGAAGGCTCGCGATGCGCAAGGGACTCGAGGTGAATGTGATTTTCGCGCGCAACGTCCCGCCGATGGTGCGAATGGATTCCGCGAAGGTGCGTCGGCTGCTGGGCAACCTGCTGAGCAACGCGGTGAAATTCACCGACAGCGGGGTAGTGACACTTGCCGTGAGCTACGATCCCGGCGTCCTGGTGCTGTCGGTGCGCGACAGTGGGGCCGGTATATCGGCGAGCCAGCGCAGCCAGATATTCGAGCCTTTCTGGCAGGCCGAACCGGCAACCACGCGGAGGGTTGGCGGAGTGGGACTGGGCCTCAGCGTTGCGCGCAGGATCGTGACCCTGCTGGGCGGAACTCTCGAAGTTGACAACGCTCCGGAAGGTGCTGGAAGCGTGTTCACCGCGCGCTTGCCCGTTCAGGAAGTAAACCCGGAACAGGCGATGTCGGGCGACTGACATCGCATTGGTTCGCGCGACCGAGTCGTCAACCCTGCGACTGGTCCCGCACCACACGCATCCGTAGCTTGCCACGCGTCATCCGTTTCAACCTCTCCAAACGGCATGCCCGGTAACGCCGCATCGGCTACACCATCCTCACATGGCTCTCCGCGGGTAGCGCGCCCCGCATCGCCCGGTACTCCCGGGCGTGCGATAAGTGCGTCCGGGGGAATACGCAGCAGCGCAGGCCGGCAGCGCCTCCTGCGCGCGCTCCCCGCGATCGCTGCCCTGGCCGTGGTGCTGGTCGCGTTCGGGGTTTCGCTGGCGAGGATGCCGGATTCCAGTGTTGCGTGGCGTGAGGCGGAACGCTCGGTGGAGTGGATGCTAGTGCCGGGCGAGAGGATGCTGGCGGGCACCCGTGTGGTGCGACGTCACTGGGGCGATCACTTCCGGGCCACGCACGGCGTTCTCGTGGTCACGGACCGCAGGCTTCTCTACGCGGGTGTGCTGCCACCGGGAATCCTCGGCAGCGCTGGAGGGCCCTCGCTGATCGAGCGGCTCGCGGTGCCTCTCGACACTCTGCTGGAAGTGCGCGAGCTGACGTCGCTCCCCGGCGGATGGAACAGGATTGCGATTCGACATGGCGAGACGTCGGCGCGCTTCGGCGTGGCGGGAGAGGCGCGCGATCGTGCGGCTGCGATCATGGCCATTGCGTCGCATGTGCGAGACACGGAGCTGGCGCGTGCAGCACGCGAGCGGGAGTTGCAGGACAGCATTGCGGCGCTTCCGCCCCCGCCGCCGATGACGCACCTGATCCGCCCGGGGGAAACGGTGATAGGGATCGCCGCGCGCTACGGCCTGACGCCGGAAGAGCTCATCGAGCGTAATGGCCTGGCCGGGGACCGGGTGCGAGCCGGCCAGCGCCTGACGGTTCGCGAGTTCCGGCGGGTTGGTGGCGTGGTGGAGGATTATTGAGGCGTGCGACGCCGCGGAGAGGCGTCGGGGGACGGGGCTCGGGTGCGCGTTGTCTGTC
>CAYQAO010000079.1:0-12544 GCA_964415485.1 uncultured Gemmatimonadaceae bacterium
AGATCCCGACGCTTCGCGCGGGATGACAGTGGCCTCACACGAAGCGCGAAGCGCTTCGCACGCCTCACCTCCCCAGCAGCGCCTCCACCAGGGCCCAGCTCCGCTCCGCAGCGCCCAGGCCAGCACGCACCGTGGCGCGCGCTGCAGTGCCCACCGGCTCTCGATAGGCGGGGGAGAGCAGCCAGGTACGGAGAGCGTCCTCCAGTTCCGCCCTGTCCTCCACCGAACGCCCTCCGCCGCGGTGGATCAGGAGTCCTGCCTCACGACTGGCCTGGTGGCGCGGACCGAACAGCACCGGCGCACCGAACGCCGCAGGCTCCAGCACCGAGTGCAGTCCTGCCGAGTGGAAGCCTCCACCCACGAAGGCCACGTCGGCGAGCGCATACAGCTGCCCCAGGACGCCCGTCCGGTCCACCAGGATCACGTCCGCTGCCGACGCAGCCTCCGTACCCAGCCGGGCCAGTCGCAGGCCGGCATCGGCCGCCCACTTCTCCACCGGCTCCAGGTGGCCCGGCGTGGGCTCGTGAGGCGCCACGATCAGCCGCACGCCCGCCTCACGCGAGGCGAGGGCCGCCCACGCGGGCAGCAGCTCGGCCTCGTCTGCCGGCCAGGTGGATCCCGCAACGAGTGTAGGACGCCCCGACGCCAGCGGCCCGAGCAGGGCACCGCCCATGTCCACGCTCCTGGCGCGCTCCCATACCTGGTCGAATCGCGTGTCGCCGGTCACCGTAATGACGCCCGGCCGGACGCCCAGCTCCACCAGGCGGTCCGCGTCGGCCGCGTCCACTGCTCCAACGCTGTCCAGGCTGGCGTAAGCCTGTCGCAGCAGTCCGGTGGCCCACCCCGACCTCCGCGATGACGCAGCCGCAAGCGTCGCCGAAATCAGCCCGAGCGAGACGCCGAGTCGTGAGGCCTCACGAGTGAGGATGGGCCACACGTCCAGCTTGCTGAACACCAGCGCGGAGGGCTGCAGAGCCTGCAGCGCCACCCTGACGTCGCCCGGCGTATCGAACGGCAGGTAATCCGTAAAATCCACCGGCAGCTCCGCTGCGAAGCGTGCAGCACTTGGCGAGAAGAAGCTGAAGGCAAGCTGAAGGTCCGGTCGCCGCTCCCGCGCCGCCAGGAGCACCGGTCGCGCCTGCAAACCCTCGCCAACGGAAGGCGCGTGCATCCAGAGCAGCTCGCGTGCGTGGTCGCGCTCGGCCTCACCCCACCCCTGGTAGCGCGCACGAATGCCCTTTCGCGCGCGCAGCGCACTCCAGATCTTCGACTGCCGCGGCGGAGCTACCGCAGCGGCCCCGCGCGCCAGCTGCCCCGCCGCAGCGTAGAGAAGCCTGTGATACGACTTCACGCTTCCCGGTGCCCTTCGTCAGCCCTGGGCGGAGGAACTGCCCGTGGCCGCCTCGATCGCGGCGCGCAGCGTCTCTATAGGCTGCACGCCCTCCAGACGCTGGTTGCCGATGATGAAGCTCGGGGTGGACCTGACGCCCGTCTGCACGGCCCGCTCGTAGTCAGCCGATACCAGAGCATCCATCACGCCGTCCGCGACGCACTGCGAGAGCTGGGCTGCGTCCACGCCTGCTGGCGCCGCCAGCGAATCGAACACCGCCGTGGGCGACGGCAGCTCGCTCCAGCGGTCCTGCGTTGCAAAGACCTGCTCGGCATACTCGAAGAACCGCCCCTGCGCGCCCGCGCACATGGCATAGTTCGCTGCCTCACGAGCATGCTGGTGCATCCGAAGCGGCATGTTCACGTACGCGAAGCGCACGCGACCGTTGTCCACGAACTCCTGGCGAAGCTGCGCGAACGTGCGATCGTGCCACACCCGGCAGAATGGACACTGAAAGTCGGAGATCCCTATCACCCACACCGTCGCCGTGTCGCTTCCCATGATGCGGGCGGCGTCCGCGGCGGCTACGCGCGGATCGGCTGCCTCGCTTCCGGCAGGGCCAGGGCGCGCTGCCTCCGCGCTGGCGGGGTCGATTTCTTCGCCCGTGTTGCTGCAGGCTGCGAGAGTGCCGAGCAGGCAGAGGGCGCCGAGGAGCGTACGGCCGCGGGCCGGCCAGGAAGAGACTGGTGTCACGGTAGAGGGGAAGAGGTGTGCGGACAATCTAAGTGTCGAGGCTCGTGCTGGGGACGCGAAGTCCGCCCCGCGAGGCGTACCTGAGGTGCGGAACGCGGATTGCCCTTGCTGAGCGATACGCTGGCTGGGGGGCGAGTGCTGAACGCGGGCATGCCCTCCGGAGCTTACACTTCCGAGACTGAACCTGTTTCGGCCTTCCGAGTTCGATGATCCATCTGCTTCTCCTCCTTCTCCAGTCCGTTCAGGTGCCGGCTCCGGTCGGCATGGTAAACGATTTCGCCAACGTCATCCCGGCGGAACAGCGGACGCGCATGGAGCGGCTCGCTCAGGCGGTGCGAGAGGCCAGCTCCGGGGAGATCGCCGTGGTCACCCTGCCGTCCATTCAGGGTCGCGACGTGGGGCAGGTGGCGCTGGAGATCGGCCGCCAGTGGGGAGTCGGTGCCCAGGGCAGTGCGGGCGATCCCGCGCGGAACGCGGGCGTGGTGCTGCTTATAGCGCTCGAGGACAGAGCCGTGTCCGTGCAGGTCGGCCGCGGTGCCGAGGGCTTTCTCAATGATGCCAGGGCAGGCGACATCCGCCGGGAGGCGACGCCGCTGCTGCGGGCAGGGCGCTATGGCGACGCCCTGGAGCTGATGGAGCTCAGGGTGGCCGAGGCCTTTGCGGCGGAGTTCGGCTTCTCGCTGGATTCGGCGCTGGTGGCGCCAATTGCCGGCCAGCGGCGTCCCCAGCAGGGCGAGCGCGGCATCCCGATCGGATTCCTGATCTTCTTGCTGATCCTGGTGCTGATGATGAGTCGCGGTGGGCGTCGGCGTCGAGGAGGCATGGTGATACTTCCTCCTCCCTACATCGGAGGCAGGGGCCGTGGAGGCTTTGGCGGGGGGTTCGGCGGCGGAGGCTTCGGGGGCGGTTTCGGAGGATTTGGTGGCGGAGGCGGCTTCTCCGGCGGCGGGTCGAGCGGGGGGTGGTAACCGGCAGGGCTGCGCTCGGCGCTTCACGCCGTTTCCTGAGTGCCAGGCGCTCGCGGCGCAACGGAGGGCTGGAGGCCGGTAGCCGACTGGCGATACCCGGGATCCGTCCCTGCTGACGACTGATGACTGACTTCTCACGACTCCGGCGGCGCAGCCGCCCGACCAATCACCGATGACCATGTCGCTCGACGACCTCGTTGAAGGGCTCAGGAACGTGTACGGCGATTCGCTCCGCACCGTAGCACTCTATGGCTCCGCGGCGGCCGGCGAGACTGCGCCGGGACACTCGGACATCAACGTCCTGGTCATCGTGGACAGCATTCCACTGTCCAGGCTTCGTGCCGAGGGAGATGCCATTCGTGAGTGGGTAAGGGCGGGTAATCGTCCACCCTTCACGCTGACGTCTGCCGAGTGGCGGGCCAGCGCAGACATCTTTCCGATGGAGTACTCCGACATCCTGGAGCGTCATCGCGTGCTTCACGGCGAGCCGCTTCCCGGAGGAATGGTCGTTCGGGACGAAGACCTGCGTCTCGAGCTGGAAAGGGAAGCTGTCGGAAAGCTCATTCACCTTCGGCTGGGACTTCTTCACGCGGGCGGTGAGCCGGAGCTCGAAGGCGGACTGATGCTTGCCGCGTTCAGCACCTTCACGGCGATCTGCCGGGGTGTACTCCGGCTGCATGGCAGCAGCGTTTCGCCAGACGACGGAGAGGTACTTCGCAGCGCGGCGCGCATCGCCGGCTTCGACCCGACCTCGGTGCTGAGGGTGCTGGAGCACCGTCGTGGCACGAGGCTCATGGAACGGGATGAGGTAGCCGGGATCATGAACGGCTATGTGGCGGCGGCGGAGCGCATTGCGCAGTTTGTGGATCAGCTGTGGCGCAATGCGGACGCTCACTCCCGGCAGCTTGAAGAGCCTGGCGGATGAGGGCCTGATGCGTTCTGCCACGGCTACCCGGGAAATGACCAATGGGCGGGGAAACGCTCCGGAGCGCGCACGGCAGTTGAATCCGCCGACGGGGCTCCATTTCAGGAAAGGAATCAATCAACTCACCACTCGAGGATATCGGCCATGCGACTTCGTCGGCGTGCTGTACTGACCCTGGCTGCGGCCGTGCCGCTGCTGGCGAGCACGGGTTGTGGCTACAACCGCATTCAGGAGCTGGACGAGCAGGCGGCTGCGTACAAGCAGCAGATAGAAGTGCAGCTCCAGCGGCGCTCCGACCTGATCCCGAACCTGGTGAATACGGTTCAGGGTTTCGCGCAGCAGGAGGCAACGGTGTTGCGGGAGGTGACGCAGGCGCGTGCCGGTTTGCAGCAGGCGCTGCAGCGTCCGGGCGGGGCGGACATCTCCGAGCTGGCCCAGGCGGACGCGGCCATGAACTCTGCGTTAGGCAGGCTCAACTTCGTGGTGGAGGCGTATCCTGAACTGCGGTCGAACGAGAACTTCCTGCGACTGCAGGATGAGCTTGCCGGTACGGAGAATCGTGTGGCGGTCGCCAGGCAGGACTACAACCAGGCCGTTCAGGCGTACAATACCTATATAAGACGCTTCCCTCAGGTGTTGACCGCGAAGGTCATCGGGGCGGATGCGAGGGAGTACTTCGAGGTGACGGATCCTGGGGCACGTGAGGCGCCTACGGTCGAGTTTCCCGGGACGAAGGACTGAGAACGGCCCGGACAGCCTGGCATGAGCAGCGGCCGCCGGCACCTGACGCCGGCGGCCGCTGCTGTATTGTTGGACTGCGAGAGGGGCGGCTCGGGCTGCGGGCCACGATGCACCCTGAGTCGTGCGGCGTGCGGCGTGCGGCAGCAGGCGAGCTCGGCGTGAGTTGTCGGCTGCAGCCTCGAGCAACGGCTGAGCAAACAGGTATCCAGTCCTTCGATGGGACCATTTTTTGCGCTTGTCCTGCAACCCGGAGGCTGCGCGAACTTGGTCGCGGCGTTCGGATGTCGGCACAGGCAGGAGTCTTACCTCGATCCGGCGGAAGCAAGCTCGGGTGTGGGGGTGGGGCGCTGCCTCACGAGCCGACTGGCCGGTGGGTGTGCGGCGCCTGCGGCATCGTCAGGCGCGGGCCACCCGCGAGCACGGGACGGGCAGCCTGCGTCCCAGATTCTGCCCGAGGGCGCCGCACGAGGATCCGGAGCGGCATCCGTTCCCGTGTCCAACCTTCCGGACCGGGCAGGATATCATGTCCAGAAGTTGTCTGACACCAGGCCTGCTCCTGGCAACGCTCGCGGTGATGATTCCCGCGAGCGCATTTGCACAGGCGCAGACCGGCACCATTCGCGGACAGGTAGTGGCCGCGAACGGCGAACCGATCGCTGAAGCCCAGGCCGCCGTGCTAGGCACGGTGCGCGGCGCGCGATCGGACCAGAACGGCACGTTCGTCATCAGCGCCGTTCCAGCAGGACAGCACCGTGTGCGCGTCATTCGCATCGGCTTCGAGGCCGTCACCGTGCCGGTAACCATTGCCGGCGGCGACACGGTCTCGATCGATGTACGCATGACGCCCGCAGCCGTACAGCTCTCACAGGTAATCGTGAGCGCAACGGGTCAGGAGGTGCGGCAAAGAGAGCAGGGAACCGCAGCGTCCGTCATCTCGGTGGACACGGTGCAACTTGCGGCAGTCCCGAATTTCTCGAACCTCCTTCAGGGACGTGCATCCGGTGTGAGCATCATCCAGTCGGGAGGAACCACGGGATCGGGCGCAACCGTCCGGATTCGAGGTTCCAACTCGCTGTCGCTGTCGAATGAGCCTCTGCTGGTCATTGACGGCGTGCGCATCAACACCGAGCCGAGCTCGTCAACGATTGCGGTTGGCGGACAGCAGGTGAGCCGGCTCAACGACCTGAACCCCGAGGAGATCGAGAGCATTGAGATCCTCAAGGGTCCGGCCGCTTCGGCTCTCTACGGCACGGCTGCGGCGAATGGAGTCATCCAGGTGCGCACTCGTCGCGGCATAAGCGGCTCGCCGCAGTGGACGGCATGGGCGCAGGCCGGATCGATAGACCAGGTCTGGGACATTCCCGACAACTACGCGGCGATCGTGGAAGGTACCGCGACTCCCTACGGGCTCCTGGGCCTGACCGACGTGAACGAGATCGAGGGACTCACGTCGTTCAATCCCCTGAACAACTCCAGGATCTTCCGCACGGGCATTCGTCAGTCCTACGGATTGAGCGTGTCCGGTGGCAGCAACCTGGCCACCTACTTCATCAGCGGAGAGTGGGAGGACGAGCAGGGCATCTACCGCAACAACGACCTCGGCAGGGTGAACCTGAGGGCGAACGTCAATGCGACGCCGAACGACCACCTGGTGCTTGGCGTGCAGACGAGCTACCTCACGAGCGACCTGCAGAGGCCCCAGAACGACAACAACATCTACGGCATCCTGCCGCAGGGATTGCTCGGTAACTACGAGGACGATGCGAATGGAGGATTCTTCGCGTTTGACCCGGTAGTGACGGAACAGCTCAAGACCCTCCAGGGGATAGACCGGTTCCTCATCTCCGGTAATGCGGACTGGCGTCCGACGCCGTGGCTTAACCTGATAGCGGCGGCGGGAGTGGATCGGCTCGGTCGGGACGACAACGAGCTGCTGCCGCCTAACGTGATCACGGACTCGCCGGACAACATCGTGGGTTACCGGCAGCGGGACAGGTTCAGCATCACGAACTACACAGCCACCGCATCCGCAGTCGGTTCGTTCGACCTGTCGGAGACCGTGGCCTCCACGTCCACCTTCGGCATGCAGTTCACCAGGCAGGACGTGCAGGGCACCAACGCGCTCGGCTACGGCGTGCTCGCGGGAACGGGTTCGCTCGATGGAACCACCACTCGCTTCGAGGTAGGCGAGACCAACCAGGACGAGCGCAACTTCGGCTTCTACGGAAGGCAGCAGTTTGCCTTCAACGACAGGCTGTTCCTCACGGGTTCCGTCCGCGCTGACGCCAACTCCAACTGGGGTGGCAACGTGGATTACGCGGTGTATCCCAGCGTGGAAGGATCCTGGGTGCTGAACGAGGAATCGTTCTTCCCCCAGACGGACTGGCTGAACACGCTGCGCATTCGTGCGGCCTGGGGACAGTCCGGTCTCGCACCGCAGTATCGCACCGCTCAGCGCTTCTACACGCCGTCAGCAGTCAAGGTGGAAGGGTCCGACGTTGTGGGCTTCACCTTCGGAGGTACCGGTAACCGCAATCTCGAACCTGAAGTCATCTCCGAGACGGAACTCGGATTCGACGTTGGCTTCCTACAGGGAAGGCTGGGTCTCGAGTTCACGTACTACACGCGTTCCATGAAGGACGCGATCGTGGCGCGGCGGATTCCACCGTCTGTCGGTGTGTCCGAGACCCGTGTGGAGAACATCGGCGAGCTCAGCAGCCAGGGTACCGAGTGGCTGCTCAGTGCGCAGCTGCTTCAGCGCGACCAGGTGGCGTGGGATGCATCACTCACCTTCACGACCCACAGCGACAAGGTGGAGCGTCTTCGTGAGGGCGTCGAGCCCATCATCTTCGGGCTCGGGAGCAACACCCAGCGGCATCAGCCCGGCTACTCGCCAGGCGGATACTGGGCAGTTCCCTACACCTTCGCGGACGCCAACTCCGACGGCGTGATCCAGGCCGACGAGATCACGTATGCGGACGAAGCGGCGTACGTCGGCACGCCCTTCCCGAAGCGTGAGATGGGCCTGAACACGAACGTGACGCTGTTCGACTGGATTCGCATAGGTGCGCAGGTTGACTACCGCGGCGGACACAAGCTGTACAACTCCACCGAGGAGTTCCGCTGTCAGTTCGGTACCTGCCGCGGCATCAACGACCCTAACGCGCCGCTGTGGGAGCAGGCACGTGCACAGGCGCTGCTGACGGGAGGAGGCAACGTCTACGGCTACATGGAGGACGCGGACTTCATCCGTCTGCGCGAGCTGTCGCTCACGCTCACGGCCCCGCGCTCCTGGGCAGACCGGATGCGCGCGCGCGCCGTCTCGTTCACGATCGCAGGTCAGAACCTCGGCCTGTGGACCGACTACTCAGGCGCCGATCCGGAGATCAACGGTGCGGGACAGTCCAACTACAACAGGTTCGACTTCCTGAGCCAGCCGCCCGTGCGGACGATCACCGGCCGCGTGCAGATCACGTTCTAAACAGCGAGCACATTCATGCTTAGACATATTGACATGGGATCGCTGATCAGGCGGGGCGTGCTCGCAGCGAGCGCCATCGTCGCCGCCGGCGTGCTGGCCGGCTGCGACCCTGACCGGATCATCGATGTGGAGGACCCCGACAGACTGCCGCCGGACTTCCTGGGCGATTCAGCGTCGCTGCCGGTAGTTCGTGCGGGCGTAATCCGTGACTTCATTGTCGCCTACAGCGGCACGGATGCCCAGGAAGGGCAGATACTCCAGGCGGGACTGCTGGCTGACGAGCTTCATTCGTCAGGCACCTTCCCCACCAGGCAGGAGGTTGACGCCCGGGCAATGACCGCGGAGAACGGCACCAACGCGGACGTGTTCCGTGAGCTGAGCCGCGCTCGCAGGTCCGCGGAGCGTGGTGCGGCGCTGTTCGCCGAGTTCACTGGCGATCCGGTCGAGCATGCCGAGATTCTGGCACTCGCCGGGTTCACGTACATCTACTTCGGCGAGAACTACTGCAGCGGAGTGCCGTTCTCCGAGTTCAACGAGGAGACCGACCAGTTCGAATTTGGCAATCCGCTCTCGACCAGCGAGATCTTCGAGCGCGCCCTGGAGCGTTTCGAGGAGGCGCTGCCGATGGCACAGGGCAACGATCGGATCCTGAACCTGATCCGAGTGGGTCAGGGAAGGGCGCTGGTGAACCTCGGTCGCTTTGACGAGGCCGCGGTTGCTGTTGCCGAGGTGCCGACCGATTTCGAGTACGAGGTTCAGCACTCATCCAACACGGCCGCGCAGAACAACGGCGTGTGGAACTGGAGCAACAACCTCGGACGCTGGTCGGTGGCGGACGAGCAGGGAATAGCGTTCCGTACGGCGTTCGACAATGGCGACACGCGAGTGCCGTATTACATCGCGCCATCGGGACCGCAGCGGGTCGGCCAGCGTCAGGCGGCCCTTCGGTTCCAGCAGATGAAGTACCCCACGCGCGAGAGCTCCATACCGGTTGCCAACGGCGTGGAGGCGCGCCTGATCGAGGCGGAGGCGGCGCTCAACAACGGACAGAACGGTCCTTGGCTCGCCACGTTGAACGCGCTTCGGTCGAACACGTCCCTGTACGGATGTCCTGAAGGAGCGCTCGGATGCGAGGACGCCACGCTGGGCAGCCTGTCCGACCCGGGCAATCCCGATGCGCGCGCACAGCTTCACTTCGAGGAGCGCGCCAAGTGGCTCTTCCTCACGTCGCACAGGCTGGGCGACATGCGGCGGATGATTCGTCAGTACGGCTTCGCGGCTGACGACGTCTTCCCGAGCGGCCCGAGCTCGACCGTTCCCGGCGTGAACGGGCCGATCGTGCTGAACGGCGGACAGCCGTGGGGCGACCAGGTATCACTCGTCGTGCCGGTGGACGAGGAGAACAACCCCAATTACCAGGGATGCGACGCAACGATCCCCTGATTTCACGCTAACCTTCAATGCGAAGCGCCCGGGAGGCTAGAGTGCCTCCCGGGCGTTATCGTGTGGCGGTGCGGCGATGAAGTGTCAGGCCGGTGACCACTTGCTGCCCCGCTCACGCCGTCAGCGGCTGTTCTCCTTGGGGAACAGCGGTACTCCCTTCGTGACGCGCCACCCCGACGGTTCCATCTGGGCCAGCTCGGTGAACGTCACCGTGTGCACATCGCCCGGCGCGCCGATGGCCCGCCACAGCTCAGCTGCCTTCTCGGGCATGAATGGCGCCAGGTACACCGCATGCCTCGCCAGCTGCCTCACGAGAACGCCCAGCGTCTCCTCGAGGGCGCCACGCTGCCCGGGGTCCTTCGCCTGCTTCCAGGGAGCCCTGCGGTCCACGTACTCGTTCCCGCGCGCCACCGTCTTCCAGAGGTGCTGCAGAGCCTCGTGCAGCAGGTAGCCGCGAGTGCCGTCCATCGCGGTGTGATACGCGGCCAGGTCGTTGCCGTCCTGCACGTCCAGCTCGCCGCGCGGCGCCTCGGGCACGATGCCGTCGAAGTACTTCTCCACCATCGCCGTCGTGCGGCTGGCCAGGTTGCCCAGCGAATTGGCCAGGTCGGCGTTGTACCGCTCCTCGAACCGCTCCCACGAGAAGCTGCCATCGGCGTCGAAGGGAACCTCCCGAAGAAGGAAGTAGCGGAAGGCGTCCGCTCCATAACGCTCGATGGCTTCGTTGAGGTCCAGCCTTACGCCGGCGCTCTTGCTGAATCGCTCCCCGGCGAGCAGCACGAAACCGTGTGCCCACACGCGTCCCGGCAGTGCCAGTCCTGCCGACTGCAGCATCGCGGGCCAGATTACCGCGTGAAGGCGGGAGATGTCCTTGCCCACCACGTGCACCGATGCCGGCCACCTGCGGTCGTAGCCCGGGTCCGGGTATCCGGTGGCAGTCAGGTAGTTGGGGAGCGCATCGAACCACACCCACGTGCCCTGGGTTTCGCCATTGCTCGTCGGAATCGGAAACGGGATGGCCCACTTCAGGTTGGAGCGCGTGATGGAGATGTCCTCCAGCCCGCTGTCAATGAGCGAGAGAATCTCGTTGCGCCGGGACTCGGGCTGCAGGAACTTCGGGTTACGCGTCAGGAGGTCCTTCAGGAACTCCTGGTAGCGCGACAGGCGGAAGAACCAGTTGCGCTCCTCCGTCCACTGCAGTTCGCGAGTGGGGTGAAGGACGCACCGTCCGTCCTCGATCTCGTTGTCGCGCTTGAACAGCTCGCAGCCCACGCAGTACCAGCCCTCGTACGTGTGCTCGTAGAAATCGTCCGGGCTGCGCTCGAACATGTGCCTCACGAGCGCCTGTACGCCCTCCCGGTGGGCAGGGTCGGTGGTGCGAATGAACTGGTCGTTCGAGATGTTGAGGCGCGTCCACATTGCGCCGAACCGTCCTGCCAGCTCATCCACGAGCTCCTGCGGCGCTATTCCACGCTCGGCAGCGGTCTGCGCGACCTTCTGCCCGTGCTCGTCCATCCCCATGAGGAAGTGGACGTCATGGCCGGCCAGGCGGTGGTACCGAGCAATGGCGTCGGCCCCGATCTTCTCGTAGGCGTGTCCCAGGTGCGGGTCGCCGTTCGCGTAGTCAATGGCCGTGGTTATGTAGAAGCGAGGCACGCTTGTTCAGTCGTCGCTGTCGTTGTGGTCGCTGCCTGACGCGATGTCGTCAGGCCCGGTTCGGCCGGAGCCCTGTCCGTTCCCGCGTGAACGCCGTCCGCCCCTGCGGCCCCGGCGGTGGCGCTTGCGAGTAGCTCCGTCCTCCACGGACGGGGCGCCGCGGTCCGTGCTTTCTCCGGACGTCGGGGCCGGCGCGGCAGAGTCTGTGGACCCGTCTGCGGGCGGCTCCGCGGGAGCCTGCGCAACTTCCGCCCTGGCCGGCATCTCACGAACGACCGGCAGCGCCCGGCCGCTGCCGGTCAGGGGATCGGTGTCCTCGTGGTCGTCAGGCGCTGCGCTGCTGGCGATGGCCAGCTCACGCTTGAGCACCGCCAGCGGAAGGTCGCGCACGTCGCCCTCCACGTTCCTCAGCCGCACCGTTTCCCGGAAGATGTCGTTGGCGATCACCTTCTCCTCGCCGACACTCGTTACCAGGACCTTCCCCTCCTTGGGGAAGCGCTTGCGGCTCTGCACGTAAAACTCGTGCTCGTAGCGAAGGCAGCACATGAGTCGTCCGCAGGCACCCGAGATCTGCGTAGGGTTCAGCGAGAGCTTCTGGTCCTTCGCTATGCCGAGGTTCACGGGCAGCAGCTCGGGCAGCCAGGATGCCGAGCAGTACTCGCGGCCGCAGCGCCCGATTCCGGAGAGTCGCCTGGCCTCGTCTCGTACGCCGATCTGCTTCAGCTCGATGCGCGCGCGGAAGGTGGACGCCAGGTCCCTAACGAGTGCGCGGAAGTCCACGCGCTTGTCCGCAGTGAAGTACAGCGTGAGCTTCATGCGGTCGAACTGCCATTCGGCATCGGTCACCTTCATGAGCAGGCCGTGCTGCTTCACGAGATCGCGTGCCCGATGCCTGGCCAGCTCGTCCTCCTGCTCGCGGAGCATGCGCTCCTGCGCGACTTCGGCCAGGCTCGCCAGCCGGACTATGCGGCGGGCCGGAGCCTCCCCTTTCGTGCCGTGCGCCAGTCGCTCGTTGCGTAGCGCTGCCTGGTCACCAATGCTGTGCACGACGCCGAGGTCCTCTCCCCGGTCGGCTTCAACGATGACCGCGGCCTTCACGGCCAGCGGTTCGTCGCCGTCCCAGCGAAAGAATTCCTTGCGATTGCCCTTGAAGGCGACCTCGACGAGCGCGTCCATCTCCGGAATCTAACGCCGGCTGCCGATTCGGCGTCCTGGCGGCAGGGAAAGGCGGCTGGGGACTCGGGACT
>CAYQAO010000080.1:0-12480 GCA_964415485.1 uncultured Gemmatimonadaceae bacterium
GCCACGCTGAAGTGAGAGTAGATCCCGACCCTCGCTTCGCTCGTGCGGGATGACAGATAGGGGAGAGCGGGTACCTGACGAAAGAAACTGCGAGAAACGCCGGCCCTGCAGGGCCGGCGTTTCTCGCATCCTCAGAGCATCGCCGCCAGTACCTTTCCGGCGCGGCCGGCCGCCTCTCGAATACGCTCGGCCGACGTCACGAAGGAGATTCGGAAGAAGCCTTCCCCTCCCTTGCCGAATGCCGAGCCCGGCATCACGACCACACCCTCCTCCTCCAGAAGACGATCGGCAAACTCCGCACTTGGGAGCCCCTCGGGCAGCGGCATCCAGAGGTACATCGTGGCCTTCGGCGACTCGGCCTGGAACCCTGCCTCACGAAACGCTTCCACCGCGGCATCGCGCCGGCCGCGAAACACCTCAACGTTGCCCGGGACGAAGTTCTCGTAGTCGTCAAGGGCGGCAGCTGCGGCAGCCTGAATTGCCATGTAGCTGCCCGTGTCCATGAAGGACTTCACCTTGGCCAGCGCACCGATCACCGACGGCGACCCGAGCGCCCACCCGGTGCGCCACCCCGTCATGTTGTACGTCTTGGACAGCGAGTGGAACTCGATCGCCACGTCGCGTGCGCCCTCAATCTCGAAGATGCTCGGCGGACGGTAGCCGTCGAAAGCGAGTTCGGCGTACGCGTTGTCGTAGACCAGCAGGATGTCCAGTTCGCGGCAGCGCGCGACCATGCGCTCCAGGTACTCGCGTGGCGCGATCGCCGCCGTGGGATTGTTCGGATAGTTGAGGTACAGAATCCGCGCGCGCTTCAGGACGTCTGCGGGGATTTCGTCTATCTCGAGCAGGAAGTTCGTGCGCGGGCGCAGCGGGTAGAAATACGGCTCGGCCTCCGACAGCAGCGTCCCGCCGATGTACGCCAGGTAGCCCGGTTCAGGCAGGATGGCAAGGTCGCCCCGCTGCAGGTAGGCGAGCGCGAGGTGAACGATCCCCTCCTTTGACCCGATGAGCGGAAGCACCTCCGTCACCGGATCGAACTCCAGGCCAAACCGTCGCTGCATGAAGGCGGAGATAGATTCGCGGAACGGGAAGTAGCCAAGCCCGAAGCCATAGCGCTGAAGGGCGGGAACGCGTGCGCTCTCGATCAGCGCGTTCACCGCCGACTCCGGCGGCGCGAGGTCCGCGTCGCCTGCGCCGAGGTCTATGACGTCCATGCCGCGCTCGATGAGACGGCGCTTCTTGAGCGGAATGGACGCCAGCATGTATGGCGGCAGCGACTCGAACCGTGGAGTGAGCGGCGGCATGATCAGCGAAGAGAGACGGGAAATTGACGAGGCCTGGAAAGGATCGGGGCGGGAGGAGTCGCTCGTGACGCTCGCCCCGCCCACGTGGATTGTAACAGCGAGAACCCGGGCATTCGAGCCGGCGCGGAGGAGCGCGGCCGGAATGCCCGAACCCGATCAGTCGCCCGTCGGAGCGACGCGGGCGTGCTGCGCCTCCACCCAGGACCTGTGATACGCCGGATCCTCGATCGCAACTGCCTCACGCGCGACCTTGAGCGGACGGAACGAGTCCATCATGACGGCGAGCTCGTTCGTCTCCTTCTGCCCGATGCTCGCCTCGGCACGGCCGGGGTGAGGCCCGTGAGGCAGGCCGTCCGGGTGGTGCGTGATGCTGCCGAACTCGATGTCCTTGCGGCTCATGAACTCGTCCGAGGCGTAGAATAGCACCTCGTCCGAATCCACGTTGCTGTGGTTGTACGGCGCGGGCACGGCATCCGGATCGAAGTCGTACGGGCGCGGGCAGAACGAGCAGATCACGAAGTTGTCGCCTTCGAAGGTCTGGTGCACCGGAGGCGGCTGGTGCACGCGACCGACGATCGGCTCGAAGTCGTGAATGTTGAAGGCCCACGGATAGAAGTACCCATCCCATCCGATCACGTCGAATGGGTGGTGATCCAGGATCATCTCGTTGAGCCCGTCGTACTGCTTCACGAGAATGCGATAGTCGCCCATCTCGTCGTACGTGCGCAGCTCCGTTGGCCGGCGTATGTCGCGCTCGGAGTATGGTGCTCCCTCCAGGAGCTGGCCGAACTGGTTGCGATAGCGCCTGGGCCAGCGCACGTGACCGCGGCTCTCGAAGATGAGCAGCTTCGGGGCGTCAGCACCCTGGTCGAACTTGTAGCGGTGCATGATGCCGCGGTGTATCACCAGGTAGTCGCCTTCGTGGAACGGGAGGTCCCCGAACTGGGTCTCCAGCATCCCGCTGCCCTTTGCGACGTAGGTGACCTCGTCCGCCTGTGCGTTGCGGTAGAAGTGCGCGTCCTGCTCGTCAGGCTCCACGTACAGCATCGCTATGTCCGAGTTGAACAGCAGCGGAATGCGATCGAGCGTGGGGCTCCCTCCCCGCTTCGCGCGTGAAGTCCGGAAGTGCCTGTGCTTAAGGGTGGCGTCTTCATCCGCTTCCCACTTGAGCTCGCGAATGCGCTTCACCTGCTTGATGGTGGTGGGGGGATGCACGTGATAGAGCAGCGAGGAGGTTCCGCTGAACCCCTCGTGTCCCATCAGCTGCTCGGAGTAGATGCCACCATCCGGCTTGCGGAAGGCGATGTGCCGCTTGCGCGGGATGTCGCCGAGGGTGTGATAGATGGGCATGGTAGGCTGATGATGAGGACTCGGCGTCTATTTGGTGGGTGTCGGGTGCTGGGTGTCGGGTATCGGGGCTCCCATGCGCGACCGTCTGACTCGCCGCTGCGGGCAATGTGGTGCGCAGGGCGAGCCAATCCTCGCCCTTAGCCCCGACACCCGACAGCCGACACCCGACTCCCGCAGTTACAAATTCCCTCTCAGTGCCTGCTCGCGTTCGATCGCCTCGAACAGCGCGCGGAAGTTCCCCTTGCCGAAGCTCTTCGCTCCCTTGCGCTGGATGATCTCGTAGAAGACGGTTGGGCGATCCTGCACCGGCTTGGTGAAAATCTGGAGCAGGTAACCGTCGGGATCGCGATCCACCAGGATGCCGAGCCTTGCCAGTTCCTCTACAGGCTCATCAATCTTGCCGACTCGCTCCTGCAGCTCGTCGTAGTACGAGGTGGGCGTGCTGAGGAACTCGACGCCGCGCTCGCGAAGTGCGGTCACGGTGGCGATGATGTCGTCGGTGGCCAGGGCCATGTGCTGCACGCCAGGCCCGCCGTAGAAGTCCAGGTACTCGTCAATCTGGGACTTCTTCTTGCCCTGCGCCGGCTCGTTGATGGGGAACTTGATGCGGTCGTTGCCGTTTGCCATCACCTTGGACATCAGCGCGCTGTACTCGGTGTTGATGTCCTCGTCGTCGAACGTGAGCAGGTTCCTGAAGCCCATCACGTTCGCGTAGAAGTCCACCCAGTAGTTCATGCGGCCGAGTTCCACGTTGCCCACGCAGTGGTCAACGTACTTGAGTCCCACGCCAGGCGGGTTGTACTCGGGCTGCACCGCGCGGAACCCGGGGAGGAAGGGTCCGTTGTACGCGGAGCGCTCCACGAACGTGTGGATCGTGTCGCCATAGATCTGGATGGCGGCGGTGACCACTTCACCGTTCTCGTCCTTCGCTACACGCGGCTCGTGCACTGGCACTGCACCCCGCTCCACCGCCTTCTCGAAGGCATCGCGAGCGTCCTCGACCCAGAGGGCAAGGTCGCGCACGCCGTCGCCGTGACGGAAGATGTGGTCCGCGATGACCTTTGACTCGTCGCTCAGGTCAGGACGAATGGGAGTGGTGAAGACGAGGCGAATCTTGTCCTGCTGAAGGACATAGCTGGCCCTGTCGCGCGTTCCCGTCTCCGGACCGCGATAGGCAACCAGGTTGAAGCCGAATGCGGCGCGGTAGTAGTGCGACGCCTGCTTGGCGTTGCCGACGTAGAACTCGATGTAGTCGGTGCCATTGATCGGGAAGGTATCGTGCGCGGCCCCGGTATCGGGCATCGTCTGCGTTGCCATTCTGTCTCTCCGTACGTTCGAGGTTGCAACATGGCCGGCGTGCGCGCCCGGCTCACGTATGATTCCGCGTCAGGCGGTGGCTCCCGCCTCGATGAAACTCTTCACGTCAGTCTCGCTCAGAAGAGGCTCACCGGGCGATACGTTGTCGAGCTTGCCGTCCTTCATCCACTCCTCCAGCTCCACCACCAGCTCGAACAGGTGATCGAAGGAGTCCACGTAGAACAGGAGCGGCTGATAGTGATCGATCTCGAAATACTGGTTGATCACCCACTCCAGCTGGATGGGATACCGTTGAACTTCCGGCGACTCCACGCTGTGCTGGATCTCGCCAAACGAGCTCAGGAGGCCGCTTCCGTACACCTTCAGCGAACGACCGTCCTGCGACTTCATCAGGCCGAACTCCACCGTGAACCAGAAGAAGCGCGCCATCGCCTTGAAGATGCTGGTGACGCGGCGAACCTTCTCCTTCTCGTCAGGTATCTCCGACACGATCTGCGCGGCCGTGCGCGCGGCCTCGCCGAACCTAACCAGGGCGTCCGCGAATGCCGGATCCGTGTGCATGGGAACGTGCCCCGCCACATCGTGGAAGATGTCAGGCTCGGGCAGGTAGTCCAGCGAATCGAGCGCACGAACCGTGATCGTGGTCGGGAACTCGCGGTTGCGAAGCGAGTCGAAGAAGAGATAGGCAGGGACGTACCCGCTCACCGCCTTGGCCCGGAAACCGGTGAGCGGCGCCATGAACTGGTTGATCTCCTCCAGTCGCGGCACGCGATCGGGATTCAGGCAGAGTGTGTCTATGCCCTGCATGAACTTCTCGTTCGCGTAGCGCTGCCAGCGCTCCACCATGCGCGCGTACAGCCGGCGCCAGGCCTCGTGGTTCTCTTCGGAGTAGAGCTCGTACGGCTGGTGGATGTACAGCTGACCGTCCGACTGCGCCTGCTCTATGAACGGCGCACGGGTAGTCGTGAGCCCGGCGTCCGGCGGCGTCTGTATTCCTGTCATCTCGCCTCCCGTTTACAGCCCCGACCTGCCTCGTGGAGGCACCGTTGTCGCCTCCGACTGCAGTACCTCGGATGCACAGCGACCGCGTCGCCGCAACGCATCCATTCCAATATACACCACGGCAGGCGCCGGATCGCAAAAGCGGGCCGGACGGTGAACCGACCGGTCAGACCCGCAACTCCGGCCTGTTGCGGAAGTGCTCCAGCGCCTCCGGATTCGCAAGCGCATCCACGTTGCGCACGGGGCGGCCGTGAATCACCTCACGTACGGCCAGCTCCGTGATCTTCCCACTGATCGTTCGAGGGATGTCCGGAACATCCAGAATCACCTTCGGAACGTGATGCGGGCTGGCGTGCGCTCGAATCTGCTTCCGTATCCGGTCCCGCAACGCGTCGTCCAGCGACACTCCGGATGCAAGCCTCACGAACAGGACCACCCTCACGTCGCGAGATCCGTCCACCTCCACATCCTGACCAACCACCAGGCTCTCCACCACTTCCTCGAGCTGCTCCACCTGCCGGTAGATCTCGGCCGTTCCGATGCGGACGCCACCGGGATTGAGCGTGGCATCGCTGCGACCGTAGATGATCAGGCCGCCGCGACTCGTAAGCTCGGACCAGTCACCATGGCGCCACACGCCTGGATACCGGGCGAAGTACGCATCGTGATACGCTCGCCCCTCCGGGTCGTTCCAGAAATACACCGGCATGCTCGGAAAGGGCTTCGTGCAAACCAGCTCGCCGGGTTGCCCGACTATCGGCTGGCCGTCCTCATCGAAGATCTCCACGGCCATTCCCAGGCCGCGCGTCTGCAGTTCACCTCGCCACACCGGCGCGAGCGGATTGCCAAGCGCGAAGCAGGAAATGAGGTCCGTGCCGCCGCTGATACTCGCCAGGCAGACGTCGGGGTGAACGTGCCCGTACACATACTCGTAGGAGTGCTGGGCGAGGGGACTGCCCGTGCTGAGTATCGTGCGCAGTGATGAAAGATCGTGCGCAGAGGCGGGACGCAACCCTTCCTTCTCCGCGAGCGCGAGATAACGGGCGCTCGTCCCGAAGACGGTCACTCCCTCGACCTGCGCCATGTCCCAGAGCACACCCGGATTGTCGCGTGGAAGCGGCGAGCCGTCGTACAGAACCACGGTGGCACCCAGCGCGAGAGCGCTCACCAGCCAGTTCCACATCATCCACCCGCAGGTGGTGAAGTAGAATACCCGGTCCGATGCGTGCACGTCCGTGTGCAGCGCGTGCTCCTTCAGGTGCTGGAGGAGCGTTCCCCCTCCTCCGTGAACCATGCACTTGGGCAGTCCGGTGGTGCCGGAGCTGTACATGATGTACACCGGATGGTCGAAGGGAAGTCGCGCGAAGGGCGGAACGGGGCGTCGTGAGGCCTCATCGAGGAAGCGTTGCCACCATAGCCCCCGCGGCACGTCAGGCGCCGGTGCGGAGCCGTCGGACACCAGCGGCACGACGACGATGCGCTCCACCGACTCCAGCGCGGACGCGATCTCCCGCACGCGCTCCAGGCAGTCGTGTTCCCTTCCTCCGTACCGGTAGCCGTCCGCACAGACGAGTATACGGGGCTCTATCTGCCCGAACCGGTCCAGCACTCCCTTCACGCCAAAGTCCGGCGAGCAGGACGACCACACGGCCCCTATGCGCACGGCCGCCAGCATGGCGATGACCGTTTCGGGCACGTTGGGCATGAACCCGGCTACACGATCTCCTGCCGCCACGCCGGCGTCCATGAGGGCTGCGGCCGCACGACCCACCTGCCGGTCGAGCTCGGCAAATGTCAGCGCCTGACGCCGACCGCGCTCGTCCCAGCTCACCAGCGCAAGCCCGTCGTCCTTG
Source organism: uncultured Gemmatimonadaceae bacterium (assembly GCA_964415485.1). GTDB lineage: Bacteria > Gemmatimonadota > Gemmatimonadetes > Gemmatimonadales > Gemmatimonadaceae > JBBQHX01. The sequence continues at coordinate 6,827 of CAYQAO010000080.1, forward strand.
CGACGCAGCAGGTTCTCGGCAAGGTTGAGGCGCGCGCCGGCAAACCATCGGGGCCCTTCCGTTCGGGTGGGCGGCGCCATGCGCTCGAGGCCTTCCACCACCGACTCCCAGGCACTTCCGCCTGGCAGTTCGTCGGACACCACGTCGAAGTACTGCCAGACGAGCGGCCAGAACTCGTCCGGTCGCCGAACGGACCAGTCCCGCAGCCGATCGTACGCCTGCAGTGCGCTCTCGTGAGGGCCGACGCGGCATGGAGCGCCGGCGTCGGCAGCGTAGTCCAGGAATGCCCTCAGCCGCGACGAGGCTATGCGTTCCGTAGACGGCGACCAGATGGGAGCAGCTGACGAATCAGGCGCGGCAGGCGATTGCTGGGACACGGATGTGCGAATGCGGTCGGTTCGGGCGTTGATCGTGATACCAAGCTGTGCCACACGCCGCGCCCCGCGCAACCTCACGTGCATGTGGAGAGCGGCGGTGACGCACGCATGCACGTCACCGCCGCTCTCCACACAGGGCGTTCAAGCCCTTTCGATAAGAGACGGGATCACGGCATCCCGCCCGATCGCACGGCTACTCCCGTTCCCCCTTCCCCCTGCCCCGCGACCTGCGAGCTGCGCCGGCAATTCCGGCGAGCCCCGTTCCAAGCAACAGCAATGTCGCTGGCTCGGGCGTCACCGTGGTACGAACCGCGAATACCAGGTCGTTGAAGTCCCCGTCGGCGAGCGGATCGGGCGGCCCAGCGAGCGCGCGGTCTTCCACACCGAGTACCGACCACTCGTCGCCCGGCGGCGTGTTCGCTATCGGGGTGGTCCTGTCGTCCAGGTACACCGTAGCGTTGCTGCCGAACAGGTTGAACTGGTCGGCCCCACCGGGATTCCGCGACGCCAGCGAACCGGAGTAGAAGAAGTCGCCTCCGTTGATGCGCGCCGCGAAGAGAACCTCTGACCCGCCTGCAAACGTGCCCGGGAGCTGAAAGCTCACGCCACCCGCATCCCAGTTCAGGTTGCCCGACGGCTTCACCGGGTTCAGCAGCAGGTAATCGTCTTCCGAAGCCTCGGCACTCGGCACCCAGAAGAGTTCGATGCCGTGCATGGCCGAGCCTCCCAGCAGCTGCACGAACACACTGGAGCTGGAACTGCCTCCCACCATGAAGCCCGATGCCGCAGGAGTGATGTCACAGAGATCGCCGGAATACTCCGCCGCGCAGTCTGCCCGCGCCGTTCCGGCAGCGGCAGCCAGCAGGATGCCGGCCCCGAGCGATGCCCGAGCCAGCATTTGGAATCCACGCGGCTTACTTGATCGTTTCATGGCGCTTCCTCGAGTTGGAGTCAACCCGCGGGCTGATCTGTTCGCAGCCGGAGCCTCTCAGCATCAGCCCGTTCGTGCCCGAGTCATGCGGCAAGACACCTGCCGCAGGGCCACGCGCTTATCGAAAAGTTCCGGTTCCCGAACTCGTACCCTCCCGACGCGCCGAGTGACCTCATCAGGGGATTCGGCGTCACAGCCGAGGTAACGCCCATAACCCACCATTGACGAACCCGCTTTCAGCGTGTAGCGGTAATGGCGTGCGACATTTCGGGGAATCGTCCGGTTCTCTCGCACGTGGTTCGTAACTACCCATCGGTCGTCCCACTTTCCCAAAGCGACGAGGCTCAGCCAGTCATGATGCAGTCAGCTTCCGTGTCCAATCCGCGTCCGCTCTTCCTCGCGCTCTACGGGGTTGCGCTGGCTTTCGTGCTACCGTCGCTCATGGAATTTTTCCTTGTCACCTTCCCCTATCGTCCGGGAGAGGCAAACTGGCGCTTCGGCGCAACCGGCCTTCTCTACAACAGCGTCGTGGTATCGCCGCTGTTCGGACTCGGCCTTGCCGCGGTCGTGGGGTACTTCCTGGAACAGCGCGCCGTGATGCGCACGGTGGCAATCATTGCGTTCGTGATCGCCGTCTTCCTGCTCATCTCCTTTCCGTTCTTCATCCTCGATTTCCTGCAGCTCCGCCAGCAGGTGAATCCGGGCGGCCGTCAGGCGTATGACTACGTGTCGCTGAAGGCGGTACTCACGGGCGGCATCATGGCGCTGGCCGCCATTGGCCTCGGGCTAGGCGCGTGGCGCAGCGCTCCGCCGAAGCTTTCAGGGCCGGCAGCGCGCAAGGCGGCGGCGCCGGGCAAGATCGTGGTCGGGCAGAACTGACGCCGCCGACCAGGCGCCAGCAGGCGCCTTCCCCCTTCCGGCATCCCGCGCGCGCGACCGCGGAATAGACAAGAGAGCCCCGTCGCAAAGCGACGGGGCTCTCTTGTCTGCAGCCTGGCCCTTCAGTCCGAGCTACCGCACCACCTCCAGGGTCCAGGCATCGAGCAGCTGACCGTTGATCATCACATAGCGTATGGATTCGCTGTTCCGGATGTTGGACAGCGGGTCGGCGTCCAGAACGACGAGGTCCGCCAGCTTTCCGGTCTCGACCGAGCCGATGTCTCCATCCAGGCCGAGATACTCCGCGCCGTGGATGGTCGCGGCGCGCAGGGCCTCGAACGGCGTCATGCCGCCCTGTTCGAGCATCCACAGCTCCCAGTGCGCACCCAGGCCCTGAAGCTGACCATGGGCGCCGAGCTGCACCTTCACTCCGGCGTCGAGGAGGGCCTTCGTGGCGCGCGAGGTCTCGACGAAGCTGTAGTCCTCCGGCGCGGCCATGAGGCGACGACGGGAACGCGGGTCCAGCACTCGTGAGGGCGTGAAGCGACGCAGCCTCTCGTTCTTCCACACTTCGTCGTGCTGGTAGAACCAGTACTCGCCGTTCAGTCCGCCGTAGTTCACGATCAGCGTCGGCGTGTAGCCCACCTTGCTGGCAGACCACATGCGCAGGACATCGTTGTAGACCGGTGCCACCGGAATGTTGTGCTCCACGCCAGTGTGGCCGTCGAGCACGTGCGTCATGTTGAAGAAGAAGGTGCTGCCTCCCTCGGGCACCACCATCATCTCGAGCTCCCGTGCGGCAGCCACGATCTGCTGGCGCGCATCACGGCGCGGCTGGTTGTAGCTCTTCACGCTGAAGGCACCCACGGCCTTCATGCGGCGCAGGTGGCCGAGTGCATCCTCGTAGGATGTCGTGATGGCCTTCGCTCCGCCCTCGCCACCGTAGAGGATCGTTCCGGTGGAGAAGATGCGCGGGCCCGTGAGCTCGCCAGCCTTGATCAGCTCCGACATGCTGAAGATCTGATCCGTGTTGTTCGACGGATCGTGCATGGTCGTGACACCGAACGCCAGGTTCACCTGGAGCGGCCAGTGAGTGCGCGGCGTTATGCCGCTGGAACCGGCGTTGATGTGCGCGTGAACGTCCACGATTCCCGGCATGATCCAGCGTCCGGAAACGTCCACGGTGCGCGCGCCGGACGGCACCTGCACCTGCGAGCGCGGGCCCACGGCCGTTATGCGGTTGCCGTTCACGAGGATGGTGGCGTCCCGGATCACCTCTTCACCGCGCATCGTGATCACGTTCGCGCCCACCAGCGCCACCGTACCGTCCGGCTTGCTGAACGGTGAGCTGAAGCCGATATGCACCCCAGCCGTCTCCGGCCCCGACACTACCGCCGAGGAGTCTTCCGCCTCGAAGGAGAAGGTGGCAGCGATATCACGGTGGTACAGCTCCGGTCCGAGCGACCAGTACACGCGGCGACTGTCTGCCGACCATGACAGGTAGGAACCCGCGTCGCGCGACAGCCTGCGAACCGGGTACTCCGAGCTGCTCATGGAGAGGTTGACGGCGCGGCCGGTTGCCGGGAACGGAGCGATGTGCACGTTGAAGCGCTCGTTCCACACTATGTAGCGCTCGTCAGGCGACGGCGTGAACTGCCCGCCGTTCTGCGACGTAGCGTGTACCCGCCGGTCGCCGCCGTTCAGGTCCACGCTTATGAGCGCGGCGCTCCCGGACTCGCGCGAGCTCAGGAATATCCTGTCGCCGGTACGATTGAACGCGGGCGAGGCACCCTCACGAGTGACCAGGCGCGCCTCACCGCCGTTCGCCGGCACCACGTACACTCCCCGATCGCGCGAATGCAGCATTCCGCGAGCAATGTCGCCGCCGATCCGGCGATAGACGATGCGTGAGCCATCCTGCGAGAACTGCGGCTCCACGTAGTGCCCCGGCGCGGAGGTGATCGTGCGGCCACCACTGCCGTCCGTCCTCACGGTTCGCACTGAGCCGTATGAGCTGTCATTCCATGTGACGTACACCAGAGTACGTCCATCCGGCGACCACGACGGATACAGCTCGAAGTCGCTGCCGCGAGTGACGCGACGCGGCGTGCCGTTCGGCAGGTCCTTCACGTACAACTTGCCGAGCGCGGTGTATGCCACACGACGCTGGTCGGGCGACACGGACACCCAGCGCAGCATGCGCACGTCGAACCGCTCGGGTGCCACCTGTTGCGGGAACCGTACTGCCTCGGTCAGCGTCTGCCTTACCTGGGCGGTGAACGGAATCTTCGTCGGGTTCCCGGAGGCAACGTCAACGCGCCACAGACCGCCCTTCGCCCATATCACGATCCCGCGGCCGTCAGGCGTCCACGAGTAGCCGGGATACGTGCCGAAGATTGCCCACACTTCCTGCTGGTCGTGATCCAGCTCGTTCCAGAGCACGCGCTCGCGCCCGGTCTCGATCTCGTGCAGCATCAGGACCGTGGTCGTGTCAACACGACGGATGAACGCGATCGTCTTCCCGTCAGGCGAGGGGTGCGGAGCCAGGGAGCCGCCTGGCGCGGCAATGATGGACTCGCGCTCGCCCGTCTCGCGATCCAGCCGCTGCGCAACGTAGATCACGCCATGGGGATCGCGGTTGTAGTCGAACCCGCCGCCGGGCGACACGTCCTCGCTGAAGTACACGTAGCGACCGTCCGGCGACACCACCGGCTCGGTAGCATTCTGCTCCCAGTTCCTGCGATCGGTGAGCTTGAGGCCGCCGCCACCACCGGTGTGGTAGATCCACATCTCGCCCGCACCGAGCGAGCGCGTGTTGCGAAAGTGCTTGCGAGCCACGATGTACTGCCCGTCAGGCGTCCACGAGGGGTTCGAAACCTGGCGCTCGCGCTCGCGCGATACCTGGCGCAGGTCGCTGCCGTCCACGCTGGCCGTCCAGATGTTCTCCAGGCCATCCCGGTCGCTGGTGAAGGCGATCCGCTTCCCGTCAGGCGAGAAGCGCGGCATCGTCTCGTACGCGGGGCCGCCCAGTATGAGCGTGGCGCGACCGCCGGTGACGGGCATGGTGTAGATGTCGCCCAGGATGTCGAAGACGAGCGTGCTGCCATCGGGACTCACGTCCACGTTCATCCACGTGGCCTCGGACGTCTCGAACTCCACGTCCGTCGTGGGCCCGTGCTTCGCGGTCACGCTCCACTTCTCGGGAACCGTGGGAGTGGACGGCTGCAGGGTGTCCTGCGCGTGCAGCGGCGTGGCAGCCAGGAGAATCGCCGCAACCGGCAGCAGCACGGCGCGGAATGCCATGAGTGACATGTGCATGTATGGGTGTAACGGGGCGGATGGAGCAGATTCCCTGCGGTTTCCGGAATCGGCGCCGGGAACGGCTGTGCCTGTCAAGATAACGCGTCGGCCGCCGCGACCGTGCGCTCGGCGGGATGACAAGGGAGGGACGCTCGGGAAAGCAGCCC
>CAYQAO010000081.1:0-12388 GCA_964415485.1 uncultured Gemmatimonadaceae bacterium
TCGAACAGGCTCATCGCGCGTCACCCCCTTTTGTCCTAGAGTCGGCCGTCAACTACCCGACCGCTGGAATTCAGGTTGGCTCCGCTCGTACTGCGAACCTGCCCGCTCAGCTTCGCTCAGCCGGGACGGGGGTTTGTTTTACAGGTAAATGGTGAGTGACGTGATTGTCCTGTCCATACCAATGCTACTTCCACAACTCCTATGGATCGCGCCACCCCACCGAGACCCTACATCACATTCGCAATCCAACGGTTCGTCGCATCCAGCACCGCAAGCACCGCCGCCGTCTCAACGCTGTCCTTTACCTCACAGCTCCCTGTGAGCAGAACACTCGCACGGGACAACCGCGCACTCACTCCGACGAACACAAACTCCCTGTCAAACGCGGCGATGCGCTTCGCACCATCCAGCGCCAGCAATCCGCCCTGCCCCTCCGCCTCCATCAACGCAGCCAGCGCCGCGCGCGCTGCAAGCTCCGCCCGCGATCTGTCGCTCTCCAGGCCGTCAGCTTCTCCAACGTAGGACGCCTCACCCTTCCGCAACGTCACTCTGCACGTCACTCCCGCCTGCCGCGACCGACGAACCTCCACATCCTCGAAGTACACTCGCCGGCCATTCGTCTCCACGCCCTGCACGGACGCAGCCTCACTCCGCGCATCCGGCGCCGTCGCCCCGGACGTCCTGGCCGCATCGCCCGCAGCATCCATCGCGGCCAGCCGACGCACCGCCGCAGTCTCCGACGACGTCGCCACCGACACCTTGCGATGGTCCACCCGCAAGCCGAGGTGCGCTATCAGCGCGCTCTCCACGTTCCTCACGGTCTGCTTGGGCGGAACCTCCTGCGACGTCAGAAGGTGGATCTCATCTATCGCTCCGGACTCCCCAGCCACGATCCTGGCCGAGATGACCCCCGGAAGCGTGGCGAGTAGTTCCTCCGCACGCTGAAGCGCCAGCGCGCCACCTAGCGGGTGCACGGGAAACGGAGAAGCGGCTGGGGCGGACAATGTCTCTCCAGCGATCTGGTGGGGAAGAAAAATGCCGGCCCGCGGGTTCTGCTCTCTCCCCACGCGCCCTGCGCGGCGGGCCGCAGCCGATAGGCAGGCGCCGCCATATTATGGTACCTCACTCGAACTTACGTCAATAGCTGAGCCCGGCCCGTGCTCCAGCTGATACTCCTTCAGCTTGCGGTACAACGTCCGTTCTCCAATACCCAGCAGCTCCGCGGCACGCCTCCGGTTCCCGTCCGTCTCCTTCAGCGCAGCCTCGATTGCCAGACGCTCGATCTCCTGCATCGTCATGCCGGGCACGATAGTCACGGCATGCGGCGGCGCCGGCTGATCCGCCGGCTCGACCGGCAGGGCGCCTCCAGCGCCGATCCCGTACGGCGCACGATGCACGGGCAGCCACTCGGCCCCCACACGCTCCTCGTCCAGCCGTCGCCGTAGCTCCTCCACCTGGAGCTTCAGGTCAACCAGGCTGCGAAGGATGAACTCCAGCTCCCGCCCCGACGCATCCTCCCTCGCCCGTGCCAACGGTCCCACGGGCACCGGGAGCAGGCTGCCCCCGCCCTCCCGGATGGCGCGCGGAATGTCCTCCGGCACGATCTCGCGCCCCGGCGACAGCACCACCATGCTCTCGATCAGGTTCCGCAGCTCCCGCACGTTGCCGGGCCAGTCATACCGCTGGAGGATCTCCATGGCCTCCGCGGAGATGCCGTGGAACTCGCGGTCGTGCGCCAGCGAGAGCTCGCGAACGAAGCGACGCACCAGCGCCGGAATGTCCTCCCGGCGCTCCCGCAGCGGCGGCAGGTAGATGCGCAGGACGTTCAGGCGGAAGTACAGGTCCGCCCGGAATCCGCCCTCCTCCACCCGCTGCCGCAACGGCTGGTTGGTGGCCGCCACCACCCGCACGTCCACGCGAATGGGCTGCGTTCCGCCAACGCGCACCACCTCACGCTCCTCCAGCACCCGCAGGAGCTTCACCTGCGTCGCCTGCGGTATCTCGCCGATCTCGTCCAGGAACAGCGTACCGGTGGACGCCAGCTCGAAGCGCCCGATGCGACGCTCGGCAGCACCCGTGAACGCGCCCTTCTCGTGGCCGAACAGCTCACTCTCCAGCAGCGTCTCGGGAAGGGCGCCCACGTTCACGGCGATGAACGGCTTGTTCCGGCGCAGGCTGCGGCGGTGAATGGCACGCGCCACCAGCTCCTTTCCGGTTCCGCTCTCGCCCTCGATGAGCACCGTGCTGGAGACGGGCGCGATCTGGTCTATCTTGACCAGCACCTCGCGGATGGCGTCCGAGTCTCCGACCAGCCCTACTTCCTTCTGCAGGCGATGGCGCTCCAGGATGCGCCGGATGCCGTCCGCAACCTCCTCCTCCTCGATGGGCTTCACCCAGACTTCGGCGTAGCCGAGCCTGCGCAGGCGGTCGCGGAGTCCCGGTTCATCCACGTCGGCGAGGCCGACGACGAGCACCTCCTCCCAGAGGAGCTGCCTCACGAGATGAAGGTTCGGCGGGTCGAGCAGCGCGCCCGTCATCACCACTATTTCCGGCGTCTCCCGCTTGAGCGCGCCCTTCACGTCGTCCAGCGGAGACACCACCGCCGTCTCCAGGCCCTGGGCCTCGAGGCGCGCGTTGAGTCGCACGGCCGGCTCAACGTCGGTCAGCGTCACCAGCACGTCGCTCATTCTGCGTGCCCTCCCCCGGCAGCGCCCACGATCACGTCCAGCGCATGATCGAGGATCGGCTCCAGCGCGGCGAGCCCGTCCCTCACGCCGCCGGTACTCCCCGGAAGGTTCACCAGCAGCGTCCGCCCGCGAACGCCGGCGAGGCCGCGCGAGAGCGCCGCTCGCGGCATGTCCGCCAGGTGGAGCCCGCGGAGGCGCTCGGCAATGCCCGGCGCCTCACGATCCAGCACGGCGCGCGTCGCCTCGGGGGTGACGTCGTCAGGCGAGAGTCCCGTGCCGCCGGTCGTCAGCACGAGGTGGGCGCCGTCGCGGTCGCACCACGCCAGGAGCCGCCTGACGATCTCCGCCGTGTCGTCAGGCACCACCTCGTGCGCCGCCATCTCCAGGCCGCGCCCGGCGAGCCACTCGGCGACCAGCGGGCCGGACTCGTCCACGCGCTCGCCGCGCGTCACCCCGGTGGACACCGTGAGGACGCAGGCCCGGTACGGCGCCGCCCGACGCTCGGCAACGCTGCCTTCGCTCACTCGCCCCGCTTGTAGAAGGGCATCCTGCGAACCACCGCAGGCACGCGCTTGCCACGCACCTCAACCTCGAACCTGGTGCCCTCCTCCGTGTTGCCGGCTGGCAGGTAGCAGGTGCCGATCGGGATGCCGAGCGTGGGGCTCATGGTTCCGGAGCATACGGTGCCCGAGGGGGAGCCGTCAGGCGCGAAGACGGGATAACCGCTGCGCGCGATCGCACGTTCCTCGAACGTGAAGCCCACCAGGCGACGCCGCACACCGGCTTCCTTCTGCGCCACGAGCGCCTCACGACCAACGAAGTCGCCCTTCTGAAGCTTCACCGTCCAGCCGAGGCCGGCCTCCAGCGGGGTGGTGGTGTCGTCTATGTCGTTGCCGTACAGCAGCAGCCCCGCCTCCAGCCTCAGCGTGTCGCGCGCACCCAGCCCGCAGGGGACGACGGACGCATCCCGCGTAATCGCCTGCCACACCTCCGCCGCCCGATCGGCCGGCAGGTACAGCTCGAAGCCCGCCTCGCCCGTATAGCCCGTGCGCGAGATGAGCACGTCAGGCACGCCGGCAACCGTGTCCTCCACGGAGTGGTAGAATCGGATTCCGGCCAGGTCCGCCGGGGTGAGCGGCTGCAGCACGCGCTCCGCCTCGGGGCCCTGCAGCGCCAGCAGCGCCATGTCGTCGGACACGTCCTCCAGTTCCACGCCGAATCGCTCCGCGTAAGGCTGGATGTGCGCGAAGTCCCTGGCGGCGTTCGACGCGTTAACCACGAGCATCATGCGGTCTTCGAACCGGTACACGAGCAGGTCGTCCACGAACGTACCGCGTTCGTTCAGCAGGCCTGCGTACTGCGCCTGCCCCTCCGCGAGCCGCGAGACGTCGTTGGACACTATGTAGCTGCAGAACTCCAGGGCGCGCTCGCCGCGCACGACGAACTCGCCCATGTGGCTCACGTCGAACAGCCCGGCGCCCGTGCGCACCGCCTTGTGCTCCGCCGTGATGCCGGTGGGGTACTGCACTGGCATCTCCCAGCCGGCAAAGGGCACCATCCTGGCGCCTAGCGATGTGTGTATGTCGAAAAGGGGCGTGCGCTTGAGGGCGTCCGGCTTGGATTCAGACATTGTGAGACCAGTTATCAGGAGTACGGCTCGCGTGCAGGCGATTCGGATTTGCGGTCCGCGATCCGAACCGCAGGACCGCGCCAGAATGGCGGTATCCCTGCTGAATATGGCACACCGCGCTCACCGCGACCAGCGCTTCACACCCTCACGCTGGTGACACCGACCATGGCATCGCCGGCCTGGGTAGGAACTACACGACAGGGGCGCAAGTCATGCAGCGCCAGCCACTTGTGGCATTTTGTAACATCGCGGTGATCGTGACCGGGACCCGAGCCACTCGTCGTTCAGGCGGTCGCCCTGTGCCTTCTCGGGCCCAACGAAGTTCACGGATTCTCTTACCGCGCCCCGCATGGAGATGGCAACGCCACAACGCTCCCCCGCCTCACGACCACGACCGGGCTTCTCGGCCGCCGAGCTGCTCATCGTGATCGTCATCATGGGTGTACTGGCAGCAGTCGCGATTCCGAAGCTCACCGCCGTGAAGGACCGGAACGGCGTGGAAAGCGTGCGGGAGCAGCTCGTGAGCACCGTGACGGTCGCGAGGAGCGCCGCACGACAGCGCAGCATGCGATCCGCAGTGCGGATAGACGGCAACACGCTGTCAGCCTGGACGTTCTCCCCCACCACCGGTGACACGGTGTGGCTGGTACAGCCCTCCGACCTGAACGCCGAATCCGGTGTGCACATCGAGACGGCGGACGCCGGCTCGGCGCTTATCGAGTTCGATACACGTGGTTTCGCCAATCGCGCCGATTCGGTTCGCGTGTGGCGTCTGCGCGCCGGGACGCGGGTGGACTCCGTGTGTATCGGGCCGCTCGGACACCTCTACAAGAGGAACTGCCAACAATGACCCGAGACCTGCTGCCTGACGCGCGCGCCTCCAGGCGCCGGAGCCGGGTACGACGCAATGGCCAGCCGCCGCGGAAGGACAGGCGGGGGATGACGCTTGTGGAGCTCCTGGTGGCCGTGATGCTCATCAGCGTAGGGCTCGTCGCCCTGGCAGGCGTAGCCGGCGGCGTGAGCAAGCTCATGCGCGGCGGCGACGCCCAGACCACCACCGCGATGGCGGTGCAGACCTCGCTGGAACAGCTCTCGGTAACGGGAAAGTGCCGCGACCTGGTGGCGGTAGGCGCCACCAGGGACAGCACGGTGGTCATCCAGGGCGTCACGATACACAAGCGCCTGGAGGGCCTGCATAACGTGATCTACGTGCGCGACTCGGTGAACATGCCGGGACGCACCAAACCACTCGTGTATCGGAGCATGCTGCCATGCCGCAACTGACGATGCCGGGGACGCGTGGCCGGAATCGGCGAGGTTTCACCCTCACCGAACTGATGATCGTCGTGGTGGTGCTCGGCATCCTCATGGCGATCCTGTCCACGATGTTCCTCACGCAGCAGCGCTTCTACGGCGACGTCGGCGAGACTGCCGCCATCCGCCGCGAGCTGCGCACCGGCGCCGGGATCCTGCCGCTCGACATTCGCGGCATCTCCGGACCGGGCGGGGACATCATCTCTTACAACACCACGAAGATCGAGGTCAGGGCGCCGATCGGGAGCGCGGTCATCTGCGACATCGCCGCAGACCGGGCGTCCTTCGAGATCTTCCCGAGCGACCTGGAGGCGAACACGCTGTCGTCGTTCTGGACGGACCCGCTGCCCTCGGACGTGATCTTCGTGTTCGACGACAGCACCAGCGCCGGCGCCGAGGACGACGAGTGGCGCGAGCACACGATAGGCGGCGTGGCCTCCTCGTCAGGCTGCGACGTGGGCTCGACGCCCTTCACGTCGCTGGCCGCCGACGCCGCAGCCTCGAAGCCCCGCACTCGCATCACGCTCGCAGGCGGCGAGACGATCGGCTCGACGGTGCAGGTCGGCGCGGTGGTACGCTTCACGAGGCGCATGGAGTACCGCCTCTTCCAGCCGAGCGGTGCGTCCAACTACTACATCGGCATGCGGGAGTTCCGCAACGGCAGCTGGGGCAGCATGACCCCGGTGAGCGGACCGTACGTACACGGTCCCTCGTTCGCGTTCTTCGACACGCTTGGCGGCCCTGTCACGGGCGGCTCGGCGGCGGACCTCGCGCGCATCGCACGCGTGGACCTCACGCTCAATGCAGAGGGCGCCGAGGCGCGCTCGTTCGGCAGGAACGGACCGATCAGGGACTCGCTCTTCCTGTCGATCGGAATTCGCAACTTCCGCTGAGTACCTATCCCAAACAGCGAGAACCGTATGACGATGTTGAACAGGCAACGCACGGCTGGCGTGACCGGTGAGCGCCGAGGGATGGCGCTGATGCTGGCGATCGTCATGATCGTGGTGATCACCCTGCTCGTGATCGGCGGCTTCTTCACCTCCACTCGCGAATTCCAGGGCGGACGCAACGCGCTCGTGGAGCAGCGTTCGTTCGCGGTCGCGGAGTACGGCCTGAACGCGGAAGTGAGCGCGTGGAACACCGGCCGGAACCTCACGCCAGGCGCAGGCGGCATGGCCATCGGTGCGAGGGATTCGCTCACTCGCTACGTGGCGGACGGCGACACGGCGTTCGTTTCGGTCACCCGGATCACCGACAACACGTTCTGGGTTATCTCGGACGGGCGCGCCAGCATGGGAACGCTTTCGCAGGAGTCGCGGCGCAGGACGAACGCGATGGTGCGGCTGGCCTACCCGACGATCAATCCGGATGGCGCGATCACTTCAGCCGGGCACGTGGAGCTCACGGGAAACTCGTACGTGTCAGGCCAGGACACGCCCCCTCCGGGCTGGTCGTGTCCCCCGCCCGGACCGCCAGTGGCAGCCATGCACGTTCCGCCGCACGTGGAGCCTGACTACAAGACGAAGAACGTGGATCCCATGTCGGCTGCTCCGGTGAAGAAGTCCGACGTCGCCGGCGACCCGGAGACCTACGTGCAGTACGGGTCGGAGACGTGGAACAGCCTGGTCGCGAATGCTGACATAATCCTGCCTAACGGCAACCACAAGAACGGAATCGCGCCGATCGGCAATGCCACGTCCTGCACGCCGGGGCAGTACAACTGGGGCGAGCCGTTCAGGGACGCCAGCAGCGTGGCCGGCTGCTACGGGCACTTCCCCATCATCTACGCGGACGGCGACCTGGAGCTCCAGTCGAACGGGCGCGGCCAGGGGATCCTGATCGTGAACGGCAGCCTGGCGCTCAGGGGCAACTTCGACTTCTACGGCATCGTCATCGTCAGGGACAACGTTGACAAGGGCAACGGCACGGCAACGATCCACGGAGCCGTGTTCGCCCGCGACGCGAAGTTCGAGGAGAACATCTGGTCCGGCAACCAGAACGTATCCTACTCGAAGTGCGCCATCGAGAACGCGCTGCGCGGTTCGGCGATTCTCACGCGAGTGAAGGAGCGTCACTGGTCCATGCTGTACTGAAGCCGGAGCCTCCGGAGGCCGGAGCTCTCGTGGCGGACTGCCGTCCGGTGGCGTTGTGAGTACGGAGGGCTGGCAGGAGAAGGGGGCGCGGATTCATTCGAATCCGCGCCCCCTTCGTTGTGTCGCCCTGTCATCCCGCGCTTTACTCCGCTTCGGTCATCCTGCGCAATGCTCCCCTGTCATCCCGCACGAGCGGAGCGAGTGTCGGGATCTGCCTTCAACTGGTAGTGGCTGACTTCGGCGCAGGGTGAGTAGGTCCCGACGCTCCGCGCGGGATGACAGACGGTGGGCAGGGCGAGTAGGTCCCGACGCTCCGCGCGGGATGACAGTGGGGCGCTCCGCGCGGGATGACAGTGAGGCGCTCGTGCGGGGTTACGGTAGGAAGCCACGGATGACAGAAACCGCGGCAGTCCCCCTTCCCTCGCCGTCAGTACTTCCTGTTCCTCTCGTACACCAGGTTCCGCGGCGTGAAGCGCCATTCGAAAACGCGAGACACCGGGTCCTCCTCGCCAGGCGGGGGATTCCGCGACTCCATCTCCACCCGGATGCGCACACCCGCAATCTTGTCGAACGCCTGGGCCGGGATTGTCGGATCGGCGCTGTCCTCCTCGGATCCGTCAGTGAAGATCAGCGACACCTGCATGTCGGTTACACCCGTCGCAACCACATGACCCTCGGGATCCCCATCCAGGCCGACCGATTCGGCCCGCAGCAGCCGGTTCTCAGCATCGCGCCACCAGGCGATCACCGACACCTCCTGGATGGCAGTTCCCGCCGCATCCAGCAGGTAGCTGTTCGCGAAGTTGGCGGAATGGTGAAGTATCTCGGTGCGGGCGGGGCTCGCGAACTTCACCTCCGCGTAACCGTTCAGCTGCTCCACGCTCTGCACCACCACGAGGCGCCGTTGCGTGTAGGTGGACAGCATTGCAAGGCTGCCCTCCTCGAGCTCAACGTCCTTGCCGGTGGGACGCGTGAACTTCACGCAGTTGGAGCCGCAGTTACCCGTACCGGGCGACAGGGCGGGGTCGCCCGGGTCAGTGCGTATCGCGTAGGGCGGCGCCGGCTCGTCCCGCACGGGCACGTGCAGTATCACGAGCGTGTCATTTCGAACGGACAGCGAGCCGTGGGTCGGCGTGCTCTCCAGCGCCACGCCGGTGAACGCAAGGTCTCGCTCGAGGGACATTCCCACGTACCTCGCCTGACGAGCCACCCCTTCCCTCAGCTCCGTGCCGCGCATGGAACGCATGGTGGAGATGGCGATCGCGCTGGCGCTCATGATCAGCGATACACCGATGATCATGGCTATTATCATCTCGATGAGCGTATGACCGCGTCGCTTCGCTCCTCTGGTGACTGTACGCCGGCTAGTCATCGTGCACCCCCTTGTAGATGAAGGTCACGAGCTCCACGGGCTGGTCTGCCCTGCTGCCCTTCACGCTGACGGTCACGCGCAGAAGGTTCTCACGCTCGGACACCACCGTCATGGAACGCACGAAACCGCCGTCCACCGCCGGCTTGCCCTCGTCATCAATCGTCACCGCGGGTTCAGTAGCGAGCGTCTGCGGGTTCCTCGCCCTTATCTCTTCCACGTAGCCGCGTGCGATCTCCAGCGCCTTCGTGCTGAGTCCCGCGTCCGTCTGCGCAGCCATGATCGCGGTGTTCGAGCGTGCCACCGTCAGCACCCCCACGATGAGGATCGCAGCGGCGATAAGGACCGATAACAGCGTGAAGCCCCCGCGCTCCGCTGTTCGCTTCGCACCTGCGGCCCGCGGCCGAGAAGTGCGGTGTGCGCTCATGATCATTCCCATCGATCTCCTCGCCATGTCCAGACCTCTATCGCCCCGGATGGAGTGATGCGCACCGCCGCCACCTTCGACGCGTCGTCTGCATGCGCCAGGTACAGCACTCCCTCGGCGCCGAACGGCGAGGTGATTCCGCGGGATGAGATCACCATTCTGTTGCCGGATACATCCACCGGTGACGGCGAACCGACTCCGGTGAGCGCGGACGCGGAACCGAGCGAGAACCTCACACCGGGCTCGAGGGCGCGTCCGCGGAACACGCGCAGGGAGTCGATCTCCTGCTGCGATTCCGTGAATGCGGAGTCCGCGTCAACGTCCAGGAACGCGTCATACCGATGGTTGACGTCGTCGAAGCGCACCATGGCAAAGCTCCGTGTCGCAAGGGCCCTCGTTCGGACGAGCTCCAGGTCCTGAGCGAGTACCTGCGCAGCGCCACGCACCTGCATACCCGGTGAGATCCTGAACCGCGGCACCACGATCCCCACGGCTACGCTGATGAAGGCGAGCACGACGAGAAGCTCGATCACGGTGAGGCCGTCCCTGCGACCGTTGAGGAGCCGGCTGACGCCTGACGATGTCCGTGTCATCAGAACACCGGCCGGAAGGCGGTCTGGAGGACGCTGCCAACCGTAGGCGTGCCCGGTGGCAGGTTTGACGGATCGTTGAATCGCAGGTCGAACTTCCAGTCACGCTGCGGTGCCGCGTAGATGCCGCTCGTCCACTCCCAGCGACGCCGATTGGCGTACTGCGCCTGGAACAGCGACACGAGCGAGCCGCGGTAAGTGAGTGTGCGGCTTCCGTTCTCCAGGAATCGCGGGAAGTTCTCGAGACCGCCGCCGTAGTTGTCGGTGCTGCTCACGGACGGCGGCGGCGTGATCACCGAGCAGCCGGCCGCGTGGCGATCGCATGCGGTAGCCGAGTGGCCCGCTGCGACGGCGGCATATACGGTCATGTCGCTGCCCGCGCGCACGGACGAGCCCTGCGCGGTGTTCTGGGAATCCTGCCAGGCGGGCGACAGGAAGGTGATCGCGTCTGCCAGCAGCGAGGCCGGTTCCCAGGAGGCAGTGCTGTAGCTGTTGAAGTTGCCCCACACGTACATCGGACGGTCGGTCGCGATGGTCATGGGATTGGGCAGCCTGGAGGCGTTCCTGATGCGCACGGCGGGATAGCGCGAGCCGACGTTCACGAACGTTATGTACATGATGTCGGCCTGCCTGCCCGTGTTGCTTCCGACCCAGGTTCGCAGCCGGTCCATGTCAATCTCGAAAACGTCCACCTTCGTCGCCTCACGTCGGTCGAAGAACGCCTCACGCTTCCAGCTGAAGATGTTGGCGCAGTCGGTGGAGCCGGGCGTCGTCTTGCCTCCCTTCCGCTCCCACTGGTAGGTACCCGACCGAAGCGAGTTGCAGATGTTCGTGCCCGTTATGCTCGCGTCCACCGTGATGTGCCAGTCGGCCTTGTAGGCGAACTTCACGTCCTTCGTCTCGGGATCGTCGGACGGGTGCCGCGGCTGGATCAGCTCGATAGGCGGTACTCCGAGCGGCAGCGGCAGGCGCAGCTCGGATACGGAGTGCGCCTCGGTCATCACGCGCGAGTCGAAGTCGGACTGGCTGCGGGCCCGGAACGTGGCGTGGTCGGCGGGGTTGTTGCTGTCGAAGTTCAGCGCCACGAGGGTGCCGTTGGCCTTGGCGATTCGCACGCCCTTGCCGTCGTCGCCTGTGTTGTAGTTGTTCTTGCGCCGGTTGAAGAGCTTCTTCGGGGTGGTGATCAGCGAGCGGAATTGCAGCTGGCTGCCCGAGCTGAGGTACAGGTTGCCGTTGGTGTGGACCCATCCCTCGAAGTCCATGACGGCGCCGGGGTGGATCTCCAGGTCGTCCTCGTAGAAGACACCGAACTGGAACAGCGGAATGGACTGCGCATTTACCGTGACCACGACGCTGGCCCGGTTCCCGTTAGGGTCGCGCGCCGTGACCGCAATCTCGACAGGCTGGTTCAGCGCGTAGAGTCCCGTGAAGGCACCGCTCTGGATCTTGCGCACCTCGGCAGCGCCGGCGTAGGTCACTTCGAGGTTCTCGTACTCAAAGCCTGCGAGGGTGGGTGTCACGAGTGCGTCGATCTCGGCCTGGCGCAGCACGCCGTCGTGCATTGCCACCTCGAGCTGCGCCATGATCGCGTCGGCGCCTGCTTCCGCCGCGTGCTGCACGCGCGCGCCCCTGTAGTCAATTCCGGTGGTGCGCTGGGTGGTGAGCACCCAGGCGGTGGTGAGCGCGACTATGGCACCCACGAGCACCATCACCACGAGCGTCGCCTCGAGGGCAAATCCGTGGCGAGAGCGGGTGACGTTGGCGGCAGTAGATGTACCCGACAAGGCTGGATCAAAGCGGAACATGGAAGCGCCTCCGAGCCTGCTATGGACGTGTAGCAAAAGGACCCAATAGACGCGGGAGGGGCCGGGTTCGTTTCAGGGACTCCCTGCTGCGCGCGTCGCGGCGACCGTTGCCTCGTGATCGGGACGAGTCGGCAGCGGATGGGCAACGCCGTTGCATGTCCGCCACATGAAGGACCTGGACGTGTGCGCATGGTCGCCACAGGGGTTGCGGCGAACATAATTCGGCCTGCTGGTGGTCGGCCGCGATGTTACGCGTTGACCCAAGGAGGCATTTCGGAGGCGCCGAAGTATGCGCGGCACCGGCTGGGAAATAACGAACCGCTCGTGGAGAACTGCTACTTCAATCGCAGGCTTCTCGAGGGTTCGGCCAGATCTCCGTCCGAACGGATGGCGCAGGCGTCGCCCGGCGCATTGCTCCCCACCAGTCCCACGAGCTTCGTGGAGTCTCGGCCTGTCATCCCGCACGAGCG
>CAYQAO010000082.1:0-12387 GCA_964415485.1 uncultured Gemmatimonadaceae bacterium
AACGCGCGACGCCGCAAGGCGGCGTCGCACACCTCAGCAAGAAATCATCTCACCCTGAACGGAACCACGAGCTCCTTCATGTCCCACTGCAGGCGAAGCACTCCGTTCTCGCCTTCCTCGTCTGCGCGGATCGTGAAGACCTCTACCACCTCCGGCAGATCGCGCGCCTGCATGCGCACGCGACCGAAGTCGTGCTCGGCGTTGTACGAGTTGCCGTTCTGGCCGGTCTGGCTGCTGATGATCAGCTCGCCGCCGTCAGCCTGCGGAATGGAGAACAGGGTGTACTCGCCTGCGGGCAGGTGAAGCGTGTCCGCACCGGAGCCTAACGTGAGGTCGCGGCTGGTGGTGAAGTGCGTTGCGCGGTTCGCGCCCGTGCGCCAGAGCTCGCCATAGGGAACGAGGGCGCCCCAGATGTCGCGTCCGCGCTTTACGGGCGTGCCGTAATCCAGGACTATGTTGGCGCCGTGCACCATGACATCCGCAGCACCGCGCCCGGACAGGTCGCCTATGCCCTGGCCGCTTGCGTCGAGCGCTGCCCACTGGGTGGCGAGTTCATCCATCGGCTGGTCCCACTGCTTGCGCTCCACGATGAGCTTCCGCGTGGTGGCACCGGCGTCGAGCGCCACGAGACGACCATAGGCGTCAACGTGAACGCGCATGGTGCCTCGCGACGGGTGCGTGATCGTCATGGAATCGCTGCCTGCCGCCGCGATCGGAAAATCGGTAGTGCGGTTGCCGGTGAGCAGGGGCTGCATGACGGAATCGGATTCCGCCATGTGAGCGCGCATCAGGGCGAGCTCGAAGGGCCAGTGCACCATGTCTATGAACGGCAGCGTGCCTTCCGGTGCAGCGGCCATGCGTACCTGCTCGCCCTCGCTCGTGCTGACAGTCACCTTCAGGGAATCTCCCACGCGCTCCAACACCTGCGTCCTCGCGCCGGATTCCTCGTCGCCGGGGCGGGACGACGTGAACTCCATGCGCGAGATGGCGCCTTCGGGCGTGAAGTCCACCACGTAGGTGGTGCGCGTGGTGCGCGGCGCGCGCAGGACTACATCCGCCACCATGCGCTCGGGCGTCCGGATGAAGCGCTCAACGACCAGCGTGTCGTTGCCGAGTCGGGTGACGAATGCGGCACTATCGGGTCCGGTTACGATCTCCTCCAGGGTCGGCGCTGGATCGGAGCAGGCAGCCAACGCTGCGCCCGCAGCTGCCACCAGGGCGATTCGAGCGGTGGAACGGCGAGCGATGCGGCTGGCGCAGGCGTTCGTCTTCTCCTTGTCGAACACGGGGTTTCTCTCCTGGACGGGTTTGATCGGTCGGCAGCGATCGCCGCGACGCTGTTCCTCGGGCGCTGCGGCGACGATGCGTGTCACGACGTCGGGGCCTCGGTCGAGGCCCCTGCGTCGGGGAATCAAGGTAACTACGGATCGCGCGGCTCAGGGGTTGAGAGCCTGGGACGCGTCCTCCTCGCTCTCCTGATCCGCACTGACCGAAGACAGGGCTGCAGCCCTGCGCACCATTTCCACGAAACCTCGGCGATAGCCGTCTTCATCCGTGCCGAGTGAAGATTCTGCGAGCTCGATGACGGCGTCGAAGCTCCAGCTGGACACGTACTCGGACTGGCGAAGCAGCATTCCGAAGCCCGCGACTGCGCTGGCGAACGTGAGATCGGTGGACGGAGCGGCCACCCTGTCACTCACCACGTGGCGCATGAGCCTGCTGGTGTTCTCGTTCGGCAGCTTGTAGCGAATCGCCAGCGAGAGCAGCTCGCCATTGCCCACGCCTTCCGCGGCCACGCGCTCCTCCTGATATCGAAGCGGCGCAGGCTCGTTCACCGCCACCGTGCTGCGCGAACCGACGGGGATCACTTCGTAGAGTGCCGTCACCGAGTGTCCGGCACCGATGTCACCCGCGTCCTTCGTGTCATCGTCGAAGTCCTCGTCTGCGAGCAGCCTGTTCTCGTATCCAATGAGCCTGTAGGCGCGCACGTAGCGAGGATTGAACTCCAGCTGGAGCTTCACGTCCTTGGCAACTGTTGCGAGGGTGCCGCCGATCTCCTGCACCAGAACCTTTCGAGCCTCGATAAGGTTGTCTATGTATGCGTAGTTGCCGTTGCCACGGTCGGCCAGCTGCTCCAGGCGCGAGTCCTTCAGGTTGCCCATGCCGAATCCGAGCACCGTGAGGAAGGTGCCATGCTCGCGGCGCTCCTCCACGAGCCTCACGAGCTCCGAGGTGCTCGAGACACCGACGTTGAAGTCGCCGTCCGTGGCGAGGATGACGCGATTGTTGCCGCCCTCGATGTATGCCTCACGAGCGAGGTCGTACGCCATGCGGATGCCCGCGCCGCCGGCGGTGGATCCACCTGCCTCCAGCTCCTCCAGCGCACCGAGGATGCGCTCCTTCTCCGCCGCCGAGGTCGGGGGAAGCACGATGCCCGCACGTCCGGCATACACTACCATCGAGATCCGGTCCTCCGCCCGCAGCTCCTCGACGAGCATCCGGAGCGCACGCTTGAGCAGCGGCAGCTTGTTCTCGGGGAACATGGAGCCGGAGACGTCTATCAGGAACACGACGTTGTTGGGCGGCAGGTCCTCCAGGTGCAGCCTCGGCGCCTGCAGCCCCACCCGCACGAGCAGGTGGTCGCCGTTCCACGGGGAGGGCGCAACCTCGGTGGACACGGCCAGCGGCCGGCCGTCGTCAGGCTCCGCGTACGAGTAGGGGAAGTAGTTGATGAGCTCCTCTACCCGCACCGCGTCCCTGGGCGGAAGCACGCCTTCGCCCATGATGAAGCGGCGCACGTTGGAGTAGGAGGCGCGGTCCACGTCAATGGAGAACGTGGAGAGCGGCCTGGACCTTACGGAGACGAAGGAGTTCTCGCTGATGTGCGAGTACTCCTCGGTGTCGTGAGGCGCGTACGGCGGCATCCCGCCAACGACCGACCGCATGGCGCCGGGCACCTTTCCGTACAGCGGCGACGGCGGAGGGGCATACGCGCTCATTCGCTGCGCGGCTTCCGCACTCACGCTGGCCTCGTCCTGCGTCACCGGCGATGGAGTGAGCGCGAAATCGACCACGAGCGTGTCGGCCGTGACCACGACTTCCTTCCGGCCGGTCTCGAAGCCGACGCTGCGCGCGATGATGGTGACCGTGTCGCCCCTTGCGGCGCTCATGTGCATCACGTAGCGGCCGGCCGAGTCCACCGGTACGATGGGCGGTCGGCCGAGGATGCTCCCCCGGTGCGTTACCGCGGCTCCAGGGATCACGGAGCCGTCGGAGCCGCGCACCGTTCCGGTGATGACGACGGCCTGCCGGTCGGCGGCGGATGCGCAGAGCGCCGCGGACGCGGTGAGGAGGAGTAGCGCGGGGAGGGCGAGGGCCGTCACTCGCCGCAGGGAGCGGCGCGGACGAGAGGCGTCTGCCGGATTCGGAATGCTGGACATGTGGACCTCGTCGGTCATGGGAGTCGGCGACGGTCGCTGCCCCAGGCAGGCGCCGTCTGAAGGGGAGACGTGCGTGGCGACGGGACTTGCACACCTGTCCGGGGAGGGGAGGCGCCCACCGGGCTCCGGGCGTCTTCGCTGATCGTGGATCCTGCCGCCCGCGCACACGCGGGCCGCGAGGAGTGTCGGGGAGGGCGCGTCCGGGCCTCCAGCCTGTTGAACTGTCACCCCGTGGCAGTACCTTGGTCGTGCCGGCCTCTGCCACACGTGCGGAGCTGCCTCACGCGGCCGCTCCTGCCGGACAACGACCACCCGCCCCCTGAATGCTCTTTCTCCACCCCGATCCGTCCGCCGTCAGCGACTGGTGCCACTCTCACGTGCGCCCGGGTACGCTGCTGGTGTCGCCGTCGGCCGCAGCGCGTCGTCAGGCGCTGCGTACGCTGGTGGAGCGGGATGGGGTGGTTGTCGGAGTGACGATCACCGCACGCGGCCAGCTGCTGCCACGACTCGAGGCGCAGCTTGGCCTGCGCGCGGACAGGCTGCTGAGGCCCGAGCTGGAGCGCATGCTCGCTCGTGAGGCAGGGGCGGCCGCGGGAGTGCCGCTGTTCGAGAAGGGGGCTGACGGGGCACACGCTCCGCCCGGGGCGGTGCGGGCGCTCGTGAAGCTGGTGCGAGACCTGCGCCTGAACTTCGTGTCGCCTGACGAGTACGAGGCGGCTGGCGGAGACGCCCGCGCGGCCGAAGCGTATCGCATCTTCGAGGCACGCAGGACCAGGCTCGGCCTCATGGACGAGGCCGACCGACACGAGAGGCTGGTGGCGGCAGGCGTACCGGCGCTGAACCTCGTGATGGAGGAGCCGCACGCTCCGCACCTCGCGTCGCTGCGACTGCTGAAGGCTCTCGTGGATCGCGCGCTGTCATGCCACGTGGGCATGTCCGTCCTGGACGGAGAACCGCCCCTGGCCAGCGAGCTGGAAGCCTGGGGCGTGCGGCGCGTGGCTCACGCCGCACCGCCCGAACCGGAGGCAGCAGCGCGAGTGCCCGTCAGGCGCGCCGTCGGCGGTGCGGGGGTGCACGACGAGGTGAGCCTCGTCGCGCGCGAGATGCTCGCGCTGGCGCGAAGGCCGGGAACCGAGGTTTCCTCCATACTCGGTGTGGCACCGACCAGTTCGTACCTGAGCGCGCTGCACGAGGCGTGTGCAGCGGTCGGACTGCCGGTAGCGAGTCCCAGGCGCATGCGTGTGTCGGACGTGCCGCTCGTACGCGCGCTGCTGCAGACATTCCGGCTGCTGGCGGACGAGGAGGCGGACACCCCGGAGCACGGACTCGCACTGCTTGGCACACCGTGCGCAGGCCTGACGCTCGGAGATCACGACAGGCTCGCGAAGACGATGCTGCTCAGGGGCCTTGGGTCGCTGCGCAGCTGGACCTCGGTCGCTGAGTACGCGAGGCCGAGGCGGAGGGCGCGCTTCGCGAGGCTTGCCGAGGCCCTTGCCGGCTGGGCTGAGGAACTGCAGCAGGAGCAGGCGCCGAGCGTGTTCGCGAGCGTGCTCACGAAGCTGGCGCTGGATCATGGATTCATCTCCAGCAGCCGGCGCGAATTCCTCGCTTCCGGACGCGACGAGAGCGTTCGCGTGGACCAGCAGGGCTGGGAGAAGCTCACCGAGGCGATCGAGCGGGTGGAAGACGCTCTCCACATGCTGAACGTCAGGCGGCTGCCGGCCCGTCGCTGGCTGCACGAGCTGGAGAGCCTGCTGGCGGAGGAGACGGTGCGCGTGGAGGCACGAGCGCGGGAAGGCGTGCACCTCACTGTAGCAGGTGCCGGCCTTCCGGTTGCGGACCACGTTTTCGCGGTGGGCTGGCGCGAAGGGCTGGTGCCGAGGCGAGTGAAGGACGATCCGCTTCTGCCGGAAGCGGTGAAGCGCCGCCTGAACGAGAACGGCGCACGACTGGTGCTTGCGTCCGACAGGGCGGGCGGCGAAGTGGAGCGTCGGGAGCGCGTGGTTCGCGCCAGTCGTCAGTCGCTCACGATATCGTGGCCGGTGGTGGACGACGAAGGCAATCCGCGCCTGCCGTCATACTTCCTGGAGCAGCTCGGAATCGAACCCGCCACGACTCGTGGAACAGGCGATCCCACCTGGCCGCTCACCCTGGCTGCATCGCGCAGCGAGCGCCTCACGCGGAGCACGGTGCTGGCGCGCCATCGCCCTGCGGAGCGGGTGCAGGACGAGGTCGAACTCGTGCGCAGCACCTTGAAGGAGCTGAATGCGGCCGAGCATCGCCGCTGGTCCGGCAGCCTGAATGCGCAGCGGAAGGTGGTGCTGCCGGAGGACATCCTCCTCGAAGCCGCCGACATGGCAAGGGCCATGTCGGCCAGCCAGTCTCGCATGCTGGCACACTGCCAGTTCGAGCACTTCGGAACCAGGCGACTGGCGCTGCATCCGCTGGAGGCTCCGGTCATAGACGCCAGGCGGGCCGGAACGCTGTCGCACCGGGTGCTCGCGGAGGCCGGTCGCGCCAGCTGGCGCGAGGGTATCGTGGATGAGCTGCTGGCCGCGGAGTGGGAACGGCTGGACGAGCCGTTGAAGCAGGATCCGGAGACCGGCTTCGAGTGGCAGCTTCGGCGCACGCAGCTCAAGGACCTCGTGGCGGCGGAACGTGTGCGCGTGGAAGAGGGACGCGCGCCGTCGCGATGGTTCGAGCTCAGCTTCGGGCACGTGCGAGAGGAAGACGATCCCGAGTCGCTGCAGGAGGGGCTGACGCTGTCGCTGCCTGCAGGAAGCCGCATTGCGCAGTCCACGTTGCGCGGAACGATTGACCGCGTGGACGTGGTGGAGAACGGCGGGGTGCGCTACGCGGTGGCGGTGGACTACAAGTCCGGAAAGGGCGCGTCATACCTGAAGGACATGCAGGACTTCGCGGACTTCCAGCTGCCGATCTACTGGGCGGTGCTGCCCATGCTCGGCGTCGTGCCGGTGGGGGCGTACTTCCTTGGCATCTCCAGCGGCGAGCGATACGGCGTGATCCGCAAGGACCTGGCAGACCACTTCGTGTCACCTGACGACAAGGGGGTGAAGCGCCTGGAGCCTGACGAGTTCGAGAGCTTCATGCGGCAGCGGAACGAGGTGCTGCTGGGCCACGTTGCGCGCCTGGCGGCAGGCGAGATCGAGATAGCTCCGCGTGACGGGAACTGCGGATACTGCGAGCTGCGACCGGTTTGTCGCGTGGGCACCTTCGGCGTGGGAGGCGTGACCGATGACGCCTGACCTCTCGCCGGCGCGTCGGCGCGCAGTGACCGATTGGACATCGGACCTTGCCGTCACTGCCGGGGCAGGAGCCGGGAAGACCACGGTGCTGGTGGATCGGTTCGTCGGCATCGCACGCAGCGACCCGCGCGGTCCGGACGCGCTGCTGGCGATCACCTTCACGCGCAAGGCGGCCGTGGAGATGAAGGCGCGTGTCATTCGCACCTTCGAGAACTCGGGTGAGGTGGACCTTCGGCGCCGAACCGAGGCCGCATACATCTCCACGATCCACGGCTTCTCCGAGCGACTGCTGCGGGAGCGTCCGTTCGACGCTCGCCTGGACCCGGCGTTCAAGGTGCTCACGGAGTACGACCAGGCGCTGTTCCTGGAGCAGGCGCTGCAGGACATGTACGGTCGCCCGGAACTGCTGGCACACGCTGCGAGGCTCGGCCGGGACTTCAGCGGACGCTGGCGCGTGTTCCGCCTGGTGGATGTGGTGGCTCGCCTGCTTCGCGAAGGTCCCGACACGGCGGCTCGTGAGGCGGCGCTGGTCCACGACCGGGAAGCGTTCGTGCAGGATGCGCTCGAGCGCGCGCGTGAGCATGCGGCGCTCCTGGAGCGCGAGATGCTGCGGCTTATGGCGGCGCTGAAGCCGGCGCTGGCCAATGCGCAGTTCAAGAGCTTCAGGCAGCAGTGGGAAACGTCGCGCCGCTACCTCGAGGCGCTCGAGGCATGCGTCCAGGCAAACTCGGTTGCGGTCGCGGACCCGGCCATCTGGCGCCAGACAGGCTACACGGGCCAGATGGTGGAGGACGACAGGTCGAAGGTGCGGCCGTACCTGGACGCCATCAAGTCGCTGGCTGCGGACGCTGCAGTGGACTGGGAATTCCAGGAGCGCCTGGAGCACGAGCTCTATCCGCTGAAGCGCGACATATACCTGGCAGCGCAGGATATCGGCGACAGGTACGCGGCCTTCAAGCGCGCACGGAATGCGCTGGACTTCAACGACCTGCAGCGCCGCGTGAGCGCCATGCTGCAGGACCACGCGCACGTGAGGCAGGAGTACGCGGAGCGCTTCTCGCACATCCTGCTGGACGAGTCGCAGGATACGGACTCCCTGCAGTTCGGCATAGTCCAGCAGCTTCGCCACGACGGCAACACGCTGTTCATGGTGGGAGACCCGAAGCAGGCCATCTACGAGTTCCGCGGCGCGAATCCGGACGTCTTCAGCGAGGCGCTTCAGAGAATGCCGGAGGACGCACGACTCGACCTGCCGGAGAACTTCCGCAGCCGCCCCGAGATAATCTCCTTCGTGAACGGAATCGGCACGGCGCTGCTCGGCGACCGGTTCACGCACATCCTGGGACGCGCGGACTACGGCGACAAGGCGCTGGACGCGCCGGCGATCACCGCACTCTGGGCCATTCGCGAGAGCGAACCTGACGACAACGGCGACGAACGACCGCAGCCGCTCGGAACCGTGCGCGAGCGCGAGGCGGCGGCGCTCGCCGAGGAGATCGCGACACTGCTGGTGCAGCGTCCGCTCGTGCGCGATCCGGACAGGCGTGAGGTGGAGTGGATCCCGCTGCAGCCGCGTCATGTCGCCGTGCTGTTCCGAACGCGCTCGGTGGTGCCTTACGTGGAGCGGGCGCTTGCGGATCGGGGAATCCCGTACGTCACGGCTGCGGGCCAGGGCTTCTACGACCGGGCGGAAGTGCTGGACGGCATCATGATGCTGCGCGTGATCTCGCAGCCGCTGGACAACCTGGCACTGGCTGCGGTTCTGCGTTCGCCCTTCTTCGGGGTGAGCGACGCGGACCTGTGGCGCCTCACGCGTGCGGCTCGCGCGACGTCGGGAGATCCGCCGCCCATATGGCAGGCCCTGATGCGCGACGAACGGCTCGCGCACATCGCGCGTCGCATCCACGACCTGCGCAGGAGGGTGCGCGGGCTCCCCGCCTCCGCCGCGCTGGAGGAGGCGCTGAACGAGTTCGACTACGAGCCGGCGATCGCGGCGCACTCCGACGGGCCAGCGATGCTCGCGAACCTGGCGAAGCTGCGGCGTCGCCTGCGCGAGCTCGGTGCCGCCACGCCTCACGAGGCCGTCGCCGAGCTGCAGCGCACGCGCGAGCTCATGCAGTCCGAGCCCCTCGCGCCGCTCGTGGGAACTGCGGATGACGTGGTGGTGCTGACCACCATCCACCAGGCGAAGGGCCTGGAGTGGCCGGTCGTCTGCCTGCCGAACCTGCAGGCTGCACCGCGCAAGCACGGCGACGGCTTCAGCGCGCGGCATGGACTGCTGTTGTGCGAGGCGATAGACGAGAGCACGACGCAGAAGGTCAAGCCGCTTTCGGTGCGCGCGGCCGAGCAGGAGAATGCGCGTCGAGCGGAGGCCGAGGAGCGTCGCCTGCTCTACGTGGCGCTAACGCGTGCGCGCGAGCGGCTGATACTGTCCGCGTCCGTGGAGGAGACTCGTCTCGAGCCAAAGTACAGGGATGTCTATGACAACCCACTCGCCTTCCTCCTGAGGAACACCGCGGGGACGCTCACCGACGAGGGAGAACACGACCTGGGGTCGTACCACACCCGGGTGCGCCACCTGCGGGAGAACGTGGACAGCGTGACCCGCTACCAGGGCGGTCGCACGCTTGCCGACGAGTCCGATGCCCTGGGCCTGCAGGTCGTGCCTGACGACAGCGTGCCGGACGATGCCCTCGTGCCGATGGCGCCGCCCGTGTCGCTCAAGGTCACGGAGCTTCTCGGATATCAGCGCTGCCCGCTGGTTCACCGGTTCTCGCACATGCTCGACATTCCCGAGCACGCCCCGCACCGTGCGCGCGTGCGTGGAGTGGAGCGTGCCGAACTGTCACCGGTGGACCTTGGAACCCGCGTGCACGAGCTGCTGGAACGGGCGCGGTTCCACGCTCCCGATGTGTCCGCGGAGGTGGAGCGCCTGGTGAGCGCCGAGCCGCAGCGACATCGCTCGCGCATTGGGCGAATGCTGACATCGGTGCTCACCGGTGAGGTGGGAGACATGGTGCGAAACGCGACGCGCGTGGAGCGCGAGCTGCCGTTCGCATTCCGTATTGGCGGCGTGATGCTGGAGGGCGTGATTGACCTCGCGCTCCAGGGCGAGGGCGGCCGCTGGATGGTGCTCGACTACAAGTCGAACGATATAAGCCGCACGGGACGCCTGGAGTACCTCACGGACTACTACACGCCGCAGCTGGAACTGTATGCGCTGGCACTCTCACGGGCCGGATTGGGCACGGTGTCCGAATGTGCGCTGGTGTTCCTGAGCGGTCCCGAGGTGAAGCGCTGGTCGCTCGGCGACACGGCGGCTCGTGAGGCGTGGGCCGAACGGACGGTGCGGGCGATCGCAGAGGGCAGGTACGAAACCAGTGCCGGGCCCAAGTGCGAGATGTGCGGATACAGGAAGAGGAAGGTGTGCAGCGTGGGGGTGGGCTATGCGGGTGGCGGAGTGTTGAAGGATGACAACGCCGTTGCCGGAAGCCGGCGGTAGGAATCGCGCTTGTAATCGCGCGCGAGTGCAGGGCGAGAGAAGGAGGCGGTCGCTGGCTGACTACAGCGGCCATCATCGATAACCGCAGTGGAATCATGTCCCGCAAGACCCAACGACTCGTTGACCTCCTTGCCGCGCTGCTCGCGTACCATGCACCGCGCACGTTCGAGCAGATCGCACGGGAGGTTCCCGACTACCAGGGCGGTAACCCGGACTCCGTGAAGCGGGCGTTCGAGCGCGACAAGAAGGCACTGCGCGAACTCGGCGTACCGCTCGAGACGGTGGGCGATGAGGGAAGCGAGGATTCGTCCTATCGCATAAGGACGAAGGACTTCTACCTGCCCTGCCTCGCGGTGCTGGGCTCCAGCCCGAAGCGAGTTGACAAGGCGGGCTACCACTCGCTTCCCACGCTCATCTTCAGTTCGGACGAGCTCGTGGCGATAGCGGAGGCAGCGCACCGCGCCCGGTCGCTGGGCGACCCGGCACTGGCCGAAGAGGTTGATTCGGCCGTCCGCAAGCTTGCATTCGACCTTCCCGTGGACAGCGCCGCGCCTGCAAGCCGGGAACAGCTGTTCCTGCGCGGCAGGCGGGCGGATCCAGCCGCTCTCGATGCGCTCTCGAGTGCCCTGCTGCTGCGCAAGCGCGTGCGCTTCATGTATCACAGCATGCACAGCGACAGTCGCGAGCGGCGCACCGTGGAACCCTACGGCCTCTTCTTCCTGAACGGGCACTGGTATCTCGCGGCGCACGATACGGATCGCGAGGCGCTGCGCAACTTCAGGGTGAGCCGCATCGAGGCGGTGAAACGGCTGGACAGGAAGGACGCGTCTCCCGACTACCGCATCCCGGACGACTTCTCGCTGCGCGAGCATGCGCGCTCGCGTCAGGCGTGGGAGATCGGCGATGGGAACAGCGTGGAAGCTGTGGTAGAGTTCGCGGGAACCAGCGGCGTCGCGCGGGCGGGAGCGGAGCTGGGTGAGCGTGTTGACGGTGAACCGAACCTTCGGAGGTTCAGGGTACGCCGTCAGGACGCCTTTGCTCGCTGGATCCTGTCCTTTGCCGGTGAGGCCTGGCCGGTGCAGCCGCCGGAGCTCGTGAAGGCGGTGCGCGACCTGGCAGCGGCGACTCGGGCCGTGTACGCCGAGGTGGAATCATGAGCGCGCCGACGCCCGGGCTGCGCAAGCTGCTGCACGTGCTTCCGAGGATATCCGACGGCAGGGAGCATACCCTGGCGGAGGTGGCGAGGCATGCGGGCGTATCCGAGAAGGAACTCACCAGGCTGCTGACGGTGCTGGTGGACAGGTTCGACCTTCCCGGAGGTTTCGTGGAGGGAGTGCAGGTGTACCTGGAGGCGGACAGGGTCTCGGTGTTCTCCCAGCACTTCCTGCGGCCCATGCGCCTAACGCGCGCCGAGCTGGGCGCGCTCGAGCTTGGCCTGGCCATGCTGCGCGTTGCGGGGGCGCGCGAGGAACGCGACGTGGTGGAGTCGGCACTCCAGCGTCTCCGGAAGCTGATCACCTCGCTTCCGGGCGATGAGCAGCAGGACGGCCTGCGCCATGCCGAGCTGTCGTCAGGCGGCGACCGGCGGCACCTGGCGACGGTGCGCGATGCGCTTCGCACGAAGCGAGTGGTGAACGTCTGCTACCGAAGTGGATCGTCCGACGATGCGCAGGAGCGGCGGGTGCGTCCGTACGGGCTGGTGTACTCCAGCGGACAGTGGTACATCGTGGGATACTGCGAATCGAGCGGCGAGGTGCGACACTTCCGCCTGGACCGCGTTGAAGGAGCGGAAGCCACGGATTCCAGCTACCGGATCCCGGCCTCGTTCTCGATAGAGCAGTCCATGAGCGACTTCGGGGTATTCAACTCGGACTCGGTCCCGACGATGAAGGTGCGCTACTCGAGTCGGATAGCCAGGTGGATTGCGGAGCGTGAGAAGCGGGAGCTGAACGCGGACGGTACGCTGACCCTGGAGCATCCCGTGGCGGACAGGGAGTGGGCAGTGCGCCACGTGCTGCAGTATGGACCGGATGCCGAAGTTCTGGAGCCCGTAGAGTTGAGGACGGTTGTGGGAAAGAGGCTGGGGCGGATGCTGGAGGGGAGAGAGAATTAGGCAGTGTTCCGGCTTCCGATATCCTGCGTCTCCCGCGAGTGTCATCCCGCGCGCAGCGTCGGGATC
>CAYQAO010000083.1:0-12294 GCA_964415485.1 uncultured Gemmatimonadaceae bacterium
CGTGAGACTGCTGTTTCCAGCTTTCGGTTTGTAGTGGCCGGCCTCGGCGGAGGGCGAGCAGATCCCGACGCTTCGCGCGGGATGACAGATGGGAGAAGCGCGGGATGACGGCGCAGCCCCCTCATCCCTCCCGCTCTTGAAGCCGCGACTCCGCCACCACGCCCGATCCGGGCGTCGGGATCCGGTTCCCGGGCGGTGCTGCGTCCGGATCGTAGGGCTCCATGTGCACCAGCACTCCTCCTACGGACGGAACCTCGGACAGGATTGCGCTCTTCACCCTGTGACTCAGGTCGTGCGCGTCGTTCAGCGTCATCAGGGGATCGGCCTGTACGTGGATGTCCACGAAAAACACCGTTCCTGCCTTTCGAACCCGCAGCGTCTCCACCAGCCGCACGCCCCCGTCCCTGTACGCCGCGCGCTGAACCTGCTCGAGCACAGCGGTAGCCGGCGCGCGGTCCATCAGGTCGAGCACCGCGCGCCGGAGGATCCTGAATCCGTTCCAGAGTATGAGTGCGGCCGCGACGAGTGCGGCCCAGTCGTCTGCCGCCTCCCAGCCGGCACCTCCGATGAGCGCGACGGATATTCCGACGAATGCGGCTGCCGAGGTGATCGCGTCCGAGCGGTGGTGCCATGCGTCCGCCTCGACCGCCGTGCTTCCCGTCTCCTCGCCCACGCGCGCCACTCTGCGATAGAGCACTTCCTTGATGACGATCACCGCCACCAGCACGCCTAACGTGAAGGGCGCGGGCGACTCGTGAGGCGTGAGAATCTGCTGTACCGCCATGATCGCCACGCCGATTCCGGCGCCGAGAAGCAGCAGCGCCACTACTGCGGCGGCTATCGGCTCCGCCTTGGCATAACCGAAGTGGAATTCCTCGTCCGCGTCGCGCGCCGCCAGCCGCAGGCCGCCCCACACCACGAGCGAAGACACCAGGTCCGTGGCGGACTCGATTGCATCCGCAACCAGCGCATACGAGTTGCCAAGCAGACCGGCGATCAGCTTCGTCCCCGCCAGCACCGCATTGACGATGAAGCCAAGCTGCGCCGCGCGCATTCCGCGAATCAGGGAGCTCATGCCAACGCCGGCTCGCTGGACCGCTTCACTCAGTAACCCTTCAGCCGTCGCAGCGACCTGCGATCCTTCTTGCTGGGCTTGCCTTCGGTGAAATCGAAGCTGGGCGCACCCAACCTTCGCGCCTCGGCCAGGCGCTCGCGCTCGCGGCGCGACTCCTCGGTTTCCTCGTACAGCTGCCGTGCATCCGCTGCGGGCCCCCGTCGCTCGCTCAGGCCCCTGACCACGACCGTCCAGTGGTCCTGTTCCACGCGAACGGCAACCAGGTCACCCGGCCCGATCAACCTGCTGCGTTTCGCACGGTCGCCGTTTACGGACACCTTGCCGCCATCTATCGCATCGGCGGCAAGCGATCGCGTCTTGAAGAACCGCGCCGCCCACAGCCATCGGTCCAAGCGAACCTTACCAGCGGGAACGTCCTGTTGCATTGCAGAACCCTACGCGGGGCGGCGCGCGCGAGGCAACCCCGTAGCAGGGCTCGCGTGCCGGGCGGGAACGCCGCCCGGCACTATCCGATCGAGAAGCCCCTCTACGCTGCGTGCTGCATGAAGCTCCGCAGGGTGGCATCCGCTTGCTCGAGGTTGCGAGAGACTACCCTGCGGAGCCAGAAGGCGCCTCCGAGCATCGGTACGCCGACGATGGCTCCGATGATCGAAGCCGTGAGCACGCCCCCGAGGACCATGAACACCGTCCCGATGAGCTTCAGTTGTCGCTGCTGCGCCATGGTGGCCTCCTTTGCAGCGTACAGAACGTCCGGATCTCTTGAGCCCGTGGCCTTCAGTGCGCCTACCAGCTGGTTCTGACTGACGGTTAGCATGTGGCCTCCCCGGCACGCTGCCGGATCTGACTGATTGAGGTTCTGGTCCTGTTGCGGCGGGCTGGGAGCCGCAGTAACGTCACCTGCTCGTGCGGGCCTGCGCGCAGTATCGATGTCGGTCTGCCGATGTGCCCGCACGCAATGCGCGAGATCACCGCCACAGTTGTCATGAGTGCTGCAGACCAGGGAACGACGGCCGTGCCTGGGCGCGACGCATTCGTTCCGGAGGCCGGATTGGACGACCTGTTCAGCGCCGCGTATGAGGAGCTGCGGCGCCTGGCGGGACTGGTGTCACGCAACGATGCCGGGCTTACGCTCGGTCCCACCGCGCTCGTTCACGAAGCCTGGCTGAAGCTCGCCCAGTCGCTGCGGCTCGCTCCCGAGTCGCGTTTGCACTTCCGCCGAATCGCCGCGCGTGCCATGCGCCAGGTGCTCGTGGAAGCGGCGCGCAGGCGGCAGGCGGAGAAGCGTGGCGGCCCGGAGGTGTCGTTCGTGACCTTCGACGATGCGCTGGACGGTGCGCATGCAACTGCCGGGGAGCTGCTCGACCTCGACGAGGCCCTGGAAGAACTGGCGAGGCTCGACGCTCGTCAGGCACGGGTGGTCGAGGCCCGCTTCTTCGGCGGGCTGGACGTCATGGAGACGGCAGAGCTGCTTGGCGTATCGGAGGCCACGGTGATGCGTGATTGGCGAGCCGCGCGTGCGTGGCTCGCGCTGCGGCTGGACGGAACGCGCTGAACCACCCACAGGGCGCCAGGGGAATTCGTGATGATGGATGCCGAGCGTTGGCGCGAGGTTCAACGCGTGTTCCACAGGGTGGTGGAGTCGCCGCCTGACGAGAGAGAGTGCGTGCTCGCCGCGGAGTGCCGGAACGACACGCATCTGGAATCCGAGGTTCGCGCATTGCTGATCGCGGATGCCGGCGGCAACAGCGCGCTGGACGGGGGTATCGCTCGCGCAGCGCAGTCAGTGCTCGGCGGACGCGCAAGCGTGCAGCAGGTCGGCCCCTATCGCCCCGTGCGCCTTCTCGGTGAAGGCGGCATGGGCGTGGTGCACCTCGCCAGGCGGGAGGACGTCGGCAGCATGGTCGCGCTGAAGCTCCTTCGCGATGCGTCACTCTCGCCGGCGCGCCGCGAACGGTTCGCCAGCGAGCAGCGCACCCTCGCGCAGCTTGTCCACCCCAACATCGCCCAGCTGCATGACGCCGGCATCACGGATGACGGCACCCCGTGGTTCGCCATGGAGTACGTGGACGGCGTGTCGCTCGCGGAGTACTGCCGTTCGCGGAAGAGCAGCCTGCTGGAGCGGCTGGAGCTGTTCCGGGACGTCTGTCGGGCGGTGCAGTTCGCGCACGAGCGCGCGATCATCCATCGGGACCTCAAGCCCGGCAACATACTGGTGACCGGGGATGGCCAGGTGAAGCTGCTCGACTTTGGCATAGCGAAGCAGCTCGAGCAGCTGGACTCCGCCGCCGACCAGACGCGGACGGGGCTTCGAATGATGACGCCTGCGTATGCGTCGCCGGAGCAGCTTCGCGGGCGCGGAGTCGGCGTGCAGGCCGATGTATACTCACTGGGAGTGATCTTGTACGAACTGCTCACCGACCGGCTGCCGTTCGACATCGCCGGCCGGACACCTGCGGAGGTAGAGCGGCTCGTGACGGAGTACCAGCCGCCGCGCCCGTCGGGAGTGGCCTCGGCGCGGCGCACCAGGCTTGGCTCCCAGTCCGGCCTGCCTAACGTGACGAGGCGGGAATGGGAGGAGCTCGACGTCATCTGCCTTACCGCCCTGCACAAGGACCTCGACAGGCGCTATCGAAGCGTGGAAGCGCTGTCCCGGGATCTCGATCACTTCCGGCGCAACGAACCCCTCGAGGCGCGACCCGATTCGCTCTGGTATCGAACCGGCAAGTTCCTGCAGCGGAACCGGACGCCAGTGATGCTGGGCGCCGCCATGGCGCTCGTGCTCGTGTCGCTCGTGGCGTTCTACACGCTCCGACTCGCCAGCGCGCGGGACATGGCGCTGGCGGAGGCGGCGCGGTCACAGCGCACGCAGCAGTTCATGGTCTCCCTCTTCCAGGGCGGCGACCCCGACGCAGCACCGGCGGAGAGCCTGCGTGTCGTCACCCTGATAGAGCGGGGCATACAGGAGGCGCGAGTACTGGAGGCCGAGCCGGAAGTGCAGGCAGAGCTGTACCTCACGCTCGGAGAACTGTCCCTGGAACTGGGCCTGCTGGAGCGAGCCGATTCTCTGATCACCGCAAGCCTCGAGCAACGCAGGCGGACGTACACTTCAGCGCACCCCGACGTGCACCGGAGCCTGGTGGCAATGGCACTGCTTCGTGCCGCGCAGGCTCGCTACGACGCCGCCGAGGAGCTGGCGCGTGAGGCGCTCGCGTCGGTTCGGGCCAGCATGCCTGCCGCGCACCCCAGCGAGGTCCGCGCGCTGTCGGCCCTGGGGCATGTGCTGGAGCTGCGTGGTGAGTACGCGGAAGCCATAGCGGTGTACGACTCCGCGGTAAGACTCGTACCGTTGGACTCGGTTCCGCCGCCGGAGCTGGTTTCGAGCATGTACGGACTCGCGAACAATCACTTCTACGCGGGCAACTACGCGGCGGCAGACTCCATCTCTCGCGAGGTGCTTCGCTACTCGCGGCAGCTGTACGGCGCCCGCCACCCGCGCGTGGCCAACGACCTCGTAAACCTCGGCGCGGTTCAGTTCGAGCTTGGCCGCTATGCCGATGCCGAAGCGCTCTTTCGCGAGGCTCTCGACATCAACGTCGCGTGGCACGGAAACGACCATCACGCAACGGCGGCCAACCTGACGATGCTCGGCCGGTCGCTCGTTTTCCAGGCCAGGGGAGACGAGGCTGCGGAGGTGCTGAATCATTCCCTGGCCGTTCAGGAGCGTGTTTACGGGCCAATGCACCCGCGTGTTGCATCAACCCTGAACGAACTCGGCAACCTGTCGGTGGCCGGCGGCAAGCTGGATGATGCCGAGCGCTACTTCGGCCGCATGCTCGAGATACACGAACAGGTGCACGGCAACAGGCACAATGTGTACGCCGTTGCACTCTCCAATCTCGGAACCGTCCACATGCAGCGCGGTGAACTCGCTCGCGCGGAGCGGCTGTTCCGCGAGGCGGTGGAGGTGTTCGAGGCGGTGCTGTCGCCCAATCACTCGAGCACCGCGATCGCCCGGATCAAGCTGGGGCGAGTGTTGCTCCGCCAGGGCCGTTACCGTGAGGCGACGCAGGAAAGCGGTGCCGGCTACGAGATCCTGAGCGCCGAGAGCGACCCGGGAGTGAGCTTCCTCGTGGCTGCCCGAAGCGACCTGGCCGAGGCATGGGAGGCGCTTGGCAGGCCTGACGAGGCGGAGCGCCTGAGGGAGGAAGCGCGAGAGGTGGAGCGGAGCAGGGCGGGGAATTGAGGTCGCGAGTCCGGCTGCGCGGCCTCGTTCTCTGCCTCATGGTCGGTGGTTCAGTCGCTTCCCTCGTCCGCGCACGCAACCGCCGGTTCAGGCAGCGCGACACCGGAGATCGAGTCCAGAGCGAAGAGGCTCATCGGGTTCACGGTCGTGGTGCCGAATCGTGCGATCCAGTGAAGATGCGGCCCCGTTACCCTGCCGGTGGCGCCCGTTCGACCGATCAGCTGGCCTCTTCGAACCGTGTCGCCCTCGGCCACCAGGGCTTCGCTGAGGTGGAAGTACCCCGTCACGAGGCCTGCCCCGTGGTCCACGTAGATGGCGTTCCCGGCAAGGTAGAAGTCGCCGACGAGCCTCACGATTCCACAGTTGGCCGCAGTTACCGGAGTGCCTGTGGCCCCGGCGAAGTCGGTGCCCATATGCCGGCTCTGCACCTGTCCGTTGAAGGTGCGGCCGTGCCCGAAGCCGCTCGTTATGCGGCCCGGACGCGGGCGGTGGAACGGCGGGCTCCAGAGCCGCGGCGTCTCGAGCGACCCACGCGAGACGGCTCGCGCCCGCGCCGACTCGTCTGCCATGCGCCTGGCGAGAGCGGAGTCCGGCTCCTGGCCGAACCGCGGGGCCACCGACAATCGCTCCATGCGGTACTCTCCCGCAACCACCGGCATGGTCACGTGCAGCGACTCGGACTGCGTGTTCGCAAAATGCACGAGAAGGGGAACCGTGATGCTGTCGCGGGCGTCAATGGAGATGCCACCGACCGCGATCCAGCCGCCATCCGCCCCGCGTTCGAACGCGAGGCGCTGGCCGCCGATGATACCGTCCACCCCTGCGATGGCCGACGATGCGAGGCTGTCGCCGGCATTCACCACGAGGGTGAGGGCCGCGCCCTGCACTGGTGTTTCCGGATACCAGGACACCACCGGCGGGGCCGCGGGAACCACGGGCACCAGCATTTCGTCGTCATCGCCCGTGCTCGCGTGAGCCTGCGCGCCTCCCGGTACGTCAATGCAGGCGGCCAGGAAGGCAGCGACCACCGCGAACAGCGACGCTCGCGTGAGGCGCGAAATGGTACGGTGTCGAGCGGACGCAAGAGCCCGTGGCGGCGATTCTACGTTACCTGCGCGCCCGAGCGACCCGCGAATGGATCCAACAGGAACCTGCGGCAATTCCATCATTATACCCCTGCAGCTCATCCGTCCGTCTCCGGAAGCAGTGTCACCTGAACGTAATCGGGGTTCGAGAGGTAGCGCTTCGCTGCTGCCTGCACGCGCTCCGGCGTGAGGGCGCGAATCCTCGCGTCCCCCTCGAGAATTCCCTGGAACGGAAGCCCGACACGATCGTAGAACGCGATCTGGGACAGCCAGAAGCCGTTCTGGCGCAGGGCCGTCTCGCGCGAGCGGAGCATCATGGTGCGAACCGTCGCCACCTCGTCCTCACTCGGCGGCACGCTCCGGAGGGAGTCCAGGTGTGCGAAGACCACGTCCGTCAGTTCGTCCACGCGCTCCGGTGCGCTGCCAAACCCTATGGCCACGCTGAAGGCCTCATACGGTTCGCGCTGCAGGCCGGTGTTCACGCCGGCACCATAGGTTCCGCCCAGGTCCTCACGAAGGGCCTCGCGCAGTCGAATGTTCAGCAGTTCGCCGAGTGCGGACAGCTCCAGCTGGTGCTCCTGCGAGTACTCCGCCGGGCCCGTGATCACGATCTGCGTGGTGGCGCGAGGCTCGGAACCACGACGAACGACCTTGCGCACCACGCCCTCCGGTGGCCGCACCCCCACGTCGCGAGCGCTCTCCCGCCTGCCGTCGTCAGGCAGGCTGGCGATCCACTGCTCGATCAGCGGCCGCACCGAATCCACCTCGAAGCTGCCCACGAGTGCGAAGGTGAAGTCCCCGGCCGACGAGAAGCGATCGCGGTAGATCCGGAGCGCCGCGTCCATGTCCAGCTCATCCAGCCTCGACGGCGTAAGCGGGCGCGAGCGGGGATGCCCCTGGGCCAGGGTCACCTGAAGCGTATCCGAGAAGGCGCTCTCCGGGCTGCGACCGCGATTCTCGAGAATCGGCATCAGGCGCTGCCGCAGGGACACATACGCCGAGCTGTCCTCGCGAGGCGCGGTGAAGTACAGGTGCGCCAGCTGGAACATCAGCTCCAGGTCTCGTGAGGCAGCCGAGCCGCCCATTGACTCCTCCAGCGGGCCGATGGCGGGTGATACGGAGGCGGCAGTGCCGGCAAGGGCCTTCTCGAGCTGCGGCAGGTCGAACTCTCCCAGCCCGCCGAGGAGCACAATGGAAGTCGCGAAGGACGCTGATATGACCAGGCTGTCCGGAACGAGCGATGCCCCACCCGGACTCCAGGCGCGGAAGAGGATCTCGTCGTCCCGGAAGTCCGTTGGCTTGAGCAGCACGCGAGCGCCGTTGCTCAGAGTCCACTCGGTGATTCCCGTGCCCTCGTGAACACGCTCGCCAGCCACGCGACCGGGACCTGGAATCGCCGCAATCAGCGGGCTCTCGGACACCACGTCGTCCCAGGGCTCGATCTCCGTCCTCTGCACCCTGACGAATGCGGCGCGCAGCTCGTCCACACCGGGGATCGTCACGTCCGTCCTGCGCGGTGCGGTCACGAGAACGACGCGGTCGTCCGTGCGGGTCCAGTGCCTGGCGAGGGCGTTCAGTTCGTCCATCGTGATGCCGGGAAGGAGGCGCTGGTGCAGTTCCAGGTCCGTTGCGACGTCGGTGACCGGTTCGCCGTCCAGGAAGGCACTCACGTACGCGCTCGTGAACACGCCTGACGACGTCTTCTCGCGCTCGGCGAAGGCAAGCTCCACGGAGCGCATGATTCCCGCCTTCGCGCGCTCCATCTCTCCACGGGTGAAGCCATGTCGTGCCACACGCTCCGCTTCCACGAGCAGAGCTTCAAGGCCGATCACCACACCGGTGTCGGATACGGACGCCCCCAGGGCATATGCGTGGCGCGCGGGAACGAGCGAACCGTACGAGTTCGATGCCCCCAGGAACGGGGCACCCGGACGCTGCGCGATCTCGCCGAAGCGGGCGTCCAGCATGTTGCCGTAGAGAGCGTGCAGAAGGCGGCGCCTGTAGTCCTGCTCGGTGTGGACGGAATCCGGCGGGTGCATCCAGAGCACATTCACGGAAGTGCCCGTGGCCTCGGGATCGGTGGCGATGGTGAAGCGGGTGGAGTCCACTCCCGGCACTTCCGCAACGAAGCGCTCGGGGCCGGTTCGCGCAGGAAGCGACTCGAACGCCTGCCTCACGAGCGACACCACGGAATCCGCGTCGAAGTCGCCCACGGCAACCACGGCCATGAGTTCGGGACGGTACCAGTCGCGGTAGAATCTGACCAGGTCTGCGTGGGTGAAGGTGCGAAGCGACCGTTCCGTGCCTATCGGCAGCCGGTCGGCGTACAGCGAGCCGGCAAAGAGTACCGGGAACTGGATGGCCCGGATCCTGGCACCTGCGCCCTGGCCTACACGCCACTCCTCGAGGACCACGGGTCGTTCGCGTTCCACTTCAGCCGAGTCGAACGTCACCGCATGCGCCCACTCGGCCAGGATCTCGAGCCCGCGCTCCAGGATGCCCGCCGAATCCACGGGAACCGTCAGCTCGTACACGGTTTCGTCGAAGCTCGTGTACGCGTTCAGGTCAGCGCCGAACCGCGTGCCGACCGACTCCAGGTAGCGCACGATCTCCTGCTTCTCGAACGAACGCGTGCCGTTGAAGGCCATGTGCTCGACGACGTGCGCGAGACCCAGCTGGGTCGAGTCCTCGAGAATGGAGCCTGCCTTCACCACGAGTCGCAGCTCGGCGCGCTGCTCGGGCCGCCGGTTCGCACGGACGAAGTACGTGAGCCCGTTATCGAGAGTGCCGCGACGTACGGAAGGGTCGAAAGGAAGGGCTGTGCTCCCCGCGCCGGGAGCGGCGGCGCCGGATGTGGTGGCCGCCAAGTCGCCCGAAGACATGCTCGACCCGCGCTCCGCCGCATGGGCACAGGCGACGAGTGCAAGCAGGCTGAATGCGAAGGCGAGAGGGCGGGGGAGGGTCATCATGCAGGTCGGTAGTCGGTTCCTGGTCGCGGCTGCCGTTGTTCGTATTCCGGATAGAGCGCGGCGATGCTGCACTTGCCCGCCAGCTTCCGTGGCCGGACTCAGTGCAGCGAGACCTTGTCGGCGCGCATTTCACTCGCGCCGCTCACGGTGGAGTGCTGAACTGTAAGCTAGACTGCGCTCGCAGTTGTGTGCCGGCCTCCGAGAGCTCTCGACGGAGTCAAAGTTTCCCGCCACTCCCCGCATTTCCTCTTATACTGCAAGTCGTATCCTCGGTTGCACCCGAGCAATGGTGCCCGGCTGTTCGGCGGTCCGGACGGGCAACCTCCAGCTCGCCTCGGGGTACGAACTTACAGCAGCTCCAATCCTCTGCCGGTCACACGGTACCGATGATAGCGGGTACGCGCCTCGAACCCATGTTGCGTGCCCGGCCACTGTACAGTCACGCCCTCGTGAGCCCTCGACGACCTCTTCTTGCCGCTCTCCTGGCAGCAGCGCTCCTCCTGGCAGGATGCAGGCAGGGCGATGTTGGGCCGCGCATGTCGAAGAGCCTGGACGAGGCGCGCGAGTGGCGTACGCAGCTGGTGGAGACATCGCGGCGCATCCATCCTGACTCCGCCGAACCCGTGCTGCTGATCAGCCTCGGCTACCTGGAGCGCGCGCGACTGGGCATGGGCAGTCCCTTCCGCCTGGCGCACTCCGCCTCCATTGACACCAGGCTTCCCGAGCCGGTTCGTCGTCAGGCAGCGTGGGCCATCCTCGCCATGACCGTGGACGGGCAGGTGTATCACCCGCAGTGGGGCGCGCTCGACTCGCTCATGGTGAGCATGCGCAACTCCGGCATCACGGGCGAGCAGCACGGCGGAATCATCGAGCGCACGATCCTCGGCGACGACGACCCGCGTGCCGGGGAGCTGGCAGTGCGCATTGCGTACAGGCTCGCAGTCGCGGAGGGACTCGTGAGGTCCAACGCGATCCTCCCGGTAGGGCGAGCCGCCGCGCTGGTGCGAGACAGGGCCATTGCTCGCAACGATGCCGTGGCTCTGTTGCGCACCGCCGAACGAGAGGACGCGGACGTGATGCAGCTGCTGCGCACATGGCGCGCGACGCGAAGGTTTGCGGTGGAGCAGCCCGTGCTCGCGCAGGCTACCGGCGCCGGCGAGAAGGCCGCTATCGCCAGGGCCGCTTCCGTGCTCGGTCAACTGCGCGAGGTCGCGCAGGCGGATTCGGGGTTCGTTGGCGATGCGCTGGTGGACCCGCCGACCGAGTCGGAGCCGTTCCTCACACGCGAACTTGGCAGCCGCCTCGGTGACTTGCCGAGCGTTCGCGCGGCGCCGCCCCAGGCACCCATCCGTGTGGCGGTGGAGGGGTTGCGCTTCTCGGTGATGCGCGCGCCTACCACGCGCGAGCGCAACGAGCGCGCACGCTTCGTGGATCGTGCGAAGGCCGAAGAATCGCTGGTTGCCGAGTATGCCCGCATAGGTGACGACGCCGGACGTGCACCGGCTCGTGTGGCGCTCTGGGCGGCCGCGTCCATGCGCACATACGGGCAGGAGGAGCCGTGGCAGCTGGGCGCCGGGGGCCCCACCGTCGGTGAGCTGAAGAGCCGCTTCGGGTTGGCGTCCATCAGCTACGACGCGGAATTGCCGGCGGAGTGGAGGCCGTACTTCAACCGGATGCTGGCGTCAGCGCTATCCGACCTGCAGCGCGTGTTCCCGAACTTCTCGGTGCGCGGGGTGGGTGTGCACTTCGGCGCTCATCCGCTCGCGGAACCCGCCCTCGCGGTGCACCAGCCGCGAACGCGAACCATCTACCTGCCGCCGGAAACCGGTGCCGGCGCGATTGCACACGAGTTCGCGCACGATCTCGACTGGCAGGTTGCAACGAAGCTCACGGGCCGCCGCGGCGAGTACATGACCGACGTGGCCGTGCGCGAGCAGCGCGGTCCCCTGGCGGCGCGCATGGCGCAGCTCACGACAGCGGCACTCGCCCCGCCGCGCGCGGACGAGCCGGCGCGCATGCCGCCTCGTCCAACCGAGGTATTCGCGCGAAGTGTGGACTGGTACGTGGCAGCGTCCCTAGCGCGCCTGGGGCGCACCAACGGCTACCTGACGGCAGTACAGGACGAACTCCTGACCGGCTACGCGTCTAGCCTTCCGCCTGACGCCGCCGGCGAGGCGGCCGAGGCGATGATGGCGACGCTGGACGAGATGTCGGCAGCGGATCCGGAGAGCCGCGAGTGGTACCTCGAACAGTATGGCCGCAACCGCGCGATGAATGCGTTCGACCTGACGAGGCACGTGCTGGATCGCTGGAATGCGGCTCCCCCCGCCGGCTCGCCGCCGGGCGCGATGCCGACGGTTGCATCCCGCCTCATTCCGCTTGGTACCCTCACCGCCCCGGAGGCGCTGAAGTCCTGGGCCGTACTCGATCCGCTCTGCGCGGCTGCGCTGGACAATGACGAGGGCCTGACGCGTGCGCGCGGCCAGCTTGTGTGGATGACCGCGGAATCGGTGGCTCGCGGCCTCATGGCGGAGCGCGCGCGGACCACCCGGTCGCCTCGCGCGGACGCACGCATCACGTCCGTGGACCAGGCTCCGTGGGACTCCGCGGTGACGCAGGCTCGCCTGGAAGACGTGACGCGAGAGGTACTGGCGCGGCTGTCGGTGTCGGGCCGGGCGAGGGTGCCTGGCGCTGCCGGCCGCTGCTGACGGGCGAAGGGAAGAGGGACGGCCTCCGCGCGTCTGTCATCCCGCACTTCACTCTCTCCCGTCATCCCGCACGAGCGAAGCGAGTGTCGGGATCTGCTTTCAACTTGTATTGGCCGGCTTCGGCGCAGTGAGAATAGATCCCGACGCTACGCGCGGGATGACAGGGGAGAGTGAAGTGCGGGATGACAGGGGAGAGTGAGGCGCGGGATGACAG
>CAYQAO010000084.1:0-235 GCA_964415485.1 uncultured Gemmatimonadaceae bacterium
ATCCCGCGCCTCGCTTCCTTGTCATCCCGCGCCTCACTCCCTTGTCATCCCGCGCGAAGCGTCGGGATCTACTCGCCCTGCACCGATGCCGGCCACTACTAGTTGCAGGCAGATCCCGACACTCGCTGCGCTCGTGCGGGATGACAGGCTGCGAGGGCAGGAAACTAGAAGCGGCGGGGGGGGGGCGGGGGGGGGGGGGTGGGGGAGCAAAAAACCAGAGCAGTGGGGGGGGGGG
>CAYQAO010000084.1:245-12134 GCA_964415485.1 uncultured Gemmatimonadaceae bacterium
CGCCCGACCTCGGTCGGTACATGCGCGCCCCCCACACGCGCGGCGCTGGGGGGGTATGCCAGGCTGCGCGGGCAGCACACGCGCCGCGCGGGCGTTGGCCCGCCGCTTCTAGTTTCCGAATTCAAGCCGCCTTCGCTTGCTGGTCCGGCACTGAGGCCATCATTCGACGGATCGGGATAGCGAGCAGTGCAAGCACCGCCGCCGCGACGAAGAGCGACGTGGCCGTGGTGGAGAACAGTGTGGGCATCTGGTCGAGACGCTCCGGGTCCACGTTTCCACCCACGAGGCCAGCAACCAGGTTGCCGAGCGCCGAGGCGGTGAACCAGATGCCCATCATCTGTCCCACATACTTGCGTGGGGAGAGCTTGGTCATGGACGAGAGACCAACCGGGCTGAGCGCGAGCTCGCCGACGGTCTGGAAGAAGTAGCTGCCCACCAGCCACCATGGGGAGACGAGGAGCAGCCCGTCGCCCGCGACCACTCGCCCGGCGGCAAAGTACATGACCACGAACCCGACGCCGGCGAGAGCCAGGCCCGCGGCGAACTTCGTGGGACTCGACAGGTCGATTCCGCGCCTGCCGAGTCCGGTCCACAGCGCCGCGAACAGGGGCGCCAGCAGGATGATGAAGGCCGAGTTTACCGACTGGAACCAGGTTGCGGGAATCTCGAAACCGCCCAGTTGACGATCGGTGAAGTCGCGCGCGAACAGGTTGAGCGACGTGGGCGCCTGTTCGAACGCCGACCAGAAGATCATCGCGAAGATGAACAGCACGAAGATCACCCCGACTCGCTTCTTCTCGTCGGTGGTGAGGCCACCGGTCACGAACACGGACGCGAAGAAGAGCACCACCGCAGCCAGGGTCACCCATACGAGCGAACGCCCGATCGCCTGCGCGTCTATCGTGATGACACCAGCCGCGGCGAGGAGCACTACGAGGGCGAGCGCGCCCATTCCGATACCCAGGAACGTCCAGCCCCGGCGCTCCTGGCTGGACTGAACGACGGGGTCGGGGTGGCGCGCGGGATGGAGACCGATGTCGCCCAGTGTCTTGTTGGCGCGAGTCGCAAAGACCGTAAGTCCGATCAGCATTCCGACGCCCGCCGCACCGAAGCCCCAGTGCCACCCTACCTGCTCGCCCAGGATACCCGTGATGAGCTGTCCGAGAAAGGCGCCGATGTTGATCCCCATGTAGAAGATCGAGAAGCCGGCGTCGCGACGCTCGCCACCTTCCGGATACAGGTCACCGACGATTGCCGAGATGTTCGGCTTGAGCAGGCCGGTGCCGAGCACGATGAAGATCAGGCCCAGGAAGAAGGGCAGCTTGCTCGCGGCGAAGGCGGAGACGCCGATCGAAATGTGGCCGAGCGAAATGAGCGCTGCGCCATAGAGGATCGCGCGCCGCAATCCGAGAAGGCGGTCTGCCACCCACCCGCCCGGCAGCGAGGCGAGATAGACGCTGAAGCCGTAGATGCCGACGATCGCCGACGCCTGATCGCGGCTGAAGCCGAAGCCGCCGTCGGCCAGGGCGGCGGCCATGAAGAGCACGAGA
Source organism: uncultured Gemmatimonadaceae bacterium (assembly GCA_964415485.1). Taxonomy (GTDB): domain Bacteria; phylum Gemmatimonadota; class Gemmatimonadetes; order Gemmatimonadales; family Gemmatimonadaceae; genus JBBQHX01. The sequence continues at coordinate 1,796 of CAYQAO010000084.1, forward strand.
AGCGGGCGCAGTCCATAGTACGAGAACCGCTCCCACATCTCGGTGAAGAACAGCGTCGCGAGTCCCTTCGGATGTCCGAAGAATCCGTGGTCGGCTAGCGGGGGAGTGCTGTCGGAAGCCACGCCAACGCGTTCGGCGCGGGCACGGGAGGATTCGTTCGCTGGTTTCGACACGAGCGGTTGGGGAGAGGTGGTGGACTGGCAGAGCTGCCGATGGAGGAGACGCTACGCGCCGGGCCCCACTATCGGAAGATGCCTCGAAGGCTGGTTGGTGGCCCCGGCATCCCGTTGCTGTTCCCAGGAGACGGTCGTGGGCGGCTGCTTGATGCAGGCTGCCCAGTGGCCGTTTGCCTTCTCTTCGAGAGGCGGAACGATACGGGTGCAGGCTTCGTCCTTCGCCGGGTGCGGGCACCTGGGATGAAAGACGCAGCCGGAGGGTGGATTCGCAGGCGACGGTACGTCACCCTGGAGGACGATGCGCTTCCTGGAGACTGTGGGATCCGGGATTGGAACTGCGGAGAGCAGCGCCTGCGTGTACGGCATGAGTGGCTCGCGGTACAGATCCTCCCCGCGCGCCAGCTCCACTATGCGGCCGAGGTACATGACGGCCACCCGCGTGGCAATGTGCTCCACGACAGAAAGGTCGTGCGCTATGAACAGGTAGGTAAGCCCCCGGTCGCGCTGGAGGTCGGTGAGGAGGTTCACCACCTGCGCCTGCACGGATACGTCCAGTGCCGAGACCGGCTCGTCGCAGACTATGAACTCGGGCTCTACCGAGAGTGCCCTGGCGATTCCGATGCGCTGGCGCTGGCCGCCGGAGAACTCGTGAGGGTAGCGAGAGGCGTACTCGGGCCTGAGACCCACCTCCTCGAGCAGTCTTCGCACGCGCCTGTCCGCCTCGGCTCCCTCGGCCAGGCGGTGGACCGTGAGCCCTTCGCGGATGGTGGCGCCCACAGTCATGCGTGGGTTGAGCGAGGAGAACGGGTCCTGAAACACGACCTGCATCCTGCGCCGCGTGCGGCGGAGCTCGCGCGCGGAAAGCGAAAGGAGATCTACGCCGTCGAGGGTAACGGACCCGCTGGTGGGTTCGATGAGGCGCAGGATCATGCGGCCGGTGGTGGTCTTGCCACAGCCCGATTCGCCTACGAGCCCCAGGGTCTCGCCGCGGTGGATATCGAAGGAGACGCCGTCAACGGCGCGCACCGAACCAGCTCGGCGACCGAAGAGACCGGAGCGAATGGGGTAGTGCTTCCTCAGGTCCCGAACGGAGACGAGGGGCGTGGAACTGCCGCGGTGTGCGCCCGACTGGTGATGGTCTGGGGAGGGGAGGGTGTCAGATTGAGTTTCGGGGGGGGCCCCCCGCGCCGCCGCCTGACGCTCAGACATCCGTCCCTCCCGGAGCGGACGGCACGCCACCGGCCACCACTCCAGCACCGGATGCAGCATCCTCAGACCGGCGCCGATCCGGCTCGTCCACGAGGTGGCAGCGCGCCACGTGCCCGTCACCTGCCTGGTAGAGCGGCGGCGCCTCACGCGCGCACCTCTCCCACGCGTGCACGCAGCGGTCGCGGAAGCGGCACCCGGACGGCCACGCGGTCGGCGGCGGAACCGTGCCCGGTATGGTCGTCAGGCGCTCGCCGCGAACTCCGAGCCGCGGCATCGCACCCAGAAGGCCCACGGTGTACGGATGCGTCGGGTTCGCGAACAGCCTCTCCACCGGCGCCTCCTCCACAACCTGGCCGCCATACATCACCACCACCCGCGTGGCCACCTCCGCAATCACGCCCAGGTCGTGCGTGATCATGAGGATCGCCGTGCCCAACCGGTCCTGCAGCTCCTGCAGAAGCTCCAGTATCTGCGCCTGAATGGTGACGTCCAGTGCGGTGGTAGGCTCGTCCGCGATCACCAGCGCAGGCTCCAGCACCAGCGCCATTGCTATGAGCACCCGCTGTCGCATTCCACCAGACAGCTGGTGGGGATACTGCTTCGCACGGGCCGACGCCTCGGGAATTCCCACGAGCTCCAGCATCTGAACCGCCCGGTCCCACGCCTCACGACGACTCGCCTTCCGGTGAATCCGCACCACCTCCGCGATCTGGTCACCCACCGTGAACACGGGGTTCAGTGCGGACATGGGCTCCTGAAAGATCATGCTGATTCGATCGCCCCGGAGCTGCCTCAGCTCGCGGTTCGGCAGCGTCATCAGGTCCCGGCCCTCGAACGTTATCCGGCTGCCGGGCATGATCTCGCCCGGTGACGGGATAAGCCGCAGAATCGAGAATCCGGTGACGCTCTTCCCGCATCCGCTCTCGCCTACGAGCCCCACCGTCTCGCCGCGGTACACGTCCAGCGACACGCCATCCACCGCGCGCGCCGTTCCGGCGGGCGTGTGGAAGAAGGTGCGCAGGTCGCGGATGGAGAGGAGCGGTTCGGTCATTCGCCGGTCGAGTAGCGGAGGGCACTGGAGTTCCGCCGCTCCGGAAGGTAGTCACACGAGGCGCCGATGTCGCGCCGCATACGTTGGTGCGCCGAGCGTCGCGGGCACTGCGAGAGCGACCCGGAGGCGGTCTCGAGCCGTCGGGGCATCCGCCTAACCATGCACCCTGTCGCTCGCGGCGACAACCACTTCCGTACTGTCACGCTCCCGCAGCGCATTCCCCACCGCGTTCACCGCCGCCACGGCGATGAGCGCGAAGATGCCCGGGAAGAGGCTCACCCACCATGCGGTCGCAATGAAGGGCACGCCCTCGTTCATGATGCTCCCCCAGCTGGGCTGTGGCGGTCGCACTCCGAGCCCCAGGTACGAGAGTCCCAACTCCAGGACAATCGCCTGCCCGCTCAGCAGCACCAGCGAAGCGATGAGCGCCGGAGCTACGCCGGGCGCCACGTGCCTCACGAATACCTGCAGTGCCGAACCGCCCACCGCACGGGCAGCCAGCACGTGGTCCCGTGCCCTCATCGCACGCGTCTCGGACCTCACCAGGCGTGACGTGCCGAACCATCCGGTAGCGCCGACCAGAATGGCCAGCCACAACGGACCCGGAGCGCCCCAGAACGCCGCCACCGCGATCAGCACGAGCAGCCGCGGCAGGGCAAGCCCCACATCCACCAGTCGCATCAGAACTCCATCCACCCACCCCCCGCACCAGCCCGCCACCCCGCCCACGAGTGCGCCGATGCTCGCGGCGATCAGCGACGCAATTGCCGCCACACCGAGCGAGACCCGTGCACCGTGAAGCACCCGGCTCAGGACGTCCCTGCCATAGCTGTCAGTGCCGAACGGGTGTTCCATCGAGGGCGGCGCGTGCTTGAGCGCAACGATGTCCAGCTGCTGCACGGGGTCGTGAGGCGCCAGCAGGGGGGCGAGGAGCGCCACGAGCACGAGGACGCCCAGCAGCGACACGGACGTGACCAGCCTGCGGTTCGCCGGCGACATGGCGAACGTCACCTCACGACTCCCGCACCCGAGGGTCAACGAAGGCGTGCAACAGGTCCGCAATCAGGCTGCCTGCTGCTGCCATCACCCCGCCCACGACGACCACGCCGGTGACCACGAAGTAATCCCGCTGCGCAATCGCGTTGATGGCCACGTATCCCATGCCTGGCCATGCAAACACCTGCTCAACGAGCACTGCGCCCCCAAGCAGTGCAGGAAACGCGAGGCCGAGCAGCGTGGTCACAGGTGCCAGTGCAGCGCGCAGCGCGTGTCGGTAGTGCACGCGCGTCTCGGACAGCCCGCGAGATCGAGCCGCATTCAGGTGAACGTCCGTGAGCACCTCCGCGAGCGCATCGCGCTGGAATCGCGCCACGGCCGCACCGTGCACGAGCGCCAGCACCGATGCTGGCAGTACCAGGTGGTGAAGCCGGTCGAGCAATCGCTCTCCGGGGGGCAGGAGCCAGGCCAGGGCGTCCTGCGCGCCTCCAACAGGGAACCAGCGAAGTCGGACCGCGAACAGCAGCATCATGGCAAGCGCGAGCCACAGCTCGGGCACGGAATACATCAGCAGCGTGAAGCCGCTCGTGAGGCGCTCCACGGGACGGTTCCTGTTTACCGCCTGCCACGCGCCAAGCAGTACGCCTCCCACGAAGGCAATCGCGAGCGCGGTGCCCATGAGCAGCAGCGTGTGCGGCAGCGCATCCCGAATCACGTGCGATGCTGGCCGCGACTGCGCTATGGATGGACCGAGGTCACCCCGCGCAGCGCCGGCCACGAAGCGCAGGTACTGTTCGCCCACGGGCCGATCCAGGCCGAAGTGGGTGCGCCACTGCTGTCGTGTCTCCACGCCAACGCTCGGATTCTCGAGCGTTGCGGCAAACGGGTCGCCGGGAGCGAGGCGGAGAAGAAAGAAGGCGATCGTGGTGGCGGCGAGGGCAACGAGCAGCGCCTGCGCCACGCGCCTCACGAGAAAGGCGGTCAACGAGACCGCCCTCCACCGTCAGCCTTCACGGACGGCCGCAGTTCAGCCCTCGCCGGCCGGCATCCGGTCGCGCGGGAGCCGCATGTCCACCGGGATGCTCCACTGGTCCACGTTGCTCCACCAGCCGCGACTCTGCAGCTCCGGCACGCGGAACCTTCCATGCACGCCCACCACCGTGAGCGGCTCGTAGAGCCAGATCGCAGCCGCATCCTGCGTGATCTCCTCGTACGCCTGGCGAAGGTATGCTCTCCGCGCCTCACGCGACCAGCTGTCCAGCGCCGAGTCTGCATAGGCCTCGAAGACCGGGTTGGAGTAAGTCTGGAAGTTGCCGCCGCCCAGCTCGTCGGTCGCATTGGCAAACCAGGTCTGCCTCAGCCCGCCCGGGCTGCCGTCGAGCTGCCAGGCTCCAAGATAGCTATCGAAGTCCCCGCTCTGCACGCGCGACATGAACGCATTGAACTCCAGGGTCTGCACGTCCAGGTGCACGCCGGCCTGACGCAGCTGCTCCTGCGCCAGCACCGCCATGCGCATGCGCGGGGCACTGGAACTCGGGACCAGCACGTTGAACGAGAGCCTGCGCCCCCCGCGCTCCCGTATCCCGTCGCCGTCCGCATCCCGCCAGCCTAGCGAGTCGAGGGTGCTCCGGGCCGCGGCAAGGTTGTAGTCGAGCGCTGCGAACGTGGTGTCCAGGTCGGCCAGCGAGCGTGCATACGGCCCGCGTGGCACCACGGCAAGCGTATCGAACACGTTCCGCACCATGCTGCGCCGGTCCAGCGCACGCGTTATGGCGCGACGCAGTTCCCGGTCGCCGAGAAGCGGATGCCGGGTGCCGCGTGCCGTCACGAAGTTGAAGCCCAGGAAGGCATAAGCCAGCCCGGGACTTGTGTGAACCTTCAGGTCGGAAGCCGCTTCCACCGCAGGGATCTGCTCGGCGAGCAGTGCTTCGTACAGGTCCGCCTGGCCCGTCAGGAATCGTGAGGCAGCCGCGGTGCCGTCCGGAGCCACCGTCCACACCACCCGGTCAAGGAACGGACGGCCACGGTGGTAGCTCTCGTTCGCAACGATCTCCACGGACTGGCCCGCATCCCAACGGGAGAAGGCAAAAGGACCACTGCCCACCGGCGATCGTCCGAAGGGAGAAGTCCGCAGGTCGCTTACGGCGATGTCCGACAGCAGGTGGGACGGCAGGATGTGCACGTGCTCCACTGCATCGAAGAACTGCTCGGGATAACGCTGCGCGAACCAGACCACGACTTCGGAATCGCCGGACACCGTCACGGAGTCCACACCGCGGATGTTCTCGCGCATGTACGCTCCTGCAAGCGGGTTCTTCACGAGGGCGAACGTGAAGGCGACGTCCTGTGGAGTCACCGGAGTGCCGTCATGCCAGGTTGCCCGGTCGGAGACCCTGAACGTGATCTGAAGGGAATCCGCACTCCATTCCCACGATTCGGCCAGTCGTGGCACGAAGCCGTCGTCGCCGATCGTGTTCAGTTCCGGACCCAGGTCGGCAAGTCTCTCGAACAGCAGGTCCGTCACCTGCCTCGTATTGCTGCGATCAGCGTAGATCGGAATGAGAGCCCCGGGCTCCGCGGGCGTCGCCACCAGAAGTGTCCCGCCGGGCACGCGCTCCGCGTCGTCCGCGTTCGGCGAGCCGGCGAAGTCACCTCCGCAACCGGACGCCACGATCAAGGGAACGACGCACAGCGCAATGCGCGCGGCGAGCCTTCCGGCAGACGTGATGCAGGAGCGGAGCAGGGGAAGCGAGGCGGAAATCGAAAAGGTCATCCGAAACTCAGACGAAGTGCGACGGGCGATTCATGTCATGAACCACCGACAGTCTAGCATTCAACGAATGAATGACGTGCGAAAGGGTGCGAAGGGAACGGACTCTGTCGGTCAGCGACGCCAGGTCCACTCGTAGGACGCGTAGCGCCCCTTCAACCCCTCTGCGAGTTCATCAATCCGCGCCTCGACTGCGCTGGTCTGCTCCGCGTCTTCCGTTGACAACGAGTCATCTTCCAGTAGCACAGCCCGAAGGGCATCAGTGAACTCGCCGGTGGACACGGCGCGACGCAGCAGGGAGCGCAGAGTGGCGAGCTGGCCGGAAGACTGGCCGGAGGGATCGTTGGCCAACTGCGCAATCATGCCCTGGTCGTCGTCCACCAGAATCGATCCGTGCTGCAGCCACGCGTCCTCCTCGCGCCATTGGGCGCTGCCCACGAGCTTGCGTTCATCGGCAAGCAGCTCCCCGCGAACGGGGAGCGCGAAGCACGGTGCCGCGTCTGGTGCTGGCGCTCGGGAGGACGGATTGGCCACTGCCGCCTTCACGCCGAGTCGGGCCAGGGCGGAGAGGAGCATGGCATCCACGGTGGCGGCGGCGTCGCGGAGGGTCTCCCCGGGGCGAATGGGGGCCGCGGCGGCGTAGGTGATCTCGCGATGGTGAAGTACCGCGCGGCCGCCAGTGGGACGTCGAACGACACCCACTCCGAGCGCCGCGGTTCGCTCGGGGGCGTAGACGCCCAGCGCCTTCTGGTGACGTCCGAGTGACAGGACGGGCGCGCTCCAGCCATAGATGCGCAAGATGCCCCGATGCTCGGCGCGGGCCGCGTCGCAGGGGTCCGTATGGTCGGAATCGCCGCCGACCGGGCGCACCCGCTCCCGCACGAGCGCGAGCATGGCCTCGTCACGCGCCATGTTGGTAACGCCGTCGGCGTTCGCGGAATGGATCAGCGTCCAGCGCATGGAACGAAAAGTACACCGGGATCCGGGGCCGGAGGGTGGGATCGGCCATTCGGTCTTTCCGCCCGTCTTTCGCATCCCGGTTAACTTTCGCCCATCAGCTGCTGTGCACCTGTCCGCCGCCCCCGCCCCGGCCGGCAGCGGGCAGTTCCAACATTGACGACGACACACGCGGCGTCTCGAACGGACGCCCGAGGCCAGACATGAAGACGACTAGCAGACCGCTACTCCTCCGCGACGACGCGCGCTTCACAACCCGGCACAACGGCCCCTCTGCCGAGGACCAGGCCGATATGCTCAGGCTGCTCGGTTTCGACTCGATGGATGCCTTCATCGACGACGTGGTTCCCGGGCAGATAAGGATGAAGCAGCCGCTCGCGCTGCCGGCAGGCATCACGGAGGACGAAGCGCTGGCCGAGCTGCGCCGCATGGCGTCGAAGAACGAGGTGTTTCGCTCGTTCATCGGCATGGGCTACTACGGCTGCCACACGCCGACCGTGATCCTCCGGAACATCCTGGAGAATCCCGCGTGGTACACGGCGTACACGCCGTACCAGGCGGAGATAGCGCAGGGACGACTCGAGGCGCTTCTGAACTTCCAGACCGTCGTGAGCGATCTTACGGCCCTGCCGATCGCGAACGCATCGCTGCTTGACGAGGGCACGGCGGCGGCCGAGGGCATGGCAATGTGTCATGCGAGCGTGCGGGGCGACCGGAACAGGTTCCTGGTCGCCTCGGACTGCCATCCGCAGACGATCGCCGTGGTGCGCACGCGTGCGGTCGCGCGCGGGTGGGATGTGGTGGTGGTGGACCCGTCCGGGATGCAGCCTGACGAGAACACCTTCGGCATCCTCCTGCAGTATCCCACCACGCATGGTGCGGTGGAGGACTATCGCGATCTCGCGGAGCGCACGCACGCCGCGGGGGCGCTGGTGGTGGCCGCGTGCGACCTCCTGGCGCTCACGATGCTCGCTCCGCCAGGCGAGTGGGGCGCAGACGTCGCCGTTGGAAGCACGCAGCGTTTCGGCGTGCCGATGGGTTATGGCGGTCCGCACGCAGCGTTCTTCTCCACGAGGGAGGAGTTCAAGCGCCAGATCCCCGGACGAATCATCGGTGTGTCACGCGATGCCGAGGGGCGCCCGGCGCTGCGCATGGCACTGCAGACTCGAGAGCAGCACATCCGGCGCGAGAAGGCGACGTCCAACGTTTGCACCGCGCAGGTGCTGCTGGCCGTGATGGCGAGCATGTACGCCGTTTACCACGGTCCGGCCGGACTGCGGCGCATTGCGGAGCGCGTCCACAACCTCACGCTGGTGCTTGCGGCCGGCGCGCGTAAGCTGGGCTGGACGGTTGCGCACGACACGTTCTTCGACACCATCAGGCTCGAAGGAAAGGACGGAGCCGCCCTCATCAAGGCTGCACGCGCGCGTCGCATCAACCTGCGCGCCCATGAGGACGGAGCCGTTGGAATAGCCCTCGACGAGACGGTTACACCGGAAGAGGTGGAGACGCTGTTCGAGCTGCTCAACGGCGGCAGCGCGCCCGAGTTCACGGTGGATGACCTGGCTTCGGAGGTGGATCCGGGCTTCGACGCTCCGTTCGAGCGCACCTCCGCGTTCATGGAGCACCCCGTGTTCAACACGCACAGGTCCGAGACCGAGATGCTGCGCTACATGCGGAGCCTCGAGGAGAAGGACCTGTCGCTCGTGCACTCCATGATCCCGCTCGGCTCCTGCACCATGAAGCTGAACGCTACCACGGAGATGATTCCGATCACCTGGAGCGAGTTCGGCGGGATTCATCCGTTTGCGCCACGCGAGCAGGCGGCCGGGTATGCGGAGCTGTTCGAGCGACTCGAGGCGCAGCTTGCGGAGATAACCGGGTTCGCCGGCGTCTCGCTGCAACCTAACGCGGGCTCGCAGGGCGAGTTCGCCGGTCTGCAGGTGATCAAGTCGTACCACGAGGCCCGCGGTCAGGGCGAGCGGAACGTCTGCCTCATTCCGCAGTCCGCCCACGGCACCAACCCGGCCAGCGCGGTGATGGCCGGGATGAAGGTGGTGGTCGTGAAGACCGACGAGAACGGCAATATTGACGTGGACGACCTTCGCAAGCGTGCCGAGGAGCATTCAAGTGACCTCTCGGCGCTCATGGTCACCTATCCGAGCACGCACGGCGTGTTCGAGGAGGCGATCAGGGACATCTGCGCGATCGTGCACGAGCACGGAGGCCAGGTGTACATGGACGGCGCGAACATGAACGCGATGGTAGGCATCGCGCGTCCCGGTGACATAGGGGCTGACGTCTGCCACCTGAACCTGCACAAGACGTTCTGCATCCCGCACGGAGGCGGCGGTCCCGGCATGGGCCCGATCGGTGTGGCGAAGCATCTCGTACCGTTCCTGCCTAACCACCCGATCGTGGAGACGGGCGGTCGTGAGGCGGCCGGCCCGATCTCCGCCGCACCGTGGGGCAGCGCGAGCATCCTGCCCATTTCATATGCGTACATTCGCCTGATGGGTGGCGACGGTCTCACCGAGGCCACGAAGGTCGCGATCCTGAACGCGAACTACGTCGCCCACCGCCTTGGCGGCCACTACGAGGTGCTTTATCGCGGCCGCAACAATCACGTGGCGCACGAGTGCATCGTGGACATGCGGCCGCTCAAGGCGTCGGCGGGCGTGGAAGTGGAAGACATTGCCAAGCGCCTCATGGACTATGGCTTCCATGCGCCGACGGTCTCGTTCCCGGTGGCGGGCACGCTGATGATCGAGCCTACCGAGAGCGAGTCGCGCGCGGAGATAGATCGTTTCTGCGACGCGCTCATCGCGATCCGCGGGGAGATTGCGCGGGTGGAGAGCGGCGAGCTGAACAGGACCGAGAATCCGCTCAAGAACGCGCCGCATACGATGACGCGCGTTATGGCCGAGGAGTGGGACAAGGGCTACAGCCGGGAGGAGGCGGCGTTTCCGGCTCCGTGGGTGAAGGAGCGGAAGTTCTGGCCCACGGTGTCGCGCGTGGAGAGCGCGTACGGGGACAGGAACCTGGTTTGCACCTGTCCGCCGATGGAGGCGTACGAGGAGTGAGGAAACGAGAAGCGGGGGGCCACCGCCGGCGCCGGCGGCGGGGGGGGGGGGTGGGGTGGGGGGGGGGGGGTGGGGGGCACGGCGCCCCGCCCCCCCC
>CAYQAO010000085.1:0-12016 GCA_964415485.1 uncultured Gemmatimonadaceae bacterium
TCCCTCTTCCCTCTTCCCTCCGTAGTTCCGTACGTTACTCCTCCGATACCCATCCCATCGGAGAACCACGTGCCACGCTCCTCCACCAGGCGTGCAGCCCGCTCACGCCCGCATCTCTCGCTCGGCGCCATCATCGCCGCGTCCATTCTCACGACGGTCGCACCGCTGCAGGCGCAGCATCCGCTCGCGCCCTCCAAGCAGCAGCACGATCAGGCCATACCGAAGCCGCGCGACATACTGGGCTACGAGCTCGGCGAGCGATTCACGCCGCACCACCTGGTTCACGCCTACTTCCAGGAAGTGGCGCGCCGCAGTCCGCGCGTACGCCTCGACACACTCGGCCGCACCTTCGAGGGGCGCGAGGTCATCATGGCGGTGGTCACCAGCGAGGCGAACCACTCGCGCATGGACGCCATCCGCGCCGACCTTCGCACGATCGCGGATCCGCGTGAGGCAGGAAATGCAGCTGACGCAGCCGCGTCCCGCGTGCCCGCCGTGGCGTGGATGGCGTACACGGTGCACGGCAACGAGGCATCGGGAACCGAGGCCGCCATCGGGTTGCTCTATCAGCTCGCAGCGGGGCAGGACGACGAGACGCGCATGGTGCTGGACAGCACCGTGGTGCTGATAGATCCGATCCAGAATCCGGATGGGCACGAGCGACACGTTCAGTACACCTGGCGCATGCGCGGCGCCAGCGGAATCAGCACCATTCCCGGCACCATGTCGCACGGGTCCGATTGGCCCGGAGCGCGTACCAGCCACTACTACTTCGACCTGAATCGCGACTGGTTCATCCACTCGCACCCCGAGACTCGGGCTCGCGTGGGCGTCTTCCTGAACTGGACCCCGCACGTTGCGGTGGACCTGCACGAGATGGGCTCCAACTCCACGTACTTCTTCGCTCCGCCAATGGAGCCGGTGAACAAGAACGTGGACGAGAGCATACTGCGCTGGTGGGACATCTACGCAGCCGCAAACGCGGCGGCGTTCGACCGCCAGGGCTGGCCGTACTTCCGTCGCGAGGGCTACGACGAGTTCTATCCCGGATATGGGGTAAGTTGGCCGATCCTCAACGGCGCCGTGGGAATGACGTACGAGCAGGCTTCCAGCTCGGGCGGTGCCATACGGCGCACCGATGGTACGGTGCTCACCCTGCACCAGGCTGCAAGCCAGCACTACGCAGCCGCGTGGGCCACCGTAACCACCACGGCCACTCTCCGGGCGCAGCGGGTTCGGGACTTCCTGGAGTTCCGGCGCAGCGCCGTTCGCGAGGCGGTGCAGGCGCCGATGCGCGCCGTCGTCTTCGCGCGCGATGAGCAGGGCCGTGCAGACTCGCTTGCAGCGCGTCTCGTGGCCAACGGCATCGAGGTCCGCCGCCTCACGAGCGAGGCCACCGTCGCCGGTGCCACTGCATTCCCGCACACCAGCGCTCCCGCACGGGTACCAGCCGGTTCGTACGTGGTGGACCTCGCCCAGCCGCAGGGCAGACTCGCCAAGTCGCTCCTGGAGCCCGACGCCCAGCTCGACTCGGCGTTCATTGCAGAGGAGATCGAACGCCGGCGCACGGGGCAGGGCAACCGATTCTACGACATCACCGCCTGGTCGCTGCCCTATCTCTTCCGGGTGGATGCATGGCGGACCCGGCAGATGCCCGCTGGCACCGAGCTCGTCTCGAGCATTGCGGGCACCAGTATCGCGGCGCCTGCGCGAGCGCAGCACGCGTACGCCGTGGCGCCAGGCAGCGAGACGTCACTGCGCTTCATTGCCGGCGTGCTGAACGACGGCATGCGCGTATGGTTCGCGCCACGGCCGTTCCGCACGGGCGGCGAGAGCTTCCCGCAAGGTGCGTGGCTGGTGCGCGTTGCCGCCAACCCGGACAGCGTGCACGACGTCGTCGCGCGTCGTCAGGCGGAGACCGGTGCGCGAGTCGTTGCAGTCTCATCGGCCATGGTGGACGAAGGCACCGACCTGGGCAGCAACAGCGTGATGCACGTGCGCATGCCGAAGGTCGCGCTCCTTGGTGGCGCACCGGTAAACGGCAACTCATTCGGGTTTGCATGGTATGCGCTCGACCAGAGGCTCGGCTATCCCACCGCGGCGATTGACGCTGCCGCCCTCACGCGTGGAGTGATTGACGAGTTCAACGTCCTCATCATCCCGTCCGCGTTCGGCAACATCCAGGGCGCGCTGGGCGAAGCCGGCATGGAACGCCTGCAGCGCTGGGTGCGGGAGGGCGGCGTCCTCATAACGCTGGACGGCGCGACGTCGGCGATCGCGAACGAGCATTCGGGGCTGTCACGGCTTCGGCAGCTTCAGGCAGGTGCCGGGCGGGACACGGCAAGCGCTGGAGCCCCGCTCCCCGTGAACGTGCCCGGGGCAGCTGTACGCGCGGTCGCGGACACCCTGTCACCGCTGATGGCGGGCGTGAACAACGCCGAGCTGGCGGTGATGGTCAGCGGCTCGACAGTGCTGACGGTGCCTGACGACGTGCGACCCGGCGAGGCCGTTCTGCGCCTGGCTCCGCGCGACCGGCTGCGCATCTCGGGATACCTGTGGCCGGAGGCGTGGGATCGCCTTCCGGGCGCGGCATGGCTGTGGACGGAGCGCGTGGGTCAGGGACGCGTCATCTCGTTTGCGGGCGACCCCAACTACCGCGATCTGTGGCGCGGCCTTCACCCGGTATTCGCCAACGCCGTGCTGCTGGGGGGCAGCTTCTGACCGCTGCTCGCGCGGGGTGAAACAGAAAAGGGGGAAGGGAGACACGTCTCCCTTCCCCCTCTGCTTCGTTCGAGTTGACCTGGTCAGGTCACCCGTGTTCGCGATGCGCCTGCAATCATCTTCACGATGAGAAGGAGTACCACGGCGCCGATGAAGGCGACGAGAATTGCTCCAAGCAGGCCTCCGGGCGATGCGATGCCCAGCGCCGTGAACAGCCATCCGCCGAGCAGTGCGCCGACCATGCCGACGACGATGTCACCGACAATGCCGTAGCCGATACCGCCGACGGCGAACGAAGCGAGAAGCCCCGCAATCAGTCCTACAAGCAGCCAGATCAGTAACGACTCCATCATTCCCCCTCTGTCTCGGGTCACCTTCCGCGTCCGCACCTCACGATCAACGCGGAGACTGGAGGCAACTGCTGTGCCGTAACGGCGATCGGGGGATTCCGAAGCGATCTCGACAGGTGACCTCTCGAGTAATTCCCCAGCCGACCTTCTACGCTATCGCCATTCCCTGGACATCGCGTGCCCCACGGTCGCACCGATGCTCGGCAGCACGAACGCGCTCACGCCCAGCGCGTTGCAGAACAGGTTGCACTCGGCGCTGTCACTGAACAGCGCCCTGCCGAGTTCCACCACTCCCCACGAGGCAAGTTCGCCTGCAACGGCTCCGCCGAGTGTCACGGGGAAGGAGCCTGACACGCGCCCGGTGCGTCCGAGGTATTCAACGGTGGCAGCGGTGGCGAGCGCCGCACCGCTGTAGGCGCCCACGTATGCCACCCGGCGCGCGGCCTCCTCGCTGGCGCCAAGTCGTGAGGCAACCCAGCGGGTGGCGAGGCCACCGCCCACGTATCCGACGGGAGTCGCGAGCGTCCCGAGCGCCACCTGTCCGCCTATGACACCAGCCGAGGGCGCGCCGGGATCACCGGACGGCTGCGTCAACTGCACGTCCATGACGGGCAGGGACCTGGCCCCCAGCGCTGCGTCCGCCAGGTGCTGCGCGGCAGCGTTGCCCGCGGTGGAGAGAATGCCGGTGGCTGCCATCAGGCATGCCGTGACCAGCGTGCGCACCGCGGGGCGGTGCGCACGTGTCGTGGATTGCGTCATTCGTTCATTGCTCGAACGGGCTCCGATGCTGCCTTCGTGCGCGGGTCCTTCACGTAGAGATCCAGCCATGCCACCCATCGCGACCAGAGATCCAGGAGGGTCTCGCGTGTGGCGGGACCGTGGTCCTCGTACGGATACATGTACAGTGCCACGGGCTTGCCCATGCCCTGCAGCGCGTGGAACAGGCGCGTGGAGTTCTCCGGTGCGGTGCCCACGTTCTGGTCGTCCTCGCCATGGTACATGAGCAGTGCGCCCTGCATGCGATCGGCGTAGAAGAACGGCGACATCTCCGTGTACAGCTCGCGAGCCTGCCACAGGTCGCGCCGCTCGGTCTGGAACCCGTTAGGCGTGAGCGTACGGTTGAAGTTGCCGTCGCCGGCAATGCCAGCGCGGAAGTACGGCGTGTGCACCATGGCGTTCACGGTGCTGAACGCGCCGTACGAATGCCCACCTGCGGCGAGGCGCTGGCGGTCTACGATGCCCTGCCGGTCGAGTTCATCTATCACCGCGCCCAGGTTGTTGCGCAGGTCGGGCACGTAGTTGTCGTTCATGCGTCCGCTCGGCCCTACGATGGGAGCATCCGGCTCGACCACCGCGTATCCCAGCAGCGCCATGTAGTCCATGGTGCGCGGGCCGAGGTTGGGGAAGCGGTTCAGGTTCAGCGTGCGCTTGGACCGATCGTAGGCTTCCTGGTCCGTGAACTCGCGCGGATAGAACCAGAACAGGGCCGGCAGACGCTCGCCGTTCCAGTTGGGCGGCAGCGTCACTTCCACCCAGAACTTCACGCCGTCCACGCGGGTCACGGGCACCATGCGGCGCTCGAGCGAGGTGACCTCCGGCGAGTAGTCGCGGTTCTCGGTGAGCTTCGTGAGCGAGCCGCTCGCCACGTCGCGGCGGTACACGTCAGGCACCATGGTGGGCGACTCGCGCGTGGTGATCAGCGCGGTGACGTCGTCATCGAGGGGAAGCACCACATCCTCGTACACATCCGTTCCTGATTCGAACACGCGCGTCTTCTCGCCAGTCGCGATGGCAATGCGGTCGAGGAACGGGCGCGGCGGGTTGGCCACCGGGTCGCGATCGTACTGCACGCCGCCCAGGTACGCGAAGGCACCGTCGGACGACACGAGCACGGCGTCGGTTCCGAAGCGGTTCTTCACGGTGAGCAGCTCGCCGGGGTTGTCGTAGAAGGCGGAGTCCGCAGCGCGAAGTGCAGCGGGCGACGATCCACCGCGCGGCACCGTGCGGAGAATCGTGTGCCTGGTGCGCGGTTCGGCGGGATTCACTGCATACGTGTGCGTGCCGGCCGATGCGCCGGAACCGGCGCGCTCGGTGACGAACAGCATGTCGCCGGTGCTGCCGGCCAGCACGTTCGTCAGGCGGCCTTCCGTCTCGAAGAGGACGGTTACGTCATCCGGACCGAACGGCGCGCGCCACTGCACCAGCCTGTCGCGCCGGCGCTGCGGAGTGCGGCGGGCTTCGCCGCTGTCGGTGCGCGCAGTGGTGTCCGCCGCTGCACTGTCGGACTCGGGCGAGAGCTGCATGTACACGAAGCCCTGTCCGTCGGGGCTCCATGCGAGGTTGCGCTTCGCTGTGTCCGCACCAGCGGTGTCCGGCCCGAAGCTCGCGCCGAGCCGCAGGTCCCGGCTGCCGAGCGTCGCGATGACGCGGCCGGATGCGTCCCAGAGCTGGTCCTCGGTGCCGAAGGCGCTTGCAGGCACGTAGTACGAGAACGGCTTCTTCAACAGCGTGACGCGTGCGTACTGCCCGTCAGGCGAGAGGTCTATGGAGCGGAACATGGCCGGGCGTCCGACTTCGGTGACCCGGCCGCGTGCGGCGTCCACGATCGCGAGCTGTCCGGTGGCGTAGTACTCGAGCTGGTCCTTCTCGTGAGGCGTCTCCAGGAGGCTCGCCCAGGTGCGCGTCTTGTTCTCGCCTTCGAGCATCACCTTGACCTTGGGTCCGGTCGGTACTGCCGGGGCAGCCGGCGCAGGCCGGCGGCTGCCCGGCACGAGCACCGTGAGCAGGCGGCTGCCGTCCGCAGACCACGAAGGGCTCGTGACGAGCGTGGCGAGGAGCTGCCTCGTCGTGAGGCGCCTGACGCGTCCGCTGGAGGCGTCCGCCACGTACAGGTAGCTGGCGTCGGCGAAGTTGGCGATGAACGCGATCATCCGGCCGTCGGGCGACCAGGTGGCGCCTGAGGCCGTGGCACCCTGCGGAAGCTGGATGCGCGTGCGGCTGCCGGTGCGAGCGTCGAACACCTCGAGCTCGTCGTTGCCGCGCGTGGTCAGCGCACGCGCGCGATTCGCACGCGTGTCCACCTGGATGCCGCCCAGGAACACGTGTTCACGCGCGAACTGCTCCATGGTCGGGTATCCGGTGGACCGCTGCAGCAGGTAGCGCTGTCGGTCCGGGCTGGCCGAGTTCGCGGAGAGGCTGACGTTCTGTGAGCGCGGCGCCAGCACGTGCTTCGCGATCTCGGGCGGCGGAGCGCCGAACGCCTCGCGAGTGATGGCGGTGTCGCGGCCATCGGACACCGGGCGACCGCGTTCCACATGCGGCCCGTTCCCGGTGGAGGCCATCTGGGCGGCGGCGCCTGCGGGCGCGGCCAGGGTGGCGGCCAGCAGGAGTGCGGTCGCCGAGCGGAGGAGGGTTCGTGGGGACATGCAGGGAAAATGGGGGCGGGAAGCGGAACTGGCGAGGCGTTGATGAATTCCGTGTTAGTACGGGGTTACGAATCGCTTAAGAGGCAGCTGGCGATATGGCCAGCGGCCGAGGGAGGAGGTACGGTAGCCGCGCTAGGGACGGCGGCCGCCGGGTCGGCTCTCCGCGCATCCGCGATCGCTGGCGCACACTCCAATCCCAGGGGACATGACGCGACGCATCGCCACCTCGACAGCGCTTCTCGCAGCGGCAGCTGGTCTCGCGTGTTCAGGGTCGGACGGCGCGAGTCTCTCGCCGCATCCCCTGCTGGTGCTCACCGACAGCATCGTGCTGGAGCAGGGCGACTCGACGTTTCTTGCGCGACCGAGTGCGATCCTGGCCGACGCGGAGGGCTACTGGGTGGCGGACATGACCGCCGGCAACATCAGGAGGTACGACCGCGCAGGTCGTTACGAGCGAGTCATAGGGCGGACAGGACGTGGGCCAGGAGAGTTCGGAGCGCCAGTACGCCTCGCGCCGATTCGGCCCGACCGGTTCGTCGTGCTGGACATGGGAGACTTCACCGTCGTGGGCGTAGACACCCACGACGGTTCGCACGCCTTCCGCCATTCACTCGGCGGCATGTTCTTCGGAACGAGCATGCATGCAAGCGGCGACTCGCTCCTGCTGGGCGGGCTGCGAATGGGTGATATGGGAGACGCCGGGTTCAAGTCGGCAGACGGCGGGCTGTGGCTCGACCTCTCGAGTGGTGACGTGACGAGCGCCGTGACCGCGCCTGCCGGTAGTGTGAACCTGTTGCCGTCCTTCGAGTTCGCAGCCTCTGTGCGGCTTGACGAGGGAATCGTGGGCATATGGCCTCCGCTGCCCGACGCCAGGATGCGCAGATGGGATGGCACTGAAGCAGACTTGCGCATTCCGGCCAGCAGGCGCCCGGTGCCGCCTGACGACCTGCAGGAACGGCTTATGGCGCGCCAGTTGACCGCGCAGGAGGCGTGGACGATGACTACGATTCCCTGGGCGACCGGGTCCGTGTCAAGCGGAGATGCAGTTCTGGCGAGCCTGACCTTCAAGTTCGAGCCAGAGTCCGGGCTCAGTCCGACCGGCGCCTTCGTCTCCGTGCTCCGCGCCGCAGCAGACTCCGCCTGCGTGGACGCTCCCGTGCAACTCCTGTCGGAAGAGATGCCGGTGGTTGCGTTCCACGGGGACACGCTGCTAACCCTGGATCAGGTGGTGCAGGGCGACGACGCGCTCGTCGTCGTGCGCCGGTTCGCCATAGACACACAGGGGTGCGAGTGGCTGCCGATCGAACGCAAGTGACGAAGCCCGACAATCGCCGGCACATGAGCGCCGACGTCGTCGTCATCGGACTCGGCGCCATGGGGAGCGCGGCAGCGTACCAGCTCGCCTCACGCGGGCTGAAGGTGGTGGGCCTGGACCGGCACGCACCTCCCCACACGCTCGGCTCAACGCACGGACGCTCGCGCATCACTCGTGAGGCGATCTTCGAGCACCCGCTGTACGTGCCCTTCGTGAGGCGCGCTTACGAACTCTGGTTCGAGCTCGAGAAGGAGGCTGGCGAACAGCTCTTCCACCGCACCGGCGGGCTCATGATCGGGAAACCCGGCGGTGTGCTGGTGCAGGGCGCCCGAGCGAGTGCCGAGGCCCACGGCGTGCCCTACGAAATGCTGAGCGCGGCGGAGGTGAGGCAGCGCTTCCCGGCCTACTCGCCGCCTGACGATGCGGTCGCCTTCCTGGAGCCGAACGCGGGGCTCCTGCTCCCCGAGCGAATCATCGAGCTGCACCTGCAGTTCGCGCAGGCGCGTGGAGCGACGCTGCTCACGAACACCCCCGCCATGTGCTGCGTGCCGGATGGCGAAGGGGTGCGCGTGGAAACGGAGGACGCCACCATTCTCGCGTCGCACGCGGTGGTAACCGCCGGCGCCTGGATACCCGGTCTGCTCCCCGACCTGGAACTCCCGCTGGCGCTGGAGCGTCAGATGCTCCACTGGTTCCGCCCCGTTTCGCAGGCGGAGAATCACGAGGCGTCGTGCTGCCCGCTGTCGCTCTGGGAGTTCGACGACGACCGCATCTTCGCCACCTTCCCCAACCTTGGCGACGGCGTGAAGTGCGGCATCCACCACGAGGGCGAGATCGTGGACGTGCCCGAGTCCGTGAACCGGGAGATCGGCGCGGATGAGGACCGTATGGTTCGCGACCTCCTGGCGGCGATCCAGCCGCTGGCTGCCGGCGAGCTGGTGGAGTCCCGCGTCTGCATTTACACGAACACGCCGGACCACCACTTTCTCATTGACCGCCACCCCGAACACGACCGGATCGTGATCGCGAGCCCGTGCTCCGGCCACGGCTTCAAGTTCTCCAGCGCCGTGGGGGAGCTGCTGGCCGACATGGTGACGGGTCGGGAGCCGGAGGTGGATGTGGCGGTGTTCGGGCTGGGGAGGTTCTGAGGGCGGGGACTGTGGACTGCCTCCGGTCACTGTCATCCCGCGTGAGCGGCGAAGCCGCGAGCGTCGGGACCTGCTCACACTGCACCGGAGCCGGCCACTACGCGCTGAAAGCTGTAAACGGCAAACCCACGCGGAGAACGCGGAGAACTGCTCGGCGATTGGGATTCCATGCGCCAGGCATCCCTCCGCGTTAGGAGTATTTCCTGGCTCCGTCTGCAGACGAAGCTCCGCTCTGCCACACCCGAACCTTCACCCCTGGCCGAGCGCCGAGCGCCGGGACCCGATCAAATGTGCGACGCGCGAGGCGCGTCGCCCTCCTGGTCCCTCACTCGAACGGGCCCCCACAGTACCCCAGGATCATCCACAACAGGATGAACACCAGTACGGTGCTGAAACACCCTCCACCCAGCTTCTTCGCTCCATATCCTGCGGCAAGGCCGCGCAGCAACTTGCTCATCCTGCCTCACGTGGCCCTCGGGCCGGTGAAGGGTTCATGCATCGCGTATTCGGGGCGAATCCGGCACTCGCCGGTGCGTCCGCCGCGCTCCCATGCACGTCGCACGCCATCATCACCCCTTTGCCCCGCACGCGCAATGGCCCATCGTTACATACTCCCACGTGGCCATGGCGCCGACAGTTTCAGCATTTCGGCTCGTCTCCAGCAAGGAATCCAAATGTCGCTGTCCCGATTCGTCCCCCTGGCACTCGCCATCCTTGTCACGCCCACCATGGTATCTGCCCAGGCAGGCAGCGAGGCGGAGCGCGTAAAGCGCATCCTCTCGGAGACCCCGCTCATAGACGGACACAACGACCTGCCCTGGGCCATTCGGCAGGGCGCGCGCAGCGATGTCCGCGCATACGACATCACCCGCACCACTCCCGGCCACACCGACATCCCCCGCCTGCGCGAGGGAATGGTCGGCGGCCAGTTCTGGAGCGTCTACATCCCGTCCAGCTCAGTGCAGACGGGCGCGGCACGCATGCAGCTGGAGCAGATTGACATCGCCCTCCAGGTGATCAACAACCATCCGGACGTCTTCGAGCTCGCGCGCACTGCAAGTGACGTTGAAGGCGCCTTCGGACGCGGCCGCATCGCCTCCATACTCGGCATGGAGGGCGGACACGCCATAGAGAACTCGCTGGGCGCACTCCGCGCGTACTACGACATGGGCGTGCGCTACATGACGCTGACGCACAGCGCCACGATAGACTGGGCCGACGCCGCCACCGGGCTCCCCACGCACGGAGGGCTCACCGAGTTCGGCAAGGAAGTAGTGCGCGAGATGAACCGCCTGGGAATGCTGGTGGACCTGTCGCACACGTCTCCCGGCACGATGAGCGATGCGCTGGACGTGTCCACCGCTCCCGTGATCTTCTCGCACTCGTCGGCGCGTGCTATCACCGACCATCCGCGCAACGTTCCGGATTCCATCCTTCGACGCATGCCCGAGAACGGCGGAATCGTGATGGTGACGATCGTGCCGTCGTTCGTGTCGAAGGCCGTGTCCGACCACGCCGACCGTGTTCAGCGCGAGCGCGCTCGCCTGCAGGCACAGTACGGCGCAGACACCGCCGCCGCTCGTGCGGCGCTGGATCGCTGGCGTGCGCAGAATCCGGAGCCTCGTGCAACGATGGACGACGTGATTGCGCACCTCGAGCACGTGAAGCAGGTTGCGGGCATGGACCACGTTGGCATCGGCGCCGACTACGACGGCATAGACAGCACGCCTGACGGGCTGGAGGACGTGTCCTCCTATCCGGCGCTGTTCGAGGCACTGGCCCGCCGTGGATGGAGCGACGAGGACCTTCGCAAGCTCGCGGGAGAGAACGTGCTTCGCGTAATGCGCGACGCGGAGAAGGCGGCGAGGCTGCTGCAGCGCGAGCGCGGTCCCTCAGTGCGCACGATCGAGGAACTGGACGGATAAGATGACCCTGCTCGCGCCTCGAATCGCTGCCGGCGTCGCAATGGCGCTGGCCGCGGCCTGCGCACCGAATGCACTTGTGGCACAGGCTCCGGCGCGAGCAGCGTCGGCGTCCTCGATTCCGTCCGACGCCGCGTCACGTACCGACGCGATTCTCGCGGCGTGGAACACGGATTCCACGCCCGGGTGCGTGGTGGGCGCGGCAAGCAACGGCGAGCCCGTGTTCTCCAGGGCATACGGCATGGCCGACCTGGAGCGCGGCGTGCCACTGGCGGTCACGTCGGTTCTCGAGGCCGGCTCGGTGTCGAAGCAGTTCACGGCAGCGGCGATCGTGCTCCTGGCGGAGGAGGGCAGGCTGTCACTGGACGACGACGTGAGGCAGTACCTGCCGGAGGTGCCCGACTACGGTTCCACCATGACTATCCGGCACCTGCTCAACCACACGAGCGGGCTGCGGGACTGGGGCAGTGTGGCGTCCATCGCGGGGCAGGGGCGTGGCCTTCGCGCCTACACGAACGAGCATGCGCTCGAGATAGTCTCTCGCCAGCGAGCGCTGAACTACACGCCGGGCCACGAGTACTCGTACACGAACTCGGGCTACAACCTGCTGGCGCTCATCGTGGAGCGCGTGAGCGGCGAGAGCTTCGCGTCCTTCTCCGAGCGCCGCATCTTCCGCCCGTTAGGCATGCGCGACACGCAGTGGCGCGACGACCCGCGGCGCCTCGTGCCCCGCAGGGCCATGGCATACGGAGGTTCCGCCGAACGCGGCTGGACGGTTGACCAGCCTCACGAGTTCGTGCACGGCAACGGCGGACTCCTCACCACCGTCGCGGACCTCCTTCGCTGGGACCAGGCGCGCTCCACTGGCGAGATCGGCGGCGCCACCTTCCGCGAGACGATGGAGGAGCCCGGCGTGCTCAACGACGGCACGCGCATCACCTACGCTGCCGGCCTGAGGGTGGACACGCTGGCCAGCCTGTACGAGGTGTCGCACACCGGCTCCACCGGCGGGTACCGCGCGTTCCTGGTTCGCTACCCGGAGCGCAGCGTGTCGGTCGCGCTGCTCTGCAACGCCGGGAACGTGCAGCCGGGCAACGTGGGGGGCGAGATGGCACGAGCGTTCCTCGGCCTGCCG
>CAYQAO010000086.1:0-11972 GCA_964415485.1 uncultured Gemmatimonadaceae bacterium
TCGTTCCCACGTTCACGTGCGGCTTCGTCCGCTCGAATTTCGCCTTGGCCATGATCCGTTGATCCTGAGATGCTGTAGGGGTGGAGTCTCGACGACGCGCCGGACGGCACGCAGAGGCGCCGGGCGCCTGCGCTTTCGCGCGCGCTTCCGGAGCCTCGTCGGCCGTCCGCAGTTTCCTTCACGCGTGTTCGCCTGGAACACGCCGGCCCCGGCGTCGTGCGGGGTCTGAGAGCTCGCGACCGGGATCGAACCGGTGACCTCACCCTTACCAAGGGTGTGCTCTGCCGACTGAGCTACGCGAGCAATGCCTGCCGGATCCGAAGCCGCCTCGCCGAATTACACGACGCAACCGTACCATTTCCGGGCAGACCTCTAACGTAGCATTGCCGTGGCGGGCATGCAAGCGGCGGGCAACCGTCGGCTTCCATTGCGACAGCCGGCAATCTGAGGCCGAGAGTCTGCCTCCGGCAGCCGGCTGCTGCCGCCGGCCCGCGGTCACCGTTGTCGTCACCACGGCAGGTGCCTGCCACCCTCAGCCACGAACGAAAACGATCCGAAGCGCCTGAGGACGCTTCGGATCATTCCGATCGCTACACAAGAGCGGGAGACGGGGCTCGAACCCGCGACATCCAGCTTGGAAGGCTGGCGCTCTACCAACTGAGCTACTCCCGCGGAAGCTGCCTGCCAGGAACATCCCTGCTGCAGCACCGCTCGAGTGGTGGGGGAAGGATTCGAACCTTCGAAGGCTTGCGCCGTCAGATTTACAGTCTGATCCCGTTGGCCACTTGGGTACCCCACCGGCCATCACTGCGCCGCTGCCGGCACGGGTACTACCCGACGCACCGGTCACGTGGCCCATACTTCAGAGCTGACGGCGAGAATCGAACTCGCAACCGCTCGATTACAAATCGAGTGCTCTGCCAATTGAGCTACGTCAGCAAACCGGCAAGCTGCGCAAGAGCAGTAGGATAGCCGGGTCCGGATGACTCGTCAACGGCCTCGAACGCCTTCCGCGCACCCGCCGTTTTCACCCGACTATTCCAGCGCTGCAAGGGACTTCCGCGCTCCGCATCCGCGGACGACGAAGCTCTAAGCGACCCTCTCAGCTGCCCTGCCGCACCCTCACGAAAGCCAGCTTCGGGCCCTCCGGAGTGTCGCGCACTTCCACGCCCTTCTCGAGCAGTTCGTCGCGAATGCTGTCGGCCCTGGCGAAGTCGCGCTCCCGCCTGGCCGCCGTACGCGCAGACAGCCGCTCCTGCGCCCAGTCCAGCAGCTCGCGTGGAACCTCCTCGCCCGCAAGGGAGAATACCCCGGTACCCGTTGCTTGCTCCGCCGCCTCGCCGGCACCCCGCACGCCTTCCGACGCCGGTCGCGGACCGATGTCCAGGACCGAGTTCGCCAGGTCGAACGCCTCACGAGCCCGCACCAGCGCTTCCGCGTCGGTCCCGCCGCGGTCCAGCTCCGCATTCGCCGCACGCACGAAATCGAAGACCGCCGCCACCGCGCGCGGGGCATTCAGGTCATCGAACAGTGCCGCCACCACCTCCGACCGGAGACGGTCGGCCGCCGCCGCCAGCTCGGGCGTGCCGCCCGTCGCCGACTCCAGCCGCGCCACGAACTCCGCAAGACGACGCGTGGCCTGCAGCGACGCCTCCAGCTGATCGCCGCTCAGGTTCAGCTGCTGCCTGTAGTGCGTGGAGAACATCGCGAGGCGAACCGACGCCGGCGTGAAGCCGTGCTCCTTGAGGTCGGCAACGTTGCGCACGTTGCCCACACGCTTCGCCATCTTGGCGCCGTCAATCAACAGGAACTCGCCGTGGCACCAGTGACGGCTGAAGGTCTGCCCGGTGGCTGCCTCGGACTGCGCGATCTCGTCCTCGTGATGCGGGAAGATGAGGTCCACGCCGCCGCAGTGCAGGTCCAGCGTCTCCCCGAGTATCTCCATGGCCATGGCGGAGCACTCGAGATGCCAGCCGGGACGCCCGCGTCCGAAGGGCGCATCCCAGGCCGCACCGACTCGCTCGTCTTCCGGCTTCGCCGCCTTCCAGAGGGCGAAGTCCTGCGCGTTCTCCTTCGAATAGTCGTCCTGGGCCACGCGAGCGCCCGACCGGATCTCCCGCGTATCCAGGCGCGACAGCTTCCCATAATCCGGGAATCGAGCGATGGCGAAATACACGGAGCCGTCCTCCGCCTTGTAGGCGACACCCGCATCGAGCAGGCGCTGAACGAGCTCGATCATCTGCGGCACGTACTCGGTGGCCTTCGGATAGTGTTCCGCATCCTCGATGCGCAGCCACTTGCGGTCGCGCATGAAGACTTCGGTCATCGGCTCCGTGATGTCGCTGATCTTCACGCCCTGCTCGTCCGCACGACGGATGATCTTGTCGTCCACGTCCGTCAGGTTCATCACCTGCTCCACGTTCCACCCGGCCAGGCGCAGCGAGCGGCGCAGCAGGTCCTCGAAGAGGAACGTGCGGAAGTTGCCGAGGTGTGCCGGGTTGTAGACGGTGGGACCGCAGGTGTACATGCGTACCGTCCGCCCGTCTGCCGGGGCAAAGGGCTCGACCCTTCTGGTCAGCGTGTTGTAAAGCAGGAACTCGGGCATCCGTGGGTTGCGCAGATGACTGTTGAGCGCCGAGTGCACGGGAAGCACGCGCGCTGACCAAACGTAGCACCGGCGCGGAAAGGCGTGGAAGGCGATCAGCCCTGCACTTCGCGCAGGACTCCATTCTCGAGGCTTGCGATGCGGGAGTTCAGCGCGGCCGCCGCTCCCGGCAGCGTCACGCTCATCGAGGCGGCCCCGAACACCATCGGCTCCGCCACCGCTAGTGACGCCTGCACCGCGTTCAGCTCGGCCGCGTCTTCCGGCTCTCGGTCCAGCAGGATCAGGCCGGCCCCCGCGAGCTGTGCAGCCGCAGCGGCCGCGCGCCAGGCCGCAGCCCGAGGGAGCTTTCGAAGCTCCACGTCGGCGTGCTCGGCCAGACCCTGCTGCCGCAGTGCGCGTTCCACGGCAGACACCGCGGCAGACGCCGGCCACCTGGATGCCAGGCCTGCCATCACGACGTCGCGCGGCGTCCAGGAGGACGGCAGCACCGGCCTCGTCGGTACCAGCCTCACGAGTCCGCGCCCGCCCGCGAGCCATGGACCGATTGCGATCCCTGCGTCCGCACGTGCCAGTCCCGCGGCCACCAGGAGCAGGGTGGTGGATCCGGCTCCGCGCCCTGCAACGACGGTGACTCTCTCGCCCGCGCAGAGCGTGATGGATGCCCCGCGAAGCACCGGGAGCAGCGCGGGACTCCCTGGGTTTCCGAACCTCCACGCCTTGTGAACGTTCCGCAGAACGAGCACGGCGCGCGACGGCATCGCGTCGAGGCCTCCTGGCGCTCCCGCCCCGGCGCTTCCTGGAGTTGCTCGAGCCGAAGTGGCTTCCGGAGGGACGTGCAGGTGCATGAAGCAGTCTGCACGTTCCCCGGAAGGCAGCGTCACCGCCAGCGCGCTCGCGTCATCTTCGCGGTGCGCCAGGCGCGCGATGGATCAGGGCGCGGTTCGCCGGCAGTCAGGCTGCCGGCGAACCGCGCAACTACTTGCCCGCCTTGCGCCGGTTGTGGAAGTCCACGAGCGCGTCGGCCAGCGGCGCGGGATCGTAGCGCACGGGGTCGGTGGTCGGCAGTCCCGTCTCCTTCTCGGCCGCGGCTATCGCCTCACGAGCCTGCGCATCGGTGAGGTCGTAGGTGTTCAGCGCGATGGCGACGACGGGCGCGGGACGAAGGAGCGCCATCGTGGCCTCGTAGAGGCTGATGAGGTCCGTGAGGGACGGCGTCCGCAGCCACTCATTATGCCTCACGGTGTCCCTCGAGGGCTGGCCGCAAAGCAGGAACGCGTGAGGCATGCTGCCGTGCGTGAGTCCCAGCGTGACGCCCGAGTAACCCGGGTGCACGATGGATCCCTGCCCTTCCACCAGCACCATGTCGGCGTCCTTCGCCGCCTCGATGGTCACTCGTTCGGCGGCACCGCCAATGAAATCGGCGATCACGGCGTCCACGGCGATGCCGGTACCCTCCACGAGGATGCCGGTCTGCCCGGTGGGCGCGAAGCCAACGCGATGTCCGGCCTTTCGCATGGCGTCGCGAATCTGGAGTTGCGCCGTCATCTTGCCCACGTTGCAGTCCGTGCCGACCGCCAGGAAGATGGTGGCGTCCAGGTTGCGGGCGAGTCCGGTGGAAACCGGGATGTCCGCGGGCGGGCGACGAAGGTCGACAAGCTGCACGCTCTTCTCCCTTGCCAGCGCCGAGAACTCCGGATCGTCGGCCAGGAAGACGTGGAGCCCGCTCCAGACATCGAGGCCCGCGGCTAAGCTGCCGCGAATGAGGTCTCGCCATTCCTGAGGCAGCTTTCCGCCGGACGGAGCGACGCCGACGACGGCGGCGGTGGGGCCGAGTCGGAGGCCTTCTTCAAGGGTTGCGACGATGGGGATGTCGCCACCAAAACCGAGTACCTGCTGCGCCGTTTGACCGGCGAGCGCTGAATCCACCACTCCGACTACCTGCTCCGGTATGTACCGGATGGCAGCGTTGGCGGTCTTGGACGACATGGGGCCGAAGCTCTGTTCGGCAAGCAGCAATAGACGGCGGCCGGACATGTTGGGGCGATGCCTGTGCGATGAGGTGTACCGGAGGCGACTCGTCAGGCGACGGGGCGCCGGCTGCCGGAATCCTGCGTTCCGGCAGGCACAGGAATACTATCGCGACGCGTTCGAATAAGAATGCCGTCAGCCAGGATTCGTTCGCGCTTCCGTCCCCCGGTCATCGCGACATTCGTGGCCACCGGCCGCATAAGTGGACGACGAACGGACGAAGGCGGCCGCTGAACCAGCGACCGCCTTCCTGCCATCCCGACTTCGGGCGTGAGAGTACGGACCGACTGGATCAGCCCTGCTTCCCCTCCTCGCCGGGCTTCGCTTCCGCCTCCGTGAGTTCCTCGAACTCCGCGTCCGTCGCACCTGGCTTCTCGCCCGAGTTCAGCGCACGCTTCTCGGAAGAAGGCGCGGGGAGCATGCCCATCTTCTGCTTCAACTCCAGCAACTGCATGTCAGCACTCATTGAAACGGACCCGCGCTCGAGCTGGCGGAACTCCCTGGACAGCTTGTCGCCCGAGAACTCCTCGTCAATCTCCGCGGCAGCGCGAAGCTGACGCTCGGCGCTGTCAATCCGCTCCTCCATCCGGGCGAAGGCCTCGAAGGCCGACTTCTCGGACAGACCCGACATGGTCTCGGAGATGCGCTTCTGGGCCTGCGCGCGGCGCTGGCGCGCGATCAGCAGGTTCTTCTTGCGCTTCGCCTCCTCGATCTTGTCGTTCAGCTCACGCAGCGAAGACTTGAGCTTCTCGGTCTCCATCTGGTGGGTCTGCCAGGTCAGCTCCAGCTGGCGGCCGTGCTCGAGGTGCTCGTTGTGCCGCACCAGGGCCTGACGAGCGAGGTCGTCCCGCCCCTCCTGCACCGCGAGCATCGCCCGCTTCTCCCAGTCGTCCGCAAGCTGGTACTCGGCGCGAGCCTGGTCGTGGAGCCGCTTCTCGTCGGCGATGGCAGCAGCGACCTGCTGCTTCGCCTTGGCGAGCTGCTCACGCATGTCAACGATGATCTGATTGAGCATCTTCTCGGGGTTCTCCGCCGAGTTGATCAGATCATTGATGTTCGACTTGATGAGCGTCGAGAGTCTGTCGAAGATGCCCATGCTCAGCGGCCCTCACGGTACGCGGCGAACTCGCGCAGGTGCGCGGCGAGCGCCATTGTCATGCCCTCGTAGGTAGCCAGAAATTCCTCGTAGTCCAGATGTGACAGTTCCATCGCCTCGGTGAGGACGATCGCGTCGCCCTCGATGCCATAGGATCCGTGGATCAGGTCCGTGGCGTTGAGTTCGAGCAGTCGCCTGTTCAGGCTGGCTCGTGACTCGTCGTCGTCGGGTACGTTCATCACCTTCACCCGCAGAATCAGGACCGGCGGCGAGTGATGCACGACCACATCCAGGTCGAGCGCGCCACCCGGCTTGAGGAGCCAAAGCCCGTCCTCGATCTCGGTATAGCTGACTCCCTCGGCGCCCAGGCGGTCGAGGTAGCTCTCCACGTCGTCTCGTGTGATCATGGCGCTCCCAGCGGTAGAGTATGCAGTCCGTACGGAGGAGGGTGGCCGCGCGTTTCGCTTGGGGCGCGGTTGGCGGTGGGAAGATAGCGAACCGGAGAGCGGGCTCGCCAGAAATGGGGGTCTGCGGACGCTATGCCGTAGAGGCGTACCAGGAGCGTGAGCCTGAGTGGCGCTCTCGTTCGAGGCGGATGGAAGACATCGTATCCACGGGCACGATCTCACTCGTCGGACATCGTTAAACCGTTCGTACCCTCCCCGCAGATCGCGGATTAGACGAGGGCTGGAGATGGCGTCGCGAGGACTCCGGCGCGATCAGTGATCCGCTGGCCGCTCCACTGTGTGCGTCACATCAACGCGCGTGGCTGTGTACTACGGAGGCAACGTGCGGATCTCCACGCCGGTGTGCCATGCAGCGATCGGGAGTCCCACAAACAGGTCCTTCACCGATCCGCGCGTAGTAGACCCGTCAGGCTTGCGCACGAGGATGACTGATTTCGTTCGCACGTGGAGGTAGATGTCGCCTGGCGGTCCCGACGGCGACGTGACGTTGGCAACGTGCAGGCGAACGCTGTGCCGATCGGTCGTCTCGATCGCTGCGATGCGCCCGGTGAACATCGCTGGCTCTGCAGCGGTGGGTGAGCCGCCGCATGCAGACAGGAGAATCGTGAGGAAGGTTCCGACTGAGAACGCGCGGAACAGGCGCGAACTGGAGGGGGAACTTTCTGCCTTACGCGAGCTTCGCAATGCGCTGCCTCCTGGACGGTGAGCATGCTGCACACTCTCTCCCCCGGGGGCAAACGACTGAATGCCATCGCGTGCCCGGTACTCAGGAGTCATCGTACGGCAGGAGCGCGGCGCCGTCAAGCAACCGCGCCTTCGCCTACTAACCTGCCTTACGCCGCCTCTTCGGCTTCGCGGCCAGAATGGACGCCAGGTACCGTCCCGTATGGCTCCCCTCCACTGCAGCAACCTCCTCCGGCGTTCCGGCCGCGACGATCGTACCGCCGCGCACGCCACCCTCGGGGCCGAGGTCCACGATCCAGTCGGCGGTCTTGATCACGTCGAGGTTGTGCTCGATCACGAGCACGGTGTTCCCGCGATCCACCAGGCGGTGCAGGACGTCCAGCAGCAGGCGAACGTCCTCGAAGTGCAGACCGGTGGTCGGCTCGTCCAGGATGTACAGCGTGCGACCGGTATCCCTGCGTGAGAGTTCGGTTGCGAGCTTCACGCGCTGCGCCTCGCCGCCGGAGAGCGTGGTGGCGCTCTGCCCCAGGTGCACGTAGCCAAGGCCCACGTCGTGCAGCGTGCGCAGTTTCTGCGAGATACGCGGCTGGTTCTCGAAGAGCTCCAGCGCGTCGTCCACGGTGAGCTCCAGCACGTCCGCGATGCTC
Organism: uncultured Gemmatimonadaceae bacterium; assembly: GCA_964415485.1. Taxonomy (GTDB): domain Bacteria; phylum Gemmatimonadota; class Gemmatimonadetes; order Gemmatimonadales; family Gemmatimonadaceae; genus JBBQHX01. The sequence goes on from CAYQAO010000086.1 coordinate 7,528, forward strand.
TGGCCGCGGAAGCGGACCTCCAGCGTCTCCCGGTTGTAGCGCCTGCCCTTGCACACGTCGCAGGGAACGTACACGTCAGGCAGGAAGTGCATCTCGATCTTCACAAGGCCGTCGCCCTGGCACGCCTCGCAGCGGCCACCCTTCACGTTGAAGGAGAACCTTCCCGGTCCGTAGCCGCGAATCTTCGCCTCCGGCATCTCGGCGAACAGTTCGCGGATCGGCGTGAAGAGCCCCGTGTACGTGGCGGGATTGGAGCGCGGCGTGCGTCCGATGGGAGCCTGGTCTATGTCTATGACCTTGTCCAGGTGCTCCAGTCCGGTGATGCGATCGTGCGCGCCCGGGATGACGCGCGCGCGATGGAAGTGCCTGGACAGCGACCGCTGCAGGATGTCCTCCACCAGCGTGCTCTTGCCGGAACCGGATACGCCCGTGACGGCCACGAACAGGCCTAACGGGAGCTCGAAGTTCACGCCCTTCAGGTTGTGCGCGCGTGCGTTCTCCACGCGCAGCGCGCGCGCCGGATCCCTCTGCCTGCGAACTGCCGGAACGGCGATCTCACGCTTGCCGCTGAGGTACTGGCCCGTCAGCGACTCCTTGCTGCGCGCGATGTCCTGCACAGTTCCCTGCGCGACCACCTCGCCGCCGTGGCGGCCCGCGCCAGGGCCGAGGTCTATGACGTGGTCTGCCTCACGAATGGTCTCCTCGTCGTGCTCCACCACGATCACGGTGTTGCCCAAGTCACGCAGACGCTGCAGCGTTGCGAGCAGTCGCCCGTTGTCGCGCTGGTGCAGGCCGATGCTCGGCTCATCCAGTATGTAGAGCACGCCCACGAGACGCGACCCGATCTGAGTGGCGAGCCGGATCCGCTGCGCCTCGCCACCCGACAGGGACTCCGCCGATCGATTGAGCGTGAGGTAGTCCAGTCCGACGTCCACGAGGAAGCGAAGTCGTTCGCAGACTTCCTTGAGGATGGGTCCGGCGATGCCGGCGTCCAGGCCGCGCGGGTCGTCAGGCCGCAGCCCAACGGACTCGAAGAACTCGAGAGCTTCGGTGATGGGCAGGTCCACCACGTCACCGATGCCGCGATCCGCGATGGTGACGCCCAGAGACTCCGGCTTCAGGCGCTTGCCGTCGCAAACGTTGCATGGCTTGGCCACCATGTACGCCTGCAGCTCCAGGCGAATGGTGTCCGAGTCCGTTTCGTCATGCCGGCGCTGGATGTTCGCCAGGATCCCCTCCCAGCGCATCTCGCCGGGCTTCGCGCTCGCGCGTGCTCGTGAGGCAGAACCCCGCGCCGCACGACGGACGCCGCTCGCAGGCTTCGGCTCACCGCCGTCAACGCCATGCAGCAGCACCCTGCGAACATGCTCGGGAATCTTGCCCCACGGCTTGTTGAGGTCGAAGCCGAGCTCCTTCGCGAGCGACGGCAGGATGACCTTTCGCAGGTAACCGTCAGGCTCTCCCCACGGCAGAACCACGCCCTCGAGGATGGAGATGCTCGGGTCGCCGAGCACGAGTTCCTCGCTCACCTCGCGCCTGACGCCGAGTCCGCCGCATGCGGCGCAGGCGCCGAAGGGCGAGTTGAAGGAGAAGTGGCGAGGCTCCAGCTCCGGCAGCGAGATGCCGCAGTCCGGGCAACCGTAGCGCTCCGAGAAGAGCACGTGCTCGGGCTCCGCTGCGTCGGGGGACGACGGATGCCTGACGACATCCACGAGCCCATCCGCCAGACGAAGCGCTGTCTCGATGGAATCGGTGAGACGTGCACGATCCTCGGCGCGGACGACCAGGCGGTCCACGACTATGGAGACGTCATGGTTCTGCCTGCGATTCAGCTTTGGCGGGTTGGCGAGCTCGATCAGCTCGCCGTCCACCACGGCCCGAACGAAGCCTTGCTTGCGTACCGTCTCGAAGAGCTCGCGGAACTCGCCCTTTCTACCACGCACGAGCGGCGCGAGGATCTCGAGCCGCTCCCCCTCGGGCCAGTCGAGTACGACTTCGGCGATCTGCGCCGGGCTCTGCCGGGCGACGGGGCGACCGCAGTTGGGGCAGTGCGGTGTACCGGTGCGCGCGAAAAGCAGGCGCAGGTAGTCGTAGACCTCGGTTACGGTGCCCACGGTGGAGCGCGGATTGTGGCCGGCGCTCTTCTGCTCGATGGAGATGGCGGGTGACAGCCCCTCTATCACGTCCACGTCGGGCTTTTCCATGAGCCCGAGGAACTGGCGCGCGTAGGCGCTGAGCGATTCCACGTAGCGCCGCTGGCCTTCGGCGTAGATGGTGTCGAAGGCGAGCGAGGACTTTCCCGAGCCCGAAAGGCCGGTGATGACGGTAAGCCTGTCGCGCGGGATCTCCACGCTGATGTTGCGCAGGTTGTGCGCGCGCGCGCCACGGACTATCAGCTTTTCTTCGGGCATAGCCGGTGAAAGGTGTTCGTGGGGCGAGCGGGAGACAAGGAGGCCAACGGCGAAGGGAAGAGGGAAAAGGAACTCGGGACTAGTGGAACTGCCTCCCGGTCTGTCATCCCGTGCCCGACTGTCATCCCGCGTGAGCGGCACAGCCGCGAACGTCGGGATCTACTCACCCTGTACCGAAGCCGGCCACTACGCGCTGAAAGCTGGAAAACAGCAGTCTCACGCGGAGCACGCGGAGGGACGCGGAGAACTGCACGGCGATTGGGATCCCATGCGCCAAGCTTCTCTCCGCGGCCTCCGCGTCTCCGCGTGGGGCTTTTTGATTGGCTCCTTTTGCATACGAAGCTCCGCTTAGCAGCACCCGAGCCTTCACCCCCGGCCGAGCGCCGAGCCCCGACCAAATCGCCGGGCGGGGCTTCGCCGCGCCGCGCTCCGCATCCGAAGACCCGGCACGGGGTTCGCATCACGGACGTGACAGAACTCACGCTCACGCGGGGCCGGATGGAGACCATCCTACCTCAGCAGCCGGCGGACGAGTAGCTTGCCAGACGATACCCGGCGTAACAGGCCGGAACCTCCGATCGCCTCAGCCTCCCGATTTCGAGATGCAGGAAGCACCGGACGTGGTCGTCGTGCTCACCACCGTATCCACCCAGGACGAAGCTCTTCACCTGGTGCGTGCGCTGGTGGACCGGCGGCTCGTTGCATGCGGAACGATGCTCCCCGAAGCCCGCTCCATCTATAGATGGAAGGATCAGGTATCCGACGAGGGCGAGGTGGTGATCATCCTGAAGACCCGCTCGGCGCTCGTGGACGACCTCAAGACCGCCTTCGCCGAGCTGCATCCGTACGCGGTTCCGGAATTGCTTTGCATGCCTGTCACGGATGGACTCGCCCGCTACCTGGGCTGGATTGCCAGCGAGACAGCTTTGGCGGAAGCCTGATCCGCCAGCTTCAACCACCTCCCGGGCGGGCGCCCTGCCACTCCCGACTGCCGCGCCCTCCCCGCCGATTCCACAACAACGATAGATGTCCGCGAAGGAAGCCAAAGACCCACGAGACGACGCTGTTGTCGCAGACCTGCGCGAGGCACGTGCTGCAGCGGAGCGAAGCGCTCCGGCCGGCGGCCCCCAGCGCCTGACCGGCAGCGGAGTAGTAGTCGCCCCGTCGCTCGCCGCTGCGATCGAGGAATCGCGCAGGCGCGTGACCGAGAATCCGGCGGACGTGGAGGCCAGGGTTAACCTGGCCTACGCCCTGGAGCAGGCGGGGCGTGTGGACGGCGCCATCCAGGAGATCACTCGTGCCCTGGAGCTGGTGCCGGACTCGGTGTCCCTCCTGGTGCACCGGGCGTCCATCCTGACCGCGCGCCTGCGCTACGACCAGGCCGAGGCTGACCTGAAGCGCGCGGCGCGCCTGCAGGAGTCGAACGTGGAAGTGCTGGTGGCCATGGGCATCCTCGCATGCCGTCGCGGCCGCTGGAAGGACGCGGTGGAGCCGCTCAAGAAGGCAGTGGAGCAGGATCCGCAAAATCCCACGGCGCATTTCTACCTGGGCGAGACCTACAACCACCTCGACCAGCTGCCCGCTGCGCTGTCGGCGTACGAAGCGGCAGCTGCTCTGCAGCCTGACAACTGGCGGTCGTTCAAGGCGATCGGGATCGTGCTCGACAGGCTGAGGCGGCCGGAAGAGGCGGCGGCGGCGTACAGGCAGGCGATCGAGCTGCAGAGGAGGTGACGTGAGGCGAGAAGGTGACGTGAGGCGCGGCTGAGAGGTCGCGCCTCACGTTGTCTCTGTAGGGTAAAGTACCATGGTTGCTCTTGACAAGGCTGAGCTCCGAGGGGTATGAATGGCCTGAAGTATCGAAGCACACACCTCATTAGGTGAGGGTACCGGCATGCGGAGACTCATCGGAGTAACGTTGGCCGCCACATCGATTGCGCTCGGTGGGGCAACTCTACTCGTAACTGACGCGATTGCGAGCCCCCCTCTCTGCCAATATGAGTGAGACACCGATCTTCCCGGAGTTTAGTGTACGAG